>NZ_JBXWPG010000007.1:0-189676 GCF_059611285.1 Ruegeria sp. CDSA236
TCGACAACGCATACGGAGACCGAAACCTCATCTGCACATGCCCACCAATGGACGCTTACGAAGAAGCCGCAGAGTAAGAGGCTGATATCAGGGTTCGAACCCCTTGGGCACGCCAAATGGCGGCGTGTCCACGCTTGTGCCCGTCAGGGCGTTCAGGAAGGCCACTAACTCGCTGGTCTCGACGTCTGATAGCTCCATCGGGATGATGTCGACCTGACGACGCTGTCGCGCCAGTTCGAACCGATCGTTCCACACCGCAAAATCAACCTGTTGCAGCCACGGGACTTTGGGCAAGGCGGCCATCTCGGGAGTCCAATGCGCAAGGCTGTCCTGCGGGTTCAGATGATGGCGAATGATGCTGTCGAGGTCAGGAAAGGCTCCGTTATGGCCATAAGGCGCGGTTAGGGCGACATTGCGCAGCATGGGGGTGCGAAAGCGATACGCATCCTCTAGCTGGTCGCTTTCGCCCATGCGCCCTACGTCCCGCACGTTGGGGTCCCATTGCCGGGTGCGACCGGGGCCAAAGGGCGGAAGGGCCAGCGCGTGGAACTTCTGATCCGACAATAGCGGGCCAGAGTGACAGGTGGCACAGCGCGCCTTGCCGTAGAACAGGGCCATCCCGGACTTTTGGGTTGGTGTCAGAGCATCGGTGTTCCCAGCCAGATATTGATCAAACGGGCTGTCGGTGCTGCGCCATTCGATGGCCATGAAAGCGGCCAGAGCATTGGCGATCTGGGTGATGGTGATGTCTTCAGGCGTTTCGATCTCATCAAAAGCGCGGGTCATGGCGGGGCCGTATCGCGGGTCGGTACGGACGCGTTTCGCCAGAATCGGCCAGCCCTTGTCTATCCGGTCATGTACCGCGCCGGTCACTTCGTTTTCAGCCACATTTCCTGCCATCTCAAACTGGGATGTCATTGGAAACAGCGCCTGCGCGGCCAGCAGAGAATTCAATCCCGCGGGCAACCATTCCTGCGCCGGAGAGTTGAAGCCGTTGCCATAGACATCCGAGATACTCAGTCGTCCGTCATGGAAAACAGTATGGATGTCCTTCGCCCCGAGGTTCCAAAGGCCGGGCGAATTTCGGGGAATACGCTTGCGGATTTTGTCGGACCCAGTGCCCGGCGTGCGATCGGGGCCTAACCCCTGACCGCCTTCGCCAATACCCAGCGACAGGCCGTCGGATGTTCCGAAATCGGGATGGTGGCAATGGGCGCAGGCGATGTTTTGATTGCCCGACAGGATTGGATCGTAAAACAGTTGATGACCGATGGCGGCCTGTTCCATATCAAAGGACAGGAAATCATCATCGGTCAGCGGGCGTGGCAGCTCTTGCGCTGCGGCTGCGCCGGCGAAAAGGAAAGCAATCCCATGCGCCAGATTATATTTGCCCTGTGTATGCTTGCGACCCCTGCGCTGGCCGAGCTGGAACAGGCGCGTGACATGATGGAGGCCGGCGCGTTCGAGGCCGCGCGCGAGGAACTGCTGCCCGCCGCCCGATCCGGCAATGCCGAGGCCGAGGAATTGATCGGCGTGATGTACGGGTTGGGTCTTGGAGTCGAGCAGGATTATGAACGGGCCTTTGAATGGTATCTGCGCGCATCGATGAAGGGGCATCCGGGCGCACAATCGGGGATCGGCTGGTATTACGAACTGGGTCTGGGCATGCCTGCGCCCGATCTTGTGCGGGCTTACATGTGGTACACGCTCAGCGCCATTGGCGGCGATCCCGACGCGGCAATCAGCCTTGAGGAAGTGGTCAAGAAAATGTCGCCGGAGCAGATTGAAAGAGCCCATGTTCTGGTCAACGACTATAAAGGGTGGATGTACCCGTTTCGGTGAGGGTCGGGCCAAACGCCCGACCCAAAATGGCTTAGTTCAGGTCCGCGTCACGCGATGCGTTGACGTCTGCCTCGGCCGCTGCAACGGCTTCGGTGAGCGCGGTGAAGACCTCATCACCACGACCGACGTTGGTTTGGAACCACTCGTAGACCGGGGTTGCCGCCTCTTTGAACGCGGCTTTCTGCTCGGGGGTCGGCACGTACAGATCACCGCCACCGGCGACAAAATCCTCATAGGCCTGGATCGACTTGCGCTTGGGTGAGGCAAAGGTGGCCTGCTGCAGCGCATAGAACCCATCGACCACGACACGGCGCATGTCTTCGGGCATCTCCTGGAACTTGGCGTTATTCATCCACCACAGAGCGCCCATATAGGCATGGCCGTCCAGGGTGACATATTGCAGGCCTGCATCGGGGAATTTCATGCCCATGATGTCGGTGATGCCGTTCTTGGAGCCTTCAACCACACCGGTTTGAAAGCTGGTGAACAGTTCCGGCCACGGGATCGGGGTGGGCGATGCACCCAAGGCTTTAACCAGCTCTTGTGGCAGGTCAGCGACCACGGTGCGGATTTTCAACCCTTCCATATCAGCTGGTTCAGCCACGCGACGCTGGGTGTTGGCAAAGTTGCGCCAGCCACCAGTGTTGCCGATGGTCATCAGACGGATCGCGCCGCCGGAATCCTCAAGCGCCATGTCGCGCATGGTGCGGGTGAAATCGCCGGATAGAACGTGCTCGGCAATCCGGTCATCCGCCATCAGGTAGGGTAGGTCGAGGACCTGGACATAGGGAAAGATGCCTGACGCCCCGCCCGAGGTCGAGATATAGATGTCGATGGTTCCATCGGCCACACCCTGCAGGCATTCCGCGCCGTTCGAACACAGCTGCGTACCGATGAACAGCTCGACCTCGATCGCGCCGTTCGAAGCGGCTTCGACATAGTTCTTGAAAACGATCAGACCGTCATAATCCTCGTCATTTTCGTTCGAGTTGGCCGTGGCGCGCAGCGTATAATCCGCTGCCGTGGCCGCGATGGCTGATGCGGCGACCAGCGACGTGGCCACCGCTGCGGTTTTGATAAAGGTTCTGAGCATGCGTTTCCTCCCTGTGGAACTCAGTTAGTTGGCAAATCCCGTTATCCTCGGGATCGTCATGGATAATGCGGGGATGTAGGTGATCAGAAAGATCACGATGATTTCGACGGCCAGAAACGGCAGGATCGCCTTGGCAATGGTTTCAACCTTTTCGCGCGACACGGCGGCGGCCACGAACAGCACCAGCCCCATGGGCGGTGTGGCCAGACCAACGGTCAGGTTGACGCTCATGATGATGGCAAAGTGGATCGGGTCGACGCCGAGGCTGGTAAAGATCGGTCCTAGGATCGGCCCAAGAATGATGATCGCAGGCCCGGCATCCAGAAACATGCCGACAACGAACAAGAGCAGGTTGATCAGAAACAGCAGGATCAGCGGGTTTTCCGACAGGCTGAGGATCAGCGAGGCCAGCTGTTCTGGCGCATGGCTGAGGCTGACCACGGTTTTGAACGCCATCGCCGCCCCCACCAGCAGCAGAACGACGGCAGAGGTCAGGCCGGCATTGCTGAGGATCTCGGGCACTTCTTTGAGCGTCAGGGTGCGCAGGATGAAAAAGCCGATCAGAAAGGCATAGCCGACGGCCACCGCTGCGGCTTCGGTCGGTGTAAAGATACCGCCCAGAATACCACCCAGAATGATCACCGGAGTCAGCAGTGGAAAGAACGCCTTGAGGCTGGCCTGACCCCGTTCACCCCATGTGTATTTGCGGCTGGCAACGGGAAAATCATACTTGTCGGCCATGAATTTGATCATCAGCATCAGGCCAACGCCAACCATTACGCCCGGCACGATCCCGGCCAGAAACAGCGCCGCAACGCTTTCGCCCATGACATAGGCATAGATGATCATGATGCCAGAAGGCGGGATGATCGGGCCTATGACGGAACTGGCCGCCGTGATTGCCGCGGCAAATTTGCGGGTATAGCCCTGCTTCTCCATCGCCGGGATCAGCATTGAACCCAGCGCTGATGTATCCGCCACGGCAGAGCCTGAAAGTCCCGCAAACAGGATCGAGCTGAGCACGTTCACATGCGCCAACCCGCCGCGAAAATGGCCCATCAAGGCTTGGCTGAATTCCACCAGACGGATGGTTATCCCGCCGCGGTTCATTAGCTCTCCGGCCAGCATGAAGAAAGGGATTGCCATCAGGGGAAAGCTGTCCATGCCGTTATAGACATTGCGGTACAGCAGGGTGATGTCATTGGATTGGCCATTCAGCCACAGCAGGATACCCGGGGCGGCCAAAAGGGCGAAAAAGACCGGCAGGCCGATCATCAGAAAGACAAGGAAGGTGGGCAGGAACCAAATCAACATCTATTCAGCCCCCACCGGTGCGTCGGCAATTTCAGGCAGCAGGTCTGCGCCCCCCAATAGCGAGACAATCGCGCGCAGGATCAGCTCAACATTTACTACGATCAGAAGGGCCACCCCCACCAGCAGCGAGGCCATCATCCAGCTGCGCGGGACGCGGTACCATTCGTCAAAGCCAAATGAGGTGGGAATATACAATGCGGCGGTTGCGAATTTGCCCCCGAACCCGGTCACTTCGGACCAGCCGATCTTAACCGCCACCAGCAGCACCGCCAGTGACACGAACAGCAGCGCGAGCATCAGTATCTGTCCCAATACGCGCGGAAGCATCAGGGGCACCATGTCGATGGCCACGAACCCGCCGCGGCGAAATGCGGTCGGGGCCATCAGACCCGTCATCCAGAGCATGCAGAACCGGGCGGCCTCATCCGGCCAGGGCAGTGCGTTGCCTAGCACATATCGGAAGAATACCTGAATCAGGATTGCGGTCACCATGAATGCAATCGCAACGACGCCAACCGCGCGGCCCAATCGCAGCACGGTTTCGTTCACGAATGCAATCGGCGCCAGCATCGTTGCCAGTCCGCCCATGCGTTTCCTCCCTATGTCAGCCGCGGGTTTGTCCCGCAGTCGTCAGAGCGCGCTTAGGACTGCGCGAATTGGCCGAGTTTTCCGGCATAGAAGGTCAGCGCGTCTCCATCGCTTATGCTGGCCTTCAGGACTTTGCCCACCACGATCACATGATCGCCTGCGTCGTGATAAGCGTGTTGTTCACATTCAAACCGTGCCAGACAATCCGGCAGCAGAGGGGTGCCATTCGAGCAATGCCCATGGGCGATGTCCCGCAACGCAAAGGCGTTTTTCGAGCAGCCGAAACACAGCTCGGCCTGTTCAGAGGACAGTACATGAACGCTGAAATGGCGCGCCTTGTGGAAATAGGGGAAGCGGCGCGAGTTGCGGTCGCCGGCCCACATGATCAGGGGCGGGTCCAGCGACAGGGACGAAAAACTGTTGGCAGTGATGCAGACCGGACCGTCCGTGCTGTTGCAGGTGACGATGGTAACTCCGGTGGCAAAGCGGCCAAACGCATCGCGCAGGGTTCGGATGTCATCCTTGTGTGGGATGAAAGTATGGTTCATGTCCTGTGACATTGCATTCATCATGGTACCTCATGGCCCAGTGCCGCCTCATAAAGGCGGTACCAACTCTCGCGATCCAGATTGACTTTCAAGGCGTCCGAAATCTGTTTGATCCGACCCAGATTGTTGGTGCCCAGCACCGGCAGGATGCCTGCAGGATGTGCCAGAAGGAAGGCCACGGCCACTGCGGCCCGGTCCACTCCGAATTCGGCGGCGATCTCATCCGCGACCACGCCGACCGGAGGGTTCCCGGCCATCAGCAGTCCGCCGCCCAGCGGCGACCACGCCATCACCGGCTGCCCATGCTGTTGATGAAACGCCAAGTCGCCATTGGTGAAGGGGCGGATTTCGCCCAGCGAGATCTCGATCTGGTTGGTGACCAGTTGGGTCTTCATAGCTGATTGCAGAAGGGTCCAGTCCCACGGGCGGAAATTCGATACGCCAACCGCGCCCACCTTGCCGCTGGCCACGACCTCGTCCAGCGCTGCGCCGGTCTCATGGTGGTCCATGAAGGGATCAGGGCGGTGGATCAGTAGCAGGTCGACATGGTCGATTGCCATCTCGGTCAGAGAGGTTTCAACCGATTTCAGGATATGCGCGCGCGATGTGTCATAATATTTTACCTTCGCATCCGCGTATCGGCCCATCGGCGCAACGATGTCGCATTTGGTGACGATCTCCATCCGCGCGCGCAGCGCCGGGTTGGCGCGCAAGGCGTTGCCCAAAACCGCCTCGGCCGCGTAACCGCCATAGATGTCGGCCTGATCGAATGTGGTGATGCCCTGATCCAGGCAGGCTTGTATCTTGGCTTCGACATGATCCGCCGAGGTGTCACTGTCATCACCCAAGCGCCACATTCCGTATACCAGGCGGCTCATTTCCAGCGTGTCTGAAAGCTTTACACGTTGCATTAGCGGCGAACTCCGTTGCCCAGCGGGGTGGCCGGGGTGGTTTTGGGCACGCGTCCGTATTCCTCGGGCAGCGAGCAGGTTTTCAGGTTGGGCATCACGCGGGCACCGAAATGGCGGGCCTCGTCCAGATGTGGATAGCCCGAGAAGATGAAGGCGCGGATGCCCATCTTTTGATAGTCTTCAATCTTGGTCATGACTTGATCGGTGGAGCCCACAAGCGCTGCGCCGCAGCCAGACCGCGCCCGGCCCACGCCTGTCCAGAGACCAGGTTCGACATAGCCGTATTCATCCGCCAGATCGCGGTTTTTGGCCTGATGCGCCACACCCAGCGAGGTGGAATCCAGCGCCCGTTCGCGGATGGCGCGACCGTATTCGTCGTCCAGCTTGGATACGATGTAATCCGCGTATTCTTGCGCTTCGGCCTCGGTGTCGCGAACGATCATGTGAACGCGCAAGCCGTAATCCAGTGTCCGGTTGTAATTCTCGGCTACCGCATGAACCGCCTGCATCCGCCCGGCCAGTTGATCCTTGGTTTCTGGCCACATCAGGTAGACATCGCAATGCTCTCCGCACAGTTCGAGCGCAGATGGGGAATAGCCGCCGAAATACAACAGCGGTCCGCCGGTCTGATAGGGTTTGGTTGGATCGGTGGTCAAGCCCGAGAAATTATAGACCTCGCCCGCATGGTTGATCTCATCCCGCGTCCAAGCCTGTTTCAGGATTTCGACGACTTCGCGCGAGCGTTGATAACGGAACGCGCTGTCTGCCTTTTCGCCAGGGAAATCGGACGAGATGATGTTGACCGTCAAGCGCCCCTGCAACATGTGATCCAGCGTCGCGATGGTGCGGGCCAGCATGATGGGCTGCATTTCACCGCAACGCACCGCGGCCAGCAGGTTGATCTTGTCGGTGATCGGTGCGCATCCAGCAACAAAGCTGAGCGTGTCCTGACCGACCTGATAGGATGACGGGCACAGGATGTTGCGAAACCCCTGTGCCTCGGCCTCTTTCACGATGGTGGAACAGTGGTCCCAGCTGGACCGCAGATCGCCATCGGGCATCCCCAGAAACTGATAGTCATCCGAACACAGAGCCGAAAACCACGAGACCTCGGCCGCATTCAGATCGGGGGAGGTGATTGGGACGATCGTCATCTGAGTCGGTCTCCGCAATGGATTTGCTTTTTCTCTTGCGTAGCAATCACATTGATGTAGATCAATAGTGTATCAATTTTTCCTGTGACCAATCGAAGCGCCCCGACGTGCCCCCCACAAGCCGAAACCCCAATGCCCTTCCGATATATGTTCAGATTGCAGAACTGCTGATCCGCGATATTGCGGCCGGCCGTCTGATTGACGGTGAGCGCCTGCCGCCGGAACGGGACATGGCGGCGGACCTGAATGTCTCGGTCGGGACCCTGCGAAAATCGCTGTCCGAGCTTGAGAAAAAAGGGATGTTGGAACGTATTCAGGGCTCGGGCAATTACATCCGTGAGACCGGAACGCAGAACAGCGTCTATGCGATGTTCCGGCTTGAGCTGCCCGAAGGGGGCGGTTTGCCAAGTGCGGATATCCTGTCGGTCGATCATCTGGAAAAGCCTGCCAATCTGCCCGGTTTCGGAGCCGCGGCCACGGGGTCGCGCGTGCGCCGGATGCGCTATTTGAATGACACAATCATCGCGGTCGAAGAGATATGGCTCGACGAATCAGTGGGTTTGATCGACGGCGACCTGCTGTCGGACTCGCTGTATCGCTATTATCAGCAGCAGTTGGGGTTCTGGATCACGCGGGCTGAAGACAGGGTTTCAATCGCGGTGCTGCCCGATTGGACACCGACGGGCTTCACCAAGCCCGTCGGGCAGACGGTCGGGTATATCGAGCGGTTCAGCTGGTCAGAACAGGCCGAACCCGTCGAATTCTCTAAAACTTGGTTCGATCCGGATCGGGCCACCTATGTTCAACGCTTGAAGTAAAAGGAAACGCGCATGACCCGGACCATCAATTACGGGCTGATCGGATGCGGCATGATGGGGCAGGAGCACCTGCACAATATCGCTCTGCTGGATGGCACGCGGGTGGCGGCGATCTATGAGCCCGACCCGCAGATGGCCCGCGCCGCGCAAGAGATTGCACCGGAGGCCGAGATGGTGGGATCAGTAGCGGATCTTTTGGCGATCGAGGATCTGGATTGCCTGGTTATCGCCAGCCCGAACCACCTGCATGTAGATCAAATCTGCGACATCGCGGCGATGCGCCCACTGCCCCTGTTGGTGGAAAAGCCGCTTTTTACCGATCCGCAGGATGCAGCGCGGCTGGAAACGGTGCAGCGTGACTATCCCCATCCAATCTGGGTGGCGATGGAATATCGCTATATGCCTCCGATTGCTGCTTTGATCAAAGGGCTCCAATCCACCGGCGGGGTGCAGATGCTGACGATCCGGGAACATCGATTTCCCTTTCTGGAAAAGGTCGGCAACTGGAACCGGTTCAACCGCAATACCGGCGGCACATTTGTCGAGAAATGCTGCCATTTCTTCGACCTGATGCGGCTGATCCTTGGGTCCGATCCGGTGCGGATCACCGCCAGCGGTGGGCAGGCGGTAAACCATCTGGACGAAAGCTATGATGGGGAAATGCCGGATATTCTGGATCACGGTTATGTTCTGGTTGATTTCGCCAACGGCACGCGGGCGATGCTGGAACTGTGCATGTTCGCCGAAGGATCGCGGTACCAAGAGGAAATCTCGGCCACAGGACCGCAGGCCAAGATCGAGGCGCTGGTGCCGGGGCCGGGGCGCTTTTGGCCCGATCATCTGGGTGACCCGCCGGTGCCGCAGGTCATTGTCAGCCCGCGTAATCCAAAAGGGCCGGTGTCACAAGACATCCCCGTTGACCCGCGCTTGCTGGCCGCCGGGGATCACAATGGCTCGACCTATTACCAGCATCAGGGGTTCCTTGCGCTTGTTCGAGGCGAGCGCGCCGCGCCGGATGTGACGCTGCAGGATGGTCTGTGGGCCGTTCGTATGGGGTTGGCGGCACAACAGGCGCTGGCAACGGGTGAAGCCGTTCGGTTGACCTGATAGGCAACAAGGACGATGCGCTGAGCCGGTGACGAAATTGCGCCTATCGGAAACGCGCTCCCCCAACTTGCGCATAAAAACCTGTCGTTTTTGATTTCTAATGAGTCTTTTTCGCTTGTTGATGCTGCGTCTGCACCCTAGCTCTGTCCGTGGGACACCCCTCCCCAACGAGGGGCGTGTATCTGGAAGGGTAATACACATGACTATCGAACAACCGGCATCGAATGACGCCGTGCGCAAACCTGAAACGCGGCCGGCAAATCCGCGCTTTTCCTCGGGGCCCTGCGCCAAACCCCCCACATTTGACCTGACCAAACTGGCTGACGCAGCGCTTGGCCGTTCGCATCGCGCTGCTGTTGGCAAGGACAAGCTGAAAGCGGCCATCGAAGGTACGCGTGAAGTGCTGGGCATTCCAGCAGATTACAAGATCGGCATCGTTCCCGCGTCTGACACCGGCGCGGTTGAGATGGCGCTGTGGTCGCTGTTGGGTGAACGCAAGGTCGAGATGCTGGCCTGGGAAAGCTTTGGCTCGGGATGGATCACGGATGTGGTCAAGCAGCTAAAAATCGACGCCGAAGTGAAAACAGCCGATTATGGGCAGATCATCGATCTGGCCTCGGTCGACTTCTTCCATGACGTGGTCTTTACATGGAACGGCACGACTTCGGGCGTGCGGGTGCCAAACGGTGACTGGATTGCGGATGACCGTCAGGGTTTGACGATCTGCGATGCGACTTCGGCGGCCTTCGCGATGGACCTGCCGTGGGACAAGTTGGATGTGACCACGTTTAGCTGGCAGAAAGTTCTGGGCGGAGAGGCGGCGCATGGGATGCTGATCCTTTCCCCGCGCGCTGTGGAGCGGCTGGAAAGCTATACCCCCGCATGGCCATTGCCCAAGATTTTCCGCCTGACCAAGGGCGGTAAGCTGATCGATGGTATCTTTTCTGGCGCCACGATCAACACCCCGTCGATGCTGGCGGTTGAGGACTATCTGTTTGCATTGGACTGGGCGCGCTCGGTTGGTGGTCTGCAGGGATTGATTGGCCGGGCCGATGCGAATGCCGGTGCGGTGCATGCGTTCTGCGAGCAGAATGACTGGATCGCCAACCTGGCTGACGACCCGGCGACGCAGTCGAATACGTCTGTCTGTCTGAAATTCACCGATGCGCGCATTCGGGACGGCGCAGCCTTCGCCAAGGCCGTTGCAAAGCGGTTGGAGGCCGAGAATATCGCGTTGGATATCGGGGCTTATCGCGACGCACCTGCGGGTCTGCGTATCTGGTGCGGCGGCACAGTCGAAACATCGGATATCGAAGCGATGTTGCCCTGGCTAGCCTGGGCCTTCGAGGCTGAGCTCGCAGCGCAAACTGAAGCCGCCTGATCTTTCCCAATCTTCACCGGGCCGCCTCAGGCCCGGACATCTCATTACATTCAAGGACCACAGACATGGCTCCCAAAGTACTCGTTTCTGACAAACTCAGTGAAACCGCTGTTCAGATTTTCCGCGACCGCGGCATCGACGTGGATTTCATGCCCGATCTGGGCAAGGACAAAGATAAACTGGCCGAAGTGATTGGCCAGTATGACGGTCTTGCCATCCGCTCGGCCACCAAGGTCACGCCGACCTTGCTGGAACATGCGGACAAGCTGAAAGTCATAGGTCGCGCCGGCATCGGCACCGACAATGTCGACAAGGATGCCGCCAGCAAGAAGGGCGTCATCGTGATGAACACGCCCTTTGGCAACATGATCACCACAGCCGAGCACGCGATTGCGATGATGTTCGCCGTGGCGCGGCAGATCCCCGAGGCCAGTACTTCGACCCATGCGGGCAAATGGGAAAAGTCCAAGTTCATGGGGATCGAGCTGACCAACAAGACCTTGGGCGTCATTGGTGCGGGCAATATCGGCGGGATCGTCTGCGAACGTGCCCTGGGCCTGAAAATGAAGGTTGTCGCCTATGACCCTTATCTGGGTGAAGAGAAGGCCGCCAAGATGGGTGTTGAAAAGGTTGAGCTGGACGAACTGCTGTCCCGTGCCGATTTCATCACCTTGCATGTGCCGCTGACCGATCAGACTCGCAACATCCTGAGCCGCGAGAATCTGGCCAAGACCAAACCGGGCGTGCGTATCGTCAACTGCGCCCGTGGCGGTTTGGTCGATGAAGAGGCGCTGGCCGAGGCTCTGCAATCCGGTCACGTTGCCGGTGCCGCCTTTGACGTGTTCAGCGAAGAACCGGCCAAGGACAACGCGCTGTTCAACCTGCCCAATGTCGTCTGTACCCCGCATTTGGGTGCCGCCACGACCGAGGCGCAGGAAAACGTGGCGCTGCAGGTGGCCGAGCAGATCTCGAACTATCTGCTGACCGGCGCGGTGGAAAACGCGCTGAACATGCCGTCCGTCACCGCCGAAGAAGCCAAGGTTATGGGGCCGTGGATCAAACTGGCCGGACATCTGGGCAGCTTCATCGGTCAAATGACGGATGAGCCGATCAAGGCGATCAACATTCTCTATGACGGTGTCGCGGCTGAGATGAACCTTGCGGCTCTGAACTGTTCGGCCGTGGCCGGGATCATGAAAAAGTTCAACCCCGAGGTGAACATGGTCTCTGCCCCTGTGGTAGCCAAAGAGCGTGGCATCAAGATCTCGACCACCAATCAGGATAAATCGGGTGCCTTCGAGGGGTACATCAAGGTTACTGTCGTGACCGAAAAGCGCGAGCGTTCCATCGGTGGCACGGTGTTCAGCGACGGCAAACCCCGCTTCATCCAGATCAAAGGCATCAATATCGACGCCGAGGTCGGCGCGCATATGCTGTACACCACCAACGAGGATGTCCCGGGTATCATCGGTGCGTTGGGCCAGACCATGGGCGAAAGCAATGTGAACATCGCCAACTTTACCCTTGGCCGGTCCGAAGCGGGCGGCGAAGCGATTGCGCTGCTGTATGTTGATGAACCCGTACCAGCCGAGGCGCGGGCAAAGCTGGCCGAAACCGGCCTGTTCACGCAAATCAAACCGCTGGAGTTCGACGTTGCCTGAGGCGGTGTTGAATATCTGAGACACTTCATACCCGCGTCTTCCAAGGCGTGGGTATTTCCTTTTCCCGGTCGCCAAGACGCGTCACAAGCAGGGTGTTCCTGTTGATTTAGGGTTTTCCATGTCCTCGCCAATTTATGCAATCGGTGACATCCACGGCCAGCTCGGCATGCTGCAGGTTGCGCTGTCGCGGATCGAGGCCGATGGCGGGCCAGATGCAAAGATTGTGTTTCTGGGTGACTATGTCGACCGGGGCCCGAACAGCCGCGCCGTGCTGGACCTGCTGATCGAAGGCCAAAAGGCGGGGCGCAACTGGGTCATGGTCAAGGGCAACCACGACCGTATGATGGCTCGCTTCGTGCAAGAGCGCGAAATTGCAGATAAGCAACTACCCGTCACGCTGAGCTGGCTGAACCCACGGCTGGGTGGTCGGGAAACGCTGGCCTCCTACGGGGTGGAAGTCACGGACAATGACCGCATCTATCAGGTCCATGAACGGGCCTGTGCCGCCGTACCGCCAGCACATCTGGATTTCATCAACGCTTTGCCAGTTTACCATCAAGAGGATGAGCTGCTGTTCGTCCACGCTGGCATCAGGCCCGGTCTTCCACTGTCGCAGCAATCCGAAGATGACCTGGTTTGGATACGGCAGGAATTTTTGGTTGAATCTGGCCCGCACCCCTGGCTGATCGTGCATGGTCACACCCCTGTGGATGCGGCGGAACATTGCGGCAATCGGATCAATTTGGATGCGGGCGCGGGCTATGGTCATCCGTTGGCCACTGCCGTGTTCGAGGGCCGTGATTGCTGGTTGCTGACCGCACAGGGGCGCGCGCCGCTGAGACCTAGTCTTCGGTAAACAGGTCTTTGTAAGCTTCGCGTAGCGCGTTTTTTTGCACTTTGCCCATCGTATTGCGCGGCAATTCGTTCAGCACTATCAGCTTGCGGGGATGTTTGAATCTCGCCAGTTGGGTCTGTGCGCTTGCCATGATGGCCTCGAGGTCGGGCGACTTGTTTGGATCGGCTACCAACAGGCCTAACACGGTTTCGCCGAAATCCGGATGGGGCACGCCGATAACTGCGCTTTCCAGAACACCGAGCTGGTCGTCCAGCACCAGTTCGACCTCTTTGGGATAGATGTTGTACCCGCCCGAGATGATCAGGTCCTTGCCGCGTCCGACGATATGGACATAGCCGTCCGCGTCCACACGTCCAAGGTCGCCGGTGATAAAGAACCCGTCCTCGCGCAACTCTGCTGCGGTCTTCTCGGGCATTTCCCAATAGCCCTGAAAGACGTTGGGGCCACGCACCTCGATCATGCCGATTTCGCCCTGTGGCAAGGTTTCACCCGTCTCAGAGTCGGTCACTTTGAGCTCAACGCCCGGCAAGGGGAACCCCACGGATCCGGCGCGGCGTTCACCGTCATAGGGGTTCGAGGTGTTCATGTTGGTCTCGGTCATACCGTAGCGTTCAAGAATGCGGTGCCCGGTGCGGGCTTCAAACTGCTGATGCGTTTCGGCCAGCATTGGGGCCGAGCCCGAGATGAACAGCCGCATATGACGTGCCAGATCGCCGGTGAACCGGTCGTCATCCAACAGACGGGTGTAGAAGGTCGGAACCCCCATCATCGCGGTTGCATCAGGCAAATGCCGCAGTACCTCATCCTGATCGAATTTCGGCAGAAAGATCATCGACCCGCCCGAAGCCAGTACCACGTTGGTTGCCACGAACAGCCCATGAGTGTGAAAGATTGGCAGAGCATGCAGCAACACGTCATCGTCGGTAAACCGCCATTCCCGTACCAATGTTTCGGCATTCGACAGCAGATTGGCCTGTGACAACATCGCGCCCTTGGATCGGCCGGTCGTGCCGGACGTGTACAGGAAGGCGGCCAGATCATCCTCGGTGCGGTTGACCGGCTCGAAAGCAGGCAGCATACCCAGCGCACGCCGCATCAGGCTGCCGGATCCATCAGCGTTTAGCGTTTCAAGTCGTGCCTTCTGGGCGGCGGCGACGGGTGCCAGTCCAGCCTTATTTACATCATCGCAGACCACCAGCGCAGCGCCGCTGTTTTCGATGAAATAGCTCAGTTCGCTGACCGTATAGGCAGTGTTGAGTGGCAGAAAAACCAGACCGGTCTGCACACAAGCAGCAAACAGCGCAAGCGCTTCGGGCGACTTTTCCACCTGAACCGCAACGCGTTGTCCGGGTTCGAGCTCAAAGCCGACTAGGGTATTGGCCAACCGAGAGGCCATGTCCAAGAATTCAGAATGGGTCAGCACCTGACCGTTGGGCAGATGCAGGAAAGGCGTCTCTTTGCCCGCGTGTATGCCAAACAAGCGATCGTAAAGCGGGTTGCCCATCTACCAAGGTCCTTTCTGTCCAGTCCCGGCGAATCTGTCTTGGAATGGCGTGCTGGTAAAGCCCTGAATGGCGCAATCGGTCGCCGTTCTGTCCGCATGATGTGCCAGAGGTTGCTGCGGACAAACTGTCTTCTGGCGATCGGGGGCTATCTGCGTTAATCGCAGGTGAATTCGCCGGAGATAGACTATGTATGTTGCCACCCTGTTGACCAATCCCGAAACGCGCGCGCTGGATTTGGCGCTGGTCGAGTCGTTGCGGAATGCCTGGGGCGGGGCCGAGATCATCTGGCTCAGCCCGGATGAGGCGGCAGAGTTCGCGCTGCAGGACCTTCCGGGCAACCAGTGGGATGTCTGGGGTGATTTGCAGAAGCTTGGCGTTGACCTGATCGTGCAGCCTGCCGAGGGGCGGCGCAAAAAGATGCTGTTGGCGGATATGGACAGCACCATGATCCAGCAGGAATGCATCGACGAATTGGCGGATGAGGCCGGTGTCGGCGACCGCGTCAAGGACATCACGGCCCGCGCAATGAATGGCGAATTGGATTTCGAAGGCGCGCTGACCGAACGGGTCGGGTTGCTGAAAGGGTTGGATGAGGCTGTGATCGGCAAGGTTCTGGCCGAACGCATCACCCTGATGCCCGGCGGCAAGGTGCTGGTCGCGACGATGCGCGCCAATGGCGGCTATGCGGCGCTGGTCTCGGGCGGGTTCACGGCGTTTACTGCCAAGGTGGGCAGTGAATTGGGGTTTGACGAAAACCGTGCCAACACTCTGCTGGCCGAAAACGGCAAGCTGACCGGCGATGTGCAGCGACCGATTTTGGGACGACAGGCCAAAGTCGACGCGCTGGAACAGATTACCAAGCGTCTGGGCCTGTCCGAAAACGATGTGATCGCTGTGGGTGACGGGGCAAATGATCTGGGTATGTTGGGCCGGGCCGGAACCGGGGTTGCGCTGCATGCAAAGCCTTCGGTCGCGGAACAATGCGAAGTGCGCGTCAACCATGGCGATTTGACCGCGCTTTTGTATCTGCAGGGCTATGCGCGGCAGGAATTTGCCCAAGCCTGAAAGCCGGGGCTTCCCTTTATTTAACAAAAATGTTAAACAGCGGTCATGAGTACGCTTCTGACCACATTCTCCGCCTTGTCCGACGCCACGCGGTTTTCCATCGTTGAACAGTTGATGCAGGACGGAGAGCAGCCCGCAGGCGACCTGATCGAAGGGCGCGGTATGTCAGGTGCTGCGGTCTCGCGTCACCTGAAGGTTTTGCGTGAGGCCGGGCTGGTTCGGCAACGGGTGCAGGGTACCCAGCGGATGTATTCGATCCGCCCCGAAGGTCTGTACGCGATCGCGGAGTGGACCATTTCGAAACGACAATTCTGGGAAAGCAGTCTGGATCGTCTGGGCGATGCTATTGAAAGGGATACCTCATGGCCGATCTAAAGCTGGAACGCACGTATCCGATACCGCCAGAGGATCTGTTTGCGTGGATCAGTGTCGCAGAACGGCTGTTGCAGTGGTGGGGTCCCGAAGGGGTGCACGTGCCCGAACATACTCTCGATTTTTCGCGCGTTGGTCCGTGGTATTCGGTCATGGAGAATGGCGAGGGCCAGCGCTTTAAGGTCTCGGGCCATGTGACCCATGTCGATCCGCCCAATTCGGTTGGCTTCACCTGGGGCTGGCATGACGATCAGGATCAGCGTGGGGCCGAGAGCCATGTAACGCTGCGGATCGAAGTCGCAGGCGATGGCGCGCGGCTGGTCGTCGATCACCGCGACCTGGGCGATGACGAGATCGCCGCAAATCACGAGAAAGGCTGGACCTCGACGCTGAACAAGCTGGCCGGTCTGGCGCAATAAGTTTTCATCTGGGAGGAAAGAAATGCCACAGTTTCTGTTTGTCTATCACGGCGGCACCACGCCATCGGACCCCGCCGAGGTCGAAGCGACCATGGCCGCCTGGGGCGCCTGGTTTCAGAATATGGGCCCGGCGCTGGAGATCCCCGGAAACCCCGTGGGCCAGTCCTATACCGTCAGTTCGGGCGGTGTGGTCGACAATGGCGGTGCCAACCCGGTCTCCGGCTTTACGGTGATCAAAGCCGACAGCATCGACGCCGCCAACGAGATGGCCAAGGGATGCCCCATGGTCGTGAACGGGTCAGGCTCGGTCGAGGTGGCCGAGATTCACGAGATTGAGATGTAGCCGCCCTAGCCGGGGAATCCCGGCGCGGGTCGGATCACGCCACATTCAAGCCCGCGACGGCTGTATTGCGTGGCGTTCATAAAGGTGCGGGTGGCCGGGTGATCGGCCTCCAGTACGCCGAGGCTGACCAGAATGGCAGCAATGGCGCATTCGCTGGCACGGGTAGCGCCATCGGTGATCTTCAGCGCGACGCCCATGCGTTTTTCAGGGATGATGGCGATGAATACGGCCTCGGCCCCGGTCTTGATCGCGGCGCGCCCGTTCATGGCGCGCATCAGCTCGGTACAGGCGCGCGTCTCTCCGGCCACCAGCTCGGGATGTTTGATCATCGCCGCGGTCAGGTGTTGTGCCGCATCGCTGGCCCGGTCCGACCGGTCCGCCGCCGAGGCAAACCACGCCATCGACCGTGCCATCCCCACCAGCGAGGTGGCAAAGTTCGGGGCGGAACAGCCATCGATGCCATAGCCGGGGCTGGTTTCGCCGGTGGTTTCTTCCAGCGCGGACAAACAGGCCTGTTGAACCGGGTGGTCGATTTCAAGATATTCCGGCCCGGCACCCATATGCTGTGCTACCGTCAAAAACCCGCTATGTTTGCCCGAGCAGTTGTTGTGGATCTGACAGGGCGTGTCGTCGGCAAGTATCAGCCCGTCGCGCGCCGCCATATCCTGAGGCTCTTGCGGCCCACAGCGCAAATCGGTTTCAGCCAGGCCCAGATGGTCCAGCCAGGACGTTACCCTGTCTGTGTGAATATGCGCGCCGTTATGCGAGGCACAGGCCAATGCCAGATGCTCGCTGTTCAGCCCGTATTTCGCGGCCGCCCCAGATGTAATCAACGGCAGGGCCTGTATCATCTTGGCCGAAGACCGGGGGTAGATTATCGCCTCCGGGTCGCCCCAGCTGCGCACGATTTGACCCGTGTCATCACAGATAACCGCATGTCCCAGATGCAGGCTTTCCAGTAAAGGCCCCCGCCATAGTTCGGTCATTGCTACAGGCTGCGTCATCGGGACCCTCCTAAACATGCGCAAAAAACTGCCAACCGCCCTTTCGCCTATGGCGAAACTTGCGATAGTGTGTGTATGTCGGCAATCACCGGAAGACGCAACTTACAGACGAACCGTCAGGGTTCGCGAGCCATTCCGGTGGGTATGAGGTATTAGGTCGAGCTAGGAGGCTGGACAGATGGGATCAAAGCTCGTCCGCGTAATCGCGGGCCTGTGCGTGGCAGGGATGACAACGGCTGCAACCGCTCAGCAGGCAGACAGCACCAATAGAGTATCCGTAAACACCGACTGGAGTGTGTTTGTGGAAGAGGACCCAACCGAATGCTGGAGCGTTGCAACGCCGGATGAAACCGTCAACACGCGCGGCGGGCGCGTTGTTTCGGTGAGGCGCAGCGACATCCTGCTGTTTGTCGTGTTCAGACCTGATCCCGATGTGAAGGGGCGCGTCTCATTCACCGGGGGCTATCCGTTTGCCGCGGGATCGACCGTATCTGTATCCATCGACGGAAACAGCTTCGAATTCAGCACCGAAGGCGAATGGGCCTGGCCCGCGTCAGAGGGTGATGACCAAAAAGTAATCGCTGCCATGAAAAGCGGTACCGAAGCAGTGCTGACCGCCCGGTCCGAGCGCGGCACTCAGACCAAAGATACTTTCTCATTGCTGGGCTTCACAGCCGCTTTAGACGACGCCGAGAAACGCTGTACCAACTGAGCGCGCCAGCGCTCGGGCAGTGGCCCGGCTTGCAAAGTGGTGCCAGTTTCGCAGGATAGGACCGCCCTCCTTCATAGCTTAACTTAACGTCATCTATAAATTTGATCTGCGTCAATGCTCCGCGCTCTGAAATACTGAACTAATCGGTTCAAGCAGAGAGAAAAGGAAAGCATCGATGCAGAAGAAAGTTTTGGGCCTGTTTGTGCTGACCGCCGTCGTATTGCTGAGCGCTTGTGATAAATCCGCTGAGACATACCCGGTTTCGGGAGAGCAATGTGGGCCAAACGATCCGGTCAAAACGCTGGACGCCGAGGATTGCTTTATTCCACCAGCAGGTGCGTGATCCAATACGGCTGGCCTGGAAACGTCCGGGCGGCATAGGAGTTCGAATGACCGCGGGGTTGATCCCCCGCGGTTTTTTGTAACCTCTGGCGTCGCTGTGCTAAGCTGAACGCGTTAGTCTAACGACCCTTCGAGGAGTATGTCATGCGTTTGGTGATAATGGCTGTTTTAACCCCCACGTTGGCTGTGGCGGATCCTGCAATGGAATGCACGAACGCAAGTTCACAAGTCGAAATCGGATCTTGCGTTGCCAGTATGGAAGCGGGGGTTGAGGCTGCGCTGACCGATAGTTTTGGCTTTGCCATGGATGCAGCCAACGCGTTGGACGAGGTGACCGGACGGACAAGCGCGGCGCCTGCGATGGAGGCGGCGCAAAGCGCCTGGGTCGGGTATCGTGATGCGCAGTGCGAGGCGGTCGGCGCGTCTTTTGGTGGTGGGTCGGGAACCGGCATTGGTATCACCTCTTGCCGGATTGAATTGGGGCGCCTGCGGATTGACGAATTGCTGCGTTTTGTAAATTAGGCGCGACGAATTCTTTTGATCTTTGCGCGCAGTCCTATATAGAGGCGCATTCCAAGCCAGAATCTTCGAGACCCACCTATGTCGCCCAAAGCGCCGATCACTCAAGACGTCATGACCATCCCCCGCAAATTGCCGGAGGGGAAGGTGAACCTTGTCGGGTTGACCCGGGATCGCCTGCGCGAAACCCTGATCGAACACGGCACGCCTGAAAAACAGGCCAAGATGCGCACGGGCCAGATCTGGCAGTGGATTTACCAATGGGGTGTGCGCGACTTTGCCGAGATGACCAATCTGGCCAAAGCCTATCGCACCCAGCTGGCCGAGCATTTCGTGATCGAAATCCCCGAGGTTGTGACCCGACAGGTGTCGGAGGATGGCACACGCAAGTATCTGGTCCGTATTGCTGGCGGCCATGAGGTCGAGGTGGTTTATATTCCCGAGGACGATCGCGGCACGCTGTGTATCTCGTCTCAGGTCGGTTGCACGCTGACTTGTTCCTTCTGCCATACAGGCACGCAGAAACTGGTGCGCAACCTGACGGCGGCGGAAATTGTCGGTCAGGTGATGATGGCGCGGGATGATCTTGACGAGTGGCCGGTACCGGGAGCGCCCAAGGACGAAACCCGCCTGCTGTCGAACATCGTTCTGATGGGTATGGGCGAGCCTCTTTACAATTTTGAGAACGTCCGTGACGCGATGAAAATCGCGATGGACCCCGAAGGTATCTCGCTGTCTCGCCGCCGGATTACCCTGTCGACATCGGGCGTGGTGCCCGAGATCGCGCGTACCGCGCAGGAAATTGGCTGCCTGCTGGCAATTTCGTTCCACGCGACGACCAATGAAGTCCGCGATGTGCTGGTGCCGATCAACAAACGCTGGAATATCGAAGAGTTGCTGCAGGCTTTGGCCAGCTATCCCAAGGTTTCCAATTCGGAACGGATTACGTTTGAATACGTGATGCTTGATGGTGTGAATGACAGCGATGAGGATGCGCATCGTCTGATCGAACATATCAAGCGCCACAAAATCCCGGCTAAGATCAATCTGATCCCGTTCAACGAATGGCCCGGCGCGCCGTATAAGCGCAGCTCGAACAATCGTATTCGGGCTTTTGCCAATATCATCTATCAGGCCGGGTATGCCTCGCCCATCCGCAAGACGCGGGGCGAGGACATTATGGCGGCCTGCGGTCAGCTGAAATCGGCCACCGAACGCGCCCGTAAATCGCGCAAGCAGATTGAGGCCGAGGCCGGTCTCGACCGCGGATAAGCAGCTGAATAGACGGCGCATCACAAAATTAATTTTTGGGGCGCTGTCTATCGAATGCAAAATTTGATATGTTTCATTGGCTAGGTGTGGATGCACCAGGCTCACTTGCGCACAATAGGGTGAGTTCGGTGGCTGGCATGTGGCAAATTCGTTCACGGCGGCTACCTTGTATTTCAGCTCCGTGTGCCGATTGCGGCATAACAGGTTACGAGTTGGGTTATCTCTATGATGTTTCGATTGAAAATCCCGTACTTTAGTTTTGTTTTAGTTTTGGCTTGTGCGGCCGTCGCCGTAACTGATGCTGTTGCGCAGTCAAATGATGAGGATGCTCATCTGGCTATCGAAAATCCGGCTGATCTGACCAAGGACGACGCGCGTGAAATTTATGACTCGTTGCAGCGCCGGATGGCACGCGGCTATGCCGCAGCGCAGTTGGATCTGCTTCTGAATTACCAAAACTGGCCGCTGTACAACGATGCGCCCTATATATCTGAAACCCATGGTCGGCGATTTGTGAACAGCTATGCAAACCGGATGGCGTATAATTATGCAACCCTGACGGAAGGCGAAAAGCTTCCGGTGGGGTCTGTGCTGGCCAAGGACAGCGTGACCGTTACGGATGAGGGGAAAAGCCATCCCGGCGCGATGTTCGTCATGCAGAAACTGGCCGAGGGCGCCAACCCTGCTACGGCTGACTGGCGCTATATCATGGTCATGCCGGATGGGTCATTGTTTGGGGACACGATGGGGGATCGCGCCAACGCAGTTGCGTATTGCCACGATTGCCACGAGGCGGTTGCCGACCGAGATTACACATTCTTTGTTCCCGAAGAGTATCTGGTCGACAATTAGGCCGCTCTCACCCAAATCTCGCGGTGCCGATCACTTTGATCAGTTGCTGACGAACCGGATCTGGCTGCGCTGCGACGGCGTTCAGGACCTCTCGAAGTTCTGCGCGCAACCCATGCATCTGGTCGATCAGGGAAATCATCATCGACACTGCGTCTGCCTCCATTTCGTATTGGTCGTGCAACTCGCAGGCCAACTCCAGCCGGGCAACGTCGAGGCTGTGATAGACCAATCCGCGATCTGTTTGTTCGGGGATCACGATTTCGGCGGCCAGATATTCTGTCAATCGGGTCGAAGTCAGCCGGGCTACGGCAGTGATCAGTTCCTCTTCGGTCAGGGTGCGGGTCATGACGGCATTCCTTTGCGTGGGTCATAGCGGTGGGTTTCTCGCCATGAATCCATAAATTGCCTCAACTCATCATCGATTTGATCGGGCATTGAAATGGTCAGCTCGATCAACTGGTCGCCCCGTTCGGCCGAGCCGCGCTTCTTGACGCCCTTACCCCGCAGGCGCAGGGTTCTGCCGCTGCTGGTTCCGGCCGGAACGGTCACGTTTACGCCCCCATCGATCGTGGGCGCCGCCACTTTGCCGCCCAGCACCGCCTCATCAATCGTGATGGGCAGCGTGATGTGAATGTCATTTCCCTGACGGTCGAATACCGGATGATCCGCGACTGATACTGTCACCAGCGCATCGCCGCGCGGCCCCTCACCATAGCCAGCGGCACCCTTGCCCCGCAGGCGAATGGTCTGACCGCTTGTGATCCCTGCGGGTATCTTGACTTCGATCCGGTCCCCATCCGGCAGGGTCAGCTTCTGGCTGGCGCCGAATACCGCATCCAGAAAGCTGATCTGAAGCGTGAAGTTCAGATTGTGGCCGGGCGCGTGAAACTCGCGGCCGCCTTGCCCACCAAATCCGCCGCGACCCCGCATGAATTCGGCAAATATATCCGACATGTCGTCCGGGTCCGTCGCCTGCCCGCGATAGGGGTTGCCGGCGGCTTCGGCGTAATCGCGATAGTATTGCTGTTGCGGGCGTTCCTGTCCCGAGGCATCAATCTCACCATTGTCATAGCGTTTGCGCGTCTCAGGATCTTTCAACAGATCATAGGCCGCGGCGGCGGCCTTGAACTTGGCTTCGGCCTCGGCGTCCCCGGGTTTCAAGTCCGGATGGCATTCCTTGGCAATACGCCGATACGCTTTTTTGATTTCAGCGTCGCTGGCATCTTTGGCCACGCCAAGTGCGGCATAGGGATCGTCGCTCATCTCACCTCTCATGGATGGGGGAAGGGCTGATCATGATGAAGGTATTTTATCACGTGATTTCAACAGGTCAAAAAGAACCGGTGGCTAAATTGGTTCGCAAGTTTCGCAATCTCTGATACTATCAGGCTGTTTCATATTATTCATTGACGGAGATCAGCCGATGACGCGCAGACTTAAATCGGTTCTGGCCCTGCTGGCGGGCAATGCCATTGGGTTAATGTTGGCCGCTTTGCTACTGACCGGTTTTGCAATCAAGCCGATTTCATTCATCGTTGTGGTGATCGTCTTCACGCTGGTGCAGGTGGTGGCCGAGCCGCTGATCCTGAAGTTGGGTGAGAAAAGGGCGCCTTCGTTGAAAGGCGGGATCGCGTTGATCGTGACCTTTGTCGGCCTGCTTGTGACCGATCTGGTGACCAATGGGCTGACGGTTGGCGGAATTTCCAACCTGCTGGCTGCGACACTGCTGGTCTGGCTGGGCGCGCTGATTGCCAGCGTCGTGCTGCCGATCTACGTGTTCACCGAGCTGCGCACGCCCAAAAAGTAATTACAGTGCGTTCAGGCTGGCATCGATTGCCTGCCAAAGCTCAACCACCGGCTCGCATCCCACCGACAGACGGACAAAAGCGGGGTCAACGTCGTCGCCCCAACGGGCGCGGCGCTCGGCCGAGCTATGGACGCCGCCAAAAGACGTCGCAGGGCGCAGCATTGGACAGGTGTTGATGAAGGTTTCGGCCTTGGCCTGGGTTTCCAACGTGATCGAAAGAAGGAATCCGAACCGCGTGGTCTGAGCCTGTGCCAAGGTGTAGGATGGGTCATCTGGCAGGCCGGGATAGCGGATGTCTTTCACAGACGGATGCGCCGCCAACCGTTCCGCCAGTACCTGGGCCGAGCTGCACATCCGGTCAAACCGAACATCCAGCGTTTCCAGCCCACGATGCAGCAACCAAGCCTCGTGCGGACCGGGGATCGCGCCAGAGACACGCCGCCATTCCTCGACCCGCTCCATGACATCTGTATTGCGGCTGGCCACATGGCCCATCAGCAGATCGGAATGCCCACCCATGGCCTTGGTGTCCGAGGACACGACGATATCTACGCCCATATCCAAAGGACGCTGGCCCAGTGGTGTCATGGTTGTGTTGTCAGCAATGGTGATCCCACCAGCTGCGCGCACGGACGACGCGATGGCTGGCAGGTCCATCATATCCAGACCAGGGTTCGAGGGGCTTTCGACAAAGACCACATCGATGCCGTCGAACCCGCCTTCGGAAAAGGCGGTTGTCGGGCGTTCTGTCACGATGACACCCAGACCAGACAGAAATCGGTCGGCCAGCACGCGAGTGACGTAATAGCCATCCGACGGGATCAGGATGCGCGACCCGGCTTTGACCGTGGCAAACAACGCGGCCGAGATCGCCGCCATGCCCGACGGGAAAGCCAGGCAGGGGGCGTCTTCAAGATGGGCGAGAACCTGTTCCAGATGTTCCCAGGTTGGGTTGTTGACGCGACCGTAGAAATCATGCCCGTCCGGTGCGCCGGGCAGGTGAAACATACTGCTTTGGGTCAGGGGCAGGGCCACGGGCTCGCCCTTGGTCAGTGCGTTGCCCCGCAGATGCAGCATCTCGCCGGTCTTGCGCCCCATCGTTTAGCGCCCCGGTATTTCGTCACGGGGCGGGGTGGGTTCCCATTTCTCGATTATGTCGACCGCCTCTTGCGCGGTATCGACGAACCGGAACAGGTCTAGATCCTCGTCCGAGATGGTGCCGGCGTCGGCCAGCGCCTCCCAGTTGATGACCTTTTCCCAGAACGCGCGACCGAATAGCAGGAAGGGCACACGCTCCATACGGCCGGTTTGAATCAGGGTCAGGGACTCGAACAGCTCATCCATGGTGCCAAAGCCGCCGGGGAAGATGGTGATGGCGCGGGCGCGCATCAGGAAATGCATCTTGCGGATGGCGAAATAGTGGAAGTTAAAGCTGAGCTCGGGCGTAACGTACAGGTTCGGTGCCTGTTCATGCGGCAGCACAATGTTCAGACCGATGGAACAGCCGTTCGCATCCTGTGCGCCGCGGTTGCCAGCCTCCATCACGCCGGGGCCACCGCCGGTGACGATTACATTCTCTCGCCCGCCGGTTTCGTTCGATTTCTCGGTCATCAACCGGGCAAACTCGCGCGCTTCGTCGTAATATTCCGACAGCCCGGCCAGCGTTTCCGTCCGCGCGGTGTGTTTCTGTGACGGCTCAGGGATACGCGCGCCGCCGAACATGACGATGGTCGAGGTGATCTCACGCTCGGTCATGATCATCTCGGGCTTGAGCAGTTCCAGCTGCAGGCGCACCGGGCGCAACTCGTCCCGGCACAGGAAATCCTCATCGGCAAAGGCAAGGCGATAGGCGGGTGAGCGGGTTTGCGGGGTGTCGGGTACCTCGCTTGCGGTCGAACGGTCGGTCTGCGCGTCGCGAAACGGGCTGAGGCGGTCTTCTCTCATGGGGTAACGATCCCTGCTTGCGTGTTTTCCAAACAGCTATAGGGTTCGGGCGCAGAGTGCCAGTCACGGAAAGATGAGAATGAATTGGAAGAGCGAAATACTGGCGGCGCAACACCGCATAAGTGGCTATGCGCAGGTGACGCCAGTGGTGGAAAGCCGTGCCCTGGGGCTGGATTTTCCGGTGGAAATGAAGCTGGAGCATATGCAGCACACCGGCAGTTTCAAAGCGCGCGGGGCGTTTAACACTCTGATCAGTTCGGATGTGCCCGAGGCCGGGGTTGTGGCCGCATCGGGTGGCAATCACGGCGCAGCGGCCGCCTTTGCCGCGCAGGCGCTGGGCTATCCGGCCAAGATTTTCGTGCCCGAACTGGCGGGGCCATCCAAGATCGCGCTGATCGAACAGACCGGCGCGGATTTGAGCGTGATGCCGGGTGAATATGCCAACGCCTTGACAGCCGCGCGGGCGCATGAGGAGGCCACGGGCGCGATGCAGATTCACGCCTATGACGCCCCCGCTACGGTCGCCGGGCAGGGAACCTGCTTTGCCGAATGGGAGGCACAGGGCCTGAAAGCGGATACCGTATTGATCGCGGTGGGCGGTGGCGGTCTGATCGCCGGGGCGCTGGCCTGGCTGCAAGGCACGCGCAAGGTCGTGGCGGTTGAGCCGGAAACCTCCTGCGCGCTGAATGCAGCCCTGCAGGCGGGAGAACCGGTGGATGTGTCCGTCTCGGGCATTGCGGCAAATGCGCTGGGCGCGCGGCGGATCGGCTCGATTTGTTTCGATCTGGCACAGGGCGTGCAATCAGTTCTGGTCAGTGATGAGGCCATCGCGCAGGCGCAGAAGGTCCTGTGGCGGGCGCATCGGATTCTGGTGGAACCGGCAGGCGCAACCGCCTTGGCTGCGCTGCTTTCGGGGGCTTACACGCCAGAGCCGGGCGAACGGGTGGCGGTGCTGATCTGTGGTGGAAACATCTCACCGGACCCTCTGAACGGCTGAAACCGGAACAAACAGCCGCAAAGCGCGCGCTCAGCGTCGCATTGCAGCCAGTCCGTCGCTTGCGTATAGGCAACACAAGCGTGAACAGAATCTGCAGGGAGCCGCCAAATGTCCAACGCGCAACTGGAAGCCGCCATCGAAGCCGCCTGGGAGGCGCGAGATGCCATCACCCCCGCCACCACCGGCGAGACACGCGAAGCGATCGAAGATACGCTGAACGCGCTGGACAGCGGGTCGCTGCGGGTCGCGGAAAAGCAAGACAGCGGCGACTGGCATGTGAACCAGTGGGCGAAAAAAGCGGTTCTGCTGGGCTTTCGCATCAAGGATATGGAAATCCAGACCGGCGGCGCTCAGGACGGCGGCTGGTGGGACAAGGTAGACAGCAAGTTCGCGGGTTGGGGTGAAAACCAATGGCGGGCCGCTGGCTTTCGCGCGGTGCCGAATTGCGTCGTTCGCAAATCCGCCTTTATTGCGCCCGGCGTGGTTCTGATGCCGTCCTTTGTGAACCTGGGTGCCTATGTGGACGAGGGCACAATGGTTGATACTTGGGCCACCGTCGGGTCATGCGCGCAGATCGGCAAGAACGTCCATCTGTCGGGCGGTGTTGGGATCGGCGGCGTTCTGGAACCGATGCAGGCGGGTCCGACCATCATCGAAGACAACTGCTTTATCGGCGCCCGGTCCGAAGTGGTCGAAGGCTGCATCGTGCGCGAAGGCTCGGTTTTGGGCATGGGCGTGTTCATCGGCAAATCGACCAAGATCGTCGACCGCGAAACCGGCGAGGTCACCTATGGTGAGGTTCCGCCCTATTCGGTGGTTGTTGCGGGCTCGATGCCGTCCAAGAACAACATCAACCTCTATTGCGCTGTGATCGTGAAGCGGGTGGATGAAAAGACCCGCTCGAAAACCGGGATCAACGAATTGCTACGCGACTAAACTGGGCGCGGATCAAATAAGGGGGCTGCAGCGCGATCCGCTGCGGCCCTTTTTTTGTTATCGCTTACCCTTTGACCGGATAGCGGTCCGGTTCTTCGAACACATCAATGACGCGCGACCCGGCTTTGATCTTGCCGCCATGCTCCACTCCTGCGGGGATCGAATAGCTGTCACCGGGGCCATAGCTCTTGGTTTCATCGCCAATGGTCAGCTCAATCTCACCTTCGACCACAGTTCCCCATTGTGCCAGATGGGAATGAAGGGGCAGTTCGAAATCCTGAAGAAAGGTAAAAAACGCCACCAGCCCCGCGTCTGATCTGATCACGGCCGTTTGCACCACATCTTCGGGGAAGGGCACGTCGAGGCTTGGGAATCCTGTGATGAAATCCGGATAAGTCATGGCAACGTCCTTTTGTGATCGGTGTCAGGTTACTGCGGGCACTATGGCGGCACAGGCGATCCACTGCAATTCCCCGGCTGCTTGACCGCAGGCAGGTGCGCGGCTATGGCCCCTTGCATGGAAAAGCAAAAGAAACCTTCGCGTCAGCAGGTCTATACCCTGCTTGTGCAGATCGGTCGCAAGGATGGCGATGGCCTGCCCGACGGCGCAACCGGGGCGGCATTGATGTGTTTTGCCAGCGGCGTCGACGAGGCCGAGGCCGTGCGCGAAACGGTGGCGATCCTGAAACAGGCAGATACCGCGCCTTTGGATGTCACAGGCTATGGCACTTTGGCCGAACGTGAGGCGCAAGGTCACGAGATCGACCCGGATGAACGGGCCCTAATGCAGCGCGCACTGGATGAAAATGCAGTGATCGTGGCGCAGATGACCCCGTTTTTCGGGGATGAAGAGACGGCTTAGTTCCGCGCCCCAAACCACTTGCGATAAATCTCGTCATAGGTGCCGTCTTCGCGCAGCGCCAGCAGCGCCTGGTTGACGTCTTCGACCAGCGGGGACCCGGTGGGGAAGGCAATACCGTAATTCTCGCGCAGGAATATACCGCCTGTCATCGAGGCAATCCGGCGTCCTTCATGGGCGGCGAAATAGGACAGGATCGGCGCGTCGAACACTATGGCGTCCAGTTCCTCGTTGCGAAAAGCTTCAAGCATGGGGTCGAGCCCATCATAGTTGGTAAACTCGATCTCGCGGCGGTTCAGGAAGTTAGCAGCGGTTGAATTCGAGATTGTTCCGACCTCTTTGCCGTAAAGGTCATTTATCGAATTCACGCTGCCACTGATTGCATCCACTGTCATGACCGAGGTGATCCGCGCGGTGAAGACCGAGACGATAAACAGCGAAGACACAACCAGCACTACACCCAGAATTCGACCAAATGGCGTTCGCGGCATTCGTTCCTCAAACCCGCCATTGACCACCAGGTTCAAGGCCCACCAGAATGAGGGGAACCAGGCCTCGTCTAGCTTGCGGTCGAAATAGGGCTGCGAGCGGCGCTCGAACACCCACATCAGCATGCCGCCGCCAAGAAGGATTGCAAAGGCGAGCCCGATAGCAATAAACAATTCGCGCGACAGTAACGCATGTAGCAGTGACGGGCGGCGCACCGCGTCCGATGGCACCATGATCTGCAAACCAGCCTCGAAAATCGGCTGGCTGAAGTCCATCTGCGTTTCTCGCGAGGCAGTGATCGAGATATTGGCGATGGCCAGATCGGCGGATCTGTTCTGCACTGCGCCCAGCATGTCGCCAAAGGCGTCGGAACGCTGGATGGAATAGTCCCAATTCAGGGATTCAGCCAACGCCTCAAGCAGGTCCATCGAGAATCCGGTTTGGGCTCCATCTTCGACAAAAGAAAACGGAGGCCGTGTCACGGTCGAAACCGTCAGCGTCTGGGCCTGGCTTTGCTGGCCGAGAACGGCGAAAGTCAGGCAGATCAATGCGAAAAGAGCACGTGTCATCGTAAAATCACCTGTTTCGCGGCCCTCTAGCGCATATTCGAACCGGCAGACAAGGCAATCGCAGCGTAAGGCCCCATGTTTTCCGGGGGTGTCAGTTCGATACAATGTGGAAAAAGCCCGCGGTTTCTGGCCTGTTGGGGTTGGCAATCGGGCCAATTCGTTGAATCTGTGCACGAACCTGAAAGAAATTTTATGGAAAGGGCCCACCATGACAGATCCGATTGCGTTGACGGCCGACCTGATCCGTTGCCCATCGGTCACACCTGAAGAAGGTGGTGCCCTTGTCCTGCTGCAGGATGTCCTGTCACAGGCGGGGTTTGATTGTACCCGTGTTGATCGCGCCGGCATCAGCAATCTGTTTGCGCGATGGGGTGCAAAAGGTCACGCCCGAAGCTTTGGTTTCAACGGTCACACCGATGTTGTTCCGGTGGGCGACGAGGCCGCTTGGACCACACCGCCTTTCGGGGCAGAAATCCGGGAAGGGTTCATGTATGGGCGCGGGACCACTGACATGAAATCGGGTGTGGCGGCCTTTGCAGCGGCGGCAGTGGATTTTGTACGCGATACGCCGCCCGACGGGGCGATCATCCTGACGATCACGGGTGACGAAGAGGCTGATGCGCTGCATGGCACCACCGCCCTGCTTGACCATATGGATCAATGCGGCGAGCGGATGAGCGTCTGCCTGGTCGGTGAACCCACCTGCCCAAACAGGATGGGTGAAATGATGAAGATTGGCCGTCGCGGCTCGATGACCGCCTGGTTTACCGTAACAGGTGTGCAGGGCCATTCGGCCTATCCGCACCGGGCAAAGAATCCTCTGCCCGCCATGGCCCGGCTGATGGACAGGCTGGCCAGTCACGAGTTGGACCGGGGATCTGATCATTTTGACGCCTCGACGCTGGCGGTTGTGGCGATCGACACGGGTAATTCCGCCACGAATGTCATCCCGGCACAGTGCAGCGGGACCGTGAACATCCGGTTCAACGACCTGCATTCCGGCGCCAGCCTCAGCGATTGGCTGCAAGCGCAGGCGCGCGATGTAGCCGCCGCGTTTGGCGTTGATGTTGCTGTGCGGATCAAAATATCGGGCGAAAGCTTTCTGACCCCTCCTGGCCCTCTGTCGGAATTGGTGGCCAAAGCGGTTGCGGCTGAAACCGGGGTCACGCCCGAGATGTCGACAACCGGAGGTACTTCGGACGCACGTTTCGTCAAAGATCATTGTCCGGTTGTCGAATTTGGTTTGGTCGGCAAAACCATGCATCAGGTGGATGAATGCGTTGAGGTGGCGCAGATTGAACAGCTCAAGGCGGTCTATACCCGTATCCTGACCGACTATTTTTCCTGATTCATGCAGCGCACCCTGGTGATCATGGTGAAAGAACCGCGCCCGGGCCGTGTCAAAACCCGGTTGGGGCACGATATCGGTATGGTTGGTGCGGCGTGGTGGTTTCGCCATCAGACCCGGTCGCTGATCCGGCGTCTGCGCGATCCGCGCTGGCAGATCGTGCTGGCGGTCTCGCCGGATCGTGAAGGGTTGACCAGCCGCATCTGGCCCGCCGACCTGCCGCGTGCGCCACAGGGTCGAGGGGATCTGGGCGATCGTATGGGGCGGATGCTGCGGGAAATGCCAACAGGGCCAGTCTGTCTGATCGGTGCGGATATCCCGGGGGTTGCACGGGAGCATATCGCGCGCGCGTTCCGGGCATTGGGGCGCAACCAGATGGTGTTTGGTCCGGCCCCGGATGGCGGATATTGGTTGGTCGGGGCGCAACGCATTGGTGCCCTGCCGCACAGCCTGTTTCAAAACGTGCGCTGGTCGACGGAACATGCCCTGGCCGACACGCTGGCCTCGATCCCCGGATGCCGGGTGGCGATGCTGGATCAGCTGCGTGATGTCGATACGGTTGCCGATCTGCGAGCCTGACCCTTTTTGGTCATGACGCCGCCGCATCTCCGTGATAGGCCGAAATCATGACTCGCATCCCTACCAAGCAAGAGGTCCTCGATTGGATCTCGGCGAACCCCACCCTGACCTCGAAACGCGACATTGCTAAAGCCTTTGGCATCAAGGGCGCGGATCGGATCGACCTGAAACGGATCCTCAAGGAACTTGAGGCCGAAGGGCATCTGGAAAAGCGCAATCGCAGCTATCGAGACCCGGACCGGTTGCCGCCTGTCAGCGTGCTGCAGGTGAAGGCCCCGAACGCCGATGGTGATCTGTTCGCACGGCCCTTGGAGTGGCATGGCGAAGGGGTCGAGCCGGTTGTTCTGATGATCACCCGCGCCAGCGATCCTGCGCTGGGTGAAGGCGACCGCATTCTGGCCCGTCTGACCGTGGTGCATGAGGAAGACCATAATTACGAGGCCCGCCTGATTCGCCGGATCGGAACCAACCCGCGCAAGATCGTTGGTATCTTCCGCAAAGGGACCGAGGGCGGACGGATCGTGCCCATCGACAAGGCCGGACAGAACGAGTGGCTGGTCAATGAAGGTGCGTTGCTTGGTGCAAAAGACGGTGAGCTGGTCGAGGCAGAACAGGCCGGGCCCAAAACCCGCATGGGCCTGCCACGTGCCCGCATTGTCGAACGGCTGGGCGACCCGTCAGCCCCCAAGGCCGTGTCGCTGATCGCCATTCATCAGCATGGCATTCCCGATGACTTCCCCGACACGGTGATTGCCGAGGCCGACAAGGCCAAACCCGCTGGTCTGAAAGGGCGCGAAGACCTGCGCGATATGCCGCTGCTGACCATCGACCCCTCGGATGCGCGCGATCATGATGACGCCTGTTATGCGCATGCGGATGAGGATACGAAGAATCCCGGTGGACATGTCATCTGGGTCGCTATCGCCGATGTTGCCGCCTATGTGCAGCCCGGTACCGCTCTGGACCGCGAGGCGCGCAAGCGCGGCAACTCCAGCTATTTCCCTGACCGTGTGGTGCCAATGCTGCCGGACCGGTTGTCCGGTGATTTGTGTTCGTTGCACGAAGGCGTCCCGCGCGCGTGTATCGCCGTGCGGATGCAGATCGACGCCGAGGGCAACAAGATCGGCCACCGGTTCGTGCGGGGGCTTATGCGCTCCGCCGCCTCGCTGCATTATGCCGAGGTGCAGGAGGCCATCGATGGTGCCCCCAATGACCGCACCGGGCCTCTGTTAGAGACCGTATTGAAGCCGCTCTATGCTGCTTATGCTGCACTGAAAAAGGCGCGGGGTGTGCGGCAACCGCTGGAACTGGACCTGCCGGAACGCAAGATTATCCTGAGCGATACGGGCGATGTTCAAAGCGTGGCGTTCCGCGACCGTCTGGACGCGCATAAGCTGATCGAAGAGTTCATGATCCTCGCCAATGTCGCTGCGGCTGAAACCCTGATCGCCAAGCGCCGCCCGCTGCTGTTCCGTGTCCACGAAGAACCAGCACCCGAGAAGCTGGAAAGCCTGCGGGAAACGGCTCAGGCGGCGGGGTTGAATTTGGCCAAGGGGCAGGTGTTGCAGACCCGCCACCTGAACGCACTGCTGAATGCGGCTGCGGGCACCGAGGATGCAGAGTTGATCAACCTGACCACCCTGCGGTCGATGGCGCAGGCCTATTACAACGCTGAAAATTTCGGCCATTTCGGGCTGGCGCTGCGGAATTACGCGCATTTCACCTCGCCCATCCGGCGCTATGCCGACCTGATCGTGCACCGCGCGCTGATCTCGGCCCATGGCTGGGGTGCCGATGGGCTGACCGAGGATGAGATCGCCCGGCTGGACGAAACTGCCACTCATATCTCGGATACCGAACGCCGCTCGATGATGGCGGAACGAGATACGACCGACCGGTATCTGGCGGCTTATCTGAGCGAGCGTGTTGGGACTGAGTTCTCGGGTCGGATCAGTGGTATCGCCCGGTTTGGGGCTTTCGTGAAAATGGACGAGACCGGCGCGGACGGTCTGGTACCGGTGCGATCCTTGGGGCGCGAGTTCTTCCATTTCGACCGCGAGGCCGGAACCCTGATGGGGTCGGACACCGGGCTGATCATAGCCATCGGCCAACGCGTCACCGTGCGTCTGACCGAGGCGACACCTGTGACGGGCGGGCTGGAGTTGGAGCTGTTGTCGATCGACGATCAGGCCCTGCCGACGGGGCGCGGAGGGGCATCCAAGCGCCCAACGCGACGCAAGGCGGTCAGCACCAAGCGCAAGAAGGACAAGATCAAGCGCAAGGTGGAACGCAAACGCCGTCAGAAGTGAATTCGCATCTCGGGAACAAGGCGCATGTAAGTCAGCCTTTTGCGGGAAGGTGATAGGTCAACGCGCGGGCTATCAGCCAGCCATGGCGGGTGGCGTCGATCTGATCCGGATCATCAAACAGAACTGCCCGGTTGCCGTCTATCCGATCTTCGCCCGGAAAGGCCGAGGTGAAATCGCCCATCAACCGGCTTTGGCAATGCACGAACAGGGCAAAGCGGGCCGCTTTGTGCCCGCCCAATCGGATCGTGGATCCCTTGGGCGCCAGATAGGCGGGCTGCCCCCAGCGCAATGCCTCTTGCAACGGCTGCGCGCGGGGCAACGAAGTGGCGGTTTCCAGGATCAACTGACGCAGCGCAAGCGCCCCGGCACGTGTGCCTTCGGGCAGGGCATGATAGGCCGCTGCCACTGCGGGATCGTCAAATTGTGTCATGACAGCGGTATCGCCTGCTCCATCCGGTCTATGTAGTCGCTCAACAGCTTATCCTGTTTGATCCGCTGGGTCAGCGGTGTATTGGCTGGCGTCGCGCGCATCGCGGCAAGCATGGGGGCCATGCTCATATCCACTGCGGTCGGGGTTTCTCCCATCAAATAGGTCGACTGCCATAGATAGGCCGAGATCGCCTCAAGATCGCGTTCCAGCCTGTCCTGACGTTCCGCATCTGAGAATCGAGAGACGCCCTGAAACCCCAATCCTTTAACAACGGTCTTGCGGATAGAATTGGCAACCGGTTTGCGGATCAGGGTGGGGATGCCTGTGAAAAAGGTCTTGTACAGGGTTGGCCAGACTTCGTCATTCGCCCAACGGTCCTGAACGATCTGAAAATACAAATGTTCCTCAGCCAGGCGGATCAGAGCACGAGATTGGGCTTTTTGCAGATCGCTCAGCCCGTGATCAAAATCGGTGCCTTGTGTCTCAAGCCAGTCGCGGATCAGGTCGCTGTCGGGGATCAGACGCTGGGGCGTGCGCAGAACCGGCAGCTTTTGATGCGGCATCTTGCGCGGGTCAAGAAGGTCAGATCGCTGCCAGCGTTGGCCCGATGTTTGCAGCATTAGTGCGGTTTTCACGCAAAACGGGCTGGCGCTGAACAGGCCAAAGGCAGAGGGGTAGGTCAAAAGGGTCAGCATCTTGGGCTCCATCATGGGGATATGTGATGGGTACGCCGGCCTAATGACAATTTCTGTCATTAGAGATAAAGTAACCTGCATTATGACCCGCACCGCCCGTTTGTTCCAATTAATGCAATCCTTGCGCTCTGGCCCGTCGCCAAGAACGTCGATTGAGCTGGCTCAGGATCTGGGCGTTTCGCCGCGCACGATTCACCGAGACATCGATTCATTGCGCAGCCTCGGCGCTGTGATCGACGGAGAGGCGGGGTTCGGGTTCACCCTGATCGAGGACGCCACCCTGCCACCGCTTGGCTTCACCGATGATGAGCTTGAGGCCCTGGTGCTTGGCCTGCGCGAGGTACAATCCATTGGTGATCCCGGCCTCTCTGAGGCTGCCAGCGAAGTTCTGCGCAAGCTGCAGGGTCGTTTGCCACCGCGCCAGTCCCAACGCCTCAGCCATGCGGTGCTGACCGCCACACGGTTTGACCGGCCGGCGAAACCAACGGTGGATGTCGCTGAACTGCGGCGGGCCACCTGGGACGAACAGACGATCGAATTTTCCTATTGGGATGCCAAAGGCGACGAGACCCATCGCTGCGTAAATCCGTTGAGCATCGTTTACATGGACCGCGCCAGCGTGCTGATCAGCTGGTGTCTGTTGCGGCAGGATTTCCGCGTGTTTCGGTTGGATCGCATGCAAGAGATGCAGATTACCGGGGCCTCGTTCCGGCCCAATCGGGTCCCCCTGCTGCGCGAAGCTCTGAACCGGCTGCGGTCCGAGCGAGAGGCGAGAGACCGCGACTCGGAAAGCTGAGCGCTTTGAGATTTGCCGTTTTTGCGCTATCCTGTGGTTGAGCAGTTATCAGGAAATTCGGAATGCGTAGATGCGTAAGCGGCGTTATGACCGCAGCATTATGGGCATCCATCGTACAGGCGGAGTCCATCAAAAGCCCGGAAGGGCCACAGCCGATACAATTGGCGTCGGCTGATCTTACAGTCTCAATCCGACCGGTCGTCCGACCATCGGAGGAGATGTATCGCGTGTCAGAAGAAAGAAGCGCCCGGTTTCAGGCGTGGCTTGGCGATTTTCGGACGCGGGCACAGACCCAGGGTATCTTGCCCGGCACTCTGGATCACGCGCTAGCAGGGCTGGCCTATGACAAGGATATCATCAAGCGCGATCGCAATCAGGCCGAGTTCACCAAGCCGATCTGGGACTATCTGGATGCGGCCGTTTCTGATCGGCGCGTCGCAGACGGACGCGCGGGGTTGGAACGCCATGCCGCGGTGCTGACCCGGATTGAGGCGCAATATGGCGTCGAAAAAGAGGTCGTGACCGCGATTTGGGGGCTCGAGACGTCTTTCGGCACATTTCGGGGGTCGGATCAGACGATCCGTTCGCTTGCGACGCTGGCCTTTGATGCCCGACGGGCTGAGTTCTTTGAAACGCAACTGATTGCCGCCCTGCGGATCATTCAGGCAGGCGATGTCAGTCCCGCAACGATGGTCGGAAGTTGGGCCGGAGCAATGGGGCATACGCAATTCATGCCAACCTCGTTTCTGGATCACGCCGTGGATTTCGACGGTGACGGGCGGCGGGATATTTGGGCCGATGACCCGACCGATGCGCTAGCCTCGGCAGCGGCCTATCTGGCGCGGCACGGTTGGACCAAGGAACAGCCATGGGGCGTCGAAGTGCGCCTGCCCGCGGGGTTCGATTTTGCAGCCGCGAGACGCGATTACACGCTGCTGCCGTCAGATTGGGCGGCGCTGGGCGTGGTCGGGTGGGATGGGCGGCCCGTTGCGGATCATGGTCAGGCAGCGATTTTGTTGCCAGCAGGCGGTGAAGGCGTCGCATTGATGATCTTCGACAATTTCCGCGTGATCGAGCAATATAACGGTGCAGATGCCTATGTGATCGGCATTGGGCATTTGTCCGACCGTCTGGCGGGCCGCGCTGCGTTTCAGGCCGAGTGGCCTCGGGGTGATCGGGCGTTGAGCTTTGCTGAGAAGAAGGAATTGCAGCTCCGGCTGACCGAGGCCGGGTTTGACACGCAGGGGATCGACGGGCGCACCGGCCCGAACACCACCGAGGCGGTTCGGGCCTATCAACTGGCGCAGGGGCTTTTGCCGGACGGCTATGCCTCCGCGCCGCTGTTAGAGCGGTTGAGGTAGGGGAGGGGGCTCTGCCCCCGTCGCCTGACGGCACCTCCCCCGAGGTATTTTCTGCCAGATGAAGCTGCGCGGGTCAGGAGGCCGCTTTCATCAGGCCCTGTGCGATGATCTCGGCCTGTGCCTCGTCCAGCGATTTGTGGATACGTACGAGCATTTCATCAATTTCCGCGGGTGTTAGAACCAGCGGAGGAGAGATGATCATCCGGTCGCCTACATGGCGCATCACCAGGTTGTTGGCAAAGCACCGATCGCGACAGATATAGCCGACAGTGCCCGGATCGGACGCGAATTTGGCACGGTTGGCCTTGTCCGGCGTCAACGCGATTGACGCCATCATGCCGACAATCTTGGCTTCGCCCACAAGCGGGTGATCGGCCAGCGCCTCCCATTTTTTCTTCAGATAGGGGGCGGCTACGTCGCGGACATGCTCGACGATCTTTTCTTCTTCAAGGATGCGCAGGTTTTCCAGTGCCACGGCTGCAGCGACCGGATGGCCGGAATAGGTGTAGCCGTGATTGAACTCGGTTCCGCCAATGACCTCGGCAATCTCGTCACTCACGATGGACCCGCCAATAGGCGCATAGCCCGAGCTGAGCCCCTTTGCGATGGTCATGATATCGGGGCGAATGCCAACGGTTTGAGACCCAAACCAGTTGCCAGTGCGACCAAAACCGCAGATGACCTCGTCCGCAATCAGCAGGATATCGTATTTGTCACAGATGCGCTGAATTTCAGGCCAGTAGGTATCCGGTGCAACAATCACGCCACCTGCGCCCTGTACGGGTTCGGCGATAAAGGCTGCGACGCGGTTTTCACCCAGTTCCTCAATCGCCTCTTCCAACTCACGCGCGCGGGCCAGGCCGAATTCTTCGGGAGACATGCTACCACCTTCAGCCCACCAGTTTGGTTGGTTGATATGGTGGATATTCGGGATCGGGATTCCACCCTGCGCGTGCATCCCTGCCATGCCGCCCAACGACGCCGAGCCGACCGAAGAGCCATGATAGGCATTATGGCGGCTGATGATGATGTTCTTGTCGGGCTGGCCTTTTTCTGCCCAATAGGTCCGAACCAGACGGATGTTTGTGTCATTCGCCTCAGACCCGCCGGCTGCAAAGAACACATGGTTCAGATCGGCCGGCGCAAGTTCCGCGATCTTCGCGGCCAGCGCGATGGCAGGGACGTGGGTCGTTTTGAAAAAGGTATTGTAATACGGCAGTTCGCGCATCTGGCGGGCTGCGACCTCGGCCAGTTCATCGCGACCATAGCCGATATTGACACACCACAGGCCCGCCATTGCATCGAGTATTTCTTCACCCTCGCTGTCCGTAAGGTAGACGCCCTTCGCACGGGTGATCACACGCGCGCCTTCTTTCCCTAGGGCGCCATTGGCCGAAAAAGGGTGCATGTGGTGGGCGGCGTCCAAGGCCTGCAGCTGGGCCGTGGGCAAATGGTTTGTGATGGTCGACATCGGAAAATCTCCTGCAAGAGCGATTGGCAGCTACAATATGATCAAATTTTTTCCTGTCAATCGAATCGGACAGATCTAAGCGTTGACTAAGGCGTCTGCCATCAGCTCCATGCCCTGTTCGATATCTTGTGCGGTAGCTTTTGCTGCCATATCCGCGTCCTGATTGCGCAACGCCGAAATGATATCCTTGTGGCGGTCCGGCAGGCTCTGAGTGCCGAATCTACCGCATACAACGCGCAAAGACGGCCCGAATCTAAGCCACAGGCGCTCGGCCAGATCATTGAGAATCGGGGCATTTGCATGGCCGTAAAGCGTTTCGTGAAACCGGTGGTTGAGGCGCAGATAGCCGCTAACGTCTCCGTCGCTGATAGTGCGATCCAGACGTTGGTCGATCTGCTCAAGATGATCAATGTCCTGAGGTGTCACATTCGCAGTTGCACGCCTCGAAAGCTCTGATTCTATTTTGATTCTTGAATAAATCATCTGTTCGACGTCGCCGTCGGTCAGAAGAGGAACACTCACTCGGCGGTTGCCCTGAAACACCAGAGCACCATCGGATATCAGGCGTCTGATAGCCTCCCGCACAGGGGTCATTCCAACACCCAGCGAATCAGTGAGACCTTGGATCGTGACGGGTTGCCCCGGCACCAATTCACCGTACATGATTTGTGATCTGAGGGTATTATAGACCTGTTCATGCGCAGGTCGTTTTTCACGCGCACCGTCAGTGCTGGATGCCTTATTTTTGATCAAATCCAAGTGGTTTGCCCTGTTTCCCGCTATGTTGACTTGTCAGGTTTCTGACCTCGTGAAACCATACGACGGATCGTGCGAAAACGCAAAACTTGATCAAATCCAAAAAAACGGGAAAATAGCGCGTACACTTGCAGGGAGAATAATATGACAATCAAAACGCTGACCATGACAGCGGTCATCGCATTGGGGACTTCGGCGGCCTTCGCTGAAGAGGTGCGTGTTTACAACTGGTCCGACTATATCGACGAAGAGCTTCTGACAAAGTTCGAGGAAGATACCGGTCTGACTCTGATTTATGATGTTTTTGACAGCAACGAGGTATTGGAGACCAAGATGCTGGCCGGTGGATCAGGCTATGACGTGGTGGTGCCTTCGGGTACTTTCCTTCAGCGTCAGATCCAGGCTGGAGCCTTTCAGGCGCTTGACGCTGCACAGCTGTCGAATTCAGGCAATCTGTGGGATGTGATTCAGGAACGTACTGCCGGGTATGATCCGGACAACGCCTATTCAATCAACTACATGTGGGGCACAACCGGGCTTGGTGTAAATGTTGGAAAAGTGCAGGAAGCGTTGGGCGAGGATGTTGCGCTGAACAGCATGGATCTGGTTCTGAAACCCGAGAATATGGAGAAACTTGCATCCTGCGGCGTACATTTCCTGGATGCTCCGGCAGAAATCATTCCGATGGTTCTGCAATATCTGGGTGAAGACCCGGACAGCCATGACAAAGATGTCATTGGCAAGGCCGAGGCGGTTTTGACCAGCGTTCGACCACACATTCAGAAGTTCCACAGCTCGGAATATATCAACGCATTGGCCAATGGCGACATCTGTGTCGCCGTGGGGTGGTCGGGTGATATCCTGCAGGCCCGCGATCGTGCGGCCGAAGCCGATAATGGTGTTGAAATTGAGTACCATCCCTTTGCTGAAGGGTCGTTGATGTGGTTCGACCAGATGGCGATTCCGGCTGATGCTCCGAACCCAGAGGGTGCGCATAAATTCCTGAATTTCATTCTGGATGCCAACAATATGGCTGCGGCCTCGAACTATGTTTACTACGCCAATGGCAACAAGGCTTCGCAAGAATTTCTTGAGGAAGACGTGATCGGTGATCCGGCCATCTATCCGGATGATGCGACCATGCAAAACCTCTATATCACGACGCCTTACCCGTCGAAGATACAGCGGGTCGTGACCCGTTTGTGGACCAAGATCAAATCGGGCACCTGATCCGGCTTGTTTCAGCAGGGCGGACCAACCGCCCTGCCATTCTTTTCAGATTGCCGAACGGGGGCCGTTTTGAACTCTACTGTTTTTGTGCCGTGGGAAGACCCACAGGCGAAACCTCTGATCCAGTTCCAGAATGTCACCAAACGGTTTGGTGAGTTCACGGCCATCGACAATCTGTCCTTGGATATATTTGAGAAAGAATTCTTTGCTCTGCTAGGGCCCTCGGGCTGCGGCAAGACCACGATGATGCGAATGTTGGCCGGGTTTGAAAAACCGACCGAAGGGCATATTCTGCTGGGCGGGCAGGATATAGATCCCATTCCGCCGAACAAACGGGCGGTGAACATGATGTTCCAATCCTACGCGCTGTTTCCGCATCTATCTATCTGGGAAAATATCGCCTTTGGTCTGCGTCGGGACAATATGCCAAAGCATGATCTTATGGATCGTGTCGAAGAGATGTTGCGCCTGACCCGGCTTGAACAATTCGCCCGTCGCAAACCGCACCAGATCTCGGGTGGTCAGCGTCAGCGCGTGGCGCTTGCGCGATCCCTGGCCAAAGCGCCGAAGCTGCTGTTGCTGGACGAACCATTGGGGGCGCTGGATAAGAAACTGCGACAGGATACGCAGTTCGAGTTGATGGATATTCAGGAAAAGACCGGCACCACCTTTGTGATCGTGACCCATGATCAGGAAGAGGCGATGACCGTGGCCAGCCGGGTTGCGGTAATGGATCAGGGTAATCTGATACAAGTGGCGACACCCGACCGGATTTATGAGAATCCCAGTTCGGTCTATGTGGCCGATTTCATTGGCGACGTGAACATCATCCAGGGCCGAGCCGCGGCAAGCGCCGATCAGACCTATCAGATTGACTGGGCTGAAGGTCAGGCACCTTTGACTGCGTCTTCGACCACAGAGTTTTCGAACGGCCAGCTCTGTCATCTGGCGATCCGCCCCGAGAAGGTGACGATCTCGGTTGATCGTCCAGCGGATGCAATCAACGCAGTGCAGGGCAAGGTGCTTGACATTGCCTATCTGGGCAATCTGTCCACTTATCACGTCGAACTGAATAACGGCACGATTATCAAGGCGCAGACGGCAAATACCCGTCGCATTTCGCGTCGTTCCTTTACATGGGAAGACCCGGTCTGGCTGTCCTGGACAGCCACCGCCGCGGTTCTGTTGGCGGATTGATGCGCCGCGCCCTTCTGATCGCCGTCCCGTATGTCTGGCTTTTGGCGCTGTTTCTGGTGCCATTTTTCATCGTTCTGAAAATTTCGCTCTCGGACACGGAGCTGGCCATCCCGCCTTACACGCCGACACTGGATCTATCTCAGGGCTGGGCCGGGCTCAGGGATTTCTTCAGCCAGCTGGATTTTGAGAATTTCGTCTGGCTAACCGAAGATGACCTGTATTGGAAAGCTTACCTGTCCAGCGTCAAAATCGCGTTGATTTCAACCATACTGACTTTGCTGGTGGGGTATCCTATCGCGTATGGCATGGCCCGCGCACCGGCTGAGTGGCGCCCGACGTTGATGATGCTGGTTATCCTGCCGTTCTGGACGTCGTTTCTGATCCGGGTCTATGCTTGGATGGGTATTCTCAGCAACGAAGGTTACCTGAACCAACTGCTGCTGTGGACGGGCATCATCTCGACCCCGCTGACCATTCTGAACACCAACACAGCTGTCTATATCGGTATCGTCTATACCTATCTGCCCTTCATGATTCTGCCGATCTATTCCGCGCTTGAACGAATGGACGAGTCGCTGATCGAGGCCGCAGAGGATTTGGGCTGTTCGCGTATTCAGGCCTTCTGGCTGATAACGATCCCCTTGTCACGCCCGGGTATCATCGCGGGTTGTTTCCTGGTGATGATTCCGGTGATCGGCGAATTTGTGATCCCATCATTGCTCGGAGGATCCGGGACATTGATGATCGGCAAAGTGTTGTGGGAGGAGTTCTTCTCGAACCGCGACTGGCCGGTGGCCGGTGCCGTGGCAGTTGTGCTGTTGCTGATCCTTGTGATTCCCATCGTGCTGTTCCAGCGCAACCAGCAGAAACAGACGGAGGCTGAGCAATGAACAGATTAAGCTGGTTCAACGTCGTCTCGTTGACGCTTGGTTTCGCGTTTCTCTATATCCCGATGCTCATTTTGATCATCTTCTCTTTTAACGAAAGCAAACTGGTCACGGTTTGGGCTGGATTTTCGACCAAATGGTATGGTGAGTTGGTCCAGAACGAAGCGTTTCTTGATGCTGCCTGGGTCACCTTGCGGGTTGCAGTATTCTCGTCGACCCTGGCCACCATTCTGGGTACGGCGGCGGCTTATGTGCTGGTACGCGGTGGGCGGTTCTTTGGCCGGACTCTGTTTTCGGGCATGATCTATGCGCCTCTTGTGATGCCCGAAGTGATCACTGGCCTGTCGCTTTTGCTGCTGTTCATCGGAATTGGACTGGACCGGGGTATTTTGACCATCGTGCTGGCACATACGACCTTTTCAATGTGCTTCGTGTCGGTTGTTGTATCCTCACGTCTGGTCACGTTTGATCAGTCTCTGGAAGAGGCAGCGTTGGATCTTGGGTGCTCACCCGCACAAGCCTTCCGTCTTGTCACCCTGCCGATCATCGCCCCGGCGGTGATTTCAGGCTGGCTATTGGCTTTTACGCTGTCGCTGGATGATCTGGTGATCGCATCATTCACATCGGGCCCGTCAGCCACGACTCTGCCGATCAAGATTTTCTCAGCTGTGCGGTTGGGCGTCAGCCCTGAAATCAATGCGCTATCCACGATCATGATTGCGGTCGTGACGGTCGGTGTCATAGCAGCATCTTTGGTCACCAAGCGCGCGATGGTCCGGCAGAAACAGGATGAGATGGCGGCAGTGCGTGCGGAATGAAACGTCTGTTCCCTAAGTATACCTATGGATCTGGACCGCGATCAGGGTGCTGGTGGGATGAAACTATCGCAGCACCGGACTGGCCGGTGTTGCAGGATGATCTGAGCGTGGATGTCGCCATCATCGGCGGCGGGTTCACAGGTGTTACAGCCGCGCTTTTCCTGGGGCAGGCAGGCCTATCCGTCGCAGTTCTCGAGGCGGAGACGCCGGGTTGGGGTGCCTCGGGTCGCAATGGTGGGTTTTGCTGTCGAGGTGGGTCAAAGCTGAGCGATCGTGGCATGGCTCGGCGATATGGGGTCGAGGGGGCCGAAAGCTTTGCCCAGGCCGAAGTGGATGCGGTCAATCTTGTCGCCGACCTGCTTGAGGCGCATCAGATCGAAGCGGACGTTCATTCCAAGGGCGAGACCGCCCTGGCCCACACCGCCCGCGCCATGGAGAAATTGCGACGCTCGGCGGATGACGGGGGCTGCTTGCATGAGGTGGCCGACCTGCCCGGGCTCGGGTTGGGAGGGGATTTTTTCGGGGGCTATAGCGTGCCGGTCGGATTTGGTCTGAACCCCCGGAAATACCTGTTCGGCATTGCAAATGCGGCCGCTTCCGTTGGGGTCCGATTTTTTCAGAAAACCATGGCCAGAGACATCACCAAAACCAGCGCGAGCTTTGATGTTCGAACCGCGTCAGGACGGATCAAAGCGTCGAATGTACTGATATGCACCAACGGATATTCCAGTGAAAACATGCCTGAATGGCTGTCTGGGCGCTATATGCCAGCGCAATCAACCGTTCTGGTGACCCGCCCATTGACCGAGGCTGAGGTGTCGGCGCAGGGCTGGACCTCGGATCAGATGTCTTACGATACACGAAATCTTCTGCACTATTTTCGTCTTATGCCGGATCGACGGTTTCTGTTTGGGATGCGCGGTGGCCTGCGCTCATCACCTAAGGCCGAGGCTGCGATCCGGCAAAAGGTGCAGCGTGATTTCAAGGCCATGTTTCCGACATGGGCCGATGTGGACGTGACCAATATGTGGTCAGGGATGGTGTGCCTTACCCAGGATCTGACGCCGTTCGCAGGGCCCGTTCCGGGTCAGAATGGGATGTTTGCCGGGCTGGCCTATCATGGAAACGGTGTCGCGATGGGTACCTATTGTGGGCGGGCGCTTAGTCGCATGGTGCTTGGACAGGATGCGGAATTGCCTGAGCCAATGGCCCGACCCCCGCGGCGTTTTCCACTTGGGTCCTGGCGGCGGGCGCTGATGCCGCCAGCCTATGCGTTAATGGCACTGGCCGACCTCTGACACTCACAAAGCGGCCAGTTCCAGCTCGAGCCCTTGTTCATAATCCGGTGCCCCATGTTCTGCGCGCCATAGGCAGTAGGCCGCCATCCTCCACCCGTACCAGCGGCGCAAAGACCGGTAGCGGTTTACGGTTTCCTGCCGGTCATAGGCCGAAAGAAAGGACTGTTGCTCGTCGACGGTCAAAACCGCACCTCTGTAAAGATATTGCATGGCGGGTGACAGGAACAGCGCAAGGTCCTCGCAAGGATCACCAACGGCTGGGCATTGCCAGTCAATCAGCGTCAGACCAGAGGATGCGACGAGGATGTTTCCCGCCACCGGGTCGCCGTGAATCAGGCAAGTGTGATCCGACCGCAAAATATGATGCTGTGGTTGCATCTTTTCCAGCTGAGCCCGTCGATCCGATGTGCACATCGCCAGAATGCTTTGACCATGTTCGGCCAGATCTGCGCTACCGTTTTTACCGGTGGGTGCGTTCTCTATGTTTAGGTTGAGCGAATGCAGGCGGTGCAGCAACCGGGCCACTGGGGCCGGGTCAGACCGCCAGGGGGTGCCCTGTGCGTGGTCGTAGAACACCCAATATCCGTTGTCATGTTGTCCTGTTGCCCGCAATCGCGGCACAACCCCAGAAGAAGCCAGTGCCCGCAGACAGGCGGCTTCCAATGCGGGATCGTTGCGAAACAATGGGTTTTCTAGGTCCGAGCGGTACAGCTTCAATACTTGATCACTGTCGTCGCCCAGCACCCTCCACACCCGGTTTGTCCTCCCACCATTCAGCGTTTCGAACTGTGCCCCAGCGCTGGCAAATCCGAGCCTGACAAGTTGAGCAACAAGGTCGCGCGGTGGGGACAGTATTTGAGGCAGGGAGATCACCAATCAGTCAACGAGTCGGGCATTGCCTTGGTTTCGCCTGTCGTTAACCGTAGATCAAGCTCCTGTTCGCACCGCAGTGACTATTCCTGCTGGCACCACCTCTCCGCCAGCGAGCGTCAGCAAAACGGCATCCGTGCCCACCTGCGCCTCGAGCACCTGATTATAGGCTGAGGCGAGACGTTCAGACAGCAGCTCATCGCCGTCATAACTTTCCATCGTTGCAGTGTAATTTCCTGCCGGTAACGGGGCGCCATCGTCATCGGTTCCGGCCCAGACAAACTCGGATTCCGTCGTTGAAACAGCGATGCGTTCAACGACCTCGTCCGAGTCGTTGCGGATCACCATAAAGGCGCTGTCCGCCCCGGGGTCGGCCTGCGCATACAGCGTTTCTGGTGAACCGTCGAAATGAAAGGCCGAGGCGGTTCGCACATCCATCCCGACCCAGCTGGCAAGCTCTTCAAGGTTGACGCTACCAAGTGAATAGGCAAGCGCAGTAAGCAGATCGTTGGTTTGAACCTGCTGCTCGACCATCGAGAATTGAGCCAGTTGCGAGGCGTATTCCGATGAATCCAGCGGCTCCAGCGGGTCTTGGTTGCGGGCCTGGGCGGTTAGCATCAGAAGGAAGGTTTCAAAATCCGAGGCCAGGCCGGATGTTCCAGATTTCGCCGAAGACTGTGCCTGCGCGGCGGTAGAGCTTGTATTCTGTGCGGGTGTGATCATGCTCAAAGCCTCATATCAACGCGGCCACTATGGCCGATCCGGGTTAAGACCGGCTCGCTGGCCTGATCCATTTCGGTCTGGGTTGTAGTCAGTCCGGATTCTGTGCGCTTGTCCGCGCTTTCGGGCTGGTCGTCCGACGACGCGCCCAGATTGAAGGACAGATCGCCCAGGCCTAGGTTTTTGAACTCAGCCTCAAGAACCGAAAGATGTCGCCTCATCATTTCCAGAGTTTCCGGCCGCTCGGCTGCGATCGTCATCTGCAACCCGTCATCCCGGCCATTCATGACGATTGAGATCTTGCCCAGCTCTTCCGGATTCAAGGTCAGTTGAATCGTGCTGGATTGTGGTCTTGCATGTATCGCAGCGGCCATCTGCCCCGCGATTGCCCGCGCCGTTTCTGCCCGTGCTGAGGTTAAAAAGTGCTGATGGCTTGCCGACGTATCCCGTGCCGTTGAAAATGGCTGGCTTTCGCGCGCGGGCAGAATCCCGTCGTCGTCCGGGTCTGATACCAAATCAACGTCCTGCACCTTGGCAGACGCCATCAGTTGCATTTGAACAAATGTCGGAACGGATTGTGTTGTCGGCGGTGAACCGGTGGCTTTGGGAGCCTGAGCCGCATCGGGTGTATCTCGCGAAACCAGCTTTGGTTCTGGCACTTCGGGTTTTCCGGGCGCAGAATCCGAGGGTATCGACGCCTTGGTCCGATAGCCCTTTGCAATAGTGGTTTGCGGCAGATTGTGTTCCGGTTTTTGCTGTGCGGTTTTCGCCTGCAACAAAGCCGGAACCTCAGATCGGGCGCGCTGCGCCGCGTTTCCAAGCGCATCACCCCGAGGATCGGGGGCCGCATTGTTTGGCGCTGCGAGTATTACGGCCTTGTCAGGTTCGGGCAGCGATGCCGGCGTTTCCTCAGGTGCCATCTCTTCGTCCTGCGCCGGCGGGCGGGCGGGCGGGTCAGTTACAGGTTTTCCCGACAGGCTGGTGGCAAGATCAACAGAGTCTTCTTCGACCACATCCTCTTCAACCTGCACCTCGGCATTAATGGTCAGTTCGGGCACGTTCTCATTCAAGCTGTCACCTTCGGAACGCTGCAATTCCTGCTCCATTACCTCAGCAAAGGTGTCAGCCCCTTCCGAGATTGGGTGTCCCTTGGCGGCAGTTTCAGATTTTGCGGCGCTGGCGGTCGAGGATGTGGACAATATAAGAGGGTTGGGCATTTTGCTCCGGCTCCGGTTTGCGTAACCAGGAATTTGCCCGCAGGAAGTTACGTTTATTTTAACCGCTTTCATCTTTGATCCAGAAAGTTCGATGCAATTTTTGGAGAAAGCTATGAAGCTATCTGGTATTCCAGCGGCGCCGCAGCCCTTGTCTGTTGAGCAAAAGCTGAAAGATGCTGCGGTAGAGCTTGAGGCGGCGTTCCTGTCTGAAATGCTTAAGTCCGCAGGTCTGGGCGAATCCCGAGATTCGTTCGGCGGCGGTGCGGGTGAAGACCAGTTTTCATCGTTTCTTGTTCAGCAGCAGGCACTGCAGCTTGCCAGGTCCGGCGGTGTTGGCCTGTCCGAAATCCTGTTTCAGTCCATGATGGAGAATACCAATGCCTAACAAGTCTGAACATGACCTGATCAAATCTCTTGAAGAAGTTCTGGACCTTGAACGCAACGCCTTGGTGACCGGGGATCTGGATCGGTTGAATCACATGGCCCCGGAAAAGGAAAAGCTGATCGGTGCGATCAATGATCTTGAGGTGATTGATAGTGATGAACTGATCGGGGTTCAAAAGAAAGTCGACCGGAATCAGGCTCTGCTGAACAGCGCGGCCGAAGGGATTCGGGCGGTTGCCGGGCGCATGGCTGAACTGCGCCGAGTGCGTCAGGAATTCAGTACTTATGGAGCGGATGGGCAACGAAGCGATTTTGCCGTTCGCAGTCACGCAAAGCTGGAAAAGCGGGCCTAGCACGAGGATTGAATCAAATCCGAACTTTCGGATTTTCGAGTCTTAGCACTCCGTTAGGAGATCGGCGTCAAAGGTGATCCTGCATCTGGAAAACTCAGGTGGCGCGAACAGCCCGTCGGCGGGTCGCAGTGATCAGAAAGACGTCAAAGCCCGTACATGTTGCGGGGTAAGCAAGGGCGCAAAAGGCCCGAACGGAAAAGGAAGAAAGCTATGTCCAGCATTCTGACAAACAATGGCGCAATGGTTGCGCTGCAAACCCTGAAATCGGTCAACAAGAACCTGGCGCAGACCCAGAACGCGATTTCAACTGGTAAGGACGTCGCCACAGCCAAGGACAATTCAGCCGTCTGGGCGATTTCCAAAGTCATGGAGTCGGACGTTAAAGGGTTCAACGCCATCAAAGACAGTTTGGCACTGGGTGAATCGACCGTTGCGGTGGCCCGGAACGCGTCCGAGACTGTCACTGACCTGCTGTCCCAGATGAAAGAGAAGATCGTTGCGGCACAGGAAGACAACGTTGACCGCGGCAAAATCAATGACGACGTGACTGCTCTTAAAGATCAGATCGCATCGGTGGTTGGAGCGGCGCAGTTTAACGGGCTTAACCTGGTTGACGGTTCGGCGGGTACAGCCTCGATCCTGTCGTCTCTGGATCGTGACTCCAGTGGCAACGTAACCGCATCTTCGATATCGGTGGCCTCGCAGAACCTGTCCACAGGTGGGTATGCCAGCAAAGGTGTTCTGGCCGGCTCGGACAACGTCACAACCGACAATGACGCCGCGGGCTTCACGATGGACAAAGCTGGTGGAACCGGCGACATCGTGGTGGACAGTTCAACGGACAACTTTGCTGCTGGTGACAAGATCTCGATCACTATAGGTGACAAGGTTGCGTCCTACACGGTGCAAGCTGCTGATCTGGACCCATCTGGAACATATGACGCCGCTTATACGGATGCCATTGTTGCCGTTGGTCTGAAAAATCAGATCGATTCCCTGGGGATCACGGGTGTCGCAATCGACTATGACTCAGCCAACCCGGGCACTTTGACATTTGTAACCGGTGCTGCGACGGCTGGTGCCGACGCTGATCGGGACGTTACTGTCTCGGCGCAGTTCACCAATGCCAATGCAGGTGGCCTGGGGGCGTTGGCTTCGATTGATGTTTCGACAGATGCTGGTGCTCAGGCGGCGCTGGGTACTATCGAGACCTTGATCGACACGTCCATTGATGCATCTGCGGCGTTCGGTTCGTCTCAGGGCCGGATCGAAACGCAGAAAGAATTCATCTCGAATCTTTCTGACTCGTTCAAGTCCGGTATCGGAGCGCTGGTTGACGCCGATATGGAAGAAACCTCGGCCCGTCTGCAGGCCCTGCAGGTACAGCAGCAACTGGCAACGCAGTCGTTGTCGATTGCCAACCAGGCGCCGCAGTCGATCCTGTCGCTGTTCCGCTAAGTTCAGGACCCTGGCCGGGGCGTGGAAACGCGCCCCGGCTTTGACCGCCGTAAGACGGCCTTTTGGAAGGATTTCAAGTGACACCGCAAACTCTTGCACAACGCGCCTATGCGCAGACCGCTGCTCCGACGCGCGCACCGCGTGATACGGAATATGAGGCGATTTCCAAGATCACGCATCGGTTGAAGGCTGCGGCCGCGCGGCACAAAACCGACTTTGGAGCGTTTGTTCAGGCTTTGCATGAAAACCGGAGGCTTTGGTCTGTGTTGGCAAACGGGGTCGCCGATTCCGATAACGCCTTGCCGAATGACCTTCGCGCCCGGATTTTCTATCTTGCTGAGTTCACCGAACAGCACAGCAGCCAGATACTCAGCAATAAGGCTTCGGTAGAGCCCCTTCTGGAAATAAACATGGCCGTTCTTAAAGGCCTTCGGCAAATGGGTGCGAACTGATGGCGGGTTTGGTATTGAAGCTTGCCCCAAAAGAACGGGTGCTGATTAATGGTGTAGTTGTGGAAAACGGCGATCGTAGAAGTCGGTTTTCAATCATGACACCACAGGCAAATGTCCTGCGTTTGCGCGATGCGATACATCCTGACGAGGTGAACACACCCGTTCGCAGAGTGTGCTATGCGACGCAACTGGTTCTGTCTGGAGACATGGAAGCTGAAAGCGCCCGCCAACAACTGCTGCGTCGGGTGGAAGAGTTGAGCCAAGTGTTTACGGATGCGGACAGCCGCAGAGTTTTGGCCGAGGCAACAGAAGCCTTGTTGGCCGAGCAGTATTACAAATGCCTTAAATCCCTGCGTGCTCTGCTACCGCGAGAAGAGCGCCTCATGGCCTACCAGCAATGACCTTTCAGCCGGTCATACCCTCAGGTGGCATTGTTGGCTGGCGGTTCCTTCAACGCACCTACGAAGGCCAGTTGAACAGCTTTTCCTCTTCGTCGGTCAATGAGCGTGAGGCGACGTATTTCCGGGAAAACATCGGCAAGGTTCAGACGGCTGAAGATCTGGTTTCTGACCGCCGGTTGCTACAGGTTGCCTTGGGCGCATTTGGTCTGGAGGGCGACATTGACAACCGCTATTTCATCCAGAAAATCCTGTCAGATGGAACAAGCGCAGATGATGCATTGTCCAATCGCCTATCTGATAAAAGATACCGTGAATTCTCTGAGGCATTTGGACTGGGCCCTGGCGAAATTCGAAGAACCATTCTTTCGACATTTATGGAGGATATTGCCCGGGACAACGTGACCTCACGCTTTGAGGTCGCCGTGGGTGAACAGGACGAGACAATGCGCATATCCCTCTATGCAAAACATGCGCTGGCTGAGTTGGCATCGCAAGACAGCAGTGGTGACACGAAATGGTTCGACTTGATGGGCCTTCCGCCGTTGCGAAAGATGATGGAGATGGCACTTGGGTTGCCTTCAAGCTTTGGTCAGTTGGACATCGACAAGCAGCTTGAGGTGTTCAAGGACAGGTTGTCGAACCTGACTGGATCTGACGATTTAGCGCAGTTCGCGGATGAAGAGGCGATCGGGGATTTGACCGACAGATACCTTGCGCGCAGTCAGATCTCGCAGCTTCAAAGCACAATTTCCCCGGCCCAAACCGCGTTGCTTCTGCTGGGCGGATAGTGCTGTCCCTATCGCAAGATGCGTGAGTATCAAACGCAACTTCGCGCGACTAGCCGTTCAGAATCGCGTCCGCCGAGGTTTTGAGCGCGTATGAGCACACGGGTTGTGACACGTTGTGCAGCTTGACCTCTCCAAGTGGCAAAGCGTCTGTACAGGCCGGCACGATGTCTTTGGTAACAACGATCCTGTGATTCACGATCTTGCTGTATTCCCCAAGCCGTGCGGCGACGTTTGCCGCTTGTCCGATGACGGTGAAGTCTAACCGTTCGCGCGACCCGATATTGCCGTAAGTTACGCGCCCATAAGCGACACCAATCGAACAGTCGCAATGCATGTCCGACCCGGACTTGCGCAGCTCTCCAAGCCTTTCAACGATTCCAACTGCTGATCGCTGCGCGTTTTCGCGGGCTAAGGTAGAATCTTCGCCTGCCGGGAATACAGCAAGAACAGCGTCCCCGATGAATTTTAGAACTTCACCACCGTTTTCGTCGACGATGCCCGAGACCGTTTCAAAGAAGTCATTCAGCAGGTTGATATAGGCGGCGCGGCCCAGCTTTTCTTCCAACAGGGTAGAATTGCGCAAGTCGCAGAACATGATGGCTGCATCAATCTCATCCCCGTCGCCACGACGGATTTCTCCGCCCAGGACACGCGCGCCGGTCCGCTTTCCGACATAGGTTTCCAGCAATACCTGGGCGTTTTCGCGCTGCATGAAGACTTCGTAGAACCGGGCAATCACCGAGGAGCATTCGAACACCAGCCCAAGATTGGCCGTTGTGAACCCGTCGGGGTGATCGCAAGTCAGCGTCAAGACATTGGTGCGCCCGTCGGAAAATGGCAGGGGCATCGCGACATAGTCGGTCGCCCCTTTGGCGCGCAAGTCTTCCATGATCGGAAAGCTGTGCTGAGGGTTCTCGTCATTCAGCCTTTGGCGCACGCCGCCCATACCGTTGGACACGTGGCGCAAAGGGCTGTTGATATAGGCGGGGTGGTCGTGGATTTCATAGGTGGGCACATTGGTCGAAATCTCGGCCTCACCCTTTTCCCAAATATAGTGTTTGCCCGCGATCAGCGGATGTAGGGACCAGGCAAGGATACTGAGGCGCTGAATGGCAATTCCATGTTCCAGCATCTTCTCGGCCAGCGCTTTGGTGAATGCTTCGGGCGTGCTGAGGTCACTGGCCCCCCGCATCAGCCAATCAATCAGCGGCCCGCTGATATTGCCGTCTTCCGGGTTGCGCAGGTTGTTTTCACCCAGCTCAATCCGCGTATATGCGGTGGGCATAAAGCCGATATGGCCCTGGATCGCGGCGCTTTCGGGCAGGGCGTTCTCGTAAGCCCAGACGGAGTTGGCCAATCGTTGATCCGCCAGAACGACATCGTGGTAAGTGGCGGTGCCTTTGAACGGGCAGAATGTCTGAAGTTCGGTCTCATCGCTGAGATCGACATGTACATCCTGACGGGGGATGTAGATCATCGGCGGCAACCGAGTTTCGTACATTACCTTGGCATCAAAGCTTTCAGCCAGAAGGATCTCATCCCGGTAGATTGCGATACGGCCGACAAGTGGTTCGACCGAGATCCCATAGCCTTTGATATTTGGAGTCACGTGAACGTTCATAATCATCCTCCCCGGCACGGGTCTTTATAGGATGGGCGTTTGATCCGTGTTTTCCAAGGGGCAGAGCAGGATTTTCCCAATATCAAATCATCTGAATGACGTCTTTTTCGATCGACAACATATAGCCTTTTTTAGCAATGTTCTTGACCAGCAACTCGCTGACCATCTGATTGCCCAAAGCATCGCGCAGGCGCTTGATCCGCGTCGCGCCAGCAGCCTCGTCACAATCAGCTGTGCTTTTGCCGGAAATCATCGCCTCGATCTGAATGCCGGATAGAACCTCGTCATCCAACCGGGATTCGGCAAGAACTGACAGGGTTTCCATCGCCGACGCAGTCAGTTTGAAATCCATGTTATTGAGATAGACGGTATTCTCTTCCCGGCTGATCAAAAGTGAAGTGACCTGAATCCCAGTGCGCTCAATCTGTGCCATGCGTCGGTTCAACAGCACCAGCATGACCAGAAACACCAGCGCAGCAATCAGCATTGCAGTGGCGAAAACCAGCAAAACAAAGATAACCATGCGGTAACTGGACAATGTATCGGCAAAGGCAGTGCCGGACTGGGCCAGAATCTCGAGTAGGCGAATCTCGGTCTGCGAGGTCAGATCACTCTCGACGAACAGACGTTCGACGCGGGCATTGAACGCGTTTGCATCTGGCAATGTCCACAACAGAAAGGCGGCAGAGGCCACAAGTATGACAACGATTACCGTGATGCCCGCGCCAACCAACCTGACGCCCGAGCGCCGTGCCTCAGTAACGGAGATAGAATTTTCCGGCATTGGCCTTCCTTTTATCCAACCCTTCAGGCCCAAAAACGGACATGACGTTCAGCAGGGTCCAGCCCGAGCCGCGCAGCCGTTGTGCGACCTCTTTTTTGGCTTTTCCTTTGCCGCAGGATGAAACCTGCATGACGCCATAATGCAGACGCAACGGATTGTCCTGCTTGGCCTTGTAATCGGCATAGCAATCCGCCGCTGACGCCATGGAACCAAGCGATATCAGGGCCCCGATGGCCAGAGAAGAGAGGATCTGTTTCATAGGCCGCATCCTGCGCATGGCTTTGGTTGATATTCAATAACGCAAAGGGGTTTCGCGGTCTGATATCGGATAACAAAACGGCGTTATTGCTTGTCTGAAGGGGACACCCCCAATGTCGGGTTATCGAATTTACGGACTGTCATCACGTCCACCGAGTACCCGAAAGGACAGCACCATGCATAAGAAATTCATCGCTCTGATCATCGCCTCTGCAGTCGCAATCACCGGCGTTTCTGCATCCCAGGCCCGTGCCGCTGATGCAGAAGATATTCTTGGCGGGCTGGCGGCGATTGCCTTGATTGGCGCTGCCATCCATCATTTTGACAAGCAAGGCGACAGCAAAAAGGTTACCCGCAACTACAACCACGTGTATCAGGCCCCCAAACAGCACATCCAGAGGACCCCCAGGCATCGGCCGAACCATATCCGTCCCTTGCCCGAGCGCGTTGCGCGCTATAGTCTGCCGCAACGGTGCATGGAAACCTTCAAGGGCTATGGCAAAAAGCGCCCGCTTCTGGGGACGCGCTGCCTGGATAAGCACTACAAATACGCCAATAGCCTGCCCAAAAAGTGCAAGGTCGGTTTCTGGAATGGCAATAAGGTCAAGCGGGCCTATGAACCCGCCTGCCTGCGCCAACAGGGATACCGCGTCGTTTACAAGTAATACGGTTCGAGCAGGAGTGGTGCCTTAGAAGCATCACGTCGGAGAGGGCAGCGATTGCTGTCCTCTCTTTTTTCTTGCGCAATGGGGGAAAACAGGATTTTCCCAAAACATGACCACACCAGATTATGAGATTGAAAAAGCCGCTCTTGCGCAGGGATATCTGCGGATTGCCGGTGTCGATGAGGTTGGCCGAGGTCCGCTGGCCGGTCCTGTTGTGGCGGCGGCGGTGGTCCTGAACCCCGCGGAAATTCCCCAAGGTCTGAACGATTCAAAGAAACTCTCGGCCAAGCGCCGGGCCGCATTGGATACTGCCCTGCGTGGCTGCGCCGAATTCGCGGTGGCCGAGGCTTCGGTGGCCGAGATTGATGAGCACAACATCTTGCGTGCCTCGCATCTGGCAATGGAGCGCGCGGTGGCGGCGCTGGATCCCCCCCCTGATTATCTGTTGATCGACGGAAATATGATTCCGCGCGGACTGGCCATTCCGGCACAGGCAGTGGTCAAAGGCGATGCCCATTCCGTGTCGATCGCCGCAGCTTCGATCCTTGCCAAAAACTGGCGCGATCAACTGATGGTGGATTTGGCGCAACAGCATCCGGGATACGGCTGGGAGACAAATGCCGGTTATCCGTCAAAACAACACAAGGATGCGCTGCGAAATCTTGGTGTGACCCCTCACCATAGAGTTTCGTTCAAGCCCGTCCACAATATGTTGTATCAAGAGTAAATCGTAAGCCGCTGATTCAAAAAAGAAATTGACGGCGAATCGTCTTTGACTCATCCTTGTCTCAACCAAATGAGCGCATAAGCGCCGTGGAACTTGAGGCAGCGATATGACAACGACCACCAAAAAGGGCGCGACAGCGCTCCCTGTAAACACGATTCTATCCGGGGACTGCATCGAAGTGATGAACAGTCTGCCCGAGGCATCGGTTGACCTGATTTTTGCCGATCCCCCATATAACCTGCAGTTGAAAGGGCAACTGCACCGCCCCGATAACAGCCAAGTGGATGCAGTCGATGATCACTGGGACCAGTTTTCCAGCTTTGGCGTCTACGACCAGTTCACGCGGGAATGGCTGAAGGCGGCCCATCGTCTGCTGAAGCCCAATGGCGCGATCTGGGTGATTGGATCGTATCACAACATTTTCCGCGTTGGGTCTGCGTTGCAGGATGCTGGGTATTGGATCCTCAACGATGTAGTTTGGCGCAAATCGAACCCGATGCCGAATTTCCGTGGCAAGCGGTTCACCAATGCGCATGAGACAATGATCTGGGCCTCCAAGCGTGAAGGGGCGAAATACACCTTCAACTATGAGGCACTGAAAGCGTTGAACGAAGGCGTCCAGATGCGCAGCGACTGGGTGCTGCCGATCTGCACTGGCCATGAACGGCTCAAGGATGAAAACGGCGACAAGGCGCATCCGACGCAGAAACCAGAATCATTGCTGCACCGCGTGCTGGTTGGATCAACCAATCCGGGTGACGTTATTCTGGACCCGTTCTTTGGCACCGGGACTACGGGGGCCGTGGCCAAGATGCTGGGTCGCGAATTCATCGGGATCGAGCGCGAAGAAAGTTATCGCAAAGTGGCCGAAAAGCGCATCGCGAAAGTGCGTAAATTCGACCGCGAGGCGCTGGAGGTCAGCGCCAGCAAACGCGCCGAGCCACGCGTGCCCTTTGGCCAGTTGGTCGAACGCGGCATGCTACGCCCGGGCGAGGAACTCTATTCCATGAACCAGCGTCACAAGGCCAAGGTCCGCGCCGATGGCACGCTTGTGGGGCAAAACATCAAGGGTTCGATCCATCAGGTCGGTGCCCATCTTGAGAATGCGCCCTCGTGCAATGGCTGGACTTACTGGTGCTTCAAGCGCGACGGCAAAACCGTGCCGATCGACGTCTTGCGTCAGCAAATCCGGTCCGAGATGCACAACTGATTTCACCAATACCGCCGGTGCCTGTGGCCTGACACAAGGCACTAAGCCTTGCCCCGCCGATCAACGGCGGGGTCTTTTGTTTCTTTCCCTGATGAGTTCCGATATGAGCCTAATGAAGCAATCGGCGCAGTGTAGGAGCTTTCGCAATGTCGGACACAGCAGCCAGCGAACCTCGGGCTAGGCGGTTCTTTTTCACCCGTCCGAACGAAGTAGAAATCGAGAATAAATACACCGAAGCTGCGCTGGAACGGCACAAGCGCGAGGGGCTGGAGCTTGCTGTCCGGGCCCGCTGGATCGCAATGGGTCTGACTGGCCTTTTGCTGATATACCTGAACCCGCATTGGGAGGTCCTTTGGTATCATTTCATCCTTTTGCTGATTTGCGCAAATGGTTGGATGATCCGACGGGCAGGCCGTGTGGGGCAATCTCGGACAGAGTTGCTACTAATCTTTGTTGACCTTTTGATTATGACTTTGGGGATGATCATTCCCAACCCGTTCAGCGATGATGTGCGCCCATTGGCAATGCAATTCCGGTTTGACAACTTTCAGTATTTCTTCGTCATTCTTGCAGCAGGAACCATGGCCTATTCCTGGCGCACGGTGATTGCCATAGGCACATGGACTGCAATAATCTGGACTACCGGATGGGTGATTGCCTGGTGGGTTGCGTTTCCGATTCCCGGCATAAGTGAGAAAGTGGCCGAGGCCTTGCAGGGGTATCCGGATGTAGCCGAGATGTTGGATCCAAACAGCTTTGAGGTTCACGACCGAATACAGCAAGTGATTGTGTTCCTGATGGTGGCGGTGACGCTGGGCGTGTCGATGCGGCGACTCAATCATTTGCTGATGACCAATGCTGGGTTGGAACGGGAACGAGCGAACCTGTCGCGATATTTCTCACCAAATGTGGTGGAGGAACTGAGCCAAAATGATGATCCGCTCAAACAGGTGCGAAAAGAGAATGTCGCAGTGCTCTTCATCGATATTGTGGGGTTCACCAAATATGCGGCGGGTCGTGATCCTTATGACGTGATCGAGGTGCTGCGTGGATTTCACGCCAGGATGGAGGCCGAAGTGTTCCGCCATCATGGGACATTGGACAAGTACTTGGGCGATGGTCTTATGGCAACTTTCGGAACCCCGGTGACGACACCGTTGGATGCGACCAACGCGGTATCCTGCGCGCGCGGCATGGTGACTGTGATTGACCGGTGGAACATAGAACGTAGACGTGCCGGAGAGCCCGAGATTCATGTTGGCATCGGTGTCCATTATGGCTCGGTTGTTCTGGGGGATATTGGCGCCAACCGTCTGGAATTTGCTGTGATCGGTGATGCGGTAAATGTCGCTGCGAAACTTGAGGCAATGACCCGCGAGCTGCAGGCCCGGATCGTGCTGAGTGATGCGGTGCGCCTGCAGCTTGAGCAGGAAGGGAGCAGTGCCTCCGAACTGACAGCCGAATTTACCGAAAACAAGGGCCACCCTGTGCGCGGTGTTGAATACCCGATGGATATCTGGGTGATGTAGCTCATGGCTCTCTCGTCGATGGATCACGCATCAAAGACGCAGGGCCAGTCGTTGGGCCGGGCAGCGCGCCGAGGCGCGCTGCGGTCAGGACCCTGGCATCGGGTTTTGTGACTTGTTGTAGGGTTGCCAGTCTGTGACTTCGGGGTAGTACCGGCGGCGCCAATCCCGCACACGGGGGTTCATGACACGCCGCCAGAGCGGTGGGATCATCGCGGCGATCGTCATCACTGGGTATCCGTAGGGCAGTTGCGGTGCGGTGTTCTGATCGTGATGTTGAAGCAGTGGAAATCGACGGTTGGGTTTGTAGTGATGGTCCGAGTGGCGCTGTAGATTGATCAGCAGCCAGTTCGACGCTTTTTGCGACGCGTTCCACGAATGACAGGGCAGGACGTGTTCGTACTTCCCCTGGCCCAGATATTTTCGGGTCAGCCCGTAATGTTCGACATAGTTCACCAGTTCAAGCTGCCAGATGGCGACGCCGGCCTGAATCAGAAACAGGACAAGGCCGGACCATCCGCCAATCAAACCTGCCAACGCCAGCAAGCCGCCCTGTAATATCCAATAACGCCAGAACGGGTTTGTGCGGTCCGTCCAGGGGCGGTCCTTGCGCGCCAGTTTCTCGCGCTCAGCATGAAAGGCGGAGGCCAGACATTGCCACAGAACACGCGGATAGAAGCGATGAAAGCCTTCGTTGTACCGTGCTGTTACCGGATCGCGCGGGGTTCCGACATAGCGGTGGTGAACCAGCAAATGTTCGGACCGGAAGTGCGAGTACAAGACCATGGCCAGTAGGATGTCGCCAAGCCCGCGCTCCAGCCGGCCCTTCTGGTGCATCAGTTCGTGGCTGTAGTTGATTCCAATCGTTCCCGAGATCACACCCATGCCAAAGAACAGGCCGATCTTTTCTGGTGAAGACAGGTGAGAGCTGTGCGTCACATACCAAAGCAGCCCGTAAAGGGTCAGGAACTGTACCGGAACCCAGGCTTTGGTCAGCAGGATATACCAGCGCAACATGCTGTCCGGCGTCTCTGGGTCCGCATTTTCGAGGTCGAGCCCGGTGAGCTGATCCAGCGCGGCAAATATCCACCATGTTGAAAGCGGCACCAGCAAGACCCACCAGCCACCCACAAAGGCCGTGGCCCAAATCAATGGAATCAGCAAAAACGAGACCCAGAATGGAAGGGTGGATTGCCAGCGAGTCAATGTTTCAGATGCGATCATCAAAAGCTCCGGTCGACGCGGGACAGACTATCCGTAGGTCGTGTTTCAGCATAATGTGTTACTGGTTGCGCCAGAGGTCAAATGCCTTGCGCATGACCGTCGGAAGATCGCTGGGCCGAAAGGCATGTTTATCAAGCAAGATCATGTCCTCCGGTGCCGCACCGGGCGGTAAAGAGGTTGCCCAAACCTGCAGGATCAGGTGGAAATGCGTGAACGTGTGGCGCACTTCGCCCGGTAGAACGCGCCAGTCCGCCGCAAACGGCGCGGTGTCAGACGGCGCATCGGACCATTCGGATCCCGGCCATCCCAGCATACCGCCCAAAAGCCCTTTGTCTGGGCGGCGTTCAAGCAACATCGCCCCGTCCGCTGTCTGGGTGATGTAGACATGGCCATAACGTGTGGGTTTTGGCTTTTTCGGTGTTTTGCGGGGCAGATCGGCCTGGGTACCCGCAGCGTGGGAGCGGCAACGCGTGCGCATTGGACATATCCCGCATGCCGGGGATCTTGGGGTGCAGACAGTCGCACCCAGATCCATCACGGCCTGTGCATAGTCGCCCGGACGCACCGCTGGGGTCAATGCAGCTGCACGTTGCTTGAGCTGTGGTTTTGACCCCGGCAGCGGATCGTGAATGTCGTATAGGCGGGCCATGACACGTTCGACATTGCCGTCCAACACGGTTTCCGGACGATCAAAGGCAATGGCTGCAATCGCGGCGGCTGTATACGGGCCTATGCCCGGCAGGTTCAGCAGCTCATCGTGTGAGTCGGGAAAACAGCCATCATGGCTTTCAACCACAACGCGCGCGCATTTCAGCAGATTGCGGGCGCGGGCATAATATCCCAGACCGGCCCATTCCCCCATGACCTGCTCGTCAGGCGCTGCGGCCAGTGATTCAACTGTCGGCCACCGAGATGTGAACCGCAGGAAATAGTCGCGCACCGCTGCCACAGTTGTCTGCTGTAGCATGATTTCGGACAGCCAAACCCGATAGGGGTCAGGACGCATTCCGGAAGACCTATCGGCAGGACCGATGCGCCATGGCATTTCACGGGCATTGCGGTCGTACCAGGCCAGCAACTCATCGCTGAAGTCAATTTCGTGGGTGTCACGCAAGTTTTACATATCTCCTTGTCGGGTTTCGCTGGCGCCCGGTGTTCTGCCCTTTACAATAGAGAGACAGGAGTTGGAAACCAGATGCAGCCCAGACGTTCTTCGACACGCGGCTTTAAACGTACTGCGACATTGCTGAACGGCCAGATCAGGCGCGCCGGGGAAAGCCGGGGATTCGCCGTTTCACGCCTGTTGACCCATTGGGCCGAGATCGTCGGACAGGATGTGGCCTCGATCGCGCGGCCGGTTAACGTAGGCTATGGCAAGGGCGGTATGGGGGCCACGCTGACGGTGCTGACCACCGGCCCGCAGGCGCCGATGCTGGAAATGCAGAAGGAACAGCTGCGCGGTAAGGTGAATGCGGTCTATGGCTATAATGCGATTAGTCGGGTGCGCATCACCCAGACGGCTCCTACAGGATTTGCCGAGGGGCAGGCCAGCTTCGACCACAAGCCGAAACAGGTGAAACCCACAATCGAACCAGAAATTGCAGCCGAGGCAGACCGGGCTGCGCAGGGCGTCCATGATGGCGATCTGCGTACAGCCCTTGAACGTCTGGGCCGTAACGTTTTATCCAAGCAAAAACGCTGAGAAAGGGCTGATTCATGAGCCGTATTGCAATCGGAATCTGCGCGGCTGTCGCCATAGCCGCAGGTGGCTATTGGCTGTCGCTGTCAAATTCCTCTCCGTCCAACCCGCTGGTCAGCAGCGCCGAGGCACAACAGGCCGATCTGGACACTTCGACCATCATCGAAATGGTGCAAGGGTCCGCGGACGCGCCCGTCGAGATCATCGAATATGCATCCTATACCTGTCCGCATTGCGCGAGTTTTCATCAGGGGCCGCTGAAGAAAATCAAAAAAGACTACATCGACACCGGCAAGGTCAAGTTTACCTACCGCGAAGTGTATTTTGACAAATACGGACTTTGGGCCTCGATGGTCGCGCGCTGCGGCGGCCCCGAGAAGTTCTTCGGCATCTCCGACTTGATCTACAAGGATCAGGCTGAATGGACCCGTGCCGGTGGACCTGCGGAGATCGTGGATGAACTGCGCAAGATCGGACGTTTAGCTGGGATCACCAATGACCAGCTTGATGCTTGCCTGCAGGACGGAAATCGTGCGCAGACCTTGGTGGCCTGGTATCAGGAGAACGCAGAACGCGACGACATCAGAGCAACCCCATCCTTTATTGTGAACGGCAAGAAGGTCGACAATCAGTCTTACGAAGAATTCAAAAAGCTGATCGACGCCGAACTGGGCAGCTAAATCCAAATACGACCGGCCTGTCAGGGTCGGTCGCCTTCAGGGCGAAGGCGCGACCTGCAGTAGCAACTGTTTGACCCGGTCGCCCTCGTCCATATTCAGCCGGACGGGCAGGGTGATGACTTTGCTGCGAAAGGCGGCTGGCAGGCGGACCGCATCTTTTTCCGTCGTGACCATCTGAGCGCCGAGCAGGCGCGCTTCATTCTCTAGCCGTGTCATCAAGGCCGGTGTCAGGGGCTGGTGATCGTCCAGCGCCTCGGCCCGCAGCAGGGTGGTGCCCTGTTGGCGCAATGTGGCAAAGAACTTTTCCGGATGACCAATTCCTGCAAAGGCGAGAACCGGCGTGCCCGTCCAATCCATTCCGGTCTGCAGCGGTTCGACCGCACCGGTCGCATGTGGAACCGTCAGATTTCCCCCCCAGCGGGCGGCGAACTGTGTCTGCGCGTCTGAGCCGCCCAGCGACAACACCAGATCGGCCCGTTGCAATCCGACATCAACAGGCTCGCGTAATGGACCCGCAGGCAGGCACAATCCGTTGCCGAAACCACGTACGGCATCCACTACGATGACCGAAAAATCTTTGGCAACCGAGGGGTTCTGAAACCCGTCATCCAACAGGATTACCGTTGCCCCGGCCTGGGCAGCGGCTTTTGCGCCCGCGGCGCGGTCCTTGGCCACCCAGACATCCGCAAATGCGGCCAGCAGCAGCGGTTCATCCCCGACTTCTGCCGCCGTATGTTTGCCAGGATCGACGCGCACAGGTCCTGTCAGTGCGCCGCCGTGGCCTCGGGTGACAACATGGGTCTGATGCCACGCGTCCCGCAGCTGTTCGATCATCCAGATCACGGTTGGTGTTTTGCCGGTCCCGCCTGCATTCAGGTTTCCAATGCAGATAACGGGGACGCCTGGGTTGAAACCTGTTTCCGAGGCCAGCCTGCGGGCTGTCGCCGCCGCATAAACCCGTCCCAACGGGGACAGCAGCCGGGCCCTGAGGTCCAACTGATCCGGAGCGGTGTTCCAAAAGTCAGGTGCCCGCATCGTCGGTGCTCCGTTCGTCCAGATAGTCCTGTACCAGTTCGATCAGCTGATCTGATTGCGGCGCGCCGTCGGTCACGATCTGCCAGCCTGCCAAAGCCATATCCGCCGCGCGGTCAGGCGCAAGTAGCTCTACCACGGCATCCCCAAGTTCGGTTGCGGTTCGGACCGTTAAAGCGGCGCCTGCCTGGTCCAGCTGATCGTAGGCTGTCTGATGCTGGTCAACATGTGGGCCATGTATGACAGCCGATCCCAGGGCGGTCGCACCAAACGGATCCTGTCCCCCGTCGCCCCGTTCGAGCGAGTTGCCGATAAAGGACACTGCCGAAACACGGTACCACAAGCCCAAAACCTCTGGGTCCGAGGACAAGACGACCTGTGTGGTATCTTCAATCATGCCGCCATCGTCCCAGTTGATGCAGCGCAAGTCCATGGCTTCGAGCCGCCGGTGCAGTGGGGCGGCTTCCTGTATGTCGGCGACATGCAGGATTAAGGTCAACCGGGGCAGCATCCGCATGGCCTGACGGTGGGCGCTGAGGACCGAGATGAACTCTTTATCCTTCACCCAGGCCGCGAGCCATATGGGTCTGCTTGAAAAGGCGTGATTGGTTTCGATCAGTTCGTCTTCGGGCCACGGAGAAGGGTTCGGACTTATCAGCAGAGGAGGCGCCTCGCTGACCTTGGTGAAGGCGATTCCCAATTTGCGGATCTGCCGGGCCGTTTCGTTGCTGGTAGCCAGAATTCGTTGAAAGCAATCGAGAGTGTACCTGCTGATATCGGGCAGCCACCGGGTCCCACGCGCGGTGTTCAGGTCGATTTCAGCTTCGATCAGGATCAACGGCACTTCGCGCTCGTGGGCACGGGTAATCACATTGGGCATCAGCCCGCCGCCAACCCAAATGCCAATATTCGGACGCCAATAGTCCAGAAACACCCGCGCGGCGCCGGTTTGTTCCGAAGGTAGGTTCACAAGAATGTATTTCGCGCAGTCCCACTGACTCAGGTCCGCTTCGGGTGGGGCCGACAGGACAACCGACAGGCCCGGGCGCGACTGCAGCAGCCTGTGGCAGAAATCCATCATCGCGCGAAGGCGACCCGGATTGGCGATGTGAATCCAGATCAGATCTCCTGATGGTCGGGGCACATAGGGTTGGTCCCCGTTGCCGGGTACGCCCCACGAAAGCACGCGATAGGCCGCCAGACTAAGGGATCGCGGTTTGCTCATGGCGCAATGCCCGCACTGTCTGGGTCAATCTGATCCGCCAGTTGCCGGTGCAATGGCGGGTTTGCCGCGATGACACCATTCAGGCGCGGATGTGGGTTGTTAAAGCGCAGTGGGGCGCCAAGCCGGTCCGTACATATGCCACCTGCCTCTTGGACGATCAAATCCCCTGCCGCGATGTCCCATTCCCAGCTGGGGCGCAGTGTCAACATTCCGTCAAAGCGACCCTGCCCGACCAATGCCAACCGATAGGCAAGCGACGGGCGATAGTTTCGACGGAATTGAGGAACCCGGCCCTGACACCAGTGCCGGCTGTCCAGATTGGGTTTTGCGGCCAGAATCTCGGCCGTCGTGATGTCTTGGGTGTCCGATACGACAATCGGCGCGCCGTTTAGTGTGGCCCCTTGGCCCTTGGCCGCTGCATACAACAGGTCACGTAAGGGCAGGTAAATGACCGCCGCCGTCACCTGACCATGTTCCGCCACAGCCAGGGAATGCGCCCAGGTTGAGGAACCTTCGGTGAAGCTACGGGTGCCGTCGATCGGGTCAATGATAAAAACCCGGTCCTGGGACAGGCGATGCTGGGTGTCCTCGGTCTCTTCGCTGAGCCAGCCGTAACCCGGTCGCGCAGAGGGCAAGCGCTGTTCGAGCATCGCGTTCACGGCCAGATCAGCCTCGGTTACCGGGCCTGCACCATCGGGCTTATCCCAGCGTTGTGCTTTTGCCCCGGAATACCGTGTTGCGATCTTTCCAGACTCGCGCGCGGCGTCAATCAGCAGGGGCAGGTCAGTTGCCGGCAAGTGTCATTCCCTCGATCAGCAACGATGGGACCACACGCGACAAATAGGGGCGGGCGTCATTCGCCGGAATAATCCGCAGAAGCATATCGCGCAGATTTCCGGCGATGGTGCATTCGTTGACCGGATGGGTGATCTCTCCGTTTTCGACCCAAAAGCCCGAAGCCCCACGAGAGTAATCTCCTGTATTGGGGTTGATGGTCGATCCGATCATCGACGTTACCAACAATCCTGTTCCCATATCGCGCAGCAGCTCTGCGCGGCTGTGCTCGCCCTGTGTCAGGCTCAGGTTCCAGTTGCTTGGTGACGGAGGCCCAGACACGCCCCGCGTAGCATTTCCTGTCGAGGCCATCTTGAGCTTGCGTGCGCTGGACAGGTCCAATGTCCAGCCCGTCAATACACCGTTTTCGATGATCGCCCGGCGTTGTGTGGGCAAGCCTTCGGCATCAAAGGGGCGCGACCCGGACATGCGCGGGCGATGTGGGTCTTCGATCAGCGAAAGATATTCCGGCAGAACCTGCTGTCCAAGACAATCCGACAACCAGGACGAGCCGCGCGCGATGGAGATACCGTTGCTGGCGCCCAGAAGATGCCCGATCAACGAAGATGAAATCCGTTCATCGAACAGAACCGGATAGACGCCTGTTGCAGGCTTGCGCGCGCCGACCTGTGCCACAGCACGTTCGCCTGCGTTTCGGCCAATCTCGTCCGGGCTGCGCAAATCACTTTGGAATGTGCGGCTGTCGCCGTCATAATCGCGCTCCATCCCGGTGCCCTGGCCCGAGATTGCCACGCAGGAGGTCGACCGGCTGCTGCGCTCATACCCGCCGGAAAAGCCGTTGGTTGCGGCCAGATGCACGCGGTGGGTGCCATAGGCAGCTGCGGCATCCGACACTTGAGTGACACCGTCGACCGTAAGCGCCGCGGATTCTGCTGCCAAAGCGTCCTGCAATAGGTCTTCGGCTGTAGGTTCGGGCGCAGGATCGCGCAGTTCCAGCGCTTGAATATCCCAATCCCGGATCAGCTGAGCCTCATCCGCCAGACCGGTAAACGGGTCTTCGGGCGCTTCGCGGGCCATGGCAACGGCGCGTTCGGCCATGGCCGTCAGGGTTTCGGGGCGGCTGTCGGAACTTGAGACGATGGCCTGACGCTTGCCCAGAAACACCCGCAGCCCCAGATCGGTGCCCTCGGACCGCTCGGCGGCCTCAAGCGCGCCAGAGCGTACCTCTACCGAGACCGAAGACCCGTCCAGCACGATGGCATCCGCAGCCTCGGCCCCGGCCTTTCGGGCGGCATCCAGCAGGTGTTGGCTGATCTCTTCGGGTGTGCGCGTCATGTGGCCTCCGGTCTTGTTTCTTTGGACCTATCGTCCGCCCGTCCGTCCCGCAAGACCTGCGGTCATTTTCGGGGGTTTGCAGAAAGGCCAGAAAGGCGAATTTCGCATGTGGCTGCAATAATTCCGCTGTTTTGTCCGTAGCCGTAGGTTAGTAGTTGATCCAACTGGATGAGAATGAGACGACTGGGCAGGAAGAACGGGCAGGCCACAACATGCAGAACAATCTATCGCTGCGCGGGGTTGCGATCCCCGATGATCCGCAGATCATTACGCCTAAGGTCAAGCGTTCAATCCTGGCCGAGCGTTACGAAAAAGACGAAGTGACCGGTCTGCCGAAATTCATCGACGCGAAGGATCGCGTGGTAGAGCTGGGCGCTGGGATCGGCTTCATCTCATCCTATCTGGTGACGCAACTTGGTGTACGCCACGCAATGTGCATCGAGGCGAACCCGACGCTGTGTGAATTCATCGGCCGTGTCCACAAGGCAAATGACATTGCGAATGTCGAGGTGGTGAACGCGGTTGCCCTCGGCGATACACGGGTTCCCGGAACCGCCCGATTTTACATACGCGAACCGTTCTGGTCCTCATCTCTGGACCCTGATCCGGACTATGTCAGAGAGGTCAGCGTGCCGGAACGTCCTCTGTCAGAAATTCTGCGGGACTTTGAAGCCAACGTGCTGATCGTCGATATCGAAGGGGGCGAGAAGTTTCTGTTCGACGGGGTCGATCTTGTGAATGTCCAGAAAGTCTATCTTGAGGTCCACACCCGTAAGATCGGATTGCATGGGATCAAGGCTTGTTTCGATCATCTTTCGGCACTTGGGTTTGCCTACGATCAACGTGTCAGCAGCGGTGGGTCGGTGCTGTTCCGGCGTGTTCGCCGGCGCTCGTCGTAAAAGGGAAGGCAGACGGGCCGCCTTCCCTGTTTCTTTTATTTGATGCGCTGTCCATTGGCCAGAATTTGACCATCTTCTTTGAACTCGATTGTCGAATTCAGCGTGTCGGGCTCTTCCCCTGGCACTGCCATGAGACCCATCATCATTCGCGCGCCCATTGCGTCTTGCTCGGCAATCAGACCCATACCGATCAGAGTGTCGATCAGGGCATTCGCACCAACCAGTTGCAGGTTCGCAACGCCAGCGGGGGTCGGCAGACCGCCCAGTTCCTCAGTGTTGGAATTGTCGAAGGTGAAGTCGCCATCGCCGGACAGTTCCGCACCGACCATAGAGACCAGCAACTCGTTGATCGTCAGAGAGTGCAATTCACCCGGCGCTTCGTCCGCAAACTCAAGCGCCTCTACGGCCTCGGGGTCAAAGAAGTTGGTCAGCACTTTGGCCGTACCGGAAAGGTCCAGCGCAATCGTGGCCGGATCGCGTGGCAGGGCGGCTGCAGGGTCAAAAATGCTCCACAGCACGTCTGACATAGTGAAGTCCGTCAAGTTTATCGCCAGCCCAAAGGGTTGAATCTCTTCGGATTCCTGTACCGGGAATTCGAACTTGAAACCGCCACTTTCCATGGCAATTTCGATTGGAAAGGGCAGTTCCGCCGTTGTTACAGCAATTTTGGCGCTGTTTTGTTCGACGTCATAAGCAATTCGGTTGGCGTCGATGCTGCCGGAAAGCCGTCCGCCTTCGGATTCGCTGGCCATCGAAAAGTCTTCGCCTTCGCTGCTGCCCGCCATCGAAGACTGGCCTGATCCGTAAGTAAAGAGACCCGAGAAGGCAAAGCCAGCGTCATAGAATGCCTGCGGGTCAGAGAAATTGAAATCTGAAGGGATAATGCTGGTGCCGTCGAAGGCCAGATCGCCAAGCGTGCCGTCGAATTTTCCAGCGTCGTCGCTTTCGGGATCCTGAAATGCCAAGCTGTAGGTCATCTCTGATGCCGTAAAGCTTTGGTCGACATCGCGGTTTTCGCCGATCTTCATTTGCGAGCTGCCGCTCACATCCGCCATTTCAAGGTAGCCACCAACCACTTCGGGCGGCAACGTTTCACCGTCGACTTCGATGTTACCCAGTTTGATTCCAAGGCTGTCTGCAGAGTAATCGTAAGTCACATCATCCGGATCGCCAGAGACGGTCATAACAAGCCCGCTGTGGAGGTATTCGATATCGACTGTAAATGACTCGTCCTGACCATCGACATTGCCGGTGACGGTCATGGGGAAACTTTCCGGGACACCAATATTGACGCTCCCGTCGCCATTGTCGGTGAGGGTCATTTCAGGCATGGCCATGCTGAACGATCCCTCTTCTTCCGGGAGATCCATCGACATCGTCAGGTTTTCGATGGTGATACCATTGCCGGTATCTGTCTGGTCACCTGATACAGTATAGCCCATCTGCGCCAGATAGGACTGCCAGTCATCCCAGACTTCCTGTGGAGTAACGTCGGCAAGCGCCCCCTGCGAAATGACAGTGTAGGCCAGAACTGCGCCGCAGGTGCGGCGGAGAAAAACGGACATCATAGAACCCTTCTTGATCAAATTTGCGCGCATGGTGATGCCGGTGGCGGCGGGCGTCAAGGGGGAAGGGCTGGACCCATTCCCCGTTCGCAGGATAGAGGTTCATAAATTCTCAGGACAATGGAGGTACTGGAACCTTATGCAGGGGAAAACCGTACTGATCACTGGGGCCAGTCGCGGCATCGGGGCCGAGGCAGGGCGCGTATTTGCCGCAGCAGGGGCTAATGTCGTGCTAGTGGCGCGTAATCGGGATCAAATTCAGATATTGGCGTCGTCGCTTGGTGAAAACGCCATTGCACTGGCCTGCGACGTCAGTGACTTCGCCCAGGTCGAGCTGGCCGTGGCAGAGTGTGTAAACAAGTTTGGCGGACTGGATGTTCTGATCGGCAATGCGGGTGTCATAGACCCGATCTTCCATTTATCCAGCGCTGATGTTGCCTCATGGGGCAAGGCGATCGACATCAACCTCAAGGGTGTATTTCACGGAATGCGTGCCGCGCTGCCGGTTATGCGCGCTGCGGGTGGGGGGACTGTCCTGACGGTCTCTTCCGGTGCGGCGTCGAACCCAGTCGAGGCCTGGAGCCATTATTGCGCATCGAAGGCCGGTGCCAAGATGCTGACGGAATGTCTGCATCTTGAGGAATCCTCAAATGAGATCCGCGCCATGGGCCTGTCGCCCGGCACGGTTGCAACCGATATGCAGCGGGTCATCAAGGCCAGCGGGATCAACGCCGTCAGCCAGTTGGATTGGACCGATCATATCCCCGCCGATTGGCCGGCGCGGGCGCTGTTGTGGATGTGTTCGTCAGACGCGGATGAGTTTCTGGGAACCGAAATTTCGCTGCGGCGCGAGGATATTCGGCAAAGGGTTGGATTGACGTGATTGAACTGAACAAGGCGGACGGGCTGTGGACAGTCACGCTCAACAACCCCGACAAGGCAAATGCGCTGACCGCTGCGATGCTGACCGAGCTGTGCGAGATTGCCGAGGCCGCGACCGACGCCCGTGCGTTGATCCTGACCGGGGCTGGCAAGGTGTTCAGCGCCGGGGCCGATCTGGAAGAGGCGCGCGCCGGTCTGGCGAGCTCGGACCTGTGGGAGAGGTTGTCGGGGGCCATCGCGGCGCTGCCCTGCCTGACGGTTGCCGCGCTGAACGGAACGCTGGCGGGTGGGGCCAATGGCATGGTGCTGGCCTGCGATATCCGCATCGCGGTTCCGACGGCCAAATTCTTTTACCCGGTGATGAAGCTGGGATTTCTGCCGCAGCCCTCTGATCCGGTGCGTATGGCCGCACTGATCGGACCTGCACGGGCAAAGATGATCCTGATGGCCGGGCAAAAGATCACCGCCGATGAGGCCTATACCTTTGGTCTGGTCGACCGCGTGGTCGCGCCCGATGCTCTGATGCAGACTGCCCGTGATCTGGTGGCCGACAGTGTCGCTGCTGATCCCGAAATTGCGGCCGGTATTGCGCGGTTATGTTCATGAGGTTGTCCGCCCTGCGCCTGCGTGTGGCTGACACGGACCGCCTTGCCGGATTTTACGAGGGTGCGCTGGGCATGACCGCGCGCAGACAGGGCGCAAGCCAGCGGCTGGGCTATGCCGGACAGGATACCGATCTGCTGCTGATGCCCGGCGGGGGCGGGTACACACATGATCGGGGCCAGAGATATTGGAAGATCGGCATCACCCTGCCGGATGTTGATCTGGCGGCCGCCTATCTGCGCGAAAAAGGCATCGAGGTTTCAGAGCCGGACCAGTTTCTGGATATCGGCTATATGTGCCACCTGACCGACCCCGAGGGTTTCGGGATCGAGCTTTTGCAACATGATTTCCGGGGCAATCGCCCGGACAATGCCGCCGATCCCAAGGCCCCTTTCGCCGATGCGCGGATTGGACAGATCACCTTGCGCACCGGGGATATCGCGGCCGAGGATGCGTTTTGCCGTGCACAGGGGATGCGGCTGTTGTCTGTGCAGGATGTGGCGCAATATGGGTTTGACCTGCACTTTTATGCCTTCACCGACGAGGTTCCCCCAAATGCGGACCTATGGTCCGTTGAGAACCGCGAATGGCTTTGGAAACGCCCCTATACCACGCTTGAGTTTCAGCACACCGCCGGGGCCGCGTTTGTTCGGACTCCCGATTTCCGCGGGCTCGAGATGCAGGGCCTGGCCCAGCCCGGCCATGATGCCTTTGGCGACCCGGTCCTGCCGGGTTGATCACCGGCCACGCCGTTTTCCTGGCACTTTCGATCGAAACCCGGCGGGGCGTTTGCGGACCCAGTTTAGGAATCTCTCAAGACGAGGGTGGGTGCGCAAAGCTTCAACCGTGTTGAAATCCCGCGCCAGTTCCGCTTCGGTCAGGGTGGCGTGGATCTCTTTGTGGCAGATCACATGCAGAAAAACCGTGGGACCGCCCTTGCCCCCTTTCAGTTTTGGGATCAGATGGTGCTGGCTGCCGTTCCCATCGGGGATCGGCCGGTCGCAGAGGGGGCAGATCGGGTCGCGGTCGGTCATATCAGCGTAACGTCGCGCCGCAGGGCGCAAAAGGCAAGAGGACAGCAATGGCACAAGCCGTCGTGATCGGAGGCGGGCCAGCGGGCCTGATGGCGGCGGGTGAACTGGCCGCCGCAGGTCATGATGTGCTGGTGGCCGAGGCCAAACCCTCGGTCGCCCGAAAGCTTTTGATGGCGGGCAAGTCCGGCCTGAACCTGACCAAGGATGAATCGCTCGAAACACTTTTGTTGTCTTATGGCCCCGGTGCTGAGTGGCTGCGCCCCATGCTGGCGGAGTTTGATGCCACCGCCGTTCAGGACTGGGCGCGCGATCTGGGGCAAGAGGTGTTTACAGGCTCAACCGGGCGGGTGTTTCCAAAGGCGATGAAGGCCTCACCACTGTTGCGGGCGTGGCTGGGGCGGCTTGATGCGGCGGGGGTGCAAATCAAGACCCGGTGGCGGTGGACTGGCTGGAACGGCGATGCCCTGGAATTCGACACTCCGGAAGGCCTCCAGCAGATCAAGGCAGACGCGACCATTCTGGCGATGGGCGGCGCAAGCTGGGCGCGGTTGGGATCGGATGGCGCCTGGGCCCCGCTGCTGCAAGGGGCGGGTGTCGACCTGTCGCCATTTGCCCCGGCGAACTCGGCCCTGTCAGTGGATTGGAGCGCACATATGCAGCCGCATTACGGGGCTGCGATCAAATCCGTTGGGTGGACTGCCGGGGGTGTGATCAGTCGCGGCGAGGCGACGATTTCATCCAAAGGCCTTGAAGGCGGAGGGCTCTATTCCCTGACGCCCGCTTTGCGAGAAGGAGCGCCGTTGAGTGTTGATCTGGTTCCCGATCTGGATGTAACTACCTTGCAGCAGAAAATTGCAACCAAGAAATCCAAGACGACGCAGTCGCAATGGATGAAGAAATCTCTGCATCTGTCTCCGCAAAAGATCGCTCTGTATCACGAGATGAACAGGGGAAGCGGTCTGAGTGTCGAAACGTTGAAATCTCTGCCCCTCAGCCACGCGGGGTTGCGGCCAATGGATGAGGCAATCTCAACCGTTGGAGGTGTTCGGCAAGGCGCTTTGGACGAAGGGTTGATGCTGAAATCCAGGCCCGGAATGTTTTGTGCCGGCGAGATGCTGGATTGGGAAGCTCCGACTGGTGGGTATCTGCTAACTACCTGTCTGGCGACAGGGCGATGGGCCGGGCGATCAGCTGCAAACTGGCTGGCGCGGACCGCTTAACGCGACTTTGCCAGCATCGCCAGACGGATCATGGCACGTTCGACCAAAGCCATGGCTGGGGCCGTTTGCCCAGCTGACCGCAATGACAGATCCGTATCAGTCAGAACGGTCAAAGCGGTCTGCAGTTTGGGTGCCCCCCATCCCTGTGCTTGCCGCAGAATACGATCACGCCGCTTTCCATAGACGGGTGGGCGCAACTTGCCGACGCCCTGTGCCGCACCACCGGGATCGGCGGCACAGGCGTAAAGCGTTCGAAAGTGTCGGGTTGCTCCGATACACAGGCTGACCGCATTTGTACCTTGCGATTGCAGCCGTCGTATCAGCGGGCTAATCTCTCCGGCTCTGCCTTCGGCGACCACGTTCAGGACATCGTCCAGAGCGGCCTCGGTCGAGCTGGGTGCACAGGCCTCGATATCTTCGAGAGCCAATTCAGTATCGTCTCCGCGCTTGTAAAGAGACAATTTTTCAATGGTTTGCGTAAAGTCCCCGGGGCTGATGGCCGTGGCAAGTTCGGTGATGGCCGACATTGCATCCGGTGGAATGTTATTGACTCCGGCCTGTGCCAGAACCCGTTCAACCTCGGCCCTAGAGGGCGGATCGTCATAGATCCCAACGGCATAGGCTGCGGGATGCGACTCGAATGCCTTACGGATCTTTGAGCTGGGTTTGAGCTGCCCGGCAGTCACGATGATCTGAGCGTCGCCCGTTGCCCAATCCTCGAATGCGGTAATGATGGCTGGGGCGGCGACATCAGTTGCATCTTCGACGAAAACTGCACGTGGGCCGGGGAAGAACCCGACAGCCTTGACCGCGTCCAGCAACAGTGCCGGTTCCCCGCGCAGATCACCACCTGGCATTCGGGTCAGGCGCATTTCCTCTTCGGCGCCTTCTCCCAGCAGGGCTGACAAGACCTGTTGCCGTTTCAAGGCCACACGCATCGCATCGGATCCGTAAATCAACAACCCTGCCTTGCCCGCGTCCGGTTTGGCGAAATACCCCTCAGCCTCGCGCGGGCTGAGCTTCATTGGGTCAGGCCCGGTGCTGCATAAAGGCGGTTCACGATTTGATCAGACAGGATGATCATCAGCCGCTCGGTCGCGTCACGTTCGTCTGCAAGCGTCGAGACGGTTGAGCCTGCAGCGGAATAGCCCACGAAATCATGGACATTTCCTGATACCAGAATCCGCCCGGTTTCAGCGGACCTGAGGGAAAATTCCGCGCGCCCTTCGATTGTATACCGGTTCGTCTCGTTGGTAGTCGTGATCGCTGCAGATTGCGTGGCCGTAGCAACCTTAACATCCAGATCATACAGCTTTTGTGCGCTCGCATCCCGGCCCAGCCGCTGTTCCAAATTCTGGACAAGCAAATAGCTTTCCACGGAATTTGGCTCAGTTACAGCAACTTTACCATGCAATGCTTCACCTGTTCCGCCCGGCGCGTAAACGGGTTGGAACCCGCATGCGGCCGCCAGCAAGCAAGCAGCCAGCGGCACCAACAAAAGGCTTCTGCGATTAAACAACGACATTCACGATCCGACCTGGAACAACGATCACTTTCTTCGGCGCGGCACCGTCCAGTGCCTTTTGCACAGCTTCGGTGCTGAGCGCGATTTTTTCAACCTCTGCCTTGTCCATATCTTTTGGAACGCTGATTTCCGCGCGGCGTTTGCCGTTGATCTGGATCGGCAGGGTTACAGTGTCATCGACCAGCATAGCTTCGTCCGCGACAGGCCAGGGGGCTGTTGCGATCAAACCTTCGCCGCCCTGATGCGCCCAGATATCTTCGGCCAGATGTGGTGTCATCGGCGACATCAACTGTGCCAGCGTCTTTATCGCCTGCTTTTGGGCCGCTGCACCCGCTTTGGATTTTGCCAACGTATTGGTAAACGCATAGAGCTTTGCAATGGCGGCATTAAAGCCGAAGCTTTCAACACCAAGCGTCACGTCATGGATGGCTTTGTGCATCTCGCGCAGCAGGTCTTGATCCCCGTCGCCTTTTGCCTCGGGGTCCATCGCGCCGATCTTGTCGCAGAGGTTCCAGACACGGTTCAGGTGCTTGAATGCAGCCTCTGCGCCTGATGCTGTCCACTCCACATCCCGCTCGGGCGGTGAATCGGATAACACGAACCAGCGCGCGGTATCCGCGCCGAAGGCCGAGATAATGCTGACCGGGTCGACCACGTTTTTCTTGGATTTCGACATCTTGGCCGAGGGGATAACTTGTAATGTGGGCTCTAATTCTCCAATGCTCGAAAGTTCGTGGAAACGAGCTTTTTTCCACAATTCGATAACTGCATTGGAGTCATTGAGATCAACTCCATTTTCTTCAACAAACCCTCGAAGAATAGCTTCAGGTTTACCTTCAAATTCAAACCTAATGACATCCTCTGGGTAGAAGAATTCCATGCGAGTGCCACCAAGGGATTCAACAGTGCGCCCGTGTGATTGTTTCGTTCCAGGCAGTTCGGTCATTACCGCGCCACAGTACATCTCATGCGTGACCATGCCTTGGGTGAACAAGGCATCAAAGGGCTCGATGGCCTTTTTCGGCAAATGGCCAGTGATCTGCATTGCCCGCGCAAAGAAGCGGGAATAGAGCAAGTGCAGGATAGCGTGTTCGATGCCGCCGATATACTGATCGACATTCATCCAGTATTCAGCCTCGGCCAGATCGGTCGGCGTTTCCGCGTGCGGAGCCGTAAAGCGGGCGAAATACCACGACGAATCGACGAACGTATCCATCGTGTCGGTTTCTCGCTTGGATGGCGCACCGCAAGACGGGCAGGCGCAGTCGCGCCAGGTCGGGTGGCGGTCCAGAGGATTGCCCGGTTTGTCAAAAGTGACATCGTCGGGCAGGCGGATCGGCAAGTTTTCTTTCTTTTCGGGCACCACGCCGCAGGATTCGCAATGCACCACGGGAATCGGGCACCCCCAATAGCGCTGACGCGACAGACCCCAATCGCGCAGACGGTATTTGGTAACGCCTTCGCCCCAGCCCGCTTTTTCGGCGAAATCGACGGTGGTGTTGATTGCGTCATCACCCGTGGCGTCGGTCAGCCCGGCAAAATGGTTTACCCAGCGGACTTTTTCGGTTTTCGGCGGAACGAATGCGGTTTTGTCGACCGGCGTGTCATTATCAAGCGCAAAGAACGTGTCGACGACGGGCAAACCGTACTTACGGCAGAAATCCAGGTCGCGCTGGTCGTGGGCCGGGCAGGCAAAGATGGCGCCGGTGCCGTAATCCATCAGGATGAAATTGGCGATCCAGACCGGCAGCTCCCAATTCGGATCCAGCGGGTGTTTGACCTTGATACCAGTGTCATAGCCCAGCTTTTCGGCGGTCTCTATGGCCTCTTCCGTGGTGCCGCCCTTGCGGCATTCGGCAACGAACTCAGCCACTTCGGGGTTTTCGGCCTCAAGTTGCTTGGCAATCGGATGGTCCGGCGAGATGCCGACGAAAGACGCACCCATCAGTGTATCGGGGCGCGTTGTATAGACGGCGATTGGCTCACCACCATCGATGCGTTCAAAGCCAAACTGCAGCCCGCGCGACTTGCCGATCCAGTTTTCCTGCATCAGGCGCACTTTTGCAGGCCAGTTCTCCAGCGTGTCCAGCGCATCCAGCAATTCCTCAGAGTAATCGCTGATCTTGAAGAACCATTGCGTCAGCTCGCGCCGTTCAACCAATGCGCCCGAGCGCCAGCCGCGCCCGCCTTCGACTTGTTCATTGGCCAGTACGGTCATATCGACCGGATCCCAGTTCACCACGGCGTTCTTGCGGTAAACCAGACCGGCCTTGAGCATATCCAGAAACAGCGCCTGCTGCTGGCCGTAATATTCCGGGTCGCAGGTGGCAAATTCGCGCGACCAGTCGATGGACAGGCCCAGAGGCTTCATCTGGCTGCGCATGTCGGCGATGTTGCCATAGGTCCAGTCTTTCGGGTGACCGCCAATAGCCATCGCAGCGTTTTCTGCAGGCATCCCGAACGCGTCCCATCCCATCGGGTGCAGCACGTTATGGCCGGTCGCAAGCTTGTGGCGCGCGATTACGTCGCCCATCGTATAGTTGCGCACATGTCCCATATGGATGCGGCCAGACGGGTAGGGGAACATTTCAAGCACATAGTATTTCGGCTTGTCCGCCTTGTGGTTGGCGGTGAAGATTCCGGCCTTGTCCCAGGCCTCTTGCCATTTTGCTTCGATTTCGGTGGCCGAATAGCGCGACATCGTGCGGTCCTTCGTAATGAAAACGCCGGGCATGAACCCGGCGTGGTAATATTGTGATTTGAAGCGGGTTGCTAGAGCTTGTTGTCCGCAATGCGCAGCTGACGGGCGCGGGACAGGATTGCATCTTCGATTGCGCGTGTGGTTGCCGCGCTGACCGGGGCACCCCCGCTGGTCTGCAGCGCAACCGACAAGGATCGTGCCGCCAGGGCGGGATCGCTGATGTGAACCGTGGCCCTGTATTGCCGTCCGCCACCCGGAGGCGTGCCGTAACCTGTTACGATTACACCGGTAAAGGGATCGACTTCCTGCACAGGCAGAAAGTTAAGGACATCCAGCGAGGCAGCCCACAGATAGCGGTTCACATTGGTAACCTGCTCGGCGTCTGCGGTGTTGAATACATCCCAGATCGTTGAGCGATTCGGATCGTTCAGCTCACGCTCGTCCGAGCGACCGCCATCCACATTGAGTGGCGTTGCACTGGGTTCTGCGTTGCGATTCTGTCCGCAAGCCGACACCGCGGCTGTCACTATGATCAAACCGAAAATTGTCTGCAGGCGCATGTTGGACAGGTTCCGTTTCGTTGGTTTTAGGTTATTCACGTTACTCCTAGACAAGGTCTGGTTCGTCAACAAGCTTAATCTTGTCACATCCAGAGCAGGCTTCGGGGTTGATTCAGTGGGCAAATCAGACTGTGGCATCCTTGCACCAATTCTAGGCCAATGCGCGTCAGTTTTTATGCCAAGCTTGCGTGACAGGGGCAAAAAGGGCGAAACGGTTCCCGTGCTGAGACATGTGCCTAAGCACGTGTCGAGTTAAAAAACTTTTGAAACCGAGGGAAACAAGATGAAAAAAGTTCTCTTCGCATCGACCGCACTGATTGCAACCGCAAGTGTTGCAGCGGCCGAAGTTAAGTTCAGCGGCTACGGCCGTTTTGGTATTGGTTATCAGGAGGACCGCACAGCGGCCACCACCACCACCACTACCACCACCACTACTGCAAGTAGTGCAACTGTTCAGAACGTTAACGTGTTCGCGAACGACACTGACGACGCAATCCTGGTCTCGCGCTTCCGCTTGAACATCGACGGCACAGCCGAAACCGATGGCGGCGTTGAGTTCTCGGCTCGTGTACGTCTGCAGGCTGACGAAGACTCGTCCACCGGCGAAGCCAACTCGGCTGGCCTGAACGGCGCGCGCTTCTCGGTCATCTACGGTGGTCTGCGTGTTGACGCCGGCAACGTTGCTGGTTCTTTCGACAACTTGGCAAACTACTACGGTAACGAGCCTGGCCTGGAAAACTTCATCGGTCAGTATTCTGCCGTTGACTATAGCTTCCTGGGTTACTCGTCGACCGGTTCGGGTTCGAACGCTGTGTTCTTCCAGTACGCAGTTGGTGATTTCGCCTTTGGTGCGTCGTACGACCAAGCAACTATCTTTAACGGTGGTGGCAGCACAACCGACGCGGATCGTTGGGACGTAAGCGCGACTTACACCTTCAACAACATCACTGCAGCGCTGGCCTATGGTCAAACTGACGCGGGCACTGGTGGCGACGATCCAAGCCTGCTGGTCTTCACCCTGGGTGCAGAATTCGGCGACTTCTCGGGTACGCTGTTTGTTGCTGACGATAAAACCGAAGTTGACGCCACCGACGGCACTGCTTGGGGTGTATCGGGTGCCTACAATGTTGGCGCCGCGACCACTCTGACCTTCGCCTACGGTGACGGTAACGCTGATGCGGACACGCAGCAGTACGGCATCGGCGCCATCTACGACCTGGGTGGCGGTGTATCGCTGCGCGGTGGTGTAGGTGTCAGCGACTGTGACGTCTGCGACGACTCGACCACACGTGCCGACTTTGGTGCACAGTTCAACTTCTAAGTTGATCTGAGCCGCAAGGTTTAAGGGCAGGTCTTCGGACCTGCCCTTTTCTTTTTGTCCGACATAGTGTTTTTCTTCGCCCATAACTGATCGAGGACCCAAATGTCGCTGCAAGAAATATCTGCCCGGATAACCAAAGCCGAAACTGCCTCGGGGCGGGACGTCGGGGCCGTGAAGCTGATCGCCGTGTCAAAGGTTCAGCCGAATGAGCGTGTAGCGGAAGTGCTTGCTTTAGGGCATCGCTGTTTCGGTGAAAACAGGGTTCAAGAAGCCGTCGGAAAATGGCCGGAATTCAAATTGCAGTACCCGGATGTCGATTTACATCTGATTGGGCCGTTGCAAACGAACAAAGCCCGTCAGGCGTTGGATCTGTTCAGCACGATCCATTCTGTTGACCGCCCCAAACTGGCCAATACTCTGGCCCGGCTCGCGCAAGAGGTCGGCACTTGCCCGGACCTGTTCATTCAGGTCAATACCGGTGAAGAGGATCAAAAGGCAGGAATTCTGCCCACTGAGGCAGACGCATTTATTGCCGATTGCCGCGGGCTCGACCTTCCGATTCAGGGCCTGATGTGCATTCCGCCTGTCGAGGAAGAGCCATCTCTGCATTTCGCCTTGCTTGCCAAGATAGCTGAACGCAATGGTCTGAAAGGGCTATCCATGGGGATGAGCAGCGATTTCGAGCAGGCCATTGCACTTGGCGCGACCCATGTGCGCATCGGCTCGGCCATTTTCGGCGAACGAGTTAAGCCTGAGGGATAATCAGCCGCGTGCCTGGCTCGATTCGACGTGCGATCCACCGCAGATGGTCGCGCCGAAAGGCAACGCAGCCTTCTGTAGGAAAACCGGGCCGTCGCCATTGATGCAGGAAAATTGCTGAACCGCGCCCGGCCACCGCATTGGGCCAGTTCCAGTCAGTGATCAGAACCAGATCGTAAAGCGGGTCCGCGCGGCGCAGTTTTTCGTGGCTGAAAGGATAAGGTGTGCTGACCATATGATTGTACTGCGTGTCTTGCACATCATCTGACCAGAGGTCCTGAGGACCGATTGGGATGGCCCAAGGCGACGGTCTTGCGAGCCGGTCGGGCCGGTACAGCATACCAACGATGTAGAGGCAGCCGGTCGGCGTGGCGCCGTCCCCCTCACGCTTGCTGTTGCTTAACCCACCTTTCCCGATCGAACAGGGAAAATACCCGCCGCGAAAACGAACGCCGCGGCGGGTTAGAACCAGATCTGCGGGTGTCACAGCAAATGTCCCGACTTGGCTGCTTTGGTGGCCAGATAGTCGCGGTTATGGGCAGTTTCGCCGACTTTCAGCGGGACGCGCTCGGTGACGGCGATGCCGGTCTTCTCCATCATCGCGATCTTGGCGGGGTTGTTGGTCAACAGCCTTACGGAACTGAAGCCGAGCAATTTCAGGATATCCGAGCCCAGACGGAAATCGCGCTCGTCATCCTCGAACCCGAGACGGTGATTGGCCTCGACTGTATCGAACCCTTGATCCTGCAGGAAATAGGCGCGCATCTTGTTGGCCAAGCCAATCCCGCGGCCTTCCTGATTCAGATACAGAAGTACTCCTGCCCCTTCAGACCCCATCTGGGCCAGGGCCCCACGCAGTTGTGGGCCGCAATCACATTTCAGGCTGCCCATCAGATCACCGGTGAAGCAGGCCGAATGCAGCCGAGCCAATACCGGTTTGCTGCGGTCGGGGCGGCCGATCTCTATTGCGTAATGTTCCTCGCCGCCATCTTCAGGGCGAAAAACGTGCAGGCGCCCGGCTTCGGATACCTCCATCGGCAGTCGGGCGGCCACGACCTCATTCAAAATGCTTCGATCCGACAGATGTGGCGCGGCGCGGGTATGGTCTATACATGTCAGGCCATGTGCAGTAGCGAAGTTTCGGCCTTCTTGGACAGGAACAACGATTGCCGCTGGCAGAAGGTGGGCTGACTTGGTCAAAGCAATGGCAATGCGATGCAGATTGGCGTTGCCCTGACGCTCTGTCATCAGTGGGCCTTTCATAGGCGCGTTCAGATCGTCCGAGGGATCGGCCACCGCCTGCACCCAGGCAACATCGGCATCTGCCGGAACGATCACGCGCGCCAGGTCACCGTCATAGGCCCGTGCCTTTAATGTCTCGGCCCGTCGGACAGTCACTGCGACAACAGGATCGCCACCCAGACCTTGCAAGTCGGCAAGCCGCTGTGCGCTCAGCGTTTCCGACGCAATGGCCAGTACGCTAAAGCCGGTGTCATCCGTCAGGGCGACCGGCAAGCCCATGCGCAGGTCAGCCCGTGCCCGAGCAAGCAGTTCCGAGATATCCGGGATAAGACTCATCTATTGTTACCCTGTAACGATCAGCCCTTCATGTAGCCTGATCAAAAGGAAATGTGAAACAATTCCTCATCCTGAGACACGAGGGCGTGAAACGGTTGCAGCAAACCTTGTTGATTGCATCTTTCGCGCGCAAGTGGTGGAAAAGGGCTTAGGAGGACCGGATATGGCACAGTTAAAGAAAATCCTGCTAGTGGATGATGATGAGGATCTGCGCGAAGCGTTGAGCGAACAGCTCGTGATGACCGAGGATTTTGATGTATTCGAAGCGTCGGACGGGGCATCAGCCATGGAGCGGGCTCGCGAGGCGATTTACGATCTGGTCATTCTGGATGTTGGCTTGCCCGACACGGATGGGCGCGAGCTGTGCCGCCTGATGCGCAAGCAAGGTGTGAAAAGCCCGATCCTGATGCTGACCGGTCATGACAGTGACGCGGACACCATCCTGGGTTTGGATGCCGGTGCCAATGACTATGTTCCCAAGCCGTTCAAGTTTCCGGTCCTTCTGGCACGTATCCGTGCGCAGCTGCGCCAGCATGAACAATCAGAAGACGCGGTATTTGTACTCGGGCCTTATACGTTCAAGCCGGCGATGAAGATGCTGATCACCGACGAAGACCGCAAGATTCGACTGACCGAGAAGGAAACCAATATCCTCAAGTTCCTGTACCGGTCCGCCGACGGTGTCGTCGCCCGTGACATTCTGCTGCATGAGGTCTGGGGCTATAATGCCGGTGTCACCACACATACGCTGGAAACTCATATCTATCGCCTGCGTCAGAAGATCGAGCCCGATCCATCCAACGCGCGCCTTTTGGTCACAGAATCGGGTGGATATCGCTTGGTATCGTAACTTGATGTGGATTGACTTGGATCAAAGTGATACCCTGTAGACATCTTTAAGTTACTCCCAACCCGTACATGTCCGGGTAATGACATGTACCTCCCTGTTGGACTGCCGGGCCTGATGGCCCGGCCTTTTTTGTTTGTGCTGCAAAATGTTTTGCGGCTCCTAGCGGATTGCGACAAAGTATATGTTCATGTAATGTTCTATTTCTGGAGTGCAAAATTGGAGGCGAAAGTGATTCATGGAAGTTGCCTGTGTGGCGCCGTAAAATTCCAACTTACCAGTGAACCTTCGGTTATGGGAACATGCCATTGTTCGCGTTGTCGGAAGGCAGGTGCAAGCACTGTTGTCTTCGTCAAGAAAGATGATGTTGTTTGGCTGGACGGTAAGGACCGAGTTGTCACTTACCAGCCTGAACCGCCCTATAAATATGGCAGGTGTTTCTGCGATACCTGTGGGACGTCGCTTGGTGAAATTCTGGCTGATGCCGACAGTTTTCCAATCGCGGCCAATGCGCTGGATACCCCGTTTGAGCTGACAGTCCAGTTTCACGAGAATGTTTCCGAAAAACCGCATTGGTACAAGATTTGCGATGATGCACCCCAATCGTCCGGGCATCCGTCCTGATATTTTCTTTTACGATGGCACCTGAGAATGCGCCGCGTTAGGGTGCGCCAACCGCGACAGAGGAGTCCCCTATGCCTTTTACTCTTGCCACATGGAACATCAACTCGGTCCGCCTGCGCGAGCCTATCGTGCTGAAATTGTTGCGCGAAGAGGCGCCGGATGTTCTGTGCCTGCAGGAATGCAAGTCTCCGGTGGACAAGATCCCCACCGAAGGGTTCGCCGAACTGGGTTACACTCACATGGTTGCGCGCGGGCAAAAGGGCTACAACGGCGTTGCGATCCTGTCTCGCCTGCCGATGGTCGAGGCGGGCGACATGGATTTCGCAGATCTCGGCCATGCGCGCCATATCGCGGGGCGGCTGGAAAACGGTGTGACGATCCACAATTTCTATGTGCCTGCGGGCGGGGATGTGCCGGATCGTGAGGTGAATGAGAAATTTGGCCAGAAGCTGGATTACCTGACCGATATGCGTGACTGGTTCCACGCGGAAAAGCCGGAAAAATCCATTCTGGTTGGTGATCTGAACATCGCTCCGCGTGAGGATGATGTCTGGTCGCACAAACAGTTGCTCAAGGTCGTTTCGCATACACCGGTCGAGGTCGAGGCTTTGGCCGAAACACAGGACTCAGGCGGTTGGGTCGATGTCACCCGGCAGGACATCCCCGAAGGGCAGCTTTATAGCTGGTGGTCCTACCGCGCGCGGGATTGGGACGTGGCCGACAAGGGGCGGCGGCTGGATCACGTCTGGGCGACGCCGGATATCTCGAATGCAGGCCATTCCAGCCGCGTTCTGCGCAACGCGCGCGGGTGGGAAAAGCCCAGTGATCACGCCCCGGTCTTTGCGACCTTTGACGTCTGACGTGAAACTCTGCCCTTGGTTTCCGGGTCAAGCGACTGCATATAGAGCGCAAGTTTAATCGAAAGAGTGACAGCCATGGACCTTCTGAACGGCGCAGACACCCCCGCCACCGATCTGATCAAGGACGGGACCGAAGCCACTTTCATGGCGGATGTGGTCGAAGCCTCGCAGGACGTGCCGGTCATCGTTGATTTCTGGGCGCCGTGGTGCGGCCCGTGCAAAACGCTTGGCCCGCTGTTGGAAGAGGCTGTGACCGCCGCCAAGGGTGCGGTCAAGATGGTCAAAGTCAATGTGGACGAGGCGCAGATGATAGCCTCACAGATGCGCGTTCAGTCTATCCCGACCGTGTATGCCTTTCACAAAGGCCAACCGATCGACGGATTTCAGGGCGCAGTGCCCGGATCCGAGATCAAAGCATTTGTCGATCGCGTGATCGAGGCGACAGGCGGCGAAAGCCCGGGTGGTCAACTGGGCGATGCTGTCGAGGCTGCCGAAGAAATGTTGACTGAAGGTGCCGCGGCGGATGCTGCACAGACCTTTGCCGCCATTCTGGGCGAAGATCCCAACCATGCCGCTGCCTATGGCGGGCTGGTACGCGCGCATATCGCCACTGGCGATTTGGAGCAGGCCGAGGCAATTTTGAACGGTGCCCCGGCGGAGATTTCCACATCGCCAGAGCTTGAAGCGGCAAACGCACAGTTGGAACTGGCCAAGCAAGCGGCAGATGCCGGCCCGGTGGCCGAATTGACCGCAGCGGTTGAGGCCGATCCTGACAATCATCAGGCACGGTTCGATCTGGCGCAGGCCCTGCATGCCAATGGCGAGGTTGAAGAGTCGGTGGCGCAGCTGCTGGAAATGTTCCGCCGCGACCGTGAATGGAACGACGGCGCGGCCAAGTCTCAGCTGTTCACGATATTTGATGCGCTCAAACCTAATGATCCGATTGTTCTGAACGGGCGGCGCAAGCTCAGCTCGATGATATTTGCCTAATTCTGGATCAGAGCTACACTCGGGTACATGATGCATCCCGCTGATCTGCCGGAAACGGTATCCGTTTTCCCTTTGCCCGGGGCGCTGTTGCTGCCCCGATCGCGCTTGCCGCTGCATATATTTGAGCCGCGCTATCTGCAGATGCTGGACGACGCTTTGAAAACCCAGGAACGGTTGATCGGGTTGGTTCAACCGAATCCCTGTCAAAGCAACGAAAACAAGCTGCACCAAATTGGCTGCGCGGGGCGGGTGACGCAGTTTTCCGAAACTGAAGACGGCCGCTATCTGATCACTCTGACTGGCATCTCCCGGTTCCGTATTCAGGCCGAGTTGGATGCATTTACCCCATACCGCCGTTGTAACGTGACCTGGCGCGGGTTTGACCGTGATCTTGGCAAGGTCGAGCACGACGAGGGGTTTGATCGCGTGGGGCTTATGAAGCTGTTGGAAAAGTTCTTTTCGTCGCGAAAGTTGTCGGCTGATTGGGATATGTTGAAAGACGCGAATGATGAACTGCTTGTGAATTCGCTGTCGATGTTGCTGGATTTTGATCCGGAAGAAAAACAAGCCTTGCTAGAGGCTCCCTGTTTGCGCACCCGGCGCGAGACTTTGGTGACACTGATTGAATTCGCCATGCGCGGCGGAGCGAATGAGGAAACACTACAATGACCACCGTTGAACACGCTTTTGACCGCCACATGCTTGAGGCGCTAATTTGTCCAAAGACGCATACAACGCTGCATTATGACGCTGAAAAACAGGAACTGGTGTCAAAAGCGGCGGGTTTGGCCTTTCCGATCCGCAATGGCATTCCCGTCATGTTGGTGGATGAGGCGCGAGAGCTGGACTAGATCGCCCGACCCTGCAGTAGTTTTGGCAGGTCCCCAGTCAGGCCAGCGGCCTCGCGCACGAAACCGCGACGCAGGCCGGGTAGTGACCCGACGACGCCCATCCCGATATCCCGTCCGATCCGTAGTAGAGGATTGTCGTTGGAAAACAGCTTGTTGAACACATCCGTCGCCATCGCCAAAGACGCGGTATCAAACCGTCGCCATTCCTGAAAACGCTCCAAAACCAGTGGCGAACTAATATCTTCCCCGCGCCGTCCGGCCAGGGTCAGCACCTCGGCCAGGGCGCCCACGTCGCGCAGGCCCGCATTCAGGCCTTGGCCTGCAATCGGGTGCATTCCATGGGCTGCGTCTCCGACCAGTGCCATCCGTTCTCCGATGAAAGAGTTGGCGATGGTCAGGTTCAGCGGATAGGTAAACCGATCTCCGGCCAGACGGATTTCGCCCAGGAAATCGCCGAATCTGGGGCGCAGGACCTGCAGATAGTCCTCCTCGGGCAGGGCGTTGATGCGCTTGGCCATTTCTGTTCGCTCGCTCCAGACGATAGAGCTGCGATTGCCGGTCAGAGGCAGAATGGCCAAAGGGCCGGGTGGCATGAAGAACTGATGCGCGATGCCGTGATGCGGCAAGTCATGTTCGATGGCGCAGACCAGCGCGGTCTGCCCGTAATCCCATCCTGTGCGTTTGATCCCGGCACGTTCCGCTGTGCCGCTGCGACGCCCATCGCATCCGATCAGCAGCGCACCCTTGACGACCGCGCCATCATCCAATGTCAGGCTGACGCCTGTTCCCGAGGTCTGCTGTGACACTACCGTCTTGCCGCTGATCTGGGTAATGGCCTTTTCCGCGGCCATCGCGTCCAGAAAGGCACGGCGCAGGTGGCGGTCTTCGACCATAAAGCCCATCGGACCTTCTTCGATCTCGGCATGGTCGAAATGCATGAAAAACGGCGACGGGCCAGCGCCAGCATGGCCATCGGTGACCTTGATTTCGAGCATTGGCTGGGCGTGTTTGGCAACCCGTGTCCAAACCCCAATCGCCTCTAGCAGGCGCTGCGAAGCCAGGGCCAACGCATAGGCTCTGCCGTCAAAAGCCGCATTTTTGCGAACCTTTTCGGCCAGCGCGTCAATGACGGTAACTCTGTGCCCTGTTTGTGCCAGTGCCAAAGCCAAAGCGGGGCCATTCAGGCCGCCGCCGACGATCAGGATATCCGAGCTCTGTTCCATGCTGCGCACTATGCGCGCCCATTCGGGATTGTCCATGTGCGGTCCTGTCGCTACCGTCGCTGGGAATGCAGAAATCGAAGGGGGCAGTGATGCAGGATTGGTTGTCGATGACGGCTTGTGATCTGGGTCGGGGCATTGGCATGGGCCAGATTGACCCGGTTGAACTGACAGAGACCTTTCTGACTGCGGTAGCAGCCCACCCGCATCGCGACCGAATCTATGCCCGCGTGACCGAAGCGCGCGCCCGAGCCGAGGCTGAGGCGGCGCAGGAACGGGCCAAGCTGGGATTGCGCCGATCATTGTTGGATGGGGTGCCGATCAGTTGGAAAGACCTGTTCGATACTGCCGGGACTGCCACCGAGGCAGGAACGGCACTGCTGAAAGACCGGGTTCCCAAAACTGATGCAATCGTGCTGCGAAATGCCAGTGCCATGGGCGCTGTATGCCTTGGCAAAACCCATATGAGCGAGCTGGCCTTTTCCGGCCTGGGTTTGAATCCAATCACCGGAACGCCGCCCTGCATAGATGATGAGGATGCGGTTCCCGGAGGATCATCTTCGGGGGCTGCGGCATCCGTGGCTTGGGGATTGGCGGCTTGCGCGATCGGCTCGGATACTGGTGGGTCAGTGCGGATACCGTCAGCCTGGAACAATTTGGTTGGGCTGAAAACCACCGCCGGGCGGGTCAGCCTGGAGGGTACAGTCCCGTTGTGCCTGCGGTTTGATACCGTTGGACCGCTGGCCCGCTCGGTCGAAGATGCGGCCCATATGCTGGCCATGCTGGAGGGCGGTACGCCAGCTGATTTGCGCGGAGCCAATCTAAAGGGGCGTCGTTTCGCGGATTTACAGACTGTCGCCAAGGATGATTTGCGCGCAGAGCCGCGTGTCGCTTACGAGGATGCCTTGGATCGGTTGCGTGAGGCCGGTGCAGATATCCTGCCTCTTGAGGTCCCTGAACTGACCGACGCGATGGGGCTGTCGGGGGTTCTTTACACCACCGAAGCCTATGGCCTGTGGCGCGATGTGATCGAGGCCAACCCAGATGTGATGTATCCCGAAATACTCGAACGGTTCCGTGCCGGACGAATTGCTTCGGGCCCCGATTATGTTGCAGCCTGGTCAAGGCTGAAGGCGTGTCGCGGTGCATGGGACGTGGCCACTGCCGGGTTTGACGCCGTTTTGGCCCCAACTGCACCGATCCTGCCGCCCAATCTTGAACGGCTGATGAGCGATCATGACTATTACGTCACCGAAAACCTGCTGGCTTTGCGGAACACCCGGATAGGCAACCTCATGGGGCTGGCAGCGCTGACCTTGCCGACCGGAAAACCGGGCTGCGGGCTGATGATGATGGGTTATCCGGGGTCCGAAGAGGCGCTTTTGCGGCTTGGTTCCGCGGCCGAGGCCGCATTGGCCTGAATGCCACAATCCCCTGATTCGGCACCGCTTTGTCTGGACGAAGCCCCGCCCGGCCTGTAACCTGCTTGAAAACGGGGCGAAATGATCCCGATATTGAGGCAGTAGTTATGAATTTCCCCGAGCGGTTTTCGAACCTTCCGGAATACGCATTCCCGCGCCTGCGCACCCTGTTGGATCATCACCAACCGGGCGGTGAAGTGATTCACATGACCATTGGTGCGCCGATGCACGCTTTTCCGGCCTGGGTCAGCGACGTGATTGCGGAAAATGCTGCCGGTTTTCAGGGATATCCGCCGAATGAGGGTTCGGCCGAGCTGCGCGGTGCGATCACTGACTGGATTGCACGCCGTTATGGCGTCACGATGGATCCGGACACGCAGGTTATGGCCCTGAACGGGACGCGCGAAGGGTTGTATAACGCCGCCATGGCGCTGTGCCCCGAACAGAAATACGGACAAAAACCGGTCGTTCTGTGCCCGAACCCGTTCTATCAGGTCTATATGGTTGCCTCGATCTCGGTCGGGGCTGATCCGGTTTTTGTCCCGGCCACGGCGGCCACAGATCATCTGCCGGACTATGCGGGATTGCCCACGGATGTGCTGAACCGCACTGTCGCCGCTTATATCTGCTCACCAGCCAACCCGCAGGGCGCAGTTGCCACGCGCGAATATTGGGCCGAGTTGATCCGGCTGGCTGAGACATATGATTTCCGTATCTTCGCCGATGAATGCTATTCCGAGATCTACCGTGACACAGCGCCTACAGGTGTTCTGACGGTCGCAAAGGAACTGGGCGCTGATCCTGAACGGATCACCCTGTTCAACTCGCTGTCAAAGCGGTCGAACGTGGCCGGGCTGCGGTCTGGCCTGATTGCAGGCGGGCCGGAAACGATCAAGCGGGTCAAGCAGTTACGCAATTATGCAGGCGCGCCATTGCCGCTGCCGTTGCAGGCCGCCGCCGCAAGGCTCTGGGCCGATGAGGCGCATGTGGACGAGAATCGCGCGCTCTATCAGGAAAAATACGCCATCGCAGACCAGGTGTTTGCAGGCATCCAGGGCTATATGCCGCCCGAGGCAGGGTTCTTTCTGTGGCTGCCGGTCGAGAATGGCGAGGAAACCGCATTGAAACTGTGGCAGCAGACCGGAGTTCGGGTGCTGCCGGGGGCATATCTTTCTCAAGGTGATCCGGGGCAAAACCCGGGCGAGCAATTTATCCGGGTCGCTATGGTGGCCCCAAAAACAGAGATGCGGCAGGGGCTGATCACGCTCCGCGACTGCATTTATTCGTGAGGTACGAGGGCAAAATGGCATCATATAACGCGCGCAACCGCGATCCATTGCTGGACAGCACGACTCAGGCCGCCATCGAGAGGCGCAGCAAAGAGTTGATCGGCATCGCCCTGATCCTACTTGGGTTGGCTTCGGCGGCAATGATCTGGTCCTACACACCGGATGACCCGAACTGGATGGTGTCGACGGATGCACCAGTGCAAAACTGGATGGGGCGTGTTGGTGCCTCGATCGCGGCGCCATTGTTCATGATTGTCGGTTGGGGCAGTTGGAGCATCGCGTTGGTGTTGATCGGCTGGGGTGTGCGTTTTGCCGGGCATTTCGGTGAAGATCGTGCCGTCGCGCGCCTGATATTTGCACCGATCTGGATCGCCATTGTCTCGGTCTATGCGGCGACATTAGTGCCGGGTGAGGCTTGGCGCGTAACGCATAGTTTTGGTCTGGGTGGATTGTTTGGGGATACGGTCATGGGTGCCTTCCTGACCTTGTTGCCCATATCCTCGCATTTTATTGTCAAGCTGATGTCTCTGGCGATGGCTATTGGGATGCTGACGCTGGGTGTGTTTGTTCTTGGTTTCACCAAGGACGACGTGCGCAAGGGGATTCGTGCCTTTCTGCTGGGGCTGGTCATGTCCTATGACATACTGATGAATCTGCTGGGCCGTGGGGCTGCCGCAACAGCGGAGGCTGCGCGCGAACGTCGTGCCCAATGGGACGAACGCAAGATGGCCCGCGCCGAAGGGGCCGTGTTCGACGACGAGATTGCCTTTGCGGACCCTGTTTTCGACGAGCCACTTCTGGAAGCGCCCGAACCGGTAAAGACCGGCCTTCTGTCGCGCATTCCTGATCTGATCCGTCGCCCGGACCCTATGCCCGAACCCGAGCTGATCGACCGTGAACCTGTCGCGGGTTACGAGGAAATGCCGGGCGAGGACCGTATCCGTTCAAAGATTTCTGCCGCCGTGCGCAACCGTAAGGTTGCAGTCGGAGAGATGGCTCCTGAGCCCGATCCCGACCTGCCGCTGACCAAAGGGCGGGGCCGTGGACCTGATCCGTTGATCCTGAATGCAGGTCATGCCGACGAACTGCCGCCAGAGCCGCCAGTGACATCAACCGGGCTGCCGCCCGAGCCGATGCTGTCAGCGAAGCCTGAAACAGAATGGCAGGAACCGCTGCATCAGGATTTTGCGCCCGAGCCAGATTTCGATGACGAGGCCGTTTTCGAGGATGACGCCGATGAGATGCCGCAAGCCCGCCCAGCGATGAAAATCCCCGTGGCCGAGCCGCGTAAGCCTGTGGTTGCGCAACCCGTGCGCCGCACCCCGCCGCCCTCGCGCCGGGCCCAGGCCGAGGCGCAGCCCGCGTTGTCGTTCGAGGAAAAGCACTCCGATTTCGAACTGCCTCCGCTGGGCCTGCTGTCCAACCCCTCCAGCATTCAGCGCCATCACCTGAGCGATGAGGCCCTGGAAGAGAATGCGCGGATGTTGGAAAATGTGCTGGATGACTATGGCGTCAAAGGTGAGATCGTCAGCGTCCGCCCCGGTCCGGTTGTCACCATGTACGAACTTGAGCCGGCTCCGGGTTTGAAAGCCAGCCGCGTTATTGGTCTGTCGGATGACATTGCCCGCTCGATGTCGGCCCTGTCGGCGCGGGTTTCGACCCTGCCGGGCCGCTCGGTCATCGGGATCGAACTGCCCAATGAAAACCGTGAAATGGTGGTGCTGCGCGAAATCCTTTCGAGCCGTGACTTCGGAGACGGCAATCAGGCGCTGCCTTTGGCGCTGGGCAAGGATATCGGCGGTGAATCCGTTGTGGCCAATCTGGCCAAGATGCCCCACCTGCTGATCGCGGGGACCACCGGTTCCGGTAAATCGGTGGCGATCAACACGATGATCCTGTCGCTGCTGTATAAGCTGACGCCGGATGAATGCCGCCTGATCATGATCGACCCCAAGATGCTGGAATTGTCGGTCTATGACGGCATCCCGCATCTGCTTTCTCCGGTTGTGACAGACCCGAAGAAGGCGGTTGTCGCCTTGAAATGGGTCGTGGGCGAGATGGAGGATCGCTATCGCAAAATGTCCAAGATGGGTGTGCGTAACATCGCGGGCTATAACGGCCGGGTGAAAGACGCGCTGTCAAAGGGCGAGATGTTCAGCCGCACGGTCCAGACCGGTTTTGACGACGAAACGGGTGAACCGATGTTCGAGACCGAGGAATTCGCACCCGAGTCGATGCCCTATATCGTTGTTATTGTCGACGAGATGGCCGACCTGATGATGGTCGCGGGCAAAGAGATCGAGGCCTGCATCCAACGTCTGGCGCAGATGGCGCGGGCCTCGGGTATCCACCTGATCATGGCCACGCAGCGCCCCTCGGTCGATGTGATTACCGGCACGATCAAGGCGAACTTTCCGACCCGGATTTCCTTCCAGGTGACGTCAAAGATCGATAGCCGCACCATTCTTGGTGAAATGGGCGCCGAACAACTGCTGGGGCAGGGTGACATGCTGTATATGGCGGGTGGTGCGAAGATCACACGTTGCCACGGTCCGTTTGTCTCGGATGAAGAGGTCGAGGAAATCGTCAACCATCTGAAGCAATTCGGCCCGCCGGATTATATGAGCGGTGTGGTCGATGGACCGACCGAGGAAAAGGCTGATAATATCGACGCTGTTCTGGGTTTGAACACCGGGGGCAACACCAATGGCGAAGACGCCCTGTACGATCAGGCCGTGGCGATTGTGATCAAGGATCGCAAATGCTCGACCTCGTATATCCAGCGGAAACTTGCCATTGGCTATAACAAAGCTGCGCGTCTGGTTGAGCAGATGGAGGACGAAGGCATTGTTTCATCGGCAAATCACGTCGGAAAACGCGAAATCCTGGTGCCAGAGCAATAGGATATTTAATAACAAGGGCAGAGCGCTTATCTGGGTCTTATGAAACAGATTGCTTTTGCCCTTGCACTGACACTGGCCACACCCGCCGCCTGGGCTGCGGACAAGTTGCCGCTGTCGCAGATATCGAATTACCTGAATGGTCTGAAAACTGTCGAGACGACATTTACACAGGTCAATGATGATGGCTCACTGAGCACAGGAAAGCTGTGGATCGCACGGCCTGGAAAGATGCGGTTCGAATATGACCCGCCAGACAGCGCCGTTGTGTTGGCGCGCGCTGGCACCGTTCAGATATTCGATCCGAAATCCAATCAACCGCCCGAGCAGTATCCGTTAAAGCGAACACCTCTGTCTCTGGTTCTGGCACGGAATGTCGATCTGGGTCAGGCTAATATGGTGGTTGGGCATGACTTTGACGGAACGGCCACTGTCGTGACAGCACAGGACCCGAAAAACCCTGACTCCGGTCGAATTGAGCTGATGTTCACCGGCGATCCGGTTGAGCTGCGAAAATGGGTGATCCACGATAATGCAGGCGGACAGACAACGGTTCTGCTGGGTCAGCTTGATACCGAAAAAAATCTAAGCAGCAGCTTGTTTTCGAACAAGAACAGAAGCGGGTCAGGCAATCGCTGACCCGCTGTTTGTTCAGTAACGACAGCCTGACAGTTGCGCCTGGTACATCCGGGCGCGCGCATCCACATCATTGGCCACGTTCAGCAACCACGTCTTGCTGTAATGGCTGCCGCGGGCATAACCGGTATGGCCTTCATGATAGGCCAGATACTGATTGCGCGTGTCGCTTGGCTGGATGCCATTCCGCTCATAGCTTTTGTTCATGTACCAGCCGATGAAATCCGAAGCGTCGCGGATACGGTCCCGCTTGGCCCGGCGTTTGCCGGTTTCGCGCTGATACTCATCCCATGTCCCGTCCAGCGCCTGGCTGAAGCCATAGGCGCTGCTCTGACGGCCCATCGGAATCACACCCAGAACATATTGATGGGGCGTTCGCGCATCGTGGCGATACCGGCTTTCCTGATAGATCGTTGCCATCTGAACGTGAACGGGGATTCCCCATTTCCGCTCGGTGCTTTTGAACGCCTTGATATATTCGGGCCGTTCACGCGCAATGCTGCATGCATCATTCAGCTTGCTGGGTGGCTGGTTGGAGCCACCCCCGCAGGATGCCAAAAGCAGCACCCCGAAGAGTACGATAAGAATTCTGCTCATGTGCCTCGTGCCTTTTTTCTTCATTCTAGCGCAGATTGAGCGATTAGGAAATCACAATCGCTACAGAACAATAGCTAGAATTATAGGCAAAGCGCCGACGGACATCAGGGTTGAGACCATAACCAGCCCCGCAACCGCGTCAGAATCCGCCTCGAACCGTTCGGCCAGCAGGTATGAGGTTACGGCAACCGGCGTACACATCTGCACCACCAGAACGCCGAACGCGACGTTATCCAGATCAAACCCTTTTGCGATTGCCCATGCCAAGGCAAAACACACGACCAGTTTCAACGCCGATAGCCAGACCGCTTGCCCTAGCTTTCTGGTGGTCAGCCGCGCAATCGCAACACCAAGCGTGATCAGCATCATCGGAATCGCCATCTGTCCCAGCAGGTCCAGCGTATTGGTCACGAAGACAGGTGTTTGCCAGCCCTGCCACAGAAACAGCGCCCCCAGCAGAGTAGCCCAAACCATGGGTTCACGTGCTACCTTGCCGAAAGCGCCTTTTCCCGCCACCAGGTAGATCCCGTAAGTAAAGGAAAACAGGGCGGTAACGGCCAGAAATATCACCGCGAAACCCAAGCCTGCCTGCCCAAATGCGAAAATGGCCAGAGGCAGGCCCAGATTCCCCGTGTTGCCGAATATCAGCGGCGCCAGATAGGTGCGCCTTTCCAGCTTGCTGGCCCGGACAAATACGCCAAATGCGACCGCCAGCCCGACATGGCCTGTGATGGCGGCCAAAGTGAAACGGGTCAGCTCTCCGGGCGGGATCTGGGTTTGCATCAGGGCCACGAAAATCAGGCTGGGCACGGCGAGCGTCACCGCAAGGCGGGTCACAAATTGCAGCCTGTATTCAAAGCCAAGTTTGACCCAGGCAAACCCGATCCCCGCCAAGAGGAAGACCGGGGCCACGATTTCGAGTACTGTCAGTAAGAGGTTCACAGACTGTTTCCCATTATTTTAGATCAATGATTGGCATTCCTATGAGGAAACGGGTAGTAAGACCTTTGGGGGCAAACGTGATGCTAAAGACACAAGCAAAGTACCGGCTGGGCCAAGTCGTCCGCCACAAAAAACATCCCTTCCGAGGGGTGATTTTTGACGTGGACCCAGAGTTTTCAAATACCGAAGAATGGTATCAGGCCATTCCCGAAGACAGCAGGCCGATCAAGGATCAGCCGTTTTATCATCTGTTGGCGGAAAATGACCAATCCTTCTATGTTGCTTATGTTTCTGAACAAAATCTGATTGCTGACCAGTCCGGAGAACCGGTCGAGCATCCGGATATCCCTGATATGTTTGGTCCGTTTGAAAACGGCGCATATCCGTTGCATTTCCATTTGAACTAAAATTGGAAGCGTGGGTGAAGCCGGGCCCATACTGTCAATAACCAAGCGCGCACCCATCTTTTCGTGGATCGCTTGCGCCTTGCAAAACGCCGCTCTTCTGGATTCGGATCGCTTGAGCCCCGCCAAGAGGTGTTTCTGAAATCAAAACTTTGTGGCCGATTTCAGATAATTGTTGCGCAACATTACGCGGAATTCCGCGTTCCAGTTTCAAGACAGGTCCGTCTGCAAAGGCGCGCGGTGTGTCTATGGCCTGCTGCAGCGCAAACTCATCGTCGGTTAGTAGCGAGACCAGCTTTGCATGCCCTGTGGGCTGAAAGGCGCCACCCATCACACCGAAGGGCATCAGGATTTTGCCTTTCTGTTTCAACATGCCGGGAATGATTGTGTGCATCGGACGTTTGCCGCCGCCGAACTCGTTCGGATGGCCTGATTGCAACGTGAATCCAGACCCACGGTTTTGCAGCAGAATGCCGAATTTCTCAGAAGCGATACCGGATCCAAAGCTATGAAAGATCGAATAGATCAGCGATACCGCCATCCTGTCCCTGTCGACCACCGTGATATAAACCGTGTCCTTGTGGATGGCTTCGGTCAGTGGGGCAGCAGCGGGCATGGCATGGTTTGGATTGATAAGCTCTGCCAGCCGATCGGCTGTTGTCTGGTCCCAAAACCTGTCTGCGTGTGTCGTATGATCCGGATCGGCGATGAACCTGTTGCGGGCATCGTAGGCGAGTTTTGAGGCTTCGGCCTCGATATGCAGACGCTCTGCGGATAGCGGATCCATGGATCCGAGGTCAAAGTTCTTGAGGATATTCAGCAGCAAAAGGGCGGTTGCACCTTGGCCATTGGGCGGATGTTCCAGCAGGTCCAAGCCACGATAGTGCCCTGCGACCGGAACTGTAGGTGTGGCAGCGGTCGCGTCCAGATCTTCGGCTGTGTGTACCCCGCCCATGGCCGTCAGGGTCGAGATAATATCTTCAGCGACCTCGCCCGCGTAAAACGCCTCTCGTCCGTATTTGGCGATTCTGCGCAGCACTTCTGCCTGCCCGGCGGACCGGAACATGTCTCCGGTCTTTGGAACGTCTCCTTTCAGCAGATAGTGGTTCCTGGCTGCCCCCTGCAACGTGTTAGCACCCGGGCCCCAATCAAAAGCCACACGTGGGGCGACCGGCACGCCCTGGTCTGCATAGCGGATGGCGGGTTGCAGGATGGCGTCCAGCCCTAGTTTGCCCTCGGTTTCGGCCAGCTGGCAGAACGCCTCGACTGCGCCGGGAATGGTGACCGCATCCGGTGTATTGAGCGGAACTGCAGTCAGTCCCTTATCGCGCAAGCTGCCAGCGTTGGCTGCTGCCGGTGCCCGGCCAGAGCCGTTGAGGGCCCGAACCTCATCTTCTCCGGCGCGGTTGTACAGAACAAAGCAATCTCCGCCCAGGCCGGTCATTTGTGGTTCGCAAAATCCCAAAAGCACTGCCCCGGCGATGGCTGCGTCCATCGCGTTGCCACCTTGCTGTAGAATGCCAAGGGCCGCTTGGGCTGCCAGCGGGTGAGATGTGGCGCACATCCCTTCGGTCGAAAAAACTTCGGATCTGCCTGGTGCCTGAAAATCCCGCATTGCGCTGCCTTCCCGTGTGATCGCGCAGAAGGTATCGCGCGTCCGGGTATTGTCCAGTCAAATCAAAGGGGAAGTTCCTCGGCATCGTTCACTGGGTGGGGGCTGTGACATACGATGCCGAGGGAAGCTATCTGAGCTACAGTTAAGACTTTGATCTTTGTTTGCGGCGCTACAATGGTTCGAAAAGGGCCTTATTGTGACGTTTTATAGCCCTAATCCGGGTCGAGAAAACTGAATCGCAGTGACAACCGGTTGCAGCCTTCGCTACGGTCATAGCGGATTTCACTGGTCAGTTGGTGGATCAGAAACCATCCAAATCCCCCCTCGGGCAGGTCTTCACGTCTTTCCCCCAGAGGTGCAGGTGCACCTTCTGGTACGCGAAAGCCAGGAAGGGGATTGCCGGTATCCGAGATGAGGATTTCCAACCAGTTCTGATGCAGGCGGCAGTGTACCTTTACGCTGGCGGGCGTGGTTCCGGCATAGGCGTGTTCAACGACATTGTTAATGGCTTCGGCCAGGGCAATTCTGACATCAGCCGCTTTGTGTGCAGGCAGCCCTTTAGACGACAGTGCCTGGCTCAACTTGGCAATGCCAGAACTTGCTTCGACCTCGGTCGCAGCGAAGCTCAAATCGAAACTGATGCCGTTACACATTAGCCTAGCGCCTGTTCAGTTTCTCCTTGTGTTCAATCCGGCGCACCGGACAGTGCGTCATCCATCGTTGGGTAAAGCTTGAACACTGTGTCCATGCGGGTAAGACGAAACACCTTTTCCACAAAAGGCTGAAGACCTGCCAGATCCAGGCGCCGTTCAGCCCCGAGTTGTTTCATGGCGGCGACAATGGCGCCCAAACCACTGGAATCGATAAATTCGACGCCGCTGAGGTCCAGAACCACACGCACAGACCCACCTTCGGTTTCCGTGCGCATGTTTTCTTTGAACTGAATGGCCATTGCGGCATCAATCCGGTTGGATTGTACTGTAATTATTTGAATATTGTTGGTCGTAGTACTGGACAGGCCCATACGTGACGGTCCTTTAACTGAAATCGCTCGTAGAAATACGCTAGACGGGAATTCTTACCATTCGGTATCCATTGAATGACAAGAATTTAGGAGCGCCCAGATGAAGCAAGTTGTAATCGCCGGAGCAGCACGTACCCCGATAGGTGGATTTCAAGGAATGTTCGATGGTGTTTCTGCCGCCGATCTGGGCGGAGCCGCGATCCGGGCTGCGCTGCAGGGTGCCGGTGCTGATACGGTTGACGAAGTGCTGATGGGCTGCGTTCTGCCAGCCGGGCAGGGTCAGGCCCCTGCACGTCAGGCTGGGTTTGCAGCCGGTTTGGGCCAAGAGGTCCCGGCCACGACGCTCAACAAGATGTGCGGATCGGGGATGAAGGCTGCGATGATGGCCTTCGATCAGATCGCATTGGGCCATGCCAACACAATGATCGCAGGCGGGATGGAGAGTATGACGAACGCGCCCTACCTGTTGCCCAAAATGCGTGACGGTGCGCGCTTGGGGCACGCTCAGGTCGTCGACCACATGTTTCTGGACGGGCTGGAGGACGCCTACGACAAAGGTCGTCTGATGGGCACTTTCGCAGAAGACTGTGCCGAGGCGTTCCAGTTCACCCGCGAAGCGCAGGACGAGTACGCCCTGCAGTCCCTATCCAACGCGCTGGCCGCGCAGGACAGCGGCGCGTTCGACGGTGAAATCACTCCGGTAACCGTCCGCACAAGGAAAGGCGAGGTCACGCAGTCCGCGGACGAGCAGCCGAAAACCGCCCGCCCGGAAAAGATACCTTCGCTGAAACCGGCTTTTCGCAAGGGTGGAACGGTGACGGCGGCCAACGCGTCGTCGATCTCTGATGGGGCGGCAGCTCTGGTTCTGGCGTCAGCTGAAGCCGCCGAAGCGCAAGGTCTCTCGGTTCGGGCGCGCATTCTGGGTCATTCCAGCCATGCGCAGGCTCCGGGATTGTTCACGACTGCGCCAGTTCCCGCTGCGCAAAAGCTTTTGGCCAAAATCGGCTGGTCCAATGATGATGTGGATCTGTGGGAGGTAAACGAAGCCTTTGCCGTGGTGCCGATGGCATTCATGCATGAGATGGGTCTGACGCGTGACAAGGTAAATGTGAATGGTGGTGCATGCGCCCTGGGTCATCCTATCGGCGCCTCGGGGGCGCGTATCATGGTCACCCTGCTGAACGCGTTGGAAAAGCGGGATCTGAAACGCGGCGTGGCGGCGATCTGCATCGGTGGTGGAGAGGGCACTGCAATCGCGATTGAGCGCGTTTGACGCGGGGCCGATTCCACCATAGGTCCGGTGCTGTAGAACCTGTTTACAAGATCACTGACCGGACCCGCCCCCCATGACCGTTGATTACGATACGCTGACCAAGACAATCGTCGCCCTAACCGCAGGCGAGACAGATCAAGTTGCTCTGATGGCGACAATCGCCTGTGAAGTTCATCACGCCGATGATCGGTTTGACTGGACGGGGTTCTATCGCGTAACAGATCCGGGCATTTTGAAAATAGGCCCCTATCAGGGTGGTCACGGGTGTCTGGTTATTCCCTTCGGGCGCGGTGTCTGTGGTGCCGCGGCGCGGACCGGAAAGGTACAGTTGGTGGCGGATGTGCATGCGTTTCCAGGTCACATCGCCTGCGCCTCGTCTACGCAGTCCGAACTGGTGCTTCCGGTGCGCAATGCCTCGGGCGAGGTCATCGCGGTTTTTGACATCGACAGTGACCAGCCGGATGCGTTCACGGATGAGGACGCAGAAAAGCTGTCTGCCATATTGTCAAAGGCGTTTTCGGGCGAGTAAAGAGGGGCCTGACGCAAAATCGGCCCGTCTGTTAGACTGGAATGGACACTAATTGCGACTGGCCAAGGCATGATCCCGGACCAATTCACCACAGAGCGGCTTGCCGTCTGCCACTGGCAAGTGGAAGTCTCTGAAGCTGGTCGCCTTTCAGCGTTGACGGCCGAGTTGGCAGCCGTCCTGACACCAGCGGTTCTTGAGCCCCTGCCGCCTTCGATGCAGGTCGAAGAAACGCCCAGCGGGATGACCGACTGGATCGCGGCACGCAAGACCGAAAGCGATGTTCTTCTTGTTCGGCTAAGGCAAAATAATCAGCTGATCGGACTGCTGATACTGGCCTCAGAACCCGAAGATCAGGCCGCACCAACCATCCACCTTGGATATCTGTTTGCCGAACGAGCCTGGGGCTGTGGCTATGCAACCGAACTTGTGTCCGGCTTTATCGCGGCCTGCGGCACGAGCCGCGCCATTCGGGTTTTGGCCGGGGTCGAGCACAGCAATCCCGCCTCTGCCCGTGTGCTACAGAAATCGGGGTTCACGCGATCCTCAGCGCACTCCACCGACGATACCGATATGTATGTCTGCGACATTTCCTAGATCCCATCGGGATCTTACGTGGCTTGCGGATCAAGCCAACTACAGAATGTCAGGCAGAATTTCCGTGATTAGGAAATATGCCAGCCCGACCTGAGTCGCAAAGATCGCAAATAGCGACAGGGAAAACCGACCTTTTCGGGACTTGTGATTGAAAATCCAACGCCCGACCAGGGCACCGGGACTGCCGCCCAGTGCAGCCAGCCACAATAGCCTGCGTTCCGGAACCCGGCTTTTTCTGCGTCTGGCGCGCAGCTTGTCCCAGCCAAAGGCCAGCAAAGTCAGGCCGTTGATGACCCACAGGTATATAACCGCAATCCACATAGCTGACGGATAGCTAAATGCGTCGATTTTCCCAAGTGAAAAAATGCTTGGAATTTTCACCGATTCGCGGCATCGTGAAAAACACGAGGAAAATTTCACCAGATATCGGAGAGTTCGGTGAACAGCCAAGCCCCCCACAGTGCAACGCTCGGAGCCGACATTCGCGCATTGCGTAAGGCGCGTGGGTTGACGCTGACCGAGATCGCAGAGCGGTTGAACCGGTCGGTCGGATGGCTCAGCCAGGTTGAACGCGACAAGTCCGAACCGTCAATTTCAGACCTGCGTCAGATCGCGGAATGTCTGGGTGTGCCGATGTCCATGCTGTTCGCCCATTCTGCCGCCCCCGCCAATGAACAAGGCTATGTCGTGCGCGCCGGGTCGCGCCGCCCTATGGGGTCGGGCGAAGAAGGTCTGATCGAGGAACTGCTGTCACCCGATCTGACTGACGATTTTGAGATGGTGCATTCCACCTTTGAGCCGCATTCCAAGATGCAGAATCCGGCGGACCGCCCCACGCAAGAGGTTGGCTATGTGATTTCCGGTCAGTTGAATCTGACCATCGGCGCGCAAAGCTTTTCGGTTGGGCCCGGTGACAGTTTTCGGATCAAGAACGAACCCTATATTTGGGCGAACCCTCATGATGAGCCCGCTGTGGTCATCTGGGTCATCGCCCCTCCGGTGTACTGATGAGTTTCGAGGCCTGGACCATATTCGCGCTGTTCTGGGTGGTGTTTGTAACCACACCGGGGCCTAACGCGGTGAACTGTATCTCGAACGGGATGAGCCTGCCCTTCGCAAAAGCGATGCTGGGTGTCTTGGCGATCCTGACCCAAGCCAGCGCCTTTTTGGTTTTGTCGGCGCTTGGGGTGACGGCCTTGATCGCGGCCTCACCCACCGGATTCTTCATCGCCAAGCTGGTGGGCGCAGGGTTTCTGATCTGGCTGGGTGTCCGAGGCTGGAAGGCTGCAGCAAATCCCGCCCCTATTTCCGAACGCCCTGCACGGCATGTCTATCTGCACGCGCTGGCCGTCGCGACAATCAACCCCAAAAGCGTCGCGGGTTATCTTGCTGCATTCTCGCAATTCGTGCAGCCGGATGTGCCGATCTGGGAGCAAATGTTGGTCATCATGCCAACGGCGCTGATCATCACAACGCTCAGCTACATCGGGTTCACTCTTCTAGGTGCGCTTATGGGGCGGGCCGCGCTGGGGGCCGTGTTCAACATCTGGGTGCGCCGGGTCATGGCCACCTGTTTCATCATTTATGGCGTGTTGCTGGGCACCACCAGCGCGCCAGCAGCAAGGGGATAAGCGAAATGCATACAGGTTCCTGTCTGTGCGGCTCGGTTGCGTTCAAGATCGAAGGCGATCTTCCTGCCGCCTCGGCCTGCCATTGCGGTCAATGCCGCAAACAGTCGGGTCATGTCTGGGCCTCGACCTCGGCCCATCAAGACGACATCACCTTCACCGCCAGCGATACGCTGAGCTGGTTTCGTGCTTCCGACATCGCCCGACGGGGATTTTGCAACGCCTGCGGCTCTTACCTGTTCTGGCAGCATAAGGACGAAGACCGGATTGCCATTGCTATGGGGGCGCTAGATGCACCCACCGGACTGACCCTCGCCCGCCATATCTTTGTGGCTGACAAAGGCGATTATTACAACATCACGGACGATCTGCCTCAAGAGGCACAGTAACAGGGACTGAAAGACATGAGTGATTTTCCGACAAAAGCCCGCGTGGTTATTATCGGTGGCGGAGTGGTGGGGACATCGTCCCTGTTTCATCTGGCCAAAAAGGGCTGGACCGATTGTGTTCTGCTAGAGAAAAACGAGCTGACCGCCGGGTCGACCTGGCATGCAGCTGGCAACGTGCCGACCTTTTCGACCTCTTGGGCGATCATGAACATGCAGCGCTATTCGACCGAGCTTTATGCGCGGCTGGGTGAAGAGGTCGACTATCCGATGAACTATCACCAGTCCGGCTCAATCCGGTTGGCCCATTCGAAAGAGCGGGTGCAGGAGTTCGAGCGGGCAATGGCGATGGGCCGTTATCAGGGCATCGAGATGGAGATGTGGTCACCCGAACAAGCCAAAGAGCATTACCCGTTCCTGGAAACTCATGACCTTGAGGGTGTTCTGTTCGACCCGACCGATGGCGATATCGACCCGGCGCAGTTGACCCAGGCACTGGCCAAGGGTGCGCGCGACATGGGGGCGAAGATCCTGCGTTTCTGCCCGGCCACGGGTGTGACCCAGAAGGAAGACAAGACCTGGATCGTGCATACTGACAAGGGCGATATCGAAGCGGACCACGTGGTCAATGCCGCCGGGTATTACGCCCAGCGTGTGGGTGAATGGTTCAAACCCTTCGGCGGTCGCACCGTTCCGGCCATGGTGATGAGCCACCAGTACCTGCTGACCGACGAAGTGCCAGAGATCGAGGAATGGTCCAAGGCCAATGGCGGTAAAAAGCTGCCGCTGCTGCGCGACGTGGATATCTCGTATTACCTTCGGCAGGAGAAGAACGGATTCAACCTCGGCCCCTATGAGCCCAACTGCAAGGGCCACTGGATGACCGAGGATGATCCGATGCCCGAGGATTTCAGTTTCCAGCTATGGAATGACGATCTGGACCGGATCGAAGACATCGTCACCGACGCGATGGAGCGGGTGCCGCTGATGGGGACCTCGGGTGTGGGTCGGGTGATCAACGGACCCATCCCCTACGCGCCGGACGGGCTGCCGCTGGTTGGCCCGATGCCGGGCGTGACCAACGCGTTTGAGGCGCATACCTTTACCTTCGGCATCGCGCAGGGCGGTGGTGCCGGCAAGGTGCTGGCCGAATGGATCGTCGATGGCGCAACTGAGTGGGATATGTGGGCCGTCGATCCGCGCCGTTACACCGATTACACCGATCAGGATTACTGCAACCAGAAGGGGCTTGAGGTCTATGGCAACGAATACGCCATGCATTTCCCGCACCATGAATGGCCCGCCGCGCGCGACAAAAAGCTGTCGCCTGTCCACACCAAGGTCAAGGAATTGGGCGGCGTGATGGGGCCCTATAACGGCTGGGAACGCGCCAACTGGTTTGCGCAACCGGGCGACGATACCTCTGAAGAAGCGACCCATACCTGGGGCCGTTCGGGGCCATGGGAGAAGCGGATCAAGGAAGAGTGCGAGGCTGTCCGTGATCATTGCGGCGTATTGGACTTGCCCGGATTTTCGCGTTTCATCGTAAAAGGTGAGGGTGCCGCCGAGGCGCTGCGGTCGCTGGTCACCGGCGGTTTGCCCAAGGTGGGTCGCATCAACCTGGTCTATATCTCAGATGGTCGCGGCCGGATCCTGACCGAAATGTCCTGTATCCGCCTCGGCGATGACGAGTTCGTCATGATCACGGCCGCTACAGCGCAATGGCATGACCGCGATATCCTGACCGAGGCAATGCCCACTGGCGTCACCGTCGAGGATGTCACCACCACTCGTGACACGCTGATCGTGACAGGTCCAAAATCGCGCGACATTCTGGCGGGGCTGAGCGATGCGGACCTGTCCAGCGGCTGGCTGACCCATCAATCCGCCACCGTCGCAGGCCAGCCCGCCTTCCTGATCCGCGTCTCGTTTGCAGGAGAACTTGGCTGGGAGGTTCACGCGCTGAACGACCATATGCCCGCGATCTATGGAGCGATCCTTGACGCTGGTGCCAAACCGTTCGGGATGTACGCCCTGAACTCTCTGCGCATCGAAAAGGGTTATCGGGCTTGGAAAGGCGATCTGTCCACTGATTACTCTCTGTTGGAAGGCGGGTTGGAACGGTTCGTCAAACTTGACAAACCGCAGGACTTCCCCGGCAAGGCCGCGATCCTGAACGAAAAGCAGCAGGGCGTGAAAAAGGCGTTTGCCACCATGCTGGTCGATGCTGGTGACGCGGACGCGCCCTATATGTCCTGTATCTGGCACAACGGCGAGATCGTTGGCGAAACCACCTCGGGCGCGTGGGGGTACCGCGTTGGTCAATCCGTTGCCCTGGGCATGATCCGTCCTGAACTGGCGGTGACAGGCACCGAGCTTGAGGTTGAAATCTTCGGTGAAAAGCGGCGCGCCGTGGTACAGGACGATAAACCGCTCTGGGATCCAGAAAACGAGCGGCTGCGCGCCTGATCGCCCGAAGGAGACCTGCATGAGCACGCGTTATTCAAAACTGGGGCCCGGAGAGGGCCTCAATTACGACTGGGAAAATGACCACACATTTGTGAAGGTTTCGACCCGGGATACTGATGGCGCCTATACGCTCATGGAAGACAATCTGAAGGCCAGCTTTGCACTTGGCCTTCATCGCCATGAAACCCATGCCGAAAGCTTCTATTTTCTGGAAGGCGAAGTGGACTTCTACGTTGATGGCGACTGGCATCGCTGTGGGCCGGGCAGCACGATGCATGTGCCGCCCGGTATGCCGCATGCCTGCCGCGTTGCTGGTAAAGCACCAGCCAAGATGCTGATGATTTTCCAGCCTGCCGGTTTTGACGGCTTCCTTGCTGAGCTGGCCAAGATGACCGAGGCGGACTTCGCCGATGAGGTGAAAATGGCCGAATTGAACGCGCGGTATGACATTGTCCCGATGGGCTCTGTGCCGCCTCATCCCGATGACGAGGTTTGATCATGACACTGCCTAAAACGATGTCCGGTGTATTCCTGACCTGTCACGGCGGGCCCGAGGCGCTGGAATGGCGTGACGATATACCCGTCCCAACCCCTGCGCCGGGGCAGGTTCTGGTCCGTGTGGCCGCAGCCGGGGTGAACAACACCGATATCAACACCCGTATCGGCTGGTATTCCTCAGACGTGACCGGCGCCACAGATGCCGTGGATCAAGAGGTCGAAGCCGGAGGCTGGGGCGGCGCGTTGAACTTCCCGCGCATTCAGGGCGGCGACCTTTGCGGCATCGTCGAAATCGCGGGGCCCGAGACTGGGTTCACCCCGGGCCAGCGCGTGACCTGTCCGATCAACCTGCCACGTCCGCGACCGGGCAACCCGACAGGCTTCATCGTGCTTGGGTCCGAGATTGACGGCGCCTTTGCGCAATATTGTTTGGTGCAGGCCGATGACCTTTATGATGTCAGCGCCTCACCCCTGTCCGACATTGAAATCGCTGCCATCCCCTGCGCCTTTGGAACCGCCGAGGCTATGCTGGTGCGGGCCGGTGTGACTGCCGGACAAAAGGTGCTGATCACCGGGGCGTCGGGCGGTGTGGGCCTTGCCGCCGTGCAACTGGCGGCGCTGCGCGGTGCCTCGGTCTGGGGCGTGACCGGTGCGGCCAAGGCCGAAGCGGTGAAAAGCCAGGGCGCGACCGCCACGTTCGACCGGGATGCGTCGCTGCCCACCGACATGTTCGACGTGGTCATTGACGTGGTGGGCGGGCCTGCATGGGCTGATCTGATCCTGGCGCTGAAACCCGGCGGTCACTATGCCGTTGCGGGTGCGATTGCTGGCCCGATTGTTCAAGCCGATCTGCGGGATATCTATCTGCGCGACATTACCATTCACGGTAGCACCCATCAGCCGTTCGAGGTCTTCGGTCGCCTGGTCGAACTGATCAATGCGGGGCGGATCAAGCCGCTGATTTCAAAAACCTATCCGCTGAAAGACATTGCGACGGCGCAAGAGGATTTTCAGTCAAAAACGTTTCCGGGAAAACTGGTTCTGGTTCCCTGAGGAGGTTCATTGATGGCAGACATAACCCTTCTGGATGGGTCTATCGGGCAGGAACTGGTCAAACGCAGCGGCGATGCGCCGACGCCTTTGTGGTCGACCCGGGTGATGATGGACCATCCCGAGTTGGTCGGGGATGTGCATGCGGATTATTTCTCACGCGGTGCGACTGTGGCCACGACAAATACCTATGCTGTTCACCGGTCGCGTCTGGACCGTGTCGGCTTGGGTGATCAGCTGCCAGATCTGATCGAGGCGGCCCTGTCGCAGGCCGAGCGTGCGCGCCCGGCGGGTAGGCGCATCGCTGGGGCTTTGGGTCCGCTTCTCGCCTCTTACCGGCCGGACCTGAATCCAGAGGTCGAAGAGGCGGCAGAGAAATTCTCCGAACTGGTGGCGATGATGGCAGATCGCGTTGATCTGTTCCTGATCGAAACCGTGTCGTCGGTGCAAGAGGCCGAAGGCGCGTTGCGTGGAACGGAACAGGCAGACAAGCCGGTCTGGCTGGCGCTGTCCGTGGTGGATGATGATGGGACGCGGCTGCGGTCGGGTGAGCCATTGTCGGGAATAGCATCTTTGGTTGATCGCTTTACGCCTGAGGCCGTGCTGATCAACTGCTCACGCCCGGAGGCGGTGCCTGCTGCGCTGAATATTATCGCTACCTTCGGGCGTCCGTTTGGGGCATATGCCAATGGCTTCACCGGGATTACCCAGGAATTTCTGCAAGACGCCCCAACCGTTGATGCGCTGCAACAGCGCCACGACCTTGGGCCGGATGAATATGCTGATCAGGCGATGGGGTGGGTGGCGCAGGGTGCAACTATCATCGGCGGATGCTGCGAAGTCGGTCCCGATCACATTCAGCGACTGGCAGATCGGCTATGCGCTGCTGGCCACAGCATCGTCTGAAGGGGGGTAAAGATGCGGCAACGACCAGATAGCTTGACCGACAAGGCGCAGACACATTTCGATGTTCTGGTCGCGCCAGGCTATGTGCTGTTGGAACTTGCCGCATTGATTGAGGTTCTGAGGCTGGCCAACCGCGTCTGCCCCAACCCGCCCTTCAGCTTTACCTATCGGTCTCTGAAAGGTGGGCCCGTTGCCAGCAGCAGCGATGCGACGGTCCAAACTGAACCCGTATCAACCCATCCCAAGGCGGATTATCTGTTTGTGATCGGAAATTCCGACCCTGACCACCCCGATCTGTCCATCGGACGGGTTGTATCGGACTATACGTTCCGAGGTGCTCAGGTCTTTTTGCTGGCCGAAGCTGCCAGCCGCTATATCGACGAATTCGGCTCCGCAGACATGGCGACCCATTGGGAAAACGCCTCTTTCCTGAGTGAACGCGGGGCCCGGTTCGAGGCGAAGCTGTCGATAGCCACAGAACAGGGCCAGGTCGTGACCTGCGCAGGGATGGAGGCGACAACCGATATTGCTTTGTCCGTGATCGGACGCCACATCTCAGGGCCTGCCAAGATGACGGTGGCCAATATCATGCTGCACGAAAACATCCGCGACTTTTCATCGATGCAGCCTTTCTCGGGGGCGCAACTGACAGCTACTGGGGACGCCAAGCTGGATCAATGTATCAAGCTGATGCAGGCCAATATCGAAGACCCCTTACCCATCCAGCAAATTGTCGAGGCGTTAAATCTTTCGAACCGATCGCTTGAGCGAAAATTCAAAGCTTTCTTTGGCACCAGTCCAAACGGTTTCTATCGCGAGATGCGGCTGGCGAAGGCTAACAACCTGCTGCTGAACACCACGATGAGCGTTCGGGAAATCGGTCTGGCCTGCGGCTTTCCGAACGGTTTCTCCTCGGTTTACAAAAGCTTTTTCGGGGTCACGCCCTTTGTTCTGAGACGCGAAAGACGGGCTGCGTCACATAGGTGAAAATCGCCCATAACATGACGCTTTTGGTGCATTTATTGTCGATCTTCCATGGCAACGTGCCCAAAACCTGATTCAGCGGAGACCTCAGGATGGTTGATCTTCCAAACAAAGCCCGAGTTGTCATCATCGGCGGCGGCGTCATCGGATGCTCGGTCGCCTATCATCTGACCAAGAAAGGTTGGAGTGATGTTGTGCTGCTTGAACGCAAGCAGTTGACCAGCGGCACCACATGGCATGCGGCGGGTCTGATCGCTCAGCTGCGGGCCTCGTCCAACATGACCAAACTGGCGAAATACACGCAGGAGCTTTACGGCGCGCTGGAAGAGGAAACCGGTGTGTCCACCGGGCTTAGGCGCTGTGGATCGATCACCGTGGCGCTGACCGAGGAACGCCGTGAAGAGATCTATCGCCTGGCCGCCATGGCCCGCGCCTTTGGCGTCGAGGTCGAAGAGATTTCCAATGACCGCGTCAAAGAGATGTATCCGCATCTGAATGTCGAAGACGTCAAGGGCGCGGTCTATCTTCCGCTGGACGGGCAGGGTGACCCGGCCAATATCGCGCTGGCCCTGGCTAAGGGCGCGCGGCAACGCGGTGCCATTACCAAGGAACGAGTGAAGGTCACCGACATCACTAAACAAGGTCGCACTGTGACCGGTGTGGACTGGGTTGCCGATGACGGCAGCGCTTCGGGTCATATTGAATGCGACATGGTGGTGAACTGTGCCGGCATGTGGGGGCATGAGGTTGGCCGCATGGCCGGTGTGAACGTCCCGCTGCACGCCTGCGAACATTTCTACATCGTCACCGAAGGCATTGACGGACTTTCGCAACTGCCGGTTCTGCGAGTGCCCGATGAATGCGCCTATTACAAGGAAGATGCCGGTAAAATCCTGCTGGGCGCGTTTGAGCCTAATGCCAAACCTTGGGCGATGAAGGGCATCCCGGACAGTTTCGAATTCGATCAGCTGCCCGAAGATTTTGATCATTTTGAGCCCATTCTAGAAGCGGCGTGTAACCGGATGCCGATGTTGGCCGAGGCGGGCATTCATACCTTTTTCAACGGCCCTGAATCCTTTACTCCGGATGACGCTTATCATCTGGGTCTCGCGCCCGAGATGGACAATGTCTGGGTCGCAGCGGGCTTCAACTCGATCGGCATTCAATCTGCGGGCGGTGCGGGCATGGCGCTGGCGGAATGGATGGATAGCGGCGAGAAACCGTTTGATCTGGGCGATGTGGATATCAGCCGGATGCAGCCGTTTCAGGGCAATAAGCAATATCTGTTTGAGCGTTCGAAAGAGACGCTGGGCCTGCTTTATGCCGACCACTACCCCTATCGCCAGAAAGCCACTGCGCGCGGTGTTCGGCGCACCCCGTTCCATCACCATCTGAAAGAGCAGGGCGCGGTGTTTGGTGAACTGGCGGGCTGGGAGCGTGCAAACTGGTACGCAAATCCGGGGCAGGAGCGCGAATACCAGTACAGTTGGAAACGTCAGAATTGGTTCGAGAACTCAGCTGCTGAACACCGCGCGGTGCGCGAGAATGTTGGCATGTACGACATGTCTTCTTTTGGCAAGATTCGCGTTGAAGGACCGGATGCCGAGGCGTTCATGAACTATATCGGGGGCGGCGATTATTCGGTGCCGAACGGCAAGATCGTCTATACCCAGTTCCTAAACCGCACCGGCGGGATCGAGGCGGATGTGACGGTGACCCGTCTGACCGAGACCGCCTATCTGGTCGTGACCCCGGCGGCGACGCGGCTGGCGGATCAGACCTGGATGATGCGCCATGTGGGTAGCTTCAACGTGGTCATAACCGATGTTACCGCTGGCGAAGGCGTTTTGGCCGTGATGGGCCCCAATGCGCGGGCTTTGCTGGAAAAGGTCTCGCCGGCGGATTTCTCGAACGCGACCAACCCCTTTGGCACCGCACAAGAGATCGAGATCGGCATGGGCCTGGCCCGCGCTCATCGGGTGACCTATGTGGGCGAGCTGGGATGGGAGATCTACATGTCCGCCGATATGGCGGGCCATGTGTTCGAAACGCTGCATGAGGCCGGTCAGGACATGGACCTGAAACTCTGTGGCATGCACATGATGGACAGTTGCCGGATCGAAAAGGGCTTTCGCCATTTTGGTCATGACATCACGTGCGAGGACAACGTCGTGGATGCCGGGCTTGGTTTTGCGATCAAGGTGGACAAAGGCTGTGACTTTATCGGGCGCGAAGCAGTGATTGCCCGCAAGGAAAGCGGGCCCAAAAACCGTCTGGTTCAGTTCCGCCTGACCGACCCGGAACCGCTGTTGTTCCATAATGAACCGATCGTGCGGGACGGGGAATATGTCGGTTATCTCAGCTCGGGCAATTATGGTCATACTTTGGGTGGCGCTATCGGTATGGGCTATGTGCCCTGCGAGGGTGAGAAGGCGGCGGATGTTCTGGGGTCAACCTATGAGATCGACGTGTGCGGCGTGAAGGTAATGGCCGAGGCGTCGTTGAAACCGATGTACGATCCGAAATCCGAACGCGTCAAAGTGTAATCAAATTGTCGGAGCGCTGCGGCGCTCCGGCTTTGTTCTGGTCTCACATATCAAAAATCCTGATGGGTTGCTTCACAGTTTTCGCGGTTCCCAAGTATGTCCGGGTTGCCGTAAAGACGACCGGTATTCCCGGAGATCCGCAATGGCTGACGCAACACCCACACAAAATGCCGATACGCCAAAAGGACTTGTTCTGGCGGTAACGGCCTATGTTTTGTGGGGTTTTTTGCCGTTATACATGAAGGCGATGGCCCATATCGCGCCGGTTGAGGTTGTGGCGCATCGTATCATCTGGTCGGTGCCTTTGGCCGGGCTATTGCTGATCGCACTGGGCCGGACGCGGGATTTGAAGTCAGCTCTGCGCGATCCCAAGATGCTGGGTATGGCCTGCCTGACAGCTGCTTTGATATCGGTGAACTGGGCGATCTATGTCTGGGCGATTGCCAGTGGGCATGCGCTGGACGCAGCGCTGGGCTATTACATAAATCCGCTGTTCAGTATCGCGCTGGGCGCGGTGCTGCTGCGCGAACCTTTGAACCGGACGCAGCTGATTGCTGTTGGGTTGGCCGCAGCCGGGGTGGTGGTTCTTGTTGTAGAGGCCGGAAGCCTGCCTTGGGCGGCGCTGGGGCTTATGTTCAGCTGGGGGTTCTACGCCTTCTTCAAACGCTCACTCCCCATCGGGCCAAATCAGGGGTTCTTGCTGGAAGTGCTGATCCTGCTGATCCCCGCATTGGTTTATGTGACTTGGCTGGGGATCAACGGGACGGGGCATTTCGGGCTGGTCGCAACCGACACCATGCTGCTGGCCGGGGCAGGGGTGGTGACCGCGGTGCCATTGCTGATCTATGCCAATGGTGCCAAACTGGTGCGCCTGTCGACGATGGGCATCCTGCAATACATCGCGCCGACCATGATTTTTGTGACTGCCATCGCGGTTTTTGGAGAGCAGATTGACCGTGGCCGCATGATTGCGTTTCCGCTGATCTGGGCCGCACTTGTGGTCTATTCGATCCCGATGATCCGGCAGATACGCGCTCAGGTCTGACGCAGCAATTCGGCAGCCTTCTGCGCCCAGATCGCATAGGCTTTGGGGCTCGGATGATAGCCGTCCGGTGCGGCCAGCGCCGGGTCGTCGGGTAAATCAATGGACAGATGGCGGATTTGCGGGAAGCCGGTCGCAATCTGTTGCAGGCCTTGGTCCAGGCGGGCTGCCTGACGCCCCAGCACCCAGGCAAGCGGTTGCGGTAAGGCGGGAAACCGACCTATCTGGGGAACGGCCGTTACAATGACACGCCGGGCTCCAAGCTGGTCGGTGATCAGGTGCATCAGACGGGATTGGTGTTCGACGAACCGCTTTTTAGTGACGCCACGGGTGACGTCATTGACGCCAAGCGCCGTAATGGCGGCATCAAATTGATCTGTCAGACCGTCAAGGCGTTTCAGTGTATCCAGCGTTGTATGCCCTGTCATAGCCTCGAGCCGCCATTCGACACTGTGGCTTTTTGCTAGCTGTGCGACCAACTGCCCGGACAAAGCCTGCGCCTGGGTGCCAGCGCCAACACCTGCTGCCGAGCTGTCGCCTGCGATTAGCAACCGCAAACGCGGGCCGCGCCCTTCACGGCCTTCGCGCGGCCCGGTCGGTTCGGGCAGGAACCGCGCCTTTCGTCGAACTGAAATCCCCTGTGCCGCCAATAGTGGCAACAGCGGTAGTCTCAGAAACTGATCAGCTCCGATCCGGGCAGGCTTGGTCAACCCAAAGCGTCCTTAAAATTGATAAAGCGAGGGTCTTTTGCCACGCGTGCCATCATCTCGGTGCGCAGGGCTGCAATAGTTTTAAGTGGGCGCATGACCACTTCGAACTTTTCGATCAAGCCTTCATCATTCAGCCGGATCAAGTCCACACCAACCGCATCCAGATCACCAACCTTGCACTGAAATTCCAGCGCCCAGTCTTTGCCTTCACCCATGATCCGACGATAGCTGAAGTCCGAGAATACCTGCCCAACATGCCCCAGCAGAGCCGCCACGGGTTCGCGCCCGGCCCAGGTGCTGTAGTAGGTCGGCGGCAGAAAACGCACGTCTTCGGCCAGAAACTCGTGAATCAGACTTTCATCGCCTTTTGTGATGACATCTTTTAGTTGTTCGATTGTCGGGTGCATGGTTTCTCCTCCGAGTTGTCGCATGATTTGCTGAACTATTCAGTTCAGGCAAGCACGACGTTGCGGGAGGTTGTCGCTTGCGATAGGCAGACCCGCATGAGCGAGACCTACGATCCCCCGAAAACACCGCTGGATGTGCTGCACGAAGATGCGCATCTGATTGTGGTGAACAAGCCCTCGGGGCTTTTGTCCGTACCGGGTCGAGGAGAGCATCTGGCCGATTGTCTGTTGACCCGTGTGCAGGCGGCGTTCCCGCAAGCCCTGCTTGTGCACAGGTTGGACCGCGACACTTCGGGCGTGATGGTTTTTGCCCAAACCCCTCATGCTCAGCGCAATCTGAGCATGCAGTTCGAACAGCGTCAAACTCGTAAGACCTATATTGCCCGCGTCTGGGGCATGGTAGAGTCAAAGACCGGAACTGTTGATCTGCCGTTGATTGTAGACTGGCCCAACAGGCCGCTGCAGATGGTGTGCCATGACACTGGCAAGCCTGCGGTGACGGATTGGCGCGTGGTCAAATATGAAGGCAACACTACCCGCATACGCCTGTTCCCGAAAACCGGGCGCTCGCACCAGCTGCGGGTTCACATGCTGGCGCTGGGCCATCCGATTTTGGGTGATCCGTTCTATGCAAAAGGTGAGGCGCGGGCCTTCCCGCGCCTGATGTTGCATTCCGAGGAATTGCGGCTGAAGAACCCCGATGGCGGGGCGTCGATGAAGTTTCGCGCAAATGCCGAGTTCTAGAGTCAGGCGGGGTTGGTCCAAAGCAGTTTGAGATTGCCCAGTGAAAATCGTCTGACCCGTTTCCTAGGAGCGCAGGGCTGTCGGCTGGCCATGATCTCGCGTTCGATTTCAAAGGCGCGCAGGGTATGGTCCTGGGACCAGCGTCCCAGTTGCAGTGTCATCATTACGTGATTGTCGAGGCTGGGCATCAGTAATCTCCTGTGAATTGTTGAACCAGCATCCCGCATCACTCCTGACAGCGCGTTGTCAGGGGGGTGTGCTAAGGTGTCAGCAGAGAAACCGGAGTTTGCCATGCGCCGTTCGTCCCGCCTGTTTGAAATCATCCAGATTCTGCGTGCCGCCGACGCTCCGGTTACCGCTGAGATGCTGGCGCAAAAGCTCGAAGTCTCGGTGCGCACGGTGTATCGCGACATCGCGGCACTGCAGGCCCAACGCACACCGATCGAGGGCGAAGCCGGCGTCGGGTATCTGATGCGGCGAGGCTATGACTTGCCACCGCTGAATTTCGACGCTGAAGAGGTCGAGGCGCTTTGGGTCGGTCTGTCAATGCTGGCACGGACCGGCGACAGTACCCTGCAGGAGGCCGCCAAACGCATATGCCGGAAAATAGAAGGCCTGCGCGCAAGTCCCGACTGGTTGCAGGTCGCGCCTTGGGGGGCTCCGGTTGATGATCCGGCCAAGGGCTGTATCCCGGTCGTGAATTACCGCGAAGCCATCCGGGACGAGCGCAAGCTTCGCCTCACATATGTCAGCTCGCAAGACGTTCGCTCCGAACGGGTCGTCCGTCCGGTTGCCCTGATCTATCACATCGAGTGCACGATGCTGGTTGCGTGGTGCGAATTGCGCAACGGTTTTCGCCATTTTCGGACCGATCGCGTCTGGGCCTGCGAAATGGTTGACGATCATTTCTGCGGCCAAGGGCAGCCGCTGCGGGAGATCTGGCAGGAGCAGAACCAATGGGGTTCCCCTGCCGAGGCCCATTGAGCGGCGGGTATTCGCCGATATCACCTGATTGTTGCTTGAGCCTGCGGGGGGGCAGCGCGATATACTGTGCCAAACAATGGGACCCGGCAAACGGGCCTCTGAGCAGAAGGTGATATCATGACGATTTCCAAGCTTGTTGTTTCTGCTGGGCTTTGCTCGGCCTTGTTCTTGGCGGGCTGCACCGACCCCGGAACGCTGAACTTGCCCTCGGACCCCAACCAAAATACCAAACAGGGTGCGCTTTTGGGTGGGTTGGTTGGTGCCGGTGTCGGGGCCATTGCGAACGACTCGGATCCGCTTCTGGGTGCGCTGGCTGGTGGTGCAATCGGTGCAGCAGGTGGCGGCCTTATCGGCAATCAACTGGACCGCCAGGCGGCTGAGTTGCGCCAGCAGCTGGCAAATGACGGCATCACAATCGTCAACGCGGGCGACCGCCTGATTGTTACCGTCCCCAACGACATCACCTTTGACACCGACAGCTCGACCGTGCGGCCTGCATTGCGTTCTGATTTGGTCCGGGTGGGTCAGAATTTGGTGAGATATCCCAACTCGGCCGTTCAGGTCATTGGCCATACGGACAGTGATGGCGAAGCCTCTTATAATCAGGCCCTATCTGAGCGTCGGGCTAGGTCCGTGGCGGATGTTCTGCAAGCCAATGGTGTGAACGGGGCCCGTATCAGCACCATCGGATTGGGTGAGAACCGACCTGCGGCCTCGAATCTCACACCCGAAGGGAAGGCGCGGAATCGTCGGGTTGATATCGAAATCATCCCCAACGGCAACACCTGATGTGACCGGGCACCGTCTAGGTGCCCGTTATTGCACATTGACTGCGCGTCAACTGGGCTTTGGCTGGCGGTGATCAGGGGCTACCTTCTGGAAAACGCCTGAACGGAGACCTTTTATGTCCGAACCGATCCTTCTGAGCCTGTCAGGTTCACTGCGCCAAAATGCTACCAACCGAAAACTGCTTCGCGAGGCGGCGCGGCTGTTTGAGCCGGGCACTCATATCGAGGCCGATCTGAACTTGCCATTATATGACGGTGATCTTGAAGAAGGCGAAGGGGTTCCCGAGACCGTCCAGATTTTGGCGGATCAGATTGCCCGTGCGGATGCGGTCATCATTTCGACGCCGGAATATAATAAAGCGCCGTCAGGTGTGTTGAAGAATGCGCTGGACTGGGTCAGCCGCACCAAGGACAAGCCTTGGGCGAACAAGCCGGTTGCGGTGATGTCTGCCGCTGCGGGTCGTGCCGGCGGTGAACGTGCACAGATGATACTGCGCAGCTATATGGTTCCGTTCCAGACGCGCATCTTGCAAGGGCCGGAAATTCATCTGGCCGACAGTTCGAACGAATTCGACGCGCAGGGCAAGCTGGTTAACGAACGCTATGAAAACGCCCTTCGGACCTTGATGAAGAACTTGCGGTCAGAGGCCGGTTTCTGAAACTGCCGGTTTGCTTGCCCGTAGGGGGCAGGCCGCCTAATCTTGCGCTATGTCGATGGAAATTCAGACAGATGTGATGGACGCAGCCCGTGCTGGCGCGTTGCAGGTGGCGCTTGGGAAACAGGCAACTGTGAGGGGCGGCACTGCGTTGCCGCCGTTCTTTCATCACCTGTATTTCTGGACTCCGCAGCCACCCGGCCAACTTGGGCGCGACGGACATCCCAATGTCGGGGGCCTGATCCCCGATATGGGCCTACCCCGCAGAATGTGGGCAGGCGGACGCTTGGAGTTTTTCGCGCCTCTGATAGCAGGTCAGTTAGCCGAACGGCGATCGCTATGTGAAAGTTCGAGTTTGAAATCAGGACGCACCGGCCCCTTGGGCTTTGTCACGTTGCGCCACGAGGTTTGGCAGGGCGGTGCGCTGCGCCTGACCGAATGGCAGGATCTGGTTTACCGCCAAGACCCCTCGGCAGATACGGCCACCCCTCCGGCACCACTGGCCAGGCAGGATGAAACCGAACATCGCGAGCTGTCCTTCGACAGCACAATGCTGTTTCGCTACTCGGCCCTGACATTTAACGGACACCGTATTCACTATGACATCGACTATGCCCGTGATGTCGAAGGATATGCCGGGCTGGTCGTGCATGGCCCGCTTTTAGCGCAGCACCTGATGTTGTTTGCGGAAGATGTGATGGGCCCATTAGCGCAGTTTTCTTTCCGCGCAACCTCGGCATTGATGCATTTCGAAACTGCGAGCCTGTGCCGGAAGGGCAATACCCTGTGGGTGCGTGCGGCAGACGGGCGCCAATGTATGATTGCCGAAGCCTCAGCCTAAATGTTTCTGCATGGTAATCGAGGTCGCCCGGGTGAACCCGGGATGCGCCGTTTCCGCCGTTTTGACAAAGCCCATCCGGGCAAAGGAGGCATGGTTTTCGACCAATTCGACCCGTGTCTTCAGTTCCAGCGTAGCAAAACCTATTTCAACCGCCCGCGCGGATGCCAGATCGACCAGACGCTGTGCCAGCCCCTGACCACGTCGGGTTTCGTCCACAGCCAGTTTGCTCAGATACAGGCTGTCCTGTTTGGGTGTCAGAAAGACGACCGCATCCGGGCGATTGCCTATGATCCAAACCTCGTGGTCGCGGGCCTGTTGCCGAAGCGTTTCCTCGGTCAGGCGATGCATTGACGAGGGCGGGTCTATACGCCCCTCCATGAATGCAAAGCTGTGGCGGATCAGGCGTAACACCTGTGGCAATATAGGATCGTCTGGTTGCAGGCGAACTGGGGTGTTGTCGAGGGAGGTCACAAAGAAGCCTCGGGTTGAAAATCTGCGGGGATTTCATCGCGCCCTTCAAGCACCAGTTCGGCCATGACTTCTGCCACTTTGGGCGCCATGCCAAAGCCGATCTTGAACCCTCCATTGGCGATGAATTCTCCGGCGTGCAGCGGATGTGCACCCAACATCGGCGCTCGGCTTTTGCTGCGGGGTCGGATCCCGGCCCAGCGTTCGATCACTTCGGCACCGTGCAGGACCGGAACCGCCCGCGTGGCCCGATCCAGGACATCATCCAGCGCCGCATCGGTGCTGGTTGGGTCGTCATAGTCCCGTTCCGAGGTCGATCCGATGGCCAATGTGCCATCCGCATGCGGGATAATGTGAACGGCATCTGCAAACAGCTGGGAGACGTCCCCGGCATCGAACCGCAGCAAAGCCGCCTGTCCCTTGACGCCATTGCCGACCGTTTTGCCAAAGGCGTCGTTCAGTTCTAGCAGGCCAGAAAGCCCGGTGGCGTGAATGATATGCCCTTGATTGGCCGCATCGGTTTTGACCTCAACCCCCATCACCGCCAGCGCCGAAACCAGTGCAGAACATGCCCGCCTTGGGTGCATCCGGGCGCTAAGCGTGTCGTGGATTACAAAGCCGGTGGGGCTGGGAGGGCACCACGACCCGACCTCATCCATTGCAACAACGCGCCATTCGGCCCGCCCCTGCCAAAGCTCTGCGGCGGTGACCGTACGTGCATGGGCCAGATCCAGCGTGCGGCTATCTGCGATGGGCTGTAGCCTTCCCAACCGGGCATATCCGGCTGAGACGCCTCCGGTCGCCTCAACCTGTTTCCAGAAGGGTTCGGCCATGATCAGGCTTTCGAATTGAAAAGCTTTCTTGGCATTCCAATTCTCGGGCACATGTGGTGCCAAAGCCCCGACCAAACCGCCACTGGATCCTGCACCGGGCCCAAAAGGGTCAATGATCTGAACTTTTGCGCCGCGTTTTGCGCAGGCCCAGGCGATCGAAAGGCCAAAAATGCCCGCGCCTCGCACCGTCACATCGACCATTGCCATTCCCCTTGTCCTTGTTCAGTGTCGCGCCGCTTAGCTACAGGATTCCCCGATGGCAGACCAGCGCGCCGAACTGACTTGGAAAGACGGGCAGATACCCGTCTCGGACCGTTTCGACGACCCCTATTTCTCGTTGCAGAACGGGCTGGAGGAGACGCGGCATGTGTTTTTGGCGGGCAATGACCTGCCCGCGCGGTTTGCGCCGGGGTTTCACATTACCGAGCTCGGGTTTGGCACCGGCCTGAATATGCTGACCGTCTGGGCCGAATGGGAAAAGGCTGGCCAAACGACCCCGCTGACATTCACCAGTTTCGAAGCCTATCCAATGGCGCCAGACGACATGTCGCGCGCTCTGGCCGTCTTTCCTGAGTTGTCCCCTTGGGCCGACCGGTTCCTGTCCCAATGGCAGGGCGGTACCTGCGATCTGGGCACCCTGCGGCTTGAGGTTATCGAGGGCGACGCGCGGTCCACCCTGTCCGCATGGTCGGGGCAGGCGGATGCGTGGTTTCTGGATGGGTTTTCGCCTGCCAAAAACCCCGAGCTTTGGGGCGCAGAGCTGATGCAGCAGGTATCCGACCACACGGCGCCCAATGGAACCGCCGCCACCTATACCGCCGCTGGGTTCGTCCGGCGCGGGCTCCAAGACGCGGGGTTCAACGTCACCCGCGCGCCGGGCTATGGGCGCAAGCGTCACATGACGCGGGCGGTCAAGCCATGACCCAACAGAACAACACTCGCGCCGGTATCGCGCTGATGATCGCGGCGACTGTGGTTTTTGCGCTGCAGGACGGTATCTCGCGCCATCTGGCCGGGACTTATAACACCTATATGGTCGTGATGATCCGCTATTGGTTCTTCGCAGCATTTGTCGTCGCTCTGGCGCTACGTGCGCCCGGCGGTATCGCGGCCACGGCCCGCACCAGCCAGCTTGGGCTGCAGATCCTGCGCGGGGTGCTCTTGGCGGGGGAAATCTGCGTCGCAGTCTATGCCTTCACCATCCTGGGGCTGATCGAAAGCCAAGCCGTATTTATCTGTTACCCCCTGCTGGTGGCGGCGCTCAGCGGACCCGTTCTGGGTGAGAAGGTCGGCTGGCGTCGGTGGTCGGCTATCGGCGTGGGATGTATTGGTGTTCTGATCATTTTGCAGCCCGGGGTGGGAGTGTTCAATCCGTGGGCGGTGATCCCGTTGATCTCGGCCCTGATGTTTGCCGTCTATGGCCTGCTGACCCGCTATGCGGCGCGGCGCGACACTACCGCCACCAGTTTTTTCTGGACCGGCATCGCCGGGGCGGTTGCCATGACGGCCGTGGGCGTGTGGTTTTGGGAGCCTATGCAGGGCGGTGACTGGCTTTGGATGGGCCTGCTCTGCCTGACCGGAGTTCTGGGACATTGGTTGTTGATTAAGTGCTACGAAATGGCCGAGGCCAGCGCCGTTCAGCCCTTTGCCTATTTTCACCTGATGTGGAGCGCCATTCTGGGAATCTCGGTCTTTGGTGAAAGCTTGAGACCCGCGGTTGTTGCAGGGGCCACATTGGTTATTGCCGCCGGATTGTTCACCTTATGGCGCGAACGACGCCAGAGTTGACCCGATCAGTTCCTCGGAAAATGGCACCGGCAACGCCTGCTGCCCCAACCGTGCGCGATACACAGGCAGGCTTTCGGCGACGCGCATGACATAGTTGCGGGTCTCGCTGAAGGGTATGAATTCGATCCAGTCGACGATATCGGCCTCACCCCGGCGCGGGTCGCCATTGCGTTTCATCCACGAGATCGGCCTGCCCGGTCCGGCATTATACCCCGCCGCCATCATCACCACATTGCCGTTGAATTCTGCTGCCAGCTCGGACAGGTAATTCGCCCCCAATTTGGCGTTATATCGCCAGTCCGAAGTCAGTTTTCCGGTTTGGTGGCTGCTTAGAATGCCCATGTTCCGGGCCACAACTTTCGCCGTCGCGGGCATCACCTGCATAAGCCCGCGCGCGCCCGCGCCGCTGATGACAACCGGGTCAAACTCGCTTTCGCGCCGGGCGATTGCTAGCGTCATTTCTTTGGCCATGGGCAGGCCCAGATCTGCCACGGGATGAACCGGGTAATACGCGGCGGGCAGGACAACGCCGGTGGTCGCGGCGCGCTTGGCGATCATCACCGCCAGATGTGGTTCGTTCAGTTCGATGACCAGATCGCCCAGTTGGCTTGCCTGAACGGGGTCGAGCCCCTCAACCAGATGGGTCAGGAACCGCTCGGATAGGTTTGCCTCACCTGCGCGCAACAGCAATAGCCCCGCTTCCAGAACGCTGGAATCGGCAAACTCCGCTTGTTTCCAGTGCGGTGCCCTTCGCGGGTTTGCCAGATCGCTGTCGAAGGGGCGCCCTATCCGTTCGGCGGCAAGAAGCCCGTAGAACGAGGTCTGGTGATCAGCACCCATGGCATAGGCCTCATAAGCCTTTTCCGCATCCCCCTGCGCGGCATAGGCCCGACCTAGCCAATACCCGCCGCGTCCCTTGGAAATCGGTGACTGCACCGCGCCCGAGAAGTTTTGGAAATGCCGCACAGCCGTTGCCGGATCATTCAACCGACGCAGGGCAAGGAATCCGGAAAGCCATTCAAGATCGGCATAAGCATAGCCCATGTCCGGCGTCATATGGTGTCTAGAGGCAATCTTGTATGCGCGGCTCACATCACCGTTGCGCATCTCAAGCCGTGCCAGTCGGCGACGGCCCTCGGCCCATTTGCCTGGCTCGCCCAGAGCATCCGGGCTGGATGACCGCGCCAGCATCAGATCAATCGCGCTGTCATCCAGTTCCTTTTTATCTCGCCAGACAAAGCGGTCAAAGGCAAGCCCTGCCGATCCGGCCACGGATTCGGGAACCGCCCCTACTTTGGCATCAACACCCGGCGCACGTTTTTGCAATGCAATCCGCGCCTCGGCCAGCTTGCGCTGATCGTCATTCACCAATGGCAGCATTTGTCCTGCGCTGATCAGATGACCGTCCCACAGCATCCGGTCTAGCCGCGCCGCGTGGTGGGGTTTCAGCAATGTTTCAAAGTTCTCGATATAGTCTTTCTGCAGGCCCGATCCCATCGGCATCGTACGCCAGGCGGTTACGATATCCGCCTGCGCATCACCCTGCCGTCCCTTAGCCTTCAGCGCTACGGCGAAATTCAGCGCCCCTTCCGCCGTTTGTGGGGCAGTGCCGGCGTAGAATTTCAACACCCGGTCCGGGTCAGCCCCGGTAAAGGCGGGTTCGCTTTCGCGTCGTAACCATGCCAGCCCCGGCCAATCCGGCCTGCGGTTCAGAAATACCAGCACATCGCCCGAGCTTCCGAACCCCTCGCGCAGCCAATGCCATACGATGATGTCACGTGACACAGATCCGCGCGGGCCTGCCTCTTGCAGCGCGGCGTTCCAATCGCCCTTGCGCATTTCATACATGCCAGCGCGCAGATCGCCCACCGAGTCGGCTTGGGCCGGCCCGAAGGATGCCAGAATCACCGCTGTCAAAAGCGCCAGAACGCGTGTCATGCCTTGCATTTCCCAACCAACCAAGGATAGAGCCATTTAGGATAAACCTTGCGCCAGCGGGATCAACACACATTGCTAGGAATGTGATTGCCCAAGGCGCAAAAATTGCTAACCGCACAGCAAGGAGCGTGTCATGTTCAAAGGCTCGATGCCAGCCCTCGTTACCCCGTTTTCGAATGGCGAGTTGGATCTGGGCACGCTCAAACGTTTGGTGGAATGGCAAATTCAGGAAGGCTCGACCGGTTTGGTGCCGGTGGGGACCACCGGTGAAAGCCCAACCCTCAGCCATGAAGAACACGAAACGGTGGTGGCAGAAGTTGTCAGTGCCGCAGCCGGTCGTGTCCCGGTGATCGCTGGTGCGGGCTCGAACAACACGGTCGAGGCAATCCGATTCGTTCAATTTGCGCAGCAAGTCGGCGCGAATGCCGCTCTGGTGGTGACCCCGTATTACAACAAGCCGACCCAGAAGGGCCTAATTCAGCATTTCCGTACCCTACATGATTGTTCTGATATTCCGATCATCATCTACAACATTCCAGGCCGTTCCGTCATCGACATGACGCCCCAGACGATGGGTGAGCTGGCCGAGTTGCCAAGGATCGTTGGGGTTAAAGACGCAACCGGAGATTTGGGGCGTGTCAGCCAACAGCGCGCCTCTTGCGGGCCCGAGTTCTGCCAACTGTCGGGCGAAGACGCCACGGCGCTGGGTTTCAATGCGCATGGTGGTGTGGGCTGTATCTCGGTCACGGCGAATGTTGCGCCCAAGCTATGTGCCGAATTCCAGCAGGCTACCCTGCAGGGGGATTATGCCAAAGCGCTGACTTATCAGGACCGCCTGATGCCTCTGCATGAGGCGATCTTTATCGAACCCGGTCTGGTCGGGGCCAAATACGCCCTCAGCAAGCTGGGCCTGTGCAGCGAAGAAGTTCGCTCGCCCCTGACCACGTTGGACGACAGCACCAAAACAGCCATCGACGCAGCCATGAACCACGCAGGTCTGCTGGAACCAGGGGTGTTCTTGGCCTGATCCGATCTTCATCTGGCCAAAAATACCTCGGGGGATGAATTGGCCTGTTAGGGCCAAGAAGGGGGCTGGCCCCCTTCTTTACCGTTTGCCGTAATACAGACCCACGACATGCTCGGCCTGCGCAAAGAACAGCCAGCGCGAAACTGCAACGCCTGCCACATGCGACAGCGCAGCCAGAAGAGCGAAGAAGTGGTTGAACGGCAGGATCAGCAGGATGACCGGCAATAGGAAGGCCAGCACAAACGAGATGACCCGCAATTTGTCCGCATGTTTCCTGCCAACCACGTGGACAAATTCGCGCAGAAGATAGTTTGTACCTGTATGTGGAGGCTCAAACGCACGCACTGCCCCGCGCTGCCCCAAACCCGTAGCGGTGCCAAGGTTTGTTCCTGAGTTCGCAAATGCCTTATCCCCTTGCCACCAGTATAATGTCTGCGCAACGGCAGCGATCACCAACAGAGGGACGGCAAGGCTGACCTGACCGGCCAGAAGCGAGCCACCGGCAAGGCTGAAGCTCAGAAACATGATTGGTGTCAGTTTCATGTTCCAACGTGGGATTGTCTTGAGCTGGGTGTAGATCATTGAGGTGGTGAAAACTGTTGCCAGCGAAAACAACGCGCCAAGGACGCCCAGAACACCCCAACGCTGACCAAAGATGACAGCGCCCAGCGCGTAGAAGCCCATAAGAATCAAGGCGATCACTGCGCACCAACCCTCACGGCTGAGCCAGCTTGACCGCCATTGGGTGAATGCTTTCCACGCACGTTCAGGATGGCCCAGGTGAAAGGTCGAGGCCATCAGCCCACCCACCGACAGGCCAAAGGCCATGGCATAGAATACGAAGGCCACCCACCCGGTGACATCCGGCATCCCAAGGCCCAGAAAAAACAGCAGCCCAAAGCCCAGACCGGACAAGGTGGTGAAGATAATGACGGATGGGGCCGGATGCATCAGAGCTTCTCCAGTGTCTTGTCGAGCCAACCCAGAAAGCCCTTGGGCTCTTCGGCTACCGGGGCCAGAAGGGGCGCGAGAATGTCGATCTGGTCCTCGATCTGATCTTTAGGGCGAGGTGGCAGGTATTTGTTGACGGGCTTGGTGCCCATTTCAGGCATCAGATCCATGCCACCACGTTCGGCGACCAATTTGCTGACATCGCTATCTGCGTCGCCCAGATCACCGAAATGGCGGGCTCCGGCGGGGCAGGTCCGCACACAGGATGGCACGCGGTCCACTTCGGGTATGTTCTCGTTATAGATGCGATCCACGCAGAGGGTGCATTTCTTCATCACGCCCTCGGCCATATCCATCTCACGCGCGCCGTAAGGGCAGGACCAGGCGCAAAGCCCGCAGCCGATACAGTCGCTTTCATTGACCAATACGATACCGTCCTCGACCCGCTTATAGCTGGCCCCAGTGGGGCAGACGGTGACGCAGGGCGCGTCCTCGCAATGGAGGCAGGATTTGGGGAAGTGGATCAGCTGGGCGTGACCCTGTTCGGGTTGGACCTCGTAGGAATGTACCCGGTTCAGGAAGGTGCCGGACGGGTTGCCGCCATAAGCGTCCTGATCCGACAGGGGCGCGCCGTAGTTTTCAGTGTTCCAACCTTTGCAGGAAATCACGCAGGCATGGCAGCCGACACAGGTGTCCAGGTCGATGACCAGACCCATTTTCTTGTCTGTGGATTGGGGGAGCTGGGTCATTTTCCTACCTTCCACGCCAGATCTTTTGGTCCGGTGCCGACCGGTGATTTGATCGGTTTGAATTCGGGCTGGCTTTCTGCATCCGAAGGTGGCGTTGCCTTTTCGATCCTGACCTTCAGGTCGAACCAAGCCGCTTGGCCTGTAATCGGATCAGAATTGGCCCAACGCATTCCATCGCCTTTTGACGGCAGCAGTTCGTGGATCAGGTGGTTCAGCAAAAAGCCTTTGGTGGCCTCTGGTGCGTCTTCCTGCAGGGCCCAAGCACCTTTGCGTTTGCCTATGGCATTCCAAGTCCAGACAGTATTTTCATTCAGCGCGGCCATCTCCATGACCGGAACAGTAATTTCCCCGTGCGGAGACGTGACTTTGGCCCAGTCGCCGTCCTGCATCCCGTGTTCGCGCATCAGTTTGGTTGGCACATAAAGCGGGTTGCGCCCGTGTAGCTGGCGCAGCCAGGCGTTTTGGGTGCCCCATGAGTGATACATCGCCATCGGGCGCTGAGTCAGGGCATTGATTGTGAAACCTTCATTGCCCTGCTGATCGGTTTCGTACCAGATCGGCAGCGGGTCCATGGTGTCCTTGAGGCGCTGGCGCAGATTTTCCGGCGGTTGCCGGTCCCCGTGGCCTTCGGCGGCCAGCTGGAACTTGCGCATCGGTTCTGAATAGAGCTGGAACAGATAGGGTTGCGGGCTGTCGTAGATTCCCATCCCCACTGCCCAATCCTGATAGGCAGCGTTCCAGGGTTTGTAGTAATCCGCCCCTTCGGGGATATGCGCGACGTAGAAGCCGCCATTTTCGATGTAGCGATTTAGCTGGTCGGGGTTGACCTCGCCACGACCTTCCTTGTCGCCATTTTCGCCTCGAAACCCGGCCAGCGGGCCGATACCGGGCTTTCGCTGATGGTTAACGATATAGTCAGCGTAGTCTTTCCACTTCGGCGTACCGTCTTCGTTGGTAAAGCCTGGCAAGCTCATGCGGTTGGCCAGTTCCACCAGCACCGACTGAAAGCCTCGCACGTCGCGGTCGGGCTCGATCACCGGCCAGCGGATTGCGTCGGCGGCGGCGTCTGCCTCGCAGATCGGGCGGTCGAGCAGCGAGATGCAGTCGTGCCGTTCAAGATAGGTGGTGTCGGGCAGGATCAAGTCGGCATAGGCCACCATTTCCGAGGAATAGGCATCGGAATAGATGATGTTTGGGATGACATATTTGCCGTCTTCGGTCTTGGCGGTCAGCATCTCCATCACACCTTTGGTGTTCATGGAGGAGTTCCACGACATATTCGCCATATACATGAACAGCGTGTCGATCTTGTAGGGATCACCGGCGGCGGCGTTTGAGATTACCATATGCATCAGCCCATGGGCTGACATCGGGTTTTCCCATGTGAATGCTTTGTCGATCCGTTGGGGAGTGCCGCAGTCGTCCAGCAACAGGTCTTCGGGCCCGCGGGGGAAGCCTAGATGGGGGCCTTCCAGGGGTCTGCCGGGGCGGCGGTCGCCATGCGGGGTTGGGTGTGCCTCGACTGGTTTGGGATAGGGCGGTTTGAAGCGGAAACCGCCTGGAACTTCGACGGTGCCGAGGATGATCTGCAGCACGTGCAGCGCGCGGCAGGTCTGGAACCCGTTGGCATGGGCCGAGATGCCACGCATGGCGTGGAAGCTGACCGGGCGACCGATCATCTTAGCATGGGTTTCGCCGCGGAAATCGGTCCATTCCTGATCCAGCTCGATCGCCTCATCAAAGGCGACGCGGGCGATTTCCGCCGCGATGGCGCGAATGCGACTGGCCGGGATGCCACAGCGGTCAGCCACGGCCTCAGGGGCGTGCTCGTCGCTTAGGTATTTCTCGGCCATCAGGTGGAAAACCGGGCGATGGGTGACGCCGTCCTTTTCGTAAGTAGCCGACAAGTCCGGGCGTACGCCCGGCTTGTCGAACGCAGTGAGTTCGCCTGTGGCCCGGTCGATCACCAGCGGTTTGCCGTCACTATCGCGCAAGAACAGACCTTTGTCGGGGCCTTCGGATGCGTTCACCAGAACAGGCGCGTTGGTATAACGGCAGAGGTAATCCAGGTCGATCTTGCCGGCCTTCATCAGCACATGGATCAGCGACAGGATGAACAGCCCGTCGGTGCCGGGCGTAATCCCGACCCAGTCATCGGCGACGGCGTTATAGCCTGATCGAATCGGGTTCACACCGATCACCCGTGCGCCGCGTGCCTTGATCTTGCCGATGCCCATCTTGATCGGGTTGCTGTCGTGGTCTTCGGCTACGCCGAACAGCATGAATAGCTTGGTGTGGTCCCAGTCGGGCTGGCCAAACTCCCAAAACGCGCCGCCCATGGTGTAGATGCCGCCTGCGGCCATGTTGACGGAACAGAAGCCGCCATGGGCCGCATAGTTTGGGGTGCCGAAATTCTGAGCCCAGAAGCTGGTGAAGCTTTGGCTTTGGTCGCGACCGGTAAAGAAGGCCAGCTTTTGCGGCGCTGTCTCGTGCAGCTCATTCATCCAGCCGACGGCTGTGCTGATCGCTTCGTCCCACTCGATCTCGCGGAACTCGCCCGATCCGCGCGGGCCGACACGGCGCAGCGGTTTGCGTAGGCGCGACGGCGCGTTAACCTGCATAATGCCCGCGGACCCTTTGGCGCACAGAACGCCTTTGTTCACCGGGTGGTCTCGGTTGCCCTCGATATAGGCGACCTTGCCGTCTTTCATGTGAACGTTGATGCCACAGCGACAGGCGCACATGTAACAGGTGGTCTGCCGGATCTCGTCCGAGACTTTGGGCGAGGTGTCAATCACTGGCTGGTTCATAGGCGCCCCTGTAGTTTGCAGACCGGTATTCCCCCGAGTATTGCCGGGAACCGGAATAAAATTTGTTTTTCACGGACTTGTCGAGACTTATATTCCGTTTTCGCCATGTTGTGCTTGAACAGCAGTCACGGCGATCATGTGAAGGATGTCCTCTGCCGTACAGCCGCGCGATAGATCATTTGCCGGCTTGGCCAGGCCTTGTAGGACTGGCCCGATTGCCTCAACCCCTCCGATGCGCTGTGCGATCTTATAGCCCAGATTGCCCGCATTCAGGCTGGGGAAGACAAAGACATTCGCTTCGCCCTTCAGTGGCGAATCCGTCGCCTTTTGCGCCGCAACCTCGGGGACAAAGGCGGCATCGAACTGCAGCTCTCCGTCGATCAGAAGGTTCGGATCTTTTTCGCGTGCGATCCGGGTTGCCTCGACGACCTTGGATACTTTTGGATGTTCGGCGCTTCCCGAGGTGGAAAAAGACAGCATCGCCACACGCGCCGTGTTTCCAGTCAAAGCTGAATAGGATGCGGCCGATGCGCGGGCAATTTCCGCCATTTCTTCGGCGTTTGGATCCACCACCAGACCACAATCGGCAAAGATGCGCGCGCCTTTGACCTCGTGATGATCCTGGCAGAACAGCATGAGAAAAAAACTGGATACCATTGTTGTACCCGGCGCTGTTCCGATGATCTGCAACGCCGCGCGAACTGTGTCAGAGGTGGTTTCAACCGCTCCGCCCACGGTGCCGTCAGCGATACCCTGATGCACCAGCATGGCGGCAAAGGTCAGCCGGTTGGTGATCTGTTGCCCTGCCTCTTCAAGGGTCATGCCCTTGTGCTTGCGGCGATTAAACAGCGCTTCAGCCAGTTCCGTGGTGATTGAGGAATGCGCCGGGTCAAGAATGTGTATCCGAGTGGGATCAAATCCTTCATGCGCATCCAGAAGGGCCGAAATTTTGGCCCCGTCGCCGATCAGGATGATCCGTGCAACGTCCTCTTTTACGGCCCTGACCGCACCTTCCACGACGCGGGGATCATCGCCCTCTGACAGGGCGATGATCTTGTCCGACGCGCTGGCCGTCCCGAGAATGGCGCGCAGCGGTTTCACGCGGATTATACCCCGGCCTGCGGTTCCATGTCGTCATTGCTGATGCCTGCCACCGCGACCGGTTTCTTCATTGCGTCCCGACGGAACGGCTCGCCCAGTTCCTGGTTGATCATTGCTTCGATCAGCGTGGTGATCCCATTCTTCTGATCCTCAATGGCCTGATTCAGGGCTGCAGTCAGCTCATCCTGTGTGCGGGCCACGACACCTTTCAGGCCACAGGCCTGAGCGATACCGGCATAGGACACTTTGGTGTCCAGTTCGGTTCCAACAAAATTGTCGTCGAACCACAGGGTCGAGTTGCGCTTTTCAGCACCCCACTGATAGTTGCGGAAAACGATCTGGGTGACTGCGGGCCATTCATCGCGGCCGATTGCGGTCAGTTCGGTTACAGCAATACCAAAGGCGCCGTCACCCGAGAACCCAACGACAGGCACATCCGGGCAACCGATCTTGGCACCCATGACAGATGGCAATCCGTATCCACAGGGGCCGAACAGCCCGGGGGCCAGATATTTGCGGCCCGCTTCAAAGGATGGGTAGGCGTTGCCGATGGCACAGTTATTGCCGATGTCGGACGAGATGATCGCCTCTTTCGGCAGGGCTGCCTGAATGGCGCGCCACGCCATGCGCGGGCTCATCCAGTCGGGCTTGGCTGCACGGGCGCGTTCGTTCCAGGTTGTGCCCGGATCGTCCTGCTCGTGGTCCATCGAAGTCAATTCCTGCGCCCAGCGTGACTTGGTTTCCGCAATCTTCGCTTTGCGTGCATCGCGTCCTTCGTCACCTGCGGTGTCCGACAGCTGTGCCAGGATATTGGTTGCAACGGTGGCTGCGTCGCCAACAATACCGACAGATACCTTCTTGGTCAGGCCAATGCGGTCGGGGTTAATGTCAACCTGAATGATCTTTGCATTCGCCGGCCAGTATTCCATACCATAGCCAGGAAGAGTCGAGAACGGGTTCAGGCGAGTGCCGAGACACAGAACCACGTCTGCTTCTTTTATCAGCTCCATACCGGCTTTCGAGCCATTGTAACCCAACGGGCCAGCAAACAGCGGGTGCGAGCCCGGGAAGGCGTCATTGTGCTGGTAGCCAACACAAACCGGGGCGTCCAGACGCTCGGCCAGTGCTTTCGAGGCTTCGATGCCGCCAGCGGACAGAACCGTGCCCGCGCCGTTCAGGATGACAGGGTTCTTGGCATCCGACAGCAGCGCGGCGGCTTCGGTAACGGCTGATGCGCCGCCAGAAGGCAGTTCAAATTCAACTACGGCAGGCAGTTCGATATCGACAACCTGAGTGAAGAAATCACGTGGAACATTGATCTGTGCCGGTGCCGAGGCGCGCTTGGCTTTGGTGATAACGCGACTCAGAACTTCGGCCATCCGCGAAGGGTCGCGTACTTCTTCCTGGTAGCAGACGCAGTCTGCAAACATGCGCATCTGTTCCATCTCCTGGAAACCGCCCTGACCCATGGTCTTGTTTGCGGCCTGCGGGGTTACCAGCAGCAGCGGGGTGTGGTTCCAGTAGGCGGTTTTGACGGCAGTAACAAAGTTTGTGATCCCGGGTCCGTTCTGCGCGATCATCATCGACATTTTGCCGGTGGCGCGTGTGTACCCGTCAGCCATCATCCCACCCGAGCCTTCGTGTGCGCAATCCCAGAAGGTAATGCCAGCTTTTCCAAAAATATCCGAGATCGGCATCATCGCCGAACCGATGATCCCAAACGCATGCTCGATCCCGTGCATCTGCAGAACTTTAACAAAGGCCTCTTCGGTGGTCATTTTCATCTGATTTGTCTCCGCGGATTTGTGGATGAAGCCGGACGATCAGCCCAGCCTTTGGGTACGGTTGTGGCCCAAGGGACGGAATGGCGTTAGGTCCAAAACGAAATGCGGATTAGGTCCAGACGCGGGCTACTGCGTTTGGATGGCATCCGCGATCAGCTTCACGCCCGGAGCGATGCGGTCGGGCGCGATGGATGAGTATCCGAGCCGGTAGAAGTTCTGTGGCCTATCCGGCCCTGCGAAAAACGGTGCACCAGGCTCGATGTGAACGCTTTGGTTTTGCAGGCTGCGCGCCAGCTGGGACATGTCGACATGTTCGGGAGCGGACATCCACATCGAAGATCCGCCCATCACACCGCGCCCCGCCACCGACAGCCCGTATTCGTCGATAGCCTTGTCCATTGCATCCCGCCGCTTGGACAGCTCTTTGGACATGCGCCTGATCTGAGCATCGTAATGTCCCAGAGACAGAAAATACGCTGCAGTGCGCTGAATGTGGCCCGGCGGGTGGCGCAGCACCAAAGAGCGCAGCGCGCGCGCCTCGCGGATAAATGGCTCGGATCCAACCATGTAACCAAGGCGCAATCCAGGGAACAGCGATTTTGAGAAGCTGCCCACATAGATGACACGTCCATCCCGGTCCATGGACTTCAGCGCGGGTGAGGGCGCCCCGAGAAACGCCATTTCGAATTCATAGTCATCCTCGACCACCATTGCGTCCAGATCCCGGGCACGATCCAAAAGTTGGCGGCGGCGGGTGATCGGCATTGTTGCGGTTGTCGGGCTCTGATGGCTGGGCGTGGTGAAGATGACATCCGTTTCATCGGGCAGCGCCTCGGGTGGCAGGCCATCCTTGTCCACGCCAATGGGTACGACTGCGCAGTCCCAATGGTTCAACAGGCTGCGCAGCGCATAGTAACAGGGGTCTTCGATGACGGCGGTGTGATTGTGAGTCAGCAGAATGCGCGACGCCAGCCAAAGTGCGTTCTGCGCCCCCAGTGTGATCAATATTTCTTCGGGGCGTGCCGAGATTCCACGGCGGGGCAGAGTGTGGCGGGCGATGAACTCGATCAGCAACGGATCGTCCTGATCGACATAGTCGCGGGTCAGCGATTCGAAATCCTTGTGCCCCAATGCCCGCACTGCACATAGCCGCCAGTTGGCATGATCGAACAGGGTTCGGTCCGCCTGACCATAGATAAAAGGATAGGTATAGTCCCGCCAATTCCAGGGCTTGGGCAACACATCCGAATCTACAAACCGGCGGGCCAGCGCCTTGTCCCAATCCACGGTCTCAGTGCCCCGTTGGATGGGCGTGTATTTAGGCGGTACTGGCGCATTTTCCGACACATAATACCCAGATCGGCCCCGGGCCGTCAGGTAGTCATTGGCCAACAGCTCGGTATAAGCCAATGTCACGGTGATCCGGCTGACACCCAGATGCGAGGCCAGTTTACGCGACGAGGGCAGTTTTTCTCCGACATGGAAACGGCCTGACAGGATACCTTCTGCAATCATTTGCTGAATCTGGGCCTGCAAGGTGCCTTGCCCATTCAGCTCTAGAAAGAACGTATCTACTGAAATCCCCATAAGACCTTATAGAGTGGCCTTATTGATTGAGCAATCTGGACTTACGTCCTTTTCACGAATTCTGATCAGAATTTGTTGACGGCGCCTTTCCATATCTCTATATAACTAGAAATCTAGTTTATTGGAGTTGTGGATATGTGGGAAACCGCTGCAGCAGGATTTTCGGCGATGGGGTCAGAGGCGCGACTGAAAGTCCTCAAGACACTCGTTCGCGCCGGAGAGGCCGGGCTGACCGTAGGTGAGATCCAAGAGAGGACCGGCATCGCCCCGTCGACGCTGGCCCATCACCTCCGGTTTCTTGCGGCCGGTGACGTTGTCGAACAGGAAAAGATCGGGCGCACCACGATCAACCGTGCCCGGTATGACCATCTCAGAAACCTCGCGCAGTTCATTCTGTCGGAATGTTGTGCGGACGAAACTGGAAAGGCGGCAAACGATGGCTGACCTTACTCAGAGCCCTCGGGCTCCGTTCAAAACCGTCTTCGACCTGATCAAAACCCCATGGGCGGTGATTGTCGCCATTCTGATCGCGGTGGCGATACTCGACCCAGGCAATCTTACCGAGGTGATAACATTTGCCGGTAAGGCACTGGCCCATACCGGCCAATATATTCTGTTTGCTGTGCTGCTGTTGTCATACCTCAAGGCCACCGGTGCCGAAGTCATGGTGGCCCGAGCCTTTGAAGGCCGCGAAACGCGGATGATCCTTTTGGCTGCCCTGTTTGGCGGGTTGGCCCCATTCTGTTCCTGCGAGGTCATCCCGTTCATTGCTGGTTTACTGGCGCTTGGGGCGCCACTGTCTGCGGTTATGGCGTTCTGGCTCAGCTCTCCGCTGATCGACCCGCCGACGCTATTGATTACGGCTGGCGCATTGGGATGGCCCTTTGCTATCGGAAAAGCCATAGCCGCAGTGGCACTTGGCCTGTTTGGCGGATTCGTCGTGCGCACCATGACGCGCAGCGGTGTGTTGACTCAACCTTTGCGGAACTACCAACCAGCTGGATGCGGCAGTTGTGGACCTAAGCAAGAGGACAAACCGGTTTGGAAATTCTGGCATGACCCTGCGCGCCGGAATAGATTTCGTAGCGAGTTTTTTCGGAACGGCCTGTTCTTGTTGAAATGGCTGGCGCTTGCCTATGTTCTCGAGGCGTTGCTGATCAATTATGTACCCGCTGATCTGATCGCACGCGCGGTCGGAGGAGACGGCGTGTTGCCCATAATCATCGCGGCACTTGTTGGGATGCCGGCCTATCTGAACTCATACGTCGCGCCGCCGCTATTGGCAGGTCTGATGGAGCAGGGGATGAGCGCCGGGGCAGCAATGTCCTTTATGATCGCGGGTGCGGTCAGCTCGATCCCGGCCATGGCTGCGGTATGGTCGCTGGTCAGGCCGAAAGTGTTTGCGACCTATCTGGGCCTGGGGATAGTCGGCGCAGTGATCGCAGGAATCATCTTTCAGATGATCTGAAGGAAAAACCGCCCGGTGTGGACACCGGGCGGTTTTGCTTTGTCAGCTTGCTTCGCAATAACGCGGAAGTTTGAAGCGATACCTTGGTTCGCCACTTTCCACATAGACCCGCTTTTCGACACAGGCGCTTTGGCCGACGGTCTGGGAAATCGGGGCCTCGGTCGAAGTGATCGACGTCGCGGACCCGTCGGGTAAACGTACCGAGGCAATCACCCCGTTCTTGAGGTCGCCGTTGATAGCGGTGGCGGACAGAACCGGGACGGTCATGAAGGCTTCGTGTTCATGCGTGCCGTCGTCGTTCAGCAACAGCAGGGCTGCGGCAACTGCGATAACGCCTACGACACCGAACACGAGCAGGCCCCAGGTTCTTAGGAAGGCATAGATTGTCACGGCGCGGTGTGGGCCAAAAATGGCAGACAGTATGTTCAGCATCAGAGTCTCGTCAAAAAAGCCCCGGCCAGTTTGACCGGGGCTGTCTGCGTATCAGAAACGCGGATCGCTTTCGTCTTCATCCTCGGCCTCGCCTTTGGGCAAGTTGAAGAAACTGTCGGCGTCGATGATCGGCTCTTCTTTCTCCTCGGGGGAGTCATCAGACAACGAGAAGGTCTCGAGACCCTCGATCGCCGTTGGAATTTTGGGCGCTGCGTCCATTTCCAGTGACTGCTCGGTCGAAACCAGCTTGCGGCGTTCATCATCGCTCATGACGCCACCTTCAGCAGCTTTCTTGGCGGCGGCTTTCTGCACGATTGCGTCCAGCTCGGACTGTTTACACAAGCCCAGAGCGACGGGGTCAATCGGTTGCATGTTCGAGATGTTCCAGTGCGTCCGTTCGCGGATCGACTGGATGGTCGGCTTGGTGGTGCCAACCAGCTTGGCAATCTGACCGTCGCTGAGTTCGGGGTGGAACTTGACCAGCCACAGGATCGAGTTCGGACGGTCCTGACGCTTGGACAGCGGGGTATAGCGCGGGCCACGACGTTTTTCCTCGCCACTGGCAGCGGGGTTGAACTTGAGCTTCAGCTTGTGCAGCGGGTTGCCCTGCGCCACGTCAATCTCTTCCTGCGTAAGCTGGTTGTTGGCGATCGGGTCGAACCCTTTGACGCCAGCGGCCACATCGCCATCGGCGATGCCCTGCACTTCCAACTCGTGCATTCCTACGAAATCCGCGATCTGCTTGAAGCTGATCGTTGTGTTGTCTACTAGCCATACGGCTGTTGCCTTGGCCATAAGCGGTTTTGCCATCAGCCCGTCTCCTATGCATACATCTTTCCCGTCGCCGGAATTCGGCGGCCCCGTGATCTTGGGGCAGGTTTCCGTTGTCGGGGAACTTGGGCTGTATATAGTCGCGGCAGGGCAAGAAGGGAAGAGGCGAATGCGCTGGCTGGTTCTATGGGTTTTTAGTGCAATGACGGCGCTGGCCGAGGGTGAAAAACCGGGCGCGTTCGACTACTATGTCCTGGCGCTGAGCTGGTCGCCGAACTGGTGCGCGCGCGAAGGCGACGCGCGTGGGTCGGATCAGTGTGATGTACGGCATGATCACGGCTGGATTCTACACGGGCTTTGGCCGCAATTCCATCAGGGCTGGCCATCTTATTGCCGCACGGCCGAGGCCTCGCCGACGCGGACTATGACCCGTGAAATGGAAGATATTCAAGGCAGTTCCGGCCTTGCCTGGCATCAATGGAAGAAGCACGGCACCTGCTCGGGCCTAAGCGCTTCGGACTATTACACCTTGTCGCGGCAGGCCTATGGGTCGGTCGAGCGTCCAAAGGTGTTCCGCCAGTTGGACACATCTGTAAAACTGCCCGCATCTGTCGTGGAAGAAGCGTTTCTAAAGGTCAATCCGGGGCTGGAGCGCGACATGATCACCGTCACCTGCAAACAAGGCTATATCGAAGAGGTGCGCCTGTGCCTGTCCCGCGATCTTGAACCGGTGCCTTGTGGCCGGGATGTGATCAAGGACTGCGCGGCCAAAGACGCGCTTTTTGATCCGATTCGATAGAGGGTTCGGATGGCAGTCGCGCTAACGAATGCGCGTCTTGAAAACACGGTCGCTTCCAGCGTGTCATAGCCCAGCCGCACGACCGGGAGGTCCTGATAGATCGACTGGATGAGGCACCCGTGTCCTAGCGCGGGGCCATCATGATGTTCCAGCCGTCGACAATGCCTTTGTCGGCGAGGTCCTGCACGAGCGCCGCGGTGGCAACAGTGAAGGTGGCGAGGGTGAGGGCGAGAAGGCGGGTCACTGATGCTCCCAGGACGAATAATTGAAAGGCTTTCATTGTCAGATTCTAGCCAACAGAGGCCAAAAAATCATCAGGAGGTAGAAAATTAGATTTGGGAGGTTTTGCTGCTTACTTAAGATGCACTCTCAGAGCTTTAGGACTTCGCATTTCTTGCCATCAACGCGAACGCGGTACTGAATCGCATCAGCTTCAATCTCAAAAATGTGAACAAGGTAGCCAAGGTAGAGTGTGTCTGGACTTTCCGATATTTGATCGCTTCTTGGCATCTGTTCCAAGCTTTCGTTGTCTCCAATATGCCTAACTCGATAACTCAGAAGCTCAATAGTTTTGGGCATACCGCCAATATCGTCCATCACCGCCTCTACAGCGAGGACAGACGCTCCGTGACGAGCGAGTAGCACCGGTCGACCAAAAAACTTCTTAATTTTCTTCGCAATTTCCCCCCAACTTTCAAGGTTCTCGTTTATGGGCTTCCCCAGAAAAAAGGCGCTCAGCAATAAAGTCCAAACCGGGACAGTGGAAGTTGCAATAATTGTCAAAAACGCTGGGATGTCGGCGCCCGGCCCAACGTTTGCCTCGATGAAGTCGGCAGAGAACTCGGTCTCGAGATCGCGCCTGTATCGTTCGCTTTCCTCCCAACTTTCTTCGGAATCTCCGTAAGTTTCATCAATCACAACTACGAAAATTTGTTGTTCGTCTTCTTTGGGCTGCATAAATACTATTCCAAAAAACTATTTCAGGAAAAGTCCTAAGAGAAGTCTAGGCGATGGACAAGGTGCGCTTACTTACCCAGCCTTTTTCAATTATTGAACTTATACTTCCTTCCGCGCCCTCAGCGCCGCCGTAATTGTCCCGTCATCCAGATAGTCCAACTCGCCGCCAATCGGCACACCCTGCGCCAGCGACGTCAGGCGCACCTGTCCCTCCAACTGATCGGCGATGTAATGAGCGGTGGTCTGGCCGTCGACGGTGGCGTTCAGAGCCAGAATGACCTCGGTGATCCCCTCTGCGGTGACCCGGTCCTTGAGGCGGGGGATGCGCAGCTCATCCGGGCCTATCCCGTCCAGCGCCGACAAGGTGCCGCCCAGCACGTGATAGCGGCCTTTGAAAACTGCGGCGCGTTCCATCGCCCAAAGGTCGGCGACGTCTTCGACGACGCACAGCTCTCCGGTCGCGCGGACTTCGCTATCGCAGATATCACAGATGTCCGAGGTGCCTACATTGCCGCAATTCAGGCACTCACGGGCAGTGATGGCAACCTGTTGCATTGCGTCCGCAAGCGGTGTCAGCAGAAGGGCGCGTTTGCGGATCAGATGCAGCACTGCGCGACGGGCCGAACGTGGGCCGAGGCCCGGCAGTTTGGCCATCAGGTCGATCAGATTGTCGATATCGCTGTTCGAACTCACCGCGCTTGCTCCTGCATAAGGGCCGGGCAGTTGGGCCCGGCCGGTATTTCGTCAGGAGTGCCTATCAGAACGGCAGCTTGATGTCTGCGGGCAGGCCCATACCTTCGGTCAGCTTAGCCATCTCAGCCTGCGACCGTTCAGCGGCCTTGGCCTGAGCATCTTTGATGGCGGCCAGGATCAGATCTTCGACCACTTCCTTGTCGTCGCCGTTAAAGATTGACGGGTCGATATCGAGACCTTTCAGCTCTCCCTTGGCCGTGGCTGTTGCCTTGACCAGCCCTGCACCGGATTCGCCGACAACCATGATGGTATTCAGCTCTTCCTGCATATCCGTCATCTTGGTCTGTAGATCCTGCGCGGATTTCATCATCTTGGCCATGTCACCCAGGCCGCCGAGTCCTTTGAGCATCGGTATTCTCCTAATATCCGGTTTGACGCCTAAATACGGGCGCGGTCGGCGCGGCACAAGGGCCGAGCTGGCTCCCGCCCGTCGTCAAGGCCTTTCCTCCCGTTGGGCCCGGGAGGCTTCCAGTTGGGTCAGATGGGACGGTTTCAGTCTTCCTCGAACGGGTCCCATTCGTCTTCGACCTCGGGCAGCGCCTCGGTTTCCACTTTGGCGGCACGTTCTTCCGGTGTTTCAATCCGCTTTATGCGTGCCTTCGGAAATTGCATGAGCACCGCCTGAACCAACGGGTGTTTCTCAGCCTCTGCTTTCAACGCCAGCTCGGCGGCGTCTCGAATCTCGGCGATGGTCGCAACCTCACCATCGGCCACAATCGACACAGCCCAGCGGTTGCCAGTCCATCGTTGCAGCGACGAACCCAGTCTCGCTGCCAGATCTGTGGGTGCGTTCTGTGTCGGGGTGAATTCGATCCGCCCCGGTTGGTAAGAAACCAGCCGCACCCCGTTTTCGACCTCGACCAGAAGTTTCACATCCCGATTGGTGCGGATCAATTCAACCACGTGGTCAAAACTCGGATACCGTGCCAGCGCCGATTGGATATCATGAGCCAGAGCGGCCGAAGGCGCGCCGGCGGGGCTGCTAGTTGCGGACACGTAAGAAGATGATGCCGCTTGTACCGGAGCCTGAGAGGGCACGGCCATACCACCGCCAGGACCGCCATTCGGAGGCGGTGGCGGGTTGTCCTGCAGGCGCTTGATCAGCTCTTCGGGGCTGGGCAAGTCGGCAACATGGGTCAGGCGGATAACGGCCATTTCAGCAGCCATCATGGCATTTGGCGCGGCCGATACCTCTTCCAGCGCTTTCAGCAACATCTGCCACATCCGGGTCAAAACGCGCATTGGCAGGGCCTCGGCCATTTGCTGACCACGAGCACGTTCATCGGGGGAAACCGTCGGGTCCTCGGCTGCGTCTGGCGTGATCTTCACAACCGAAACCCAGTGCGTGATTTCGGCCAGATCGCGCAGCACGGATAGCGGATCGGCCCCTTCGGCATATTGCCCGCCCAATTCAGTCAGCGCGTTTGCTGCATCCCCTCGCAGGATCATTTCCATCAAGTCCAATACCCGGCCTCGGTCGGCCAGACCCAGCATCGCGCGCACCTGATCGGCGCTGGTTTCACCGGCCCCATGGCTGATTGCCTGATCCAGCAGCGAAGTTGCGTCGCGCGCCGACCCTTCGGCCGCGCGGGTGATCAGTGCCAGGGCATCATCCGCGATCTGTGCCTTCTCAGCCGCTGCGATCTTATTGAGCAGGCCAATCATGTCCTCGGGTTCGATCCGGCGCAGGTCAAATCGTTGGCACCGCGACAGAACAGTCACCGGGACTTTGCGGATTTCGGTCGTGGCAAAGATGAACTTCACATGCGCAGGAGGTTCTTCCAACGTCTTGAGCAGCGCGTTGAACGCGCTGGTCGAAAGCATGTGAACCTCGTCGATGATGTAGATCTTATAGCGCGCACTGGCGGCGCGGTATCGGACCGAGTCGATGATTTCGCGGATATCATTCACGCCGGTTCGGCTGGCGGCGTCCATTTCCATCACGTCGACATGGCGACCTTCCATGATGGCGACGCAATGTTCGCACTGGCCGCAAGGCTCGGTCGTGGGCTTGCCTTGCCCATCAGGACCGATGCAGTTCATGCCCTTGGCGATGATCCGGGCCGTGGTTGTCTTACCGGTGCCGCGGATGCCGGTCATGATGAAGGCTTGTGCAATCCGGTCGGCCTCGAACGCGTTTTTCAGCGTGCGCACCATTGCGTTCTGACCGACGAGGTCAGCAAAAGTTTCCGGGCGGTATTTCCGCGCGAGAACCTGATAGGCGGGGCTGGGCGTGTCGGTCATGTCTGCTCTGTTGGATTCGTGTCAGGTTTGCAGCGTAGAGACCCCCGCCGTCCGCGTCCACCGCGCGCGAAAAGGAATTTCGTTTTGGCAAGTTGTATCAGAGCCGGTAAATCATGAGGGGCTTTAGCCCCATGTGGTGATGCAGGAAAAGGAGCTGTGTTGGAGAGTTTTGCAATTCACCCTCTTGGATTGGGCAAAGGGCAGATCGCTCTGTGCCCACTGCCGGGTGTCACGGGCGATTATGCTGGGGATTTCGCAGTAATCCGGGATTGGGCGCCGGACCTGGTCATCTCGATGACTACTCTGGATGAGTTCCAGCATTCCGGCGCGCGTTCATTCGAGGCGGACCTGCAGTGCGAACGGGTTGCCTGGGTCCACCTTCCGGTCTCCGATTTCGGCGCCCCCACGCCTGAGGTTGAGGCGCTTTGGCCGCAAGCCAGCGCAGCCGTCCGACATGTCCTTGCCAGTGGCGGCAAGGTGCTGGTGCATTGCCGCGGTGGGTGCGGACGCTCGGGGATGGTTGTGATGCGGCTAATGGTGGAATGCGGCGAAGCGCCTGACCAAGCGCTTCGGCGGTTGCGTGCGGTTCGGCCCTGCGCGGTGGAAACCGACGCGCAAAAGGACTGGGCCGGGTTGCCGGCCCGAACCCTTCCTTGAATCAGGCAGACACTTGATACGGAATACTGTCGCTGCGCGGCGGCAGGGTCGAAACGTCGAGCATCGCACAGGGTGGTTCTGACAGAAAACCAGCGGATTTCTGGGTGAACTCCGGCCCGAACATCATGTCGCCATAGGCGTCCAGCTTTTCTGTCGGCGTGTCTGTGCTGGTGCCGCAATAGACCCTGATCTGTTCTGATTGGGCCCGAAAACGGGCCGTGCAGCCTTCGGTGCAATGGGTCAGATCGCTGGTACCTTCGACCTCGAATGTTTTGGATGTCGCAGGCCTTGCCGTCGCCATCGCCTCGGCCATGGCGCGTGCCATTCGGGCAAGGGCGGGGCAGGGTTTCCCGGTCCTCTGACAGACGGTTGCGGTGAATTCATGTGTCTTTGTCTTCCAGATCATAATGCGCCCTCCGCGCGCAGGACGAAGGGTGAGGATCAGGTGTGACAGCGCGCTGACGACCTGCCCGGACACCCCGCCCGAGTTTCGGTTTCGATACGATGGCAGGTCTCCTGACTTGCGGGTCGTCGCTTTGCCGACCTTCCCAGCCCTGGGGCCAGTGGTATTTCGGCATTGCTCACCGCTTACAGTTGCGGGGGCAGTCGCGGAGTTGGCCCTTTCCGGCATCGCCGGGGCAGACCGCACCGTGTTCCCTTTTCATCCCGCCCCATTTCCGGGGCAAGAACCATCACCACATCGCTAGCGGCTATGCAGACCCCGAGTCAAGCCACCTGTTGGGGTGCAAACCGGACGTTTGGTCATCTTGATGAAATCTTGACTCTGGTGGCCGAAATCGGGCCGATTGTTGAGTGAACCGAGTAGTTCAGAATTTGTCGGAGGCGCCATGCTTGATACCACGCCCTGCGTCCAGACTAAGGACTTTGACTTTGACTTTGCCTCAGGCTCTGCCAGCCTGTCGGCACGGCTGTATCTGCCTGCAACCGAGCCGAAGATCGCCGTGGTGATTCACAGCGCAACTGCAGTGCCGCGCGAATATTACCAGCATTTTGCCCGTTGGCTGGCCGCCGAACAGGGTATTGCCTGTTTGACCTATGACTACAGCGATTTCGGGCATTCGCTGCGCGACAAACTCAAAACCTCCGAGGTGACCATGGCGGATTGGGCCTTGGTCGACATGCCCGCCGCACGGGCTGAGATGCGCAGGCGGTTCCCGGACGCTTTGCAGTGGAGCATCGGTCATTCCCTTGGCGGCTTGCTGGGGCCGGTGCAGCCAGACATTGATCAGATCGACCGGATGATCTGTGTATGTTCGGGGCTGGTTACTCTGTCCGACCATCCCTGGCCCTATCGCGGGCTGGCGTGGATGTTCTGGCATGTGCATGGGCGTCTGGCAGTGAATGCGCTGGGCTATCTGCCGGGCAAAGCGGTGGGGATCGGTGCCGATTTGCCTGGTCCGGTCTATTGGCAATGGCGTAGCTGGTGCACGGCGCCGCAGAATTATGTGCCGCAGATCGGTGACGCTCTGCCCGAAGCGAGATGGGCGCAATCGAATACGCCGGTGGACCTGTTCACCTTCGAGGACGACCAGATGGTGCCGCCAGACGCTGTCTGGCGGCTTGCCGATCTGTATGGACCAAAGGCGCGGCGGCATCTGCTGTCTCCGAAAGAGATCGGAGTGCCCGAGATCGGTCATATCGGTGCCTTTGCCCGCAGAAATCAGGCGCTTTGGCCCCGGTTGATTGCCTGAAGACGCGCTTTTCCGTCCCCGTTAGGGTCTGTTGCGAGACTTTTTGTCATGCATGACAGACCGCACCATTTTACCAAAGGCTTTGTCGCGCGCCCGGGATTGCGCAAGGGTTTCAGAGTTCCTCTGATCCTCGCGCCGCAGCTTGTTCCAGCGTTCCAGCCGGTCCGGCGAGAGCAGGCCATCGGCAATCGCCTCTTGCACGGCGCAACCGGGTTCGGCCTGATGCTGGCAATCTGAAAACCGGCAGGTCGCAGCCAATTCCAGAAGGTCTGAGAAAACCTCATCCACGCCGTCTTGGGCATCCATCAAACGCAGGGCGCGCATTCCTGGCGTATCAATCAGCCACCCCCCGTTTCGCATCGGGTGAAGCGCACGATGGGTCGTGGTGTGGCGACCCCGTGCGTCATCCTCGCGGATCCCCGCCGTTGTCCCGGCCTGACCAGTCATGGCGTTCGCCAATGTGGTTTTGCCGACACCGGATGAGCCGACCAAAGCAGCAGTTTGCCCGGCAGGGCACCAGGACAGGATCGGATCAATCTCTGACGCCTCCAGCGCGTTGACGGTTAGAACGGTCAGAAACCGAGCCAGCGAACTGGCCTGACTGGCATAGCTCTCTGGGTCAGGGCAGCTGTCGGCCTTGGTCAGGACAACAACCGGATAGCACCCGGCCTGATGCGCCAGCGCCAGATAACGCTCTAGCCGTGCCAGATTGAAATCGGCATTGCAGGAACTGACGATATACAGCACGTCCACATTCGCCGCGATCAGCTGAACCTGCGCACCGGTGCCTGCGGCCCGGCGTTGCAAGAGGCTTTTGCGCTCCAAAAGATGCCGAATGCGGTTTTGATCATCCGCAAGGACCCAATCGCCAACCGCAAATTCGCCGGTTGATCGGTCAGGGGTCAGATCAGATGTGCCGCCAAGCGCATTCAGGCCGATCAGGCGATCACGATGGACGGCGTTGATGCGATGCGGTGTGCAGGTAGGGTTCACAGCATGTTGGGCTGCAAAATGAGAGGACCATCCCAGGTCCGAAAGTGTTTTGGACATTGTTCTGCCTGTGTTCAGATACAGGAAACCATCAGGGTGGCAGGCGCGCACCCATCGGTAACGTGTTCAGGCAAGAGCGGGGGTTAGTCCCGGAAACGCTCTGCCCGAAGGGTCATTGCTACAATCATAAAGTCCCTCCTGCGGCAGTCGTTGCGCGTAAGTGAGAGGTTGGACATCGACCCAAGCGGGGCTCGTTGTGGCTGCTTCCTTCCGGATCTGACCAGGTTGGCGAGGCGCTCGCCCGCGCCAACCTCTCGAGGGTGGATATAGGCAGTTGGCCGGAAAAACACAACCCGTCAGAAGGTCAGAAGAATCCGTAAAAAGCCATTTTCGTCGGTTCCAAGGACTTGTGGATCAAATTCCTGAATGTCCTGCAGATGTCGGTGGGCATTTGGACCGGTGCGTAAGATCGCTTGCGTACCAGTGTTACTGGTGATCCTGAAGGGTTCCTGGGCCTCTTCCAGCGGATCGCTGACCAAGGTGCCTGACAGATAATCCAGCAGGGCTTGCTGGACCGGCAGGATGGGCATGTCGATACGTTGCGCATTACCCGCAAATGGGAAATGCCCGCCCCCGCTGGCGCGATAATTGTTAAGCGCGACGGCAAATTGCTGATCCGGTGCAATGGGGGTGGCACCGACCAGAACCTCTGAAACGCGCCGGTTTTCGGCGTTGATCAAGGTGCCCATATCGTCGAAACGCGGAGGTTGTGTCAGATCAATTATGCAGGACAGCCCGTATAGCACATCAAAGTTGTGACCCACCCGATTTTCGCAAATAAGTTCGGATGCAGATCCGGTCGAAATCTGGTTGAAAACAGCTGCGGACATCTCAAGCCAGTCCACGATTTGGTCACCGGATACAATGACACCCTGCAATTCGTTTGGAAAAACATGCAGGTCAACCACGTTACGCAGGAATATCTCGCCAGGCTTAACATCCGTATAGAATCGCGGCCCGGCCCGACCGCCGAATTTCGAAGGTGAAACCGCCGATAAAATCGGAATATCTGCCAGGTCGGTTTCGGACATACACAGACGTAACGCGGCAGCCTGGGCGGCGGCGACCAGCCTCAGCCCACGGTCCTCGGTGCAAAAGCTGAAATAGCTGTGCAGATGGTGCGGGGTGCGGCCGACCGGCTGGCCCGCTCGCCTGCGGGTTTCGGCATGACCAGAGGAAAAGAGATGCAACAATTCCGGATCTTCGGGCGCCAGTGATACGATTTCGTCGGGACGCCCCGCAGATATCGGTCGCAGCGCCGCCCGGGCTTCGCCAACGGTCCAGCCGCCGCGCTCTGCCGAGTGAAGTTTCAGGTCGACCACCCCCAGATGCGATCCGGCCGTTCCGGGTAAGACAACTGGTTTGCCATGCACCAGAGTGTTTTCAGAGCCGGCCTTGGCGGGATAGGTCAAATGGGAATGGCCAGCAATTATTGCGTCGATACCTTCGATTTCGGCCAGCGGAATAATCGCGTTTTCCATATTCTGTTGTGACGTGTCCGGTCCGAAACCGGTATGGGCCAACGCGATGATCAGGTCGCAATTTTCGTCTTGGAGCTTTCTGACTTTGTTTGCCGCACAAGTCAGGATGTCCTGAGTGGTAAGGGTGTCGTGCAGCTTGTGCGCCTCCCATTGTGCTGTCTGAGGGGGGAGGACCGAAAATACACCAATCTTCAGGGCCATAGGTGTCGGCGCGCCAGGGATCTCTTTGTGCAAAATGACATGATCTTGCCAGATCTGTGGTCCATTCGTGCGCAAGGCATTGCTGCTGAGCACAGGGCAGGGGGCGTCAGAGATAACGTGCTGTAAGAATTGAAGCCCGAATCCGAAGTCGTGGTTTCCCAGGCCAATCGCGTCATATCCCAGGCTGCCGAAGGCCTGCATCAGGATGTGCGGCGCATTGGCGGGATCGGCAGCCCAATCCCCCAACGGTGTACCCTGCAGAGCGTCTCCGTTGTCGAAGAGCAAGACGATATCTCCGTCTGCCTCAGCCTCGTTCCGCGCCTGCCGGATCAGGCTGGCCGTTCGGGTCAATCCGATCGTAGGTTCGTCTTGATCCGCGTAATAATCAAAACTGCACAGGTTCATGTGCAGATCGGTGGTCGCCAAAATCCGGATACCTACAGACTGATCAGACAAATGCGAAATTGTTTTCAATACTCTACTTTTGGCAGTTTTATGAATAACAACTTCAACAAAAAGCATAGTAAGTGCAAATTTTTTTATGCACTTGCGGTAATTTGACGGGATCGCCTCGGTTTTCGGTCGTGGAATTGTCGTTGCAACACCGAAGCTGTCATGGCAGCCCTGTGCAGGCGAACCAGAGGAACTTAAATGAAGAACGCGGAACAGGTAACGTTTGGTGGATCAGGGCTGGATCGTGCCGCACATCTTCGTGGAGACGTCGACGCGATGGCAGCAGCGCGAGCACATCCGAAAGCGAAATGCCTGTTGCTGTGGCGCGGAAAGCTGCTGGTTCAAGGAGAGGCCCTTGATCAACTCTGCTTGTTACCTGTCTTGCACGAGCTGATCGCAAATGGTCCCGGTGGGATCGTCCCAGCGCCAGTATTGCTTGGTCTCTCGGATGAGGTTCCGGTTTTTGCCTTTGATATATCCGATTGGATGCCCGAGGGCGTTGACCTGTCCGAGCTTGGAGCATTCTTCGACCGATCAGAGCAACAGCACCCGGATTTGCCTGAAGGTCAGGTTTTTGTCGAATTGCGCCGCATCATGGCGCGCCTTTCCCCACGTGATGCCGAACTTTCGGCTTCCGCCAAGGCGGTCATCGCCTGGCATGAAACCCATAGGTTTTGCGCTCGTTGCGGCGCCGCCAGCGATATGGCGCAAGCAGGATGGCAACGCAGTTGCCCGTCGTGTGGGGGGCAGCATTTCCCACGCACCGACCCGGTGGTCATCATGTTGATCACATATAGGAATTCGGTGCTGATGGGGCGATCCCCGGGATGGCCTGAAGGGATGTATTCGCTACTGGCCGGATTTGTCGAACCCGGAGAAACGCTGGAAGCGGCGGTGCGCAGAGAGGTGATGGAAGAGGCCGGTGTCCCCGTCGGGCAAGTAACCTATCTTTCCAGCCAGCCCTGGCCCTTTCCGGCGTCACTGATGTTTGGCTGTGCAGGCGAGGCATTGTCGCAAGAAATCACTATAGACCCGGTTGAAATCGAAGACGCGATATGGGTGAATAAGGCTGAAATGATGCAGGTCTTTGCTGGGGAACATCCCAGCCTTCTGCCAGCGCGCAAAGGCGCGATTGCGCATTTTCTGCTGCAAAACTGGCTTGCAGATACGCTCGACTGACAAAATACTGGGCGAATAGGCAAGAGAACGATAACCCACCATGCAATTCTCCGCACGTGAAGATATTCAGGCCCCTGTCAACGCCGTGTTCGAAATGTTTGCGGATTTCGAACGGTTCGAGCGGATGGCAATGCGCCGCGGGATCGAGGTCCGGCGTTTGTCAGGGCATATGGGCGTTGTGCCCGGTACATCCTGGGAGACCGAGTTCCGTATGCGCGGAAAGCCCCGGCGCGTGGAAATCAATATGGCCGAATGTGATCCACCGACCCATATGCGGTTCGAGGCGGCAAGCAAGGGAATGAATGGCTCAACCAGGGTCGAGTTTCTGGCCCTGTCGCAACGTAGAACCCGGCTGACCGTGGATATGTCGCTATCGGCCAAATCCCTGCCTGCACGGCTGTTGCTGCAATCGCTCAGATTGGGTCAGTCGCGGTTCCGGCGACAGTTTCAGGCCCGCCTCAGCGAATTCGCGCGGGAAATGGAAGAACGTCATCTGCACGGTTCTTGAGAATTCCGAGACAAGAGGCCCTGAATGTCTGATGTGATATTGCGCAGCGCTGTTGTGGATGACGCCAAAGGTATTTCCGAGGTCCTGCAAGAGATCGTGACCGCCGGTAAGCGCACCAAACCCAGCGATGAGGGTTTTGCCAAAGAGCATTACATCAGCCACCACGGCAGCATCCAATGCACCGTGGCGGTGCAGGGTTCACAGGTATTGGGCTTTCAGGCGCTGAAACTGGCCGTCGACGGAAACCCTTATGGCGTAACAGCCGGTTGGGGCATCATCGGAACACATATACGTCCATCAGCCGCGCGCATGGGGGTCGGGCGGGCCCTATTTCAGGAAACGCTGCTGGCGGCCCGCGCCGCAGGTCTGCCTGCAATAGACGCGACCATTGGCGCGCAAAATGCCGAAGGCCTGGCCTATTACGCGGCCATGGGATTTGTCGATTACCGCTCACATGAAGGGGCGATGTGCAAGAAATACCGGCTGGGTTGAGCTAGCCGCGCGGCTGGACTGCCGGATAGACGCCCAGAATCTCGACATTGGTGGTAAAATGTTCCAGCTCTTCCAGGGCCAGTTGCACATTGCGATCGTCCGGGTGCCCGACAATATCCGCATAGAACTGAGTGGCCGTGAACGACCCGTCGACCATATAGCTTTCCAGCTTGGTCATGTTGACACCATTGGTGGCGAACCCGCCCATCGCCTTATACAGCGCGGCCGGGATGTTGCGGACCTGAAACACAAAGCTGGTGATCATCCCATGCGCCCCGCGCCGCGACAGGTCCGCATCGCGTGACATGATCAAAAAACGCGTGGTGTTGTCGTCGCTGTCCTCGATATGGCGGGCAAGGACGTTCAGGTTATAGATCTCTCCGGCCAACTCGCTGGCCAGCGCGGCAGAATGCAGTTCGGCAGCCTCGGAAACCTCGCGCGCGGCGCGGGCATTGTCCGGGCTGACGCGTCCGTGAATGCCGTGCTGCTTCAGGAACCCAGCGCATTGTGGCAGCAGTACCAGATGCGAATGCGCTTCGGTGATGTCGCTCAGCTTGGCACCGGGGACGGCCAACAAATTGATGTGTACGCGAACAAAAGCTTCGTCGATGATATGCAACCCGCTATGGGGCAGCAGGCGGTGAATATCGGCCACCCGCCCATAGGTCGTGTTTTCGACCGGAAGCATCGCCAGGTCTGCTTTGCCGGACCGAACTGATTCGATCACATCCTCAAATGTGCGGCAGGGCAGGGCCTCCATATCGGGACGAGCGTTTCGGCATGCCTCGTGGCTATAGGCACCGGGTTCTCCCTGAAATGCGATACGTTTTGTCATTTGGTCGATTCCGTGCAACAAGTTCCAGAATTGGGCGTTTAGTCGCGGTGTCTATACCTTGCCTCTTGTAAGGGGAAGCCTTAGACACCCCGCAGACAGCTGAAATGGACTCGCGATCAATGTTCGACACGATGACAGTTACCAAGGCCGCAGCAGGCCTGTTTGGCACCTTCCTGGTGCTGCTTCTGGCCAAATGGGCCGCAGAAGAGCTTTACCACGCCGATGCCCATGGCGAGACGGCTTCGTACATCATCGAAACCGAAAGCGCAGGCGAAAGCGCCAACGGTGAAGAGGTAGTATTTGAAGAGCTTCTGGCCGCCGCCGACGTTGAAAAAGGCGCCAAAGTTTTCCGCAAGTGTACCGCGTGTCACAAGCTGGAAGACGGTGCAAACGGCACAGGCCCCTATCTGTATGGTGTCGTTGACCGCCCTGTCGCAACGGCCAGCGGTTTTACCGGCTATTCGCCACCGATGCAGGCCCATGGCGGCAACTGGACACCCGAAGCACTGGATGCCTTCCTGACCAAGCCAAGCAGCTATATCTCGGGCACATCCATGAGTTTTGCTGGCCTGAAAAAACCGCAGGACCGTGCCGATCTGATTGCCTATCTGCAGACAATCGGCAACTGATGCCAGACCGGCACATCTGAAATTCAAAGCCGCTGCCCCGTGCAGCGGCTTTTTTTGTATGAAGAAACCTTCACAATGCGCTCACGCATTCTAAACTTGAATCAGTCAACGCTGGACCTTTAGCTTCGTTCAGGCGCAAGACTATAAGAAGTGACGCAACAGGGGATGAGCCAAATGGAATCCAACCGACAGATTGTTCAGGCACGTGCATTGGATTTCAGAGGTTGGTTGACCATACCGATTACCGGCTTTTTGCTGCTTGCGCTCATGACCTCTCAACTGTTTGCCGAAGAGACCATCATCAAAAGCCACGGATTCTCGGAATTTGGCGATTTGAAATACCCTGAAGGGTTTGCCCATTTCGACTATGTAAATCCTGATGCGCCGCGCGGCGGAGAGTTGTCTTATGCAGCACAAGGGACATTTGACAGTTTCAACCCCTACACGCGGCAGGGCCGCGCGGGTGCGCGTTCTGCGGATCAGTATGAATCCCTCATGGTCGCGTCCTATGATGAAACGGCCACTTACTACGGTCTGCTGGCAGAAAGCCTTGAATACCCGGAAAGTCAGGATTGGGTCATCTTCAACATGCGACCTGAGGCACGGTTTTCCGATGGAACCCCGGTGACTGCCGAAGATGTTGTGTTTTCGCATAATCTGCTGCTGGAACAGGGGTTAAAATCCTATGCCGACGCCGTCCGCGAGATGATTCCGCGTGCCGAAGCGCTGGATGATCATCGGGTTAAATTCTACTTCGCACCGGATATCCCGCGCCGTGGCCTAATAAGTCAGGTTGCCGGGACATCTGTGTTTTCCAAGGCCTGGTTTGAGGCAGACCCCGAAAACCGGCGGCTCGACAAATCCCGGCTTGAGCCGGGTATCGGATCCGGACCTTATGTTTTGGACAGCTATGACATCAACCGGCGCATCGTCTACAAGCGCAACCCGGACTATTGGGGCGACCACGTTAATGTGAATGTTGGCCGCAACAACTATGGCTCCATCCGGATCGAATATTTCGCGGACTCGATTGCTGCGATGGAAGGGTTCAAGGCGGGCACGTTCACACTGCGCCAGGAAAACAACTCGAAAAGCTGGGCAACGGCCTATGATTTTCCTGCCATAGCAAACGGAACAGTGGTTCGGGTAGAGCTGGAAGACGGGGATGTCCCCAACGCTTCGGGCTTTGTCATGAACCTGGACCGACCGCAATTTCAGGATCCCAAGGTGCGCGAAGCCGTCCAGTTAGGATTCAACTTCGAATGGACGAATGAAAGCTTGCAATATGGCCTGTTTCAGCAGCGCGACTCATTCTGGCAGGGAACTCACCTAGAGGCGACGGGGCTGCCCGAGGGGCGAGAACTGGAGGTTCTGCAAAGCCTCGGCGATGCGCTGGACCCTGCGGTACTGACCGACCTACCGGTCGTTGCCCATGAATCCCGCGCCGAGCGTCAGAATGATCGTCGCAATCTGCGCGCCGCGATGAAGCTGCTGGATGAGGCCGGTTGGCAGGTGGGCGAAGACGGTATCCGCCGCAATCAAAACGGTGAAGTACTGGCCATAGAATTTCTGTCAGACCAGCCGACTCTTGATCGTATCATCCAGCCATTTGTCGCTAACCTGAGGACGATGGGCATAGATGCGACCTACAATCGTGTGGACAATGCGCAATTCACCCTGCGCCGCCGTGACCGGGATTTCGACATGATTTTCGGCGGGTACCCAAGTTCGCTGCAACCTTCGACGGGACTGTACCAGCAATTCGGAACCGAGGCGGCCTCGTATTCCGTATTCAACCCGTCTGGTGCGTATGGCCCGGATATTGAACCGTTGATCGACAACATCGTGGCAGCGACCAACAGCGAAGAGTTGTTTGCCAATGTTCGCGCCCTGGACCGTGTTCTGCGGGCCAAGCGGATCATGGTGCCCACTTGGTATTTGGGCAAATACTGGGTTGCCTATTGGGACATGTATGAATACCCGGAAAACCTGCCGCCTTATTCATTGGGAGTCGAAGACCTGTGGTGGATCAACGCCGAGCAGGAAGCCCAGTTGAAATCCTCCGGCGCCTTGAGGTAATCCGCCCAAATGGGAGCATATATTCTAAGACGCCTGCTGCTGGTCATTCCCACACTGCTGGGAATCATGATCGTCAACTTCACCCTTGTGCAGTTTGTGCCAGGCGGCCCGATTGAACAGATCATCGCCCAGATGGAGGGTGGTGGAGATGTATTTGAAGGTATCGCTGGCGGTGGCGGCGATATCGAACAGCAGACCGGCGGCACAAATGACCGCTATATCGGCGGGCGTGGCTTGCCGCCTGAATTCATCGAAGAACTGGAAAAAGAATTCGGGTTCGACAAACCGCCCTTGGAACGGTTTCTGAATATGATGGGTAATTACCTGACTCTGGATTTTGGCGAGAGCTATTTCCGGTCGATCAGTGTGACCGATCTGGTGCTGGAAAAGATGCCGGTGTCTATTTCGCTAGGGCTTTGGTCGACGCTGATTGCCTATCTGGTGTCGATCCCTCTGGGTATTCGCAAGGCGATCAGGGACGGATCAAGCTTTGACACCTGGACCAGTGGCGCCATCATCGTGGCCTATGCCATCCCGGGATTTCTGTTCGCCATTTTGCTGTTGGTGCTATTTGCCGGTGGGTCCTATTGGCAGATCTTTCCGTTGCGGGGGCTTACCTCGGACAACTGGGACAGTCTGAGTGTATTTGGCAAGATTGCCGATTACTTCTGGCATATCGCGTTGCCGATCCTAGCGCTGACCATCTCGGCCTTCGCAACGCTCACCTTGCTGACCAAAAACTCGTTTCTGGACGAGATTAAAAAGCAATATGTCATGACCGCCCGCGCCAAGGGCCTGAGCGAAAGCCGGGTGCTGTACGGCCACGTGTTCCGCAATGCGATGCTGATCGTAATCGCGGGTTTTCCGGCCGTCTTCATCGGTGTTTTTTTCGGAGGGTCAATCATCATCGAAACCATCTTTTCGCTGGATGGATTGGGTCGCCTTGGGTTCGAGGCGGCGGTCGCGCGCGATTACCCGGTTATCTTTGGAACGCTGTTCATCTTTGGCCTAATGGGTCTGGTGGTCGGCATCATCAGTGATCTGATGTATGTGTTGGTTGATCCGCGCATCGACTTTGAAAAGCGGGAGGGGTAAATGGCGCTTTCCCCCCTGAATCAGCGCCGGTGGCGCAACTTCCGTCGCAATGGCCGGGCGTTCTGGTCGCTTATCATCTTCTCGATCCTGTTCGGCCTGTCGCTATTTGCTGAATTTATCGCAAATGACAAACCGATCCTCGTGAAATACCGCGGTGAGCTTTATACGCCGATCTTCAATTTCTACCCAGAGACCGAGTTTGGCGGTGATTTCCAAACCGAAGCAATCTATCGCGACCCCGAAGTGCGTTGTCTGATAGACAGTGGCGGTTTGGATCAGTGCTTTGACGATCCTGACGGCATTATCGAGCAGATCGAGGCCGGATCCTTTGCCGCCGACGGGTTCGAGCGCGGCTGGGCCATCTGGCCGCTGATCCCATACTCTTTCAAAACCAGCGTTGATCGGCCGGGCGCAGCCCCACTGCCGCCCAATGGCCAGAACCTGCTTGGCACCGATGACACCAAGCGCGATGTGCTTGCACGGGTGATCTATGGGTTCCGTCTGTCCATTCTGTTCACGCTGATGGTCACAGGTGTTGCCAGCCTGATCGGTATCTTCGCAGGCGCCATTCAGGGCTTTTTTGGCGGCTGGCTGGATTTGATCTTTCAACGGATCATCGAGATTTGGTCGGCCACCCCATCGCTTTATGTGATCATCATCATGTTCGCTATTCTAGGGCGCAGTTTCTGGTTGCTGGTGTTGCTTATGATCCTGTTCAGCTGGACCGGATTGGTTGGCGTTGTTCGAGCTGAGTTCCTGCGGGCGCGAAACCTTGAATATGTCCGGGCGGCACGGGCGTTGGGCGTCAGCAACAGGACGATCATGTTTCGCCACATGCTGCCCAATGCAATGGTCGCCACGCTGACCTTCATGCCCTTCATCGTCACCGGAACGATTGGCGGGCTGGCCTCGCTGGATTTTCTGGGCTTCGGCCTGCCGTCCTCGGCTCCGTCACTTGGCGAGCTGACCTTGCAGGCAAAACAGAACTTGCAGGCCCCTTGGCTGGCCTTTACCGCCTTTTTCACCTTTGCCATCATGCTGTCGCTTCTGGTCTTCATTTTCGAAGGCGTCCGCGATGCGTTTGATCCCAGAAAGACCTTCTCATGAGCCTGCTGGATGTAAACAACCTCAAGGTTTCGTTCCGGCAGGACGGGCAGGTCAGTGCGGCGGTCAAGGGCGTGTCCTTCACGGTGGATCGTGGGGAAACCGTGGCTTTGGTAGGGGAATCCGGGTCCGGAAAATCTGTGACCGCCTTGTCGACCGTCTCGCTGTTGGGAGACAGCGCGATTGTCGAAGGTTCGGTGAAATATGACGGGCAAGAGATGATCGGGACGTCCGAGCAACATCTGATGGATGTGCGCGGCAACGACATCAGTTTCATCTTTCAAGAACCGATGACATCGTTGAACCCGTTGCACACGATCCAGAAGCAGATGGCAGAATCGCTGGCGCTGCATCAGGGGGTGGTGGGCGACGCGGCCCGTGATCGGATTGTCGAGTTGCTGACGAAGGTTGGTATCCGGGACCCGAAGGATCGGTTGGACAGCTATCCGCACCAACTTTCGGGCGGACAACGGCAGCGCGTCATGATCGCCATGGCGCTTGCCAATAAGCCGGACATTCTGATCGCAGATGAACCGACCACGGCGCTGGACGTGACCATTCAGGCACAGATACTCGAGTTGCTGGCAGACCTTCAGAAAGCCGAAAACATGGGGATGCTGTTCATCACCCATGACCTTGGCATCGTGCGCCGGATCGCCGATCGAGTTTGCGTCATGAAGGACGGAGAGATTGTCGAAGCCGGTGCAACCGCGGACATCTTCGAGAACCCTCAGCATCCCTATACCCGGAAATTGCTGGCGGCCGAACCGTCGGGCCAACCCGATCCGGTCGCCGCGGATGCAGAAGAGGTCGCCCGCACTGATCATCTGAAAGTCTGGTTCCCGATCCAGCGCGGCTTTCTCAAGCGAACTGTCGGCCATGTTAAGGCGGTGAATGACGCCAGCCTCAGCGTGCGCGCCGGCGAAACCGTGGGGATCGTGGGCGAAAGCGGGTCGGGCAAGACCACGTTGGCGCTGGCCATCATGCGGCTGATCGCGTCCGAGGGTGGTATCACCTTTCGCGACCAGGATGTGCGCCGTTGGTCCACACGCGAATTGCGCCGGTTGCGCAAGGATATGCAGATTGTGTTTCAGGACCCGTTTGGCAGCCTGAGCCCGCGCATGACCTGTATGCAAATCATCGCCGAGGGTCTGGCAATCCACAAGGTTGATCCACACCGCGCCCCGCGCGATCTGGTGGCGGATGTGATGACGGAAGTGGGGTTGGACCCGGCGTCGATGGACCGGTATCCGCACGAGTTCTCGGGCGGGCAGCGGCAGCGTATCGCCATCGCACGTGCGATGGTGCTACGTCCCAAACTTCTGGTGCTGGATGAGCCGACAAGCGCGCTGGACATGACGGTTCAGGTGCAGATCGTAGACTTGCTGCGAGATCTGCAGCGGAAATACGGGTTGGCATATCTGTTCATCAGCCATGACCTAAAAGTGGTCCGGGCGATGTCACATAATGTCATCGTTATGCGGAACGGTGACGTGATTGAAATGGGCGCTGCCGAAGACCTGTTCGAAAACGCGCAGACAGATTACACCCGCGAATTGATTGCGGCAGCGGGCTGAAGCCCGCTCGCCGTGTTTTTCACGCGTTTGCGGTTTCCCGTGTTGCCGCTTTCGGTATCGGGCCGCGCAGTTCTTCATAGTGATCAAAGCTTAACTTTACCCAACCGGTGCCGCGCGTGGCGCTGGCCAGGGTGCGATGCAACTCATCCTCGGCCACGGCAGGAAGTTGGGCTTTGAAAATCTCCCAGCCCGAAGCGTTGGGGTTGCCTTCGAATCCCAGCACTTGACCCTGTAAGGAACTGATCGTGGGGACAAGGTCGCCGACGAAATCGGATGGCAGGTGAATCTCTGCGTTCAGAATGGGTTGCAGGACCACCGGTTTGGCTTGAGGCAGCGCCTCGCGTACGGCGTTCTTGCCTGCGGTGCGGAAAGCATAATCGGAACTGTCCACATTGTGGTGTTTGCCGTCACTCAGCGTGATTTTGACATCAACAACAGGGAAGCCCTCGGGCCCCTGCTCCAGCGCGTCCTTGGCCCCGTGTTCAACTGAGGGAATATAGTTGCGCGGCACCGAACCGCCTTTCACGATCTCTTCGAACTGAAACCCTGATCCGCGCGGCATGGGCGTGACCGAGATCACGACATCTGCAAACTGACCCGCACCACCGGATTGCTTGCGGTGACGGTGGCGGTGTTCGATGGGCGCACGGATGGTTTCGCGATAGGCGGTCTCGATCGGGTCGGCCACGATTTCAATCCCGAAATCTTCGGCCAGTTTGGCGGTGATCCGGCGCATGTGCTGCGGGCCTTGAGAGCCCAGCACCGCATGGCCGGTCAGCTCATCCTGTTCCAGATGGAGACCGGGGTCGATCTCGACCAGACGGGTCAGAGCGTTCGACAGGCGTACGTCATCTCGCTCATGCGCGGGTGATACGATCTGACGTTGGGCGACTGGATGTGATGATGCCCATTCCGGCAACGGAGATTCGGATTTGCTGTCGTAAATATTGCCGGGGATCAGGTGATCGGATTTCACGGCCAGCCCGATCTGACCTGCCTCCAGCCGGGAAATCTGGGTCTTGGCGTCAAGTGTTGTCAGATTGCCGACTGTCTCACCTCCCAAAGCTTCATGCGCACGCACGCCATCTCCCAGGCCACGAAGGACGATGATCTTGCCGATATGTTTCTTCACGTCCGCGAATCCCGCAATGGCGCGGGCAGTCTCGGTGGCCTCATCGCGGTTGGCGGCAATGTTGAACTCAGGGGCTTCGTGCCGCAGGGCTTTCATCAGGCGGGTCAGGCCATTGCCATGGCTGGCCGCGCCCAGACAGGCGGGGATCAACTGGTGGTTCTGCAAAACCTGCGCGGCCAGATCGTAGATCTCGGCACTTGCGGGCTGTTTGTCTTCGATCAGCTGCTCCAACAGGTGATCGTCAAAATCCGACAGCGTCTCTAGCAGCTCGGTGCGGGCTTCTTGTTCGCGGTCCTCGACCGAGTGCGGCAGTTCGATCAGGGCCGAGGGCTGGCCTTCCTGATATTTCCAAGCCCGCTCCGAGATCAGATCGACCGCGCCGACTATTGTCTCGCCGTCGCGTATAGGGACCTGACGTAGGGCGATGTGCTGGGTGCAGTAGGTCTGTAACGCGGCGATGATATCCCGGATACGGCCATTTGGGGCATCCATCCGATTGATGAACAGGAAACAGGGAATGCCCGCCTCTTCAACCAGCCGCAGATAGGGCGCGCACAAGACAGCTGCGTCTGGGTCTGGCGGGACAACCACAACCGCCGCATCCGAAATCGCCATGGCTGGTCCGACATAACCCAGATTGTCGCTGCCCCCGTCCACATCGATCGCGCACCAGGGCTCGTCCAAGTAAGAAAAACCGTGCAAGTGCACGGTTCCGGAGACATCGAATGTGGTGGGTCGGTTGTCGAGGCGGCTTATGGCCTCGACCAGGGTTGTCTTGCCAGATTGGCTGGGGCCGAGGACGGTGAATACGCGCATGAGTGATGTCCCTCTTTTCAGGTTGCAGTAATACCTGCACGAAAAGGGCCGACCCACACGGCTGCGTGGGCGAGGACTGACTGCGAATTCACCTGCCTCAGGGTTCGGATCGTTCCGCCCAAGTGTGAAGACAACCAGAGGCTCGCGTCAAGCCCCTGTACTGGTATCTAAGCGGCGGGCCGCACAACCGGGCCCACCTGTAAGCGATCAGATCGCCGAGCTGTGGCCTGCCTTGCTCAGGTCATAGGCGTCAAAGCTGCGGGCAATCATTCGGGTCAGCGGCCGGGCCTCGGGTGGAATGAACAGGCCATCCTTGGTGACGTGTAGCAGATTGTTGAAGTCGGCATTGGCCCTTTCGTACATCTCGGTCAGCTCTTGGGCGGATATGTTGTGGTCACGCAGAATCTCAGCCGAATTGATCTGAAAATCACACATCAGCGCTTCGATCAGACGTGCGCGCAAAATGTCCTGCCCTTTGAACAAATGTCCGCGCGAGGTTGCAAAGCGCCCCTCGCGGATGGCTTTCGTATAGGCCGATGTTGCCGGTGCGTTCTGGGCGTAGCCCTGAGGAAATCGCGAGATCGAGCTTGCGCCCACACCGATCAGCACCTCGGCCTGATCATCCGTATAACCCTGAAAGTTCCGTTTCAGTCGCCCGGCCCTGAGCGCATGTGCCAGACCATCATCCTGCGTGGCAAAGTGGTCAATTCCGATCTCGGCGTAATCATCCCAGAGGAACAGTCGACGGGCTGTCTCGAACAGCTCCAGACGTTGCTCGGGCGTGGGCAATGCGTCCGAAGGAATCAACTGTTGCCGTTTGGCCATCCACGGCACGTGGGCGTATCCATACAGCGCAACGCGGTCGGGGTTCAGTGACAGCAGTTTCTGTACGCTTTCTGTCATCCTTGATTTGGTCTGATGCGGCAGACCGTACAGGATATCAGCGTTCAGGCTGGTAATGCCGCGGGCACGGATCATGTCCACAGCTGCGCGCGTGGTGTCATAGCTTTGGACGCGACCGATAGTTTTCTGAATCTCATCGTCGAAATCCTGCACGCCGATCGAGGCACGGTTCATGCCCGCTTCGGCCAACGCGTCCAGTCGGGCCTGGTCAATCTCGTTCGGGTCGATTTCGACCGAGAATTCAGCACCCGGGCCCAGCGGTACAACATCCAGAATGCGTGTGGCCAGATCCCGCATCAGATCGGGATTCAACAGCGTTGGTGTGCCACCGCCCCAGTGCAGACGCGACAGGGTGACGCCTTGAGGCAGGCGCGCGGCCAGCAGATCAAGCTCGGCCTTGAGGACGTCGACATAGGCGATGACCGGGTTGTCAGTTTGCGTCCCCTGTGTTCGGCAGGCACAAAACCAACACAGCCTGCGGCAGAAGGGCACGTGTATGTACAACGAGACGGAGCTGCCGGGTTTAATGCCGGTAATCCAGTCTTCGTAAAGGTTTACCCCCACATCATTGTTGAAGTGAGGGGCTGTTGGATAGCTTGTGTAGCGCGGTACTTTCGCGTCAAATAGTCCAAGCTTTGCAAGTTGTGGTTTAACTATCATGGCGATACCGTTAGAGGACGGCACGCCTAGCAACCTTGATAGAGATCAAGTGGGAACGCGCATGACACAGATTTTCAAAATCGATCATACAAACTGTGAAGATTGTCCAATCCGCCACAGAGCAGTCTGTGCGCATTGCGATGTTCATGAGCTGGAGCTTCTTGAAGGTATTAAATATTATCGCAGCTTCGAGGCTGGGCAGACAATCATCTGGTCCGGTGATCAGATGAATTTCGTGGGCTCGGTCGTGTCGGGGATCGCTTCTTTGACTCAGACCATGGAAGATGGGCGCACGCAGATGGTTGGCCTTTTGCTGCCCAGCGATTTCGTCGGTCGTCCCGGTCGAGATTCAGCGCCTTACGACGTCGTGGCAACGACTGACATTGTCATGTGCTGTTTCCGTAAGAAGCCGTTCGAAGAACTGATGGGTGCTACTCCGCATATCGCGCATCGTTTGCTTCAGATGACATTGGATGAGCTTGACGCTGCCCGTGAATGGATGCTGGTGCTGGGGCGCAAGACTGCGCGCGAAAAAATCGCAAGCCTGTTGTCTATCATCGCGCGCCGGGATGCTTCGATTGGGCAGAACGGGAGTTCCAGCCCAATCGTTTTTGATCTTCCGCTGACGCGCGAGGCGATGGCAGACTACCTTGGCCTTACACTGGAAACCGTCAGCCGTCAGATATCCGCCTTGAAGAAAGACGAGATCATCTTGCTAGAAGGCAAGCGCCGTGTATCTGTTCCGGATATGGGCCGGTTGATGGAAGAGGCAGGCGACGATTCCGATGGCGGATATCTGGTGTGATTCACATACGGCGTGACCCGTTGTCTTAACCGTGGTTTAGTGGGACCAGTGAAACTGCGTCAGGAGTAAGTCATGGGATTCAGCAGCCTTTTGGCCATGCTGCTTATTGGTGCCATCGCGGGATGGTTGTCCGGAAAGATCATGGAAGGCCGGGGATTCGGCTTGATTGGTAACATCATCGTTGGCGTTGTCGGGGCATTTCTGGCCGGGCTAATTTTCCCAGCCCTTGGTTTTGCCGTTGGCGGCGGTCTGGTCTCGTCAATTATTTTCGCCACCATTGGGGCAATCATTCTGCTTTTCCTGATCGGCCTTGTGAAACGCGGATAAAAGCCGCTCGCTGGGCGGCTCTGCCGTTTCAATGTGCCATGAACACCGGAACAGTCGATTGTTCCAGCATATTGCGTGTCGCGCCGCCCAGGATGGCTTCTCGGAATCGGGAATGCCCATAGGCGCCCATGACGATCATATCTGTTTCGGTATCCGTCGCATGGCGGTTCAGGATGTCCGATACACGCGACATTGTTTTGCTGAGCACGTCGATTTCGCACTTAACTCCGTGGCGCGACAGCATCTGGGACAACAACCCACCGGGGTCCGAGCGATCCGGCCCATGCGTTGGTGGGTCGATCACCACGATCCGCACCTGATCGGCCCCGATCAGGAAGGGTAGGGCGCAGCGAATTGCGCGCATGGCTTCGACGCTTTCGTTCCAGCCGACCAAGACAGTACCGGGCTTGTCAAAAGGCGTCGTGTTTTCGGGTATGACCAGAACCGGAGCGTGACCTTCGAACATGGCTGCCTCGACGATAGGCTCTGCTTCGACGCTGCGGTCTTTTCCGTAAGGTTGCGGCAAAATAACAAGGTCCGAGAACCGCGCCCGATGGGCAACGTGGCGACCAATATCGGCAATCTGGGCCACGCCGCTTTCCGCAGACCAGCGTACGCCGGAACTGTTCAGATAGGTCTCTGCATAGTGCAGGGTGTCCTCGGCCTCTGCTTTGGCGCGGGACAGGGTCTCCTGCAGAATCAGCGCGTTGGCGCCAGCATAGTAATAACCGGTCTGACTGCGATCGACCCCCAGGCACAGGGCTTCGGCATGCGCATCCTGGGCTGTGGCCAGGGCTGCCATCTGTGCCAGCGCCGGGGCCGATTGTTCCGTTTCCGTTAGAACTGTGAGAAGGGACTTATACGCCATCTTGACCTCTTGCCTCCAGGGCCGTTCCGTCCGCGACATTCCGGCCAAATCATTTCTGTAGCCTTGTCATAATATTCGCTATTCTGTCTTGATACAGATCAAAGCAGTTTGGGCTGTCCTCGGACAAAACAACGACCAGTCAAATGGGTTCCGCGACAAAAAAGAATCGCGCGGAGCATGGCAAAGGGACGCAATATGTCAAATTACATCAAGCTGATCGTGCTTGGTCTGATCGTGCTGTTTGCAGCGATCGGGACCAATTATGCACGCGATTTGGCGTATCAGGTGCATGCAATTCTGGTGATGTTGATCGCCGCGGGATTGTTCATCTGGACGCTTAGAAACACGGATGAGCCAGATATCCTCATAGATCGTTCAGGCGAATACATGGACGATGTGGTCCGTTACGGCGTAATCGCGACGGCCTTTTGGGGCGTGGTTGGTTTTCTTGCCGGGACATTCATCGCCTTTCAGCTGGCCTATCCGGTGCTGAACTTTGAATGGGCACAAGGATATCTGAATTTTGGCCGATTGCGTCCGCTACATACATCGGCGGTTATCTTTGCCTTTGGCGGCAACGCACTAATCGCAACGTCCTTCTACGTCGTCCAGCGGACCAGCGCCGCGCGCCTGTGGGGCGGCAATCTGGCATGGTTCGTTTTCTGGGGCTACCAGCTGTTCATTGTGCTGGCTGCGACCGGGTATGTGCTGGGCGGAACCCAGTCCAAGGAATACGCCGAGCCGGAGTGGTATGTCGATCTGTGGCTGACCATCGTCTGGGTGGCCTATCTTGCCGTGTTCCTGGGAACAATCGTCAGGCGGAAAGAGCCTCATATCTATGTGGCGAACTGGTTCTACCTGGCCTTTATCGTTACCGTCGCCATGCTGCATCTGGTCAACAACATGACTATCCCTGTCAGCATCTGGGGTTCGAAATCTGTCATCGTCTGGTCAGGCGTTCAGGACGCAATGATCCAGTGGTGGTACGGCCACAATGCTGTGGGCTTTTTCCTGACTGCCGGTTTCCTGGGCATGATGTACTATTTCATCCCGAAACAGGCCGAACGTCCGGTGTTCAGTTACAAGCTGTCGATCATCCACTTCTGGGCGCTGATCTTCCTGTATATCTGGGCTGGTCCGCACCATTTGCACTATACAGCGCTGCCCGACTGGGCCTCGACACTGGGCATGGTGTTCTCGATCGTGCTGTGGATGCCGTCCTGGGGTGGCATGATCAACGGCCTGATGACCCTATCGGGTGCGTGGGACAAGCTGCGTACGGACCCGGTGATCCGGATGATGGTGATTTCGGTCGGCTTCTATGGCATGTCCACTTTTGAGGGCCCGATGATGTCGATCCGAGCGGTTAACTCTTTGAGCCACTATACCGACTGGACCATTGGTCACGTGCATTCGGGTGCGCTGGGTTGGAACGGCATGATCACCTTTGGTGCTCTGTACTTCCTGGTTCCTGTCTTGTGGAAGCGTGAGCGTCTGTATTCGTTGCAAATGGTCAGCTGGCACTTCTGGCTCGCCACTATCGGCATCGTGCTCTACGCCGCGTCGATGTGGGTGACAGGTATCATGGAAGGCCTGATGTGGCGCGAAGTGGATGCCAACGGTTTCCTTGTGAACTCGTTCGCCGACACCGTGGCTGCCAAGTTCCCGATGTATGTGGTGCGAGCTCTGGGTGGGGTCATGTTCCTCGCTGGGGCGCTGATCATGTGCTACAACCTGTGGATGACTGTGCGGAAAGCGCCGGCCAAAGAGGCCAGCCTGACCGTCGCGGTCCCGGCTGAATAAGGAGGGCCGGAGCAATGGCAATTCTCGACAAACATAAGATCCTCGAGACCAACGCGACCCTCCTGCTGATCTTCAGCTTCCTGGTCGTGACCATCGGTGGCATCGTGCAGATCACCCCGCTGTTCTATCTTGAGAACACCATCGAAAAGGTGGAGGGCATGCGCCCTTACACCCCCTTGGAAATGGCGGGCCGTGACATCTATATCCGCGAAGGTTGCTATGTCTGCCACAGTCAGATGATCCGCCCGATGCGGGATGAGGTCGAGCGCTATGGCCACTACTCGCTGGCGGCTGAATCAATGTATGATCATCCGTTCCAGTGGGGGTCCAAACGCACCGGCCCTGATCTGGCCCGTGTCGGTGGTCGTTATTCTGACCAGTGGCATGTGGATCACCTGCGCAACCCGCAGTCGGTGGTGCCTGAATCTGTAATGCCGAAATACGGCTTCCTCGAGCATCGCAAGATTGACGGTAAGTATATCGGTGATGTCATGAAGGCGAATGCGCTGGTAGGCACGCCCTATACCGAAGAGATGCTGGAGAACGCCGTGGCGGATTTCCGGGCGCAGGCCGATCCCGACAGTGACTATGACGGCCTGCTGGAACGCTATGGTGACAAGGTCAGCGTGCGGAACTTCGATGGTCAGCCCGAGCTGACTGAAGCGGATGCGATGGTCGCTTATCTGCAGATGCTGGGAACGCTGGTCGATTTCTCGACCTTCACCCCAGACGCGAACCGGTAAAGGAGAGTGTGATGGAAGAATATACACTCTTACGGCAATTCGCGGATAGCTGGATGTTGCTGCTGCTCTTTGTTTTCTTTGTTGGGATCATAATCTGGGTTTTTCGCCCGGGTTCCAGCAAGGAATACAAGGACACCGCGAATATCCCGTTTCGGCATGATGATGCACCAGCGCCCCTGCGGGGCGACGACAATCCCGCCACATCCAAGGAGGCGCGGCAATGAGCAAGACACCTGAAAAACAGCCGGGTGATCCGAGTACAACCGGCCACAGCTGGGATGGTATCGAAGAATTCGAAAACCCGATGCCGCGCTGGTGGTTGTGGACATTCTACGCCACCATCTTCTGGGCGGTGATCTATACGATCATGTATCCCGCATGGCCCTTGGTTCAATCCGCCACTGCTGGCGTTTTGGGCTGGTCCTCTCGCGCTCTGGTACAAGAAGAGATGATTGCGTTTGAAGAGGCGAATGCCCCTTGGAACGCCAAGCTTGTGGAAACATCGCTTGAAGATATCTCGGCAGATCCCGAACTGCAGCAATACGCGGCGAATGCCGGGGGCGCGGTGTTCCGTACCTGGTGTGCGCAATGCCACGGCTCAGGCGCGCAGGGTGCACCAGGATTCCCGAACCTGCTGGATGACGCCTGGCTGTGGGGCGGTTCGCTTGAGGATATCGAGACCACAATCGCCTATGGCATTCGCAACGAGGAAAGCGACGATGCGCGCTATTCCGAAATGCCTGCATTTGGCGAAATCCTGGAACATGACGAGATCACCCAAGTGGTTCAATACGTGATGTCCCTGACCAATGCGCAGACTGATGACGTAGCTGCGCAGGCAGGCAAGGTCGTCTTCGAAGATAACTGTTCGTCCTGTCATGGCGAGGATGGCACTGGTGACGTCTTTCAGGGCGCACCCAACCTGACCGATGCGATCTGGCTCTATGGTGGCGACGCAGAGGCATTGACTGAGACCGTGACCAATAGCCGTTTCGGTGTAATGCCTGCTTGGGAAAACCGCCTTACCGACGCGCAGATCCGCGCTGTGACGGCCTATGTCCACCAGTTGGGTGGCGGTCAGTAAGGCCAAAAGAATACCTTCGGACGGTTCGCCGCCCGAAGGTTAAGGCACCGGCTGTTCTCTCTGTTCGCGCGTTTCCTGAACAGCCGGTGCTACTATTTTCAGACTACAGGCCCCCATTGGTGCAGTCCAGATGCGCCTTTTCGCGCGGGCCAGACTTTTCAATCCACCAGTGATGGTCCGGCAGCCAACTGCCGCGCGCAAGGTCACGGCTATCTGTGCCAGTGCCTTTGCCGTTAGCCTCTGTTTTGGTGGCTACCATGAAACTTCGTGCCAGTATCGCAAGCATCTGATCCCTCCTGGATTGTGTTGCCGCTGTTATCAGGATTGATCTTTAGCCTGATAAATGCGACTCAATTACCATTCCAATATGTAAGTAGGACTTACAGATGAACTGGATGGATATGCCGCCGCTTGCGGCTTTGCGCGCCTTTTCTGCCTTTGCTGAGACTGGAAATGTTGTTCAGGCAGGGGCGTCGCTGAATGTCAGTCACGCAGCGATCAGCCAACAACTGCGTGCGCTTGAAAAACACCTGGATCTGGCCCTTCTGGACCGATCCGGTAAATCCATGACCCTGACGGCCGAGGGCAAGGTTCTGGCGCGTGCCCTGCATTTGGGATTTGGGGCCATAGGTGCGGCGGTCACTGACCTGAAGCGTGCAACCGAGGATCGCCCGGTCCACGTATCGCTGACGGCCTCTTTCGCAGCTTCATGGCTTATGCCGCGCTTGCCCGCATTTCAGGCCGAGCATCCAGGCATTCACCTTGCGCTGGATCCCTCGCCCCGGTTGGTCGATCTGCGCCCGGGCGGCGTGGATCTGGCGATCAGATATGGGGCAGGGGACTGGCCCGATGTGACGGCCGAACTGCTGTTGCAAAGTCCGATCGTGATTGTCGCCGCGCCATCCCTGTTGACTGGGCGGGCACCTGTGACACCTAAAGCACTCAGCCGTCTGCCCTGGCTTGAGGAGTTCGGCACAACGGAGGCAACGCAATGGCTGGCCCGTCACGGCGTGGACCACAGCCCCGGCGCTGGCCGCATCGCCTTGCCGGGAAACCTGCTGCTTGAGGGAGTGCGCGCCGGGCAGGGTGTAACAGCCACCGTGCGGCATTTTGTCGAAGCGGATATCATTGCGGGTCGATTGGTCGAACTGTTCCGCGAACCCGACGGGCGCGGATACCATATTGTCACCGGTAATATGCCGCTTCGTCCAGGGGTGAAGATATTTATCAGGTGGCTCAGGCGGCAAGCTGGTAAGATGTGACAAAAGGTGTCTTTACGATGCGCTTTTGACCCATGTCAAAGTGGCTGCCCGTATGATCTGGAAGAAGACGCCGTAGAACAGCTACATCTGGAGCCAGCCCGTGAGCGATTCCGACCCCGCCCCCAGCCTATACGCAGCGCGCGAACCGATCTTTCCCCGCCGCGTGTCCGGCCCGTTTCGCAACCTGAAATGGTTCATCATGGCGGTAACGCTGGGGATCTATTACGTCACACCCTGGATCAGATGGGATCGCGGTCCCAGCCTTCCGGACCAGGCGGTGCTGCTGGATCTGGCCAACCGGCGCTTTTACTTTTTCTGGATCGAGATCTGGCCGCACGAGTTCTATTTCGTGGCCGGGTTGCTGATCATGGCCGGTCTGGGCCTGTTTCTGTTTACATCGGCGCTGGGGCGCGTGTGGTGCGGCTATGCCTGCCCGCAGACCGTCTGGACTGATTTGTATATCTTGGTCGAGCGCTGGATCGAAGGTGATCGAAACGCCCGTCTGCGCCTGCATCGTCAGAAAAAGATGGATTTCCACAAAGCAAGGCTGCGCGTCACCAAATGGGTCGCCTGGCTGTTTATTGGTCTGGCAACGGGTGGTGCGTGGGTGTTCTATTTCGCTGATGCGCCAACGCTGGTCCGTGATCTAGTGACCGGAAATGCACATCCGGTCGCCTATACAACCATATTGATCCTGACGGGGACGACCTTTTTGTTCGGTGGGTTCGCACGCGAGCAGATCTGTATTTACGCCTGTCCCTGGCCGCGCATTCAGGCCGCGATGATGGACGAGGATACTCTGGTGGTTGGGTATCGCGAATGGCGCGGTGAACCGCGCGGCAAAGGCAAGCGGACCGCGGATTCCGATCTTGGGGACTGCATTGATTGCATGGCCTGTGTGAATGTCTGCCCTGTCGGTATCGACATCCGCGACGGTCAGCAGCTTGAATGTATCACCTGTGCGCTGTGCATCGACGCCTGCGATGACATGATGGCCAAAATTGGCAAGCCGCGTGGCTTGATCGACTACATGGCGTTGAGCGACGAATCGAGTGAACGCGCCGGTGATCCGCCCAAGAATGTCTGGAAACACATCCTGCGGCCTCGGACCATCATGTATACGGGTATGTGGTCTGCGGTTGGCTTCGCGCTTTTGTTCGCCCTGTTCATCCGGTCTGACATTGATCTGACCGTAGCGCCGGTGCGAAACCCGACATTTGTAACCCTTTCTGACGGCACTATTCGTAACACTTATGATGTACGACTGCGGAACAAACATGGCGAGGACCGCCCATTCCAACTGACCCTGTCCGGTGATCCGGCCCTGAAGATACAGATCGAGGGGGTTGAAGGTGAGACTGTCAATGTGACGGCGGACACGGCACAGTTGACCCGTGTTTACATCGTCGCATCGGGCGACACCGGGCCAGCAACTTTGGATACGACGCCGGTCCGCATCTGGGTCGAAGACCTGCAGAGCGGTGAGCGCGCCTATAAGGACACCACGTTTAACGGACGAGGGAACTGAACATGGCTGAACGTAAATTCACCGGCAAACATGCGCTGGCTGTGTTCGTTGCATCCTTTGGCGTGATCATCACGGTGAACCTGGTTCTGGCCTATAGCGCGGTGAAGACCTTTCCGGGGCTCGAGGTCAAGAATTCCTATGTCGCCAGCCAGGAATTCAACGAACGCCTGAAGGAACATCAGGCGCTGGGCTGGTTTATCCGCGCCGAGATGTCGGGCGGCTTGCTGATCCTGCATATAACCGATCAGACGGGCGCACCGGTCAAGGTGGCTGACCTGCAGGCCGTTGTGGGCCGCGCGACCCATGTCAAAGATGATTTTGCTCCTGATTTCACATTCGACGGGACTGCATATGCGACTCCGGCATCGCTGGGTCCGGGCAACTGGAACATTCGGCTGGTTGCCAAAGATCACAGCGGGGCCGAGTTTGCACAGCGCGTGCCGCTTTATGTGAAGGGCTAGGGGATGTCTGCGCAGATGTCCTCTGGCACCGCAGCTTGCCCCGGCTGTATCGCCGCCCCGGCAGAGCCCGCAAGGCCGATCCCGCAGGATGTGCAGATCGCGCTGTCATTGCCGGGAATTCACTGCTCGGCCTGTATTGCCACGGTCGAGCGTGAATTGAATGCCCAGCCCGGAGTCGAGGACGCGCGCGTGAACCTGACCTTGAAACGCGCGATGGTCAAAGCCGCGCCCGATCTGCGGGCCGCCGATCTGATCCCGGTGCTTGAACGCGCAGGCTTTGAGGCGCACGAGCTGGACCCTGGATCCCTGTCTGCCACGCAGTCCGACAAGGCTGGTCGCGACCTGTTGATGCGGTTGGCGGTGGCTGGTTTTGCCTCGATGAATGTAATGTTGCTGTCTGTCTCTGTCTGGTCAGGGGCGACCGATGCAACGCGGGACATGTTCCACTGGATTTCGGCAGCGATTGCTTTGCCTGCGATCGCGTTTTCGGCGCAGCCCTTCTTTGCCAATGCCTGGAGCGCCTTGCGCGTCGGTCGCCTGAATATGGATGTGCCGATCGTGTTGGCAATCCTGTTGGCATTGGCCACATCGCTGTGGGAAACCGCGCTGAGTGGTGAGCACGCCTATTTTGACGCCGCCCTGACCCTGACGTTCTTTCTGCTGGCCGGTCGCTATCTGGATTACCGTACCCGCGCCGCCGCCCGATCCGCAGCCGAGGAGTTGACCGCGTTGGAAGTTCCGCGCGCGATCAGGCTGGCCGATGGTCAAGAAGTTGAGGCGCCCGTCGCAACGCTGAGCGTGGGTGATCTGATCCTGGTACGTCCCGGAGGCCGGATGCCGGTGGATGGCGAAATCGTTTCCGGGCAATCCGAGCTCGACCGATCGCTGCTGACGGGTGAAACCTTGCCGGTATTTGCGGAAACCGGTCTGACGGTCAGTGCTGGCGAGGTAAATTTAACGGGTCCATTGACCGTACGGGCGACAGCCGTGGGTGAGGATACCTCGCTGCACCGCATGGCCGATCTTGTGGCCATCGCGGAATCTGGGCGGTCGCGTTATACTTCGCTGGCGGATAAGGCAGCCAAGCTTTATGCACCGGGCGTGCATATCCTGTCGGCGCTGAGCTTTCTGGGCTGGTATATCTATTCCGGCGATATCCGCACCGCGCTGAATATCGCAGCAGCGGTTCTGATCATCACCTGCCCCTGTGCGCTGGGTCTGGCCGTGCCGGCGGTGACGACTGCGGCCTCGGGCCGGTTGTTCCGCAAGGGGATGCTGATCAAACACGCCACAGCGTTGGAGCGCCTGGCCGAGGTGGATACGGTTGTGTTCGACAAGACGGGAACACTGACCTCGGGAACGCCGGAGCTGACCAATCTTGCGGATCATGCGCCCGGCGATCTGGAAATTGCACTGGCACTGGCCGAGGCCTCGTCGCACCCGCTCTCTGTTGCGCTGGCGCAGGCTGCCCGTCAAGCGGGGGTCACGCCCGCAAATGTCGAGGGGATCTCTGAAGTTCCGGGGTACGGCACCGAAGGCATCTTTCAGGACCATCCCGTGCGTCTGGGACGCGCCGAATGGACCGGTGGGCAAGAGGCTGAACAAACTGCGGCCTGGCTGTCGTCAGCAGGGCGGGCGCCTTCAGTGTTCTTGTTCTCGGACAAATTGCGCGCCGGTGCGGCTGAGGCGGTTCAGGCGTTTCGCGATGAGGGGAAAAAGGTCATTTTGATCTCGGGCGATACGCAAGGCGCGGTTGAGATGCTGGCCGGTAAGCTGGGGATTGAGACATGGATTGCGCAGGCCCTGCCGCAGGACAAGGCAACCCATGTGCAAAGCCTGCGGGATCAAGGCTGCCACGTCCTGATGGTTGGTGACGGGCTGAACGACACGGCGGCGCTGGCCGCGGCGCATGTGTCGATTTCACCGGCCTCGGCGCTAGATGCTGCGCGCGTGGCATCCGATATCGTGCTGTTGGGTAACGACCTGTCGCCGATTGCGGGTGCCTGCGATACCGCGGTTAAGGCAACGAAACGGATTCGCGAGAACTTCCGTATTGCAACCATCTATAATATCATTGCAGTGCCGCTGGCGGTTGCGGGCCTAGCCACGCCGCTGATCGCGGCATTGGCAATGTCGACCTCGTCCATTACCGTTTCTCTGAACGCGCTGCGGCTAAGGTGATCTGAATGGAAGTTCTGGCCTATCTCATACCGATTTCCCTGCTTTTGGGAGGGGTTGGCCTGTTTGCGTTCATCTATACCGTTCGGTCGAACCAGTATGACGACCCTGAAGGCGATGCGCGCCGCATTCTAAGCGACGAATGGGACGATAAGCCCAAGCCCTGACGGCCCCCTTGAAATTGCCTCAATGCCCGGTTATGTCCGGCCCATCCGCTAGCAGAGAGAACAAAGCCAAATGGCAACTATGAATCCGATCCAGTTTATTCAGCAGGTCCGTGCCGAGGTTTCAAAGGTCGTCTGGCCAACCCGCCGCGAGGTGTTGCTGACCACGGTCATGGTGTTCATCATGGCAGCACTGACGGCTGTGTTCTTTGCGCTGGTCGATCTTGGTATTCGTGGTGGCCTGCAGCTGATTCTGGGCATGTTCGGTTAAACCGGGCCGGGCAGGTCGGAAACGTCGCTGCCCCCTTGCACAGCTTGCGATGTCAGAGTAGGTGACGCGGTACTATTCGGAATGGGCGTGCGGCGATTCGGGCTGTGCGCCGCTTTTTATTCCGGGTGACGCGACAGATTTTCAATAACGGCTTTTCCGGTAGATGGAATGCAGCCGAAGGCAAACAAGGACGACAGGTTCATGGCGAAACGGTGGTACTCGGTCAGCGTTCTTTCGAATTTCGAAAAGAAGATCGCAGAGCAGATCCGCACGTCGGTGGCCGAGCAGGGCCTTGAGGATGACATTGACGAAGTTCTGGTGCCCACCGAAGAGGTGATCGAAGTGCGCCGGGGCAAGAAAGTCACAACCGAACGTCGCTTTATGCCGGGTTACGTGCTGGTGCATATGGAAATGTCGGATCAAGGGTATCACCTGGTCAACTCGATCAACCGGGTCACTGGTTTTCTGGGTCCGCAAGGCCGCCCGATGCCGATGCGCGATGCCGAGGTGAACCAGATCCTCAACCGTGTCCAGGAGGGCGAAGAAGCGCCCAAGCTGATGATCTCGTTCGAAATTGGCGAGAAGGTCAAGGTGAATGACGGTCCGTTCGAAGATTTCGACGGCATGGTCGAAGGTGTGGATGACGATAACCAGAAGCTGAAGGTCTCGGTCTCGATCTTTGGCCGAGAAACCCCGGTCGAGCTGGACTTCACTCAGGTCACCAAACAAAGCTAATTTCCAATTAGCGAAATTTGACAACGCCGCGTTGCCCTGGGCACTGCGGCGTTTCTTGTTTTGGAGCCTTCAGCCCGTTATCAGACCTGGGCAAATCAGGGCGGAACTGATCTGTCGAAATCGGGATAATCTTTGTCGTAACCAATCGGGATGGAACCCGGCCGCCTGGCATATTTGGACAACCATGCAAGGCAAGTGGGCAGGTAGATGAAATTCATACATATCACAGATATCCACCTTGTTGACCAAGACGGGCACCTGAATGGCGGCGTTCCTTCGACCCAATTTGCCCGTTGCCTTGAGGATATCGCCAAATGGCATTCGGATGCAGCGTTTTGCGTGATATCTGGCGACCTGGCCGAGTTTGGAAGGGCTGAAGCCTATCAGGTGCTCAAGTCACATCTGGACGGTTTCCAGCTTCCTTGTCACCTGATGATCGGCAACCATGATGATCGTAACGTTTTCAGAACGGTCTTTACGGATGACCCTGTGGATTCAAATGGCTTTGTTCAGCACAGCATCGAGACCGGCGCGGGAAAGTTTATCTTTCTGGATACGACAAAAGACGGTGCGGATATGCATGAAGGCCAGCTGTGCACCTTGCGCTTGAATTGGCTGAAAGAACAGCTGATCTCGGCGGGGGATAAGCCCTGCTATTTGTTCATGCACCACCCGCCTTTTGACATCGGCATTCCCTATGTGGACGACATCCGCCTGGTCGAAGCCGAAGTGTTTTTTGAAACACTCGGTCACGGGCGTAACATTCGCCACGTCTTCTATGGGCATGTCCATCGCATGACCTATGTGAACTGGCGTGGCATCCCGTTCACCAGCCTGCCCAGCATCAATCACCAAATCCCTCTGACTGCCGACAGCGTTGACGGGGAATTCTGTGATGAACCGCCAGCCTATGGTGTTGTGCAGATCGCGGACGACCAGATGACTGTGCACTATAACACCTTTCTGCAGCGCAATCCGCTTCATCAGACCTGAGATATGGAACTTGGCCTGATTGTTCTTGTTCTGATTTCGGCGGCGACACATCCGCTGCGGGATCTGTTGTTGAAAGACACGGCGCATCCGGTGTCCTGTTATGTCGGTGTAGCGCTGACCTGGGTCATTCTTGCGGCGCTTCACGCTCGACTGGTCGGCCAACCCCTGACCGTCAGCCGCGAGGTCTGGCCTCTGGTGCTGGTTTCTTCCCTGGGGTTGAGTTTTTATTACTATGGCACGCTTTCAGCCCTGCGCCGGGGCAACCTTTCGGTGTATTATCCGATCATCCGGTCCTCGCCGATTGCCATCGTTGCCTTTAGCTGGCTTGCGCTGGATCAACAGTATTCGTGGCTCATCCTTGTGGGGATTTCGCTGGTCCTGATGGGCAGCCTGATGATCCAGAAATCGCCGGGCGGGTTGCTGCATGATCACAAGGCTTTTGCGCTGGCTGTCATGGCGATGCTTGGCTCGGCCGCCTATTCGCTGAGCGATGCGAGCGCTATGCAAAAAACAACCCCCGCGCCTTTCCTGTTCTACTGTTATATCCTGGTGACATTGACCCTTGCCGGCATCCGGGCCTGGGAAGATCGCCATATGTCGACCCCATTTCTGGGCGTGGTACGAGGCTGGACACACGCCCCGTGGCGGATCGTATTCGCAGGGATTGCATCCTATCTATCTTATCTTTTTATCCTGAGAGCTTTCCAGTTAGGCGCCGAGGCCGCACCTGTCAGCGCAGTCCGGCAGGCCTCGATTCCGGTATCCGTAGTCCTTGCCGCGCTCGTCCTGAAAGAGCCGCGCTTTCTTCACCGCATCGGCTGGGCCAGCCTGATCGCGCTTGGGATATTGGCAATCACACAGTCCTGATTAGCCTTTGCGCGACAACTGGCAAGCAAGGCAGAGGTGCACCAGGTTTTCTACATCACTCGGCGAGGTGGCGAAGCGCCCAAGCTGATGATCTCGTTCGAAATCGGCGAGAAGGTCACGGCCTACTCTGGTCCATTCGTGGATTTCGACGGGATTGTCGAGGGCGTGGATGACCAGAGGCAGGAGGCAAAATTTATTCGGTGGATTTTGAGGGGCCGCATTGCCCTAGCCAGTGCGGCATCTTGGATGGCTGAACGTTTACATTGATGATCTGGGTTGGTACATAACTGCCCTATTGATTTGACCGAATGTTTTTTCCGAAAAGTGACCACAAGGCGTTTTTCATGCGTGCGTTCATCTATTTTGTTTTCTTGATTTTGGCTGCGTGTACCGCTGATGTTTTGTCACCCGAAGTGTTGTCCTCGAAAGTAGCGCGCGCATCGTCCGCAGAGCTGTGTTCCGCATATCGGCTCCCAAGTACGACATTGCGGGGGAAACTGATGATCGAAGCAGAGCTGGCTGCTCGAAAAGTAAACCAATGTGGTTATAGCAATTATGGTCAGTACAGCCTGTCTACAGCTGGGACCAAATCCTACGAGCGACCGTTTTCATCCGAGGCAGCAGGGGGTGACTATGATTGTGATGACTTTCCGAATGGCGCAGCAGCGCAAAGGTTCTTCTTAGCGTCTGGTGGACCTCTTTCTGATCCACATAATTTGGATCTTGATGGCGATGGTCTCGCGTGTGAGTGGGGTGCTCAGATCAGGAAAGTATCTTCGTACCGCCGACCGGTTGCCAGCATTAGGCGCGTGACCTCACGATGCTACACGGGTCCAAGAGGCGGAACCTACACAATCACGGCGAGTGGAAACAAGAACTATGGCGGCTGCTAAGTTGCTCTGATAGCCCGCAAGGTTGTGCATGTAGCCTGTGCAATATCATTGGGCGATGACAGATGCTGTTTTGCTGTTGCTTAGCTTTGGAGCGAGGGTCAGTTTGGGTTCGATGTGGCTGCTTCAGGCCGTGATTCAAACCCTTGCCAATACTTCCGTTCCCCTGTACATGCCGCCTCTATCGTCTTTGGGCGAGATTCTCTCGTGGGAGATTACCGGGATCGCGATCCCGGATCGAACCACGCAACATAATCTGGGTGAAACGCGTTTCACCTTAGTTGAAAGGAAAACCAAATGGCCAAGAAGCTTGCTGGTACAATGAAACTGCAGGTTCCTGCAGGTCAGGCGAACCCGTCGCCGCCAGTTGGTCCGGCGCTGGGTCAGCGCGGCATCAACATCATGGAATTCTGCAAGGCGTTCAACGCCAAGACCGCAGACATGGAGCAAGGCGCGCCTTGCCCGACCGTGATCACCTATTATCAGGACAAGTCCTTCACCATGGACATCAAGACGCCGCCTGCGTCTTATTACCTGAAAAAAGCAGCTGGCCTGAAGCCGGTTGGCAAGCGTAACCGCCCCCGTGGCGCGGAAAACCCAGGTCGTGAGACTGTGGCATCCGTGACCTCGAAGCAGGTTCGTGAAATCGCCGAAGCAAAAATGAAAGATCTCAACGCCAACGACGTCGAAGGCGCAATGCAGATCATCCTGGGCTCGGCCCGCTCTATGGGCATCGAGGTGAAGTAAGATGGCAAAACTCGGTAAACGTACCCGCGCTGCGCGCGAAGCTGTCGCTGGCAAGGAAAACCTGTCGGTCGAAGAAGCAGTTGCCCTGGTCAAAGCCAACGCAACTTCGAAATTCGATGAGACCATCGAAATCGCTCTGAACCTGGGCGTTGACACCCGTCACGCGGACCAGATGGTTCGTGGCGTTGTTGGCCTGCCGAATGGCACCGGTAAAACAATGCGCGTTGCTGTATTCGCTCGTGGCCCCAAGGCTGACGAAGCGAAAGAAGCAGGCGCGGATATCATTGGTGCAGAAGACCTGATGGAAACCATTCAGGGCGGCACCATTGAATTCGATCGTTGCATAGCAACCCCGGACATGATGCCCATCGTTGGTCGTCTTGGAAAAGTTCTGGGCCCCCGCAACCTGATGCCGAACCCCAAGGTTGGCACTGTGACCATGGACGTGAAAGCGGCCGTAGAAGCAGCCAAAGGCGGCGAAGTTCAGTTCAAAGCTGAAAAAGGCGGCGTTGTGCACGCTGGTGTTGGCAAAGCGTCCTTCGACGAAGCCAAACTGGCAGAAAACGTTCGTGCATTTGTGACCGCTGTTGCCAAAGCCAAGCCAACAGGCGCCAAAGGCACTTACATGAAGAAAATCGCGCTGAGCTCGACCATGGGCCCAGGCGTGACTCTGGATGTGGCTGCTGCTGCGGGCGAGTAAGCCCCTAGCTTACAGCTAAAATGATTAGACCCGAACGGTGAAGGCTGTTCGGGTCTTTCTTTTTCAGCCCTCACTCATACACGGCTTGCAGGCGCAGGTTCAGGCGGTCTCTGCGAAAGCTCTCGTATTCGCTGCAGGATCTGTCCAATCGCCATAAGTCCAGCCAATCCATCACTAGACGTGCGCGCATGCACATATCCAGAACGTCCATCTGAATTGGATGGCGATATTTGCGAAAGAACATGTCTTTGTTTGTTTTCAGGATGCCGCTTTGATCAACCTGATCATCAGTGCCATCGCGAAAGATATCGGACTTTAGAAAGTCGACAATATCATACAAAGCTAGCTTTTCCCGCGTTTCGGTAAAATCCAGGCCGATCATTTCGCCATGCCCGACGATCAGATTTTGACTGTGACAATCTCCGTGTGCAAGGACCAGCAGTTCAGGGGTGCCTTTTAGCTGTAATGCCTCGTCGGTCAGATGCTGGACCATATTCCGCCCCCGGAGCTGTGCTGTGTCCGGGGCAAGACGTAGCAAAGCCTGAAGCCTGTCGATCATCCAGCTAGGGCGGAAATCATAGGTCTTGACGGGCTGAAAGCTGTGCAAATCGTTCAGCCACGATCCGGCGCGCCGATAGATGCGGCCGATCTGGTCGTCATCCGGGCTGTTATAGATAAGATCCGCAGCGGTGGGGCGGTCAATAAACTGCGTCACAAAAAACGCCTCACCCGGTGACATATAGACTGGATCGACAACATCGGCGCTTTCGTATTGCGCAAAGTGGTCGGTCAGCTTTCTGAGCATATCAAACTCATCGCGCAGACGGCCGGTATCAGGCGACAGTAGATCCACCTTGAGGGCATAATCCCGACCCGCACGCTGGACCCTGAGCACTATACGCGAGCCCGCAAAATCATGAGAACGATAGACGCATTCGAAACCCGCCGGTCCATCCTCTGGCGTTTGATCCAGGAACTCCTGAACAAAGTCGCGCGCGCGTTCGTATTCGTCTGTGGTGAGGGTCAGCATTCAGGGATGGATACCTAAGAAGAAAGGGGCTTAGCCAGACTGGACCTCAGCGCATGGAACATGTCAATCTAGGACACTGTTCCGGTGCCAGCTGCGCTGCTCGATCATTTCCGGTTTCTGCCCAATTTACCCCTTGGAAACCCGGCGTAACTGCCATAAAGAGAGCTGCGAAGTAAAGCGTGCGATTCGTCGTGCGCTTTATTTTGTTTCGTCCAAGACGGTGGGTGGTGTCATCTGGCCCCTTAATTCCCTGCCTGAGGCGGGTAAGACCAAAGAATTCTGAGGGCTTCGATCCTCGGGCGAATTTTGGCTAATCCCGTAACAACGGACCTGAACGCCGGAGCGTAAGCTGCGGCAAATATGAGCCGGGGTGAGATATCACCCCTAACTTGGAGAAAACTGTGGATAGAGCCCAGAAAGAGAAAGTGGTCGACGAGCTCGGCCAAATCTTCGAAAGCTCTGGCGTCGTAGTGGTTGCACACTACGCCGGTCTGACAGTTGCCGAGATGCAGGACCTTCGCGCACGTGCTCGTGACGCGGGTGGTGCCGTGCGTGTTGCCAAGAACAGGCTCGCCAAAATCGCCCTCGACGGAAAGCCATGTGAAAGCATTGCCGACCTGCTGACGGGGATGACCGTTCTGACCTATTCTGAGGACCCTGTGGCAGCAGCCAAAGTGGCCCAGGACTACGCCAAAGAGAACCAAAAGTTCGAAATTCTTGGCGGTGCAATGGGTGAGAACGCTCTGGATCGTGCCGGCGTTGAAGCCGTGTCCAAAATGCCTTCGCGCGAGGAGCTTATTGCTACTATCGCGGGCATGCTGGGCGCACCTGCTTCGAACATCGCTGGCGCAATTGGCGCACCTGCAAGCAACATCGCAAGCATCCTTTCCACCATCGAAGAGAAGGCGGAAGCTGCGTAAGCGGTTGGCACTGAATGATCTGCGTAGGGTAGTCACCCTGACGTTGGAACACACACTGTAAACGGAAAGAGCTGATAAAATGGCTGATCTGAAAGCACTCGCAGAAAGCATCGTGGGTCTGACCCTGCTGGAAGCACAAGAACTGAAAACCATCCTCAAAGACGAATATGGCATCGAGCCCGCAGCTGGCGGCGCGGTTGTCATGGCAGCCGGTGGCGACGCCGGTGGCGCAGCTGAGGAAGAAAAAACCGAATTCGACGTCGTTCTGAAGAACGCCGGCGCTTCGAAAATCAACGTGATCAAAGAAGTTCGCGGCATCACCGGTCTGGGCCTGAAAGAAGCCAAAGAGCTGGTCGAAGCTGGCGGCAAGATCAAAGAAGCTGTGTCGAAAGACGAAGCCGAAGACATCAAAGGCAAGCTGGAAGCAGCTGGCGCCGAGGTCGAACTGGCCTAAGTCAGTCTTTTGGTGCATCGCAGATGCACCGGAAATTTGGCTGGTCCCGGAGAAATCCGGGTCCAGCCGAACCTGTCTTAGAAAGGACCTCATGGATTGGGGTGTTTTCTAAGACGCGGTTCATGGATCGGGAGGCTGCCATTCGGGACGGTGGCCACGAATTGATCCGGACGTGTTGTCTCTAATGTGCAAGGCACCGGGGCCCGACGGTGTCTTTGTCCGCTGAGAACATCGAAAGGTGACATCTGACATGGCTCAATCGTTCCTTGGCCAGAAACGTCTTCGGAAATATTACGGCAAAATCCGCGAAGTGCTGGAGATGCCGAACCTCATTGAGGTGCAAAAATCTTCTTATGATCTATTCCTGCGCTCCGGCGATGCAGATGTGCCGACAGACGGCGAAGGCATCAAAGGCGTGTTCCAGTCGGTTTTCCCGATCAAGGATTTCAACGAAACCTCCGTTCTGGAGTTCGTGAAATACGATTTGGAAAAACCCAAATACGACGTCGAAGAGTGCATGCAGCGCGACATGACCTACAGCGCGCCGCTGAAAGTCACTCTGCGTCTGATCGTGTTTGATGTCGACGAGGACACTGGCGCCAAGTCGGTCAAAGACATCAAGGAACAGGACGTGTTCATGGGGGATATGCCCCTGATGACACCAAACGGGACGTTCATTGTGAACGGTACCGAGCGTGTGATCGTGTCCCAAATGCACCGTTCGCCTGGTGTGTTCTTTGACCACGACAAGGGCAAGACCCATTCCTCGGGCAAGCTGTTGTTTGCCTGCCGCATCATCCCGTATCGCGGCAGCTGGCTGGACTTTGAGTTCGACGCCAAGGACATCGTGTTCGCCCGTATCGACCGTCGCCGCAAACTGCCTGTGACAACCCTGCTGTATGCGCTGGGTCTGGATCAAGAAGCGATCATGGACGCCTATTACAACACGGTGTCGTACAAGCTGGACAAGAAGAAGGGCTGGATTGCACCGTTCTTCCCCGAGCGTGCACGCGGTACGCGTCCGACCTATGACCTGATCGACGCCAAATCCGGTGAGGTGATTGCCGAAGCGGGCAAGAAAGTCACCCCGCGCGCGGTCAAGAAGCTGATCGATGAAGGCAACGTCACCGAGCTGTTGGTTCCGTTCGATCACATCGTCGGGAAGTTTGTCGCCAAGGACATCATCAACGAAGAAACCGGCGCGATCTATGTCGAAGCTGGTGATGAGCTGACGCTGGAATACGACAAAGACGGCGAGCTGATCGGAGGCACCGCGAAAGAGCTGATCGACGCGGGCGTCACCGATATTCCGGTTCTGGATATCGACAACATCAATGTCGGCCCCTACATGCGTAACACCATGGCGGCAGACAAGAACATGGGCCGCGACACAGCGCTGATGGACATCTATCGCGTCATGCGCCCGGGTGAGCCGCCCACCGTCGAAGCGGCCTCGGCGCTGTTCGAAACGCTGTTCTTTGACAGCGAGCGCTATGACCTGTCCGCCGTTGGCCGTGTAAAGATGAACATGCGTCTGGCTCTGGATGCGCCCGATACGCTGCGCACCCTGCGCCGCGAAGACATCGTGGCCTGCATCAAGGCTCTGGTTGAACTGCGTGACGGCAAAGGGGACATCGACGATATCGACCACCTCGGCAACCGTCGTGTGCGTTCGGTCGGCGAACTGATGGAAAACCAGTACCGCGTTGGCCTGCTGCGCATGGAGCGCGCGATCAAAGAGCGTATGTCGTCGGTCGAGATCGACACAGTCATGCCGCAGGACCTGATCAATGCGAAACCGGCTGCTGCTGCTGTCCGCGAATTCTTCGGCTCGTCGCAGTTGTCGCAGTTCATGGACCAGACCAACCCGCTGTCGGAAGTCACCCACAAACGCCGCCTCTCGGCGCTTGGCCCCGGTGGTCTGACACGCGAGCGTGCGGGCTTTGAGGTGCGCGACGTTCATCCGACACACTATGGCCGGATGTGCCCGATTGAAACGCCGGAAGGCCCGAACATCGGTCTGATCAACTCGCTGGCCACCTTTGCCCGTGTGAACAAGTATGGCTTCATCGAAACACCGTACCGCGTCGTCAAAGACGCTGAGGTGACTGATGAGGTTCACTACATGTCCGCGACCGAGGAAATGCGTCACACAGTGGCACAGGCGAACGCGACACTGGATACGGATGGCAAGTTCATCAACGATCTGGTTTCGACCCGCCAGTCAGGTGACTACACTCTGGCCCCGCGCGAGAATGTGGACCTGATCGACGTCAGCCCAAAACAGCTGGTATCGGTTGCTGCATCGCTGATCCCGTTCCTTGAAAATGACGACGCCAACCGCGCTCTGATGGGCTCGAACATGCAACGTCAGGCGGTTCCACTGCTGCGGGCCGAGGCGCCGCTGATTGGCACCGGGATCGAGGAAAAGGTTGCGATTGACTCAGGCGCTGCAATTCAGGCGAAACGCGCCGGTATCATCGACCAGGTCGATGCCCAGCGTATCGTTATCCGCGCGACTGAGGATCTGGAACTGGGCGACGCTGGCGTTGACATCTATCGTCTGCGCAAATTCCAGCGGTCGAACCAGAACACCTGCATCAACCAGCGTCCGCTGATCAAGGTGGGTGACACCGTCCAGAAGGGCGAGGTCATTGCCGATGGTCCGTCGACTGATATGGGTGAACTGGCCCTGGGTAAGAACGTGGTCGTCGCGTTCATGCCGTGGAACGGTTACAACTACGAAGACTCGATTCTGATCTCGGAACGTATTGCGCGTGACGACGTCTTTACCTCGGTCCATATCGAGGAATTTGAAGTCGCCGCCCGTGACACCAAGCTGGGTCCGGAAGAGATCACCCGCGACATTCCGAACGTCGGTGAAGAAGCGCTGCGCAACCTCGACGAGGCGGGCATCGTTTACATCGGCGCGGATGTTGAACCGGGCGATATTCTGGTCGGCAAGATCACTCCGAAGGGCGAAAGCCCGATGACCCCGGAAGAAAAGCTGCTGCGCGCCATCTTTGGCGAAAAAGCATCTGACGTGCGCGACACTTCGCTGCGCGTGAAGCCGGGCGATTACGGTACGGTCGTTGAGGTCCGCGTCTTCAACCGTCACGGCGTCGAGAAAGACGAGCGTGCGCTGCAGATCGAGCGGGAAGAAGTCGAACGTCTGGCCCGTGACCGGGACGATGAGCTGGCGATCCTGGACCGCAACATCTATGCGCGCCTGCAAGGCCTGATCATGGGTAAAACCGCGGTCAAAGGCCCGAAAGGCGTCAAGCCAGGGTCGGTGATCACCGAGGACCTGTTGGAAACCCTGACCCGTGGTCAGTGGTGGCAGCTGGCGCTGGAAGATGAGCAGGACGCACAGATCGTTGAGGCTCTGAATGAGCAGTACGAAGTGCAAAAGCGTGCTCTGGACGCCCGTTTCGAAGACAAGGTCGAGAAGGTTCGTCGCGGCGACGACCTGCCGCCGGGTGTGATGAAGATGGTCAAAGTCTTCATCGCCGTGAAGCGCAAGCTGCAGCCGGGCGATAAGATGGCCGGTCGTCACGGGAACAAAGGTGTAATTTCCAAGGTTGTTCCGATGGAAGACATGCCGTTCCTGGCCGATGGTACACCGGTTGACTTCTGTCTGAACCCGCTAGGTGTTCCTTCGCGTATGAACGTTGGTCAGATCCTTGAAACCCACATGGGTTGGGCCGCGCGCGGTCTGGGTCTGAACATCGACGACGCGCTGGGTGAATATCGCCGCTCTGGCGACCTTACCCCGGTTCGCGAAGCAATGAAGCTGGCCTATGGCGACGATGTCTATGAAGAAGGCATCACTGGCATGGACGAGGGTCACCTGATCGAGGCTGCGGGCAACGTGACCCGTGGTGTTCCGATCGCGACTCCGGTCTTTGATGGCGCCAAAGAGGCAGACGTCAATGACGCTCTGGTGCGCGCGGGCTTCTCGCAAAGCGGTCAGTCGGTTCTGTTCGACGGTCGTACGGGTGAGCAGTTTGCACGTCCGGTGACCGTGGGTATCAAGTACCTGCTGAAACTGCACCACCTTGTGGATGACAAAATCCACGCGCGTTCAACCGGGCCGTACAGCCTGGTTACCCAGCAGCCGCTGGGTGGTAAGGCGCAGTTCGGTGGTCAGCGCTTTGGTGAGATGGAAGTCTGGGCTCTGGAAGCTTATGGCGCCGCCTACACCCTACAGGAAATGCTCACCGTGAAATCGGATGACGTCGCCGGCCGGACCAAAGTGTACGAGTCGATCGTCAAGGGCGAGGATAACTTTGAAGCGGGCGTACCGGAATCGTTTAACGTTCTGGTGAAAGAAGTCCGTGGCCTCGGCCTGAATATGGAACTCCTGGATGCGGAGGAAGAGTAGGGGCGGCAACGCCCCAAACTCATCCCATCCCAATTTGTAAGGACGCAAAATGAACCAGGAAATTACCAATAACCCGTTCAACCCGCTGACGCCGCCTAAGGTCTTTGACGAGATCAAGGTCTCATTGGCCAGCCCGGAACGGATCCTCTCTTGGTCTTATGGCGAGATCAAGAAACCCGAGACCATCAACTACCGGACGTTCAAACCCGAACGTGACGGTCTGTTCTGTGCGCGTATCTTTGGCCCGATCAAAGATTACGAATGTCTGTGCGGTAAATATAAGCGGATGAAATATCGCGGCGTTGTCTGCGAGAAATGCGGTGTGGAAGTCACCCTGCAGAAAGTCCGCCGCGAGCGTATGGGTCATATCGAGCTGGCCGCGCCCGTCGCACACATTTGGTTCCTGAAGTCGCTGCCGTCCCGCATCGGTCTGATGCTGGACATGACGCTGCGCGATCTGGAACGCGTTCTGTATTTTGAAAACTATGTCGTCATCGAGCCCGGTCTGACCGACCTCTCCTATGGTCAGATGCTGACCGAAGAAGAGTTCATGGACGCGCAGGATGCCTATGGCATGGACGCGTTCACCGCGAACATCGGTGCCGAAGCTATCCGTGAGATGCTGGCCCAGATCGATCTGGAAGCCGAAGCCGAACAGCTGCGTGCTGATCTGGCCGAAGCAACCGGTGAACTGAAGCCCAAGAAGATCATCAAGCGTCTGAAGGTTGTTGAATCCTTCCTTGAGTCGGGCAACCGGCCTGAGTGGATGGTGATGACCGTGATCCCGGTGATTCCGCCGGAACTGCGTCCGCTGGTTCCACTGGATGGTGGTCGTTTTGCGACTTCGGATCTGAACGATCTGTATCGCCGCGTCATCAACCGGAACAACCGTCTGAAGCGTCTGATCGAACTGCGCGCACCTGACATCATCGTCCGCAACGAAAAGCGGATGCTGCAGGAATCCGTCGATGCTCTGTTCGACAATGGCCGTCGTGGTCGCGTGATCACTGGTGCCAATAAGCGTCCACTGAAATCGCTTTCGGACATGCTGAAGGGTAAGCAGGGTCGCTTCCGTCAAAACCTTCTGGGTAAGCGCGTAGACTTCTCGGGCCGTTCGGTCATCGTGACCGGTCCGGAACTCAAGCTGCACCAGTGTGGTCTGCCCAAAAAGATGGCGCTGGAACTGTTCAAGCCGTTCATCTACTCGCGCCTTGAAGCCAAGGGTCTGTCTTCGACCGTGAAGCAGGCGAAGAAACTGGTCGAGAAAGAGCGTCCCGAAGTGTGGGATATCCTCGACGAGGTGATCCGCGAACACCCTGTAATGCTGAACCGTGCACCGACACTGCACCGTCTTGGCATTCAGGCGTTTGAACCGGTTCTGATCGAAGGTAAAGCCATCCAGCTGCACCCGTTGGTCTGTTCGGCCTTTAACGCCGACTTCGACGGTGACCAGATGGCCGTTCACGTCCCGCTGAGCCTTGAGGCCCAGCTGGAAGCCCGCGTTCTGATGATGTCGACGAACAACGTTCTGTCGCCAGCAAACGGCGCGCCGATCATCGTTCCGTCGCAGGATATGATCCTGGGTCTGTACTATGTGACCCTGGAACGCGAAGGTATGCCGGGCGAAGGCAAGGTCTTTGGCTCGATCGACGAAGTTCAGCACGCGCTGGACGCCGGTGAAGTGCATCTGCACACCAAGATCACTGCGCGGATTACTCAGATCGACAGTGAAGGCAATGAAGTTCAACAGCGGTTTGAAACCACTCCGGGCCGAGTGCGCCTGGGTGCTCTGCTGCCGATGAACAACAAGGCACCGTTCGAACTGGTTAACCGTCTGCTGCGCAAGAAAGAAGTGCAGCAGGTGATCGACACCGTCTACCGCTACTGCGGTCAGAAAGAGTCGGTTATCTTCTGTGACCAGATCATGTCGATGGGCTTCAAAGAAGCGTTCCGCGCCGGTATCTCGTTCGGCAAGGACGACATGGTGATCCCGGATGACAAATGGGGCATCGTCGATGAAACCCGTGGTCAGGTGAAGGACTTTGAACAGCAGTATATGGACGGCCTGATCACTCAGGGCGAAAAGTACAACAAAGTTGTTGATGCCTGGTCGAAGTGTAACGACCGCGTAACCGAGGCGATGATGAGCACGATCTCATCTTCGGATCGGGCAGAGGATGGGTCTGAAAAAGAACCAAACTCGGTCTACATGATGGCCCACTCGGGCGCGCGTGGCTCGGTCACTCAGATGAAACAGCTGGGCGGTATGCGCGGCCTGATGGCCAAACCAAACGGTGACATCATCGAGACGCCGATCATCTCGAACTTCAAGGAAGGTCTGACCGTTCTTGAATACTTCAACTCGACCCACGGCGCCCGTAAGGGTCTGTCGGATACTGCTCTGAAAACGGCGAACTCGGGTTACCTGACCCGTCGTCTGGTGGACGTGGCACAGGACTGCATCGTGCGTGAGCTCGATTGTGGAACCGAGCGCGCGATCACTGCGGAAGCCGCGGTAAACGACGGTGAAGTTGTTGCTTCGCTAGCCGAACGTGTGCTGGGCCGTGTCTCTGCCGATGACGTTCTGCGTCCCGGCACCGATGAGGTTCTGGTCGCAGCGGGTCAGCTGATCGACGAACGTATGGCTGACATCATTGATGAGGCCGCTGTTGCGTCGATGCGGATCCGTTCGCCTCTGACCTGTGAGTCCGAGGAAGGCGTCTGTGCAACCTGCTACGGTCGTGACCTTGCACGCGGTACTATGGTCAACACGGGTGAGGCTGTCGGCATCATCGCCGCCCAGTCCATCGGTGAACCCGGTACGCAGCTGACAATGCGGACCTTCCACATCGGTGGTGTTGCGCAAGGTGGTCAGCAGTCGTTCCAGGAAGCCAGCCACGACGGTGTCGTTTCGTTCGAGAACCCGCAGATCCTGGTCAATTCCGCGGGCGAAAGCCTGGTCATGGGCCGGAACATGAAGATGGTGATCAAAGACGAACATGGCGAAGAGCGTGCCAACCACAAGTTGGGTTATGGCTCGAAGCTGTTCGTCAAGGATGGCACCAAGGTGAACCGTGGCGACAAGCTGTTCGAATGGGATCCTTACACCCTGCCGATCATCGCCGAAAAGTCCGGTACCGCGAAATATGTTGATCTGGTTTCGGGCATTGCTGTCCGCGACGTGACCGACGATGCAACCGGTATGACCCAGAAGATCGTGATCGACTGGCGCGCGGCCCCCAAAGGCAGCGACCTCAAGCCTGAGATCATTCTGGTTGGCGAAGATGGCGAACCAGTCCGTAACGATGCGGGCAACCCGGTTCACTATCCGATGTCGGTGGACGCGATCCTGTCGATCGAAGACGGTCAGCAGATCGAAGCTGGTGAAGTTGTCGCGCGTATCCCGCGTGAAGGTGCCAAGACCAAGGACATCACCGGTGGTCTGCCGCGTGTTGCCGAACTGTTCGAAGCCCGTCGCCCGAAAGATCACGCGATCATCGCAGAAGCCGATGGTTACGTGCGCTTTGGTCGCGACTACAAGAACAAGCGTCGCATCAGCATCGAACCGGCTGACGAGTCCATGGAGACCATCGAGTATATGGTGCCCAAGGGTAAGCACATCCCGGTTGCAGAAGGCGACTTCATCCAGAAGGGTGAATACCTGATGGACGGTAACCCGGCCCCGCATGACATCCTGTCCATCATGGGTGTCGAAGCGCTGGCGGATTACATGATCGACGAAGTGCAGGATGTTTATCGTCTGCAGGGCGTGAAGATCAACGACAAGCACATCGAAGTGATCGTGCGCCAGATGCTGCAGAAGTGGGAGATCCTGGATTCAGGTGACACCACCCTGCTGAAAGGCGAACATGTCGACAAGCAGGAGTTCGACGCGGCCAACGAGAAGACCCTCGCCCGCGGTGGACGTCCGGCTCAGGGCGAGCCGATCCTCTTGGGGATTACCAAAGCCTCGCTGCAGACGCGTTCGTTCATCTCGGCGGCGTCGTTCCAGGAAACCACACGGGTTCTGACCGAGGCTTCGGTTCAGGGCAAGAAAGACAAGCTGGTTGGCCTGAAAGAGAACGTCATCGTCGGTCGTCTAATCCCTGCCGGTACCGGTGGCGCAACGCAAAGCGTACAGCGCGTCGCGCAGTCGCGTGACAACGTTGTCATCGAAGCCCGCCGGGAAGAGGCCGAAGCCGCCGCTGCTCTGGCTGCGCCGATGATGGATGACGATATGGTCGGGGATGAGCTGGATGTTCTGGTGGAAACACCGGAAAGCCGCGAATAAGCGATCCTACATTCCAAAGATCAGGCCCCGCGATTTCGCGGGGCCTTTTCATTTCAGGCTCGGGTGGGGCGCTGCATGAAGCGCCATCGGAAATGTCATGCTAGCAGAGCATTGGCGGGCGGAGCCATATTGACATCTCTTTCTTGAACGCCGCCAAATGCACTTCGTGGCCAAATGCGGAGTTCAAAAAGAGTGACGCCGAATTTCAGGGGTGCTTTGCTGATGATGGGCAGCATGGCTGCCTTCACCATCAATGACACTTTGATCAAGGCCGCCGGAGCCCAGATACCGCTGTTTCAGATGGTTGCCATCCGTGGGGTTTTGGCGACCATTCTGGTGTATCTTCTGGCACGGTACTATGGGGCGCTGCATCTGAACTTTCCGCGTCATGACAAGTGGTTGGTCGCGGCACGTTGTCTCGCCGAATTGTTGGCAACAATTTTCTTTTTGGTCGCGCTGCTTCATATGCCGTTGGCAAACGTGACGGCCATTCTGCTGGCCTTGCCATTAACCGTAACACTTGGAGCCGCGTTGTTTTTTCAAGAGTATATCGGTTGGCGTCGGATTCTTGCCATCGTTTTCGGGTTCGCCGGTATGTTGCTGATCGTTCGCCCGGGCACGGATGGTTTCAGCATCTACGCGATATATGCTTTGATCGCAGTTGCTTCGGTAACTGCCCGGGATTTGATTACGCGACGCATGTCGGTGCATGTGCCATCACTTGCAGTAACGCTGGCAACAACCGCGACGATTACATTGACGGCGGTTCTTGTCACCTCTGTCTCGGGCTGGGTTCCGGTTCCGGCAGCCGCCGGTTCGATGGTAGCGTTTGCTGCGGTCTTTGTTCTGACAGGATATTTGTTCAGCGTCATTGTCATGCGCGCTGGTGAGATCGGCTTTATCGCGCCGTTTCGTTATTCCAGTCTGATCTGGGCGTTGGGTTTGGGCTGGGCCGTATTTGGGGACTGGCCCGACAGGATTACGATGGCGGGCGCGGCCTTAGTGGTTGGGGCAGGAATGTTCATGCTGTTTCGCGAACGAACCCGTCAGCCCGCCGAATGAATGCGGCGAACGGCGTCCTGATCGATGGCAAACCGTGCGATGAACTCGCCTTCTTGCTCGGGCGTTAGGGGGGCCAGCTCGGCCTTGCTGTTGCGCGCGTGCGGGGAATCGTTGAACTGGTTCAAAGTACGGACCCACATTGGCGCATCCGGATAGCTGATAACGGGCATGAAGTTCCCGATCCGATGGTGGCCGAAATTCATGATCGTCAGCTCACACCCACCGGCGGAGTACATCGCAAAGCCCACCCCCAACAAAGGTTGATACACCTGTGCGGCCCGAATACCGCCCGCATCGAAACGGGCCAGGAACCCCTGATTGTAGTCAATCGCAACGGTTCTGTGGTTCCGCATTAAGCCCTGACCCTCATCTGCGGCGATGCGCAAGCGCTCAACGAAATCGACCGAAACCGCATCGTCATCATCGTGGCGGAACTGGATGCAGGGGGCGTCCGGTTTGGTGCGTGCTGAATTCAGGATTTCTTTCATGACCCTGCGATGACGCTTTGGTTCGCGTGCGATGATCTGTACCTGAGGCATGCCCGCTGTTAAGTCGTAAAGACGTTCGCGTGCCGGGTTTGGCAGGCATGTACCGATCACGATGAGAAACTGAAAATCCTCGTCGGTTTGTTCTTTTATGCAGGGCAGAGAGGTGGTTTCGAACAGGCGGAACCGCTCTTCCAGCCGGTCAGGCTGATACAGATAGGAGCGCCGGTCCTCGATCGTTTCGTGTTCGATCTGAAAGCCGCCATGGGCGGGATAGGAAAAACGACACAGGCCAAGTATTTGCATGATTCATCCGTGGTCCAGACCAATGGGCTGACTATGCCTGCACGGACCTGTTCCTGCAACGGGCGGTAAGACTGGATGAGCTTTGGTTCCAGCGCGAAACGGCCTGATGTGGAACGGATCAGCTGTACTGTTGACACTGGGTCCGACTCCCCCTATTACGCGCCACATCTCGGTACCGGGGGCCGCCCCAAAACCGATTTCAGTAATGAACTGGTCAAGGCCCGAACTCTTTTATCGTTCGCGCCCTCTGATAACAAACCGCGACGTTCACCTCGGAATGGGAACGCTCGCGGGTTTTGCGCTTGTGGACGCACGAACGCAGCGAATTTAACCGCACGCATCGCGCGTGCATGTCATGTGTTGCAAAACGGGGATATAACCGGAATGCCAACGATCCAACAGCTGATCCGCAAGCCGCGGCAGCCGAAAGTAAAACGCTCGAAGTCCATGCACCTGGAGCAGTGCCCGCAGAAACGCGGCGTCTGCACACGTGTTTACACAACCACACCGAAAAAGCCGAACTCGGCGATGCGTAAGGTTGCCAAAGTGCGCCTGACAAACGGGTTCGAGGTCATCTCGTACATCCCCGGTGAAAGCCACAACCTGCAGGAACACTCGGTTGTTCTGATCCGTGGCGGTCGTGTAAAAGACCTTCCCGGTGTCCGTTACCACATCCTGCGCGGTGTTCTGGATACCCAAGGCGTCAAAGACCGTAAGCAACGTCGTTCGAAGTACGGCGCGAAGCGTCCCAAATAAGAAGGAGAGGCTGATATGTCACGTCGTCACGCCGCCGAAAAACGCGAAGTCCTGCCTGACGCCAAATTTGGCGACAAGGTACTGACAAAATTCATGAACAACCTGATGATCGACGGTAAAAAGTCGGTTGCAGAGCGCATCGTCTACAACGCATTTGACCGCGTTGAAGGCAAGATCAAGCGCGCGCCTGTCGAAGTGTTCCACGAAGCACTCGACAACATCAAACCGTCGGTCGAGGTTCGCTCGCGCCGGGTTGGTGGTGCAACTTATCAGGTTCCGGTCGAAGTGCGCCCCGAGCGCCGCGAAGCACTGGCCATCCGCTGGCTGATCACTGCTGCGCGTGGCCGTAACGAAAACACCATGGAAGAACGCCTCGCCGGCGAACTGCTGGACGCCGTACAGTCCCGCGGTACCGCCGTTAAGAAGCGTGAAGACACCCACAAGATGGCCGAGGCGAACAAAGCCTTCAGCCACTACCGTTGGTAATTCCAGAGGCTTATTGAAATGGCACGCGAATATACACTCAACCATTACCGTAACTTCGGTATCATGGCGCATATTGATGCAGGTAAAACGACCTGCTCGGAACGTATCCTGTATTACACTGGCAAATCCCACAACATCGGTGAGGTGCACGACGGTGCGGCCACCATGGACTGGATGGAGCAGGAGCAGGAACGCGGAATCACCATCACCTCGGCTGCGACCACCACTTTCTGGGAACGCACTGAAGACGGTGAAACTGCTGACTCGCCCAAGCACCGCCTGAACATCATCGACACCCCCGGCCACGTTGACTTCACCATTGAAGTTGAGCGTTCGCTGGCGGTTCTCGACGGTGCCGTCTGCGTTCTTGACGCAAACGCCGGTGTTGAACCTCAGACCGAAACCGTGTGGCGTCAGGCTGACCGCTACAAGGTTCCTCGGATGGTGTTCGTCAACAAGATGGACAAGATCGGCGCGGACTTCTTCAACTGCGTTGCAATGATCGAAGACCGTACCGGCGCACGTGCTGTTCCGGTTGGTATTCCGATCGGCGCAGAGACCGAGTTGGAAGGCCTGATCGACCTGGTCACCATGGAAGAATGGCTGTGGCAGGGCGAAGACCTGGGCGCAAGCTGGGTCAAAGCACCGATCCGCGACAGCCTGAAGGACATGGCTGACGAATGGCGCGGTAAAATGGTCGAAGCGGCCGTCGAAATGGACGACGACGCGATGATGGAATACCTGGAAGGCAATGAGCCCGACGTTCCGACCCTGCGCGCCCTGCTGCGCAAAGGTACTCTGGAAATCGCGTTTGTTCCGGTTCTGGGTGGTTCGGCGTTCAAAAACAAAGGTGTTCAGCCACTGCTGAACGCTGTGATCGACTATCTGCCCAGCCCGCTGGACGTTGTCGATTACATGGGCTTCAAACCCGGTGACGAAGAAGAAACCCGTAACATCGCCCGCCGTGCGGATGATGATATGGCGTTCTCTGGTCTGGCGTTCAAAATCATGAACGACCCCTTTGTTGGCTCGCTGACCTTTACCCGCATCTACTCGGGCACTCTGTCCAAGGGCGACACGCTTCTGAACTCGACCAAGGGTAAGAAAGAGCGTATCGGCCGGATGATGATGATGCACTCGAACGAACGTGAGGAAATCACCGAAGCGTTCGCGGGCGACATCATTGCGCTGGCAGGTCTGAAAGACACCACCACGGGCGACACTCTGTGTTCGACCGGCGATCCGGTGGTTCTGGAAACCATGACCTTCCCCGATCCGGTGATCGAGATCGCGGTTGAGCCGAAGACCAAGGCTGACCAGGAAAAAATGAGCCAGGGTCTGGGCCGTTTGGCCGCCGAAGACCCGTCCTTCCGTGTGGAAACTGATCTGGAATCGGGTCAGACCATCATGAAGGGCATGGGCGAACTTCACCTGGACATCCTGATTGACCGTCTCAAGCGTGAATTCAAGGTTGAAGCGAATATTGGTGCGCCGCAGGTGGCCTATCGCGAAACCATCGGTCACGAAGCCGAGATCGTTTACACCCACAAGAAACAGTCGGGTGGTTCGGGTCAGTTCGCCGAGGTGAAGATGATCATCACCCCAACAGAGCCGGGCGAAGGTTATTCGTTCGAATCTCGTGTTGTTGGTGGTTCGGTGCCCAAGGAATACATCCCGGGCGTTGAAAAAGGCATCAGATCCGTCATGGATAGCGGCCCGCTGGCTGGCTTCCCCGTGATCGACTTCAAGGTTGCCCTGATCGAAGGTAAATACCACGACGTGGACTCTTCGGTTCTCGCCTTTGAGATCGCGGCGCGTATGGGTATGCGTGAAGGCATGCGCAAAGCGGGTGCGAAACTGCTTGAGCCGATCATGAAGGTCGAAGTGATCACTCCGGAAGAATATACCGGCGGTATCATTGGTGACCTGACATCGCGTCGGGGACAGGTTTCCGGGCAGGAAAACCGTGGCAACGCCATCGCGATTGACGCGTTTGTGCCGCTGGCCAACATGTTCGGTTACATCAACACTCTGCGTTCGATGTCGTCGGGCCGTGCCCAGTTCACCATGCAGTTCGACCACTACGATCCGGTTCCGCAGAACATCTCGGACGAGATCCAGGCGAAATACGCATAAGCGAAAATTTGAGGGAGCTCGATTAGCGGGCTCCCTTCATTACCGATAAAGGAGGCCATCATGGCAAAGGAAAAGTTTGAGCGTAATAAGCCGCACGTCAACATTGGCACGATTGGGCACGTTGACCACGGCAAGAC
>NZ_JBXWPG010000008.1:0-189228 GCF_059611285.1 Ruegeria sp. CDSA236
ACAATCGCATGCCTGCTGGCCAACACCCTGACCGCCGCATGCCGCGCAAACAAACTCCCCGAACCAGAAGGCCTGACGGCTTAAAACGAGGCCGCCGCTGTTCAAACTGCGGCTGTTCTTTTTTCCGTTCTGATTTAGGTAGGTATTGGCGACCTTTTAGGTCGTAACTTGTGCATGGTGATCGTATCCATTGGCGTGTCGCCTCCCAATTCCCTCCGATCCCCCTACTACGAGCGTTGTGTGAATCCGGACCGCCACGCTCAGGCGAGATTGAGTGCCTGCGAAACAGCCCGGCTGCAGCCCATCAGGCACGTCAATTCGCAAGGCCGTCCTCAGAGCGCGAGATAGCCGATTCCGGCAAACGCGACGACACAACCAAGCCACTGGCTTGGTGACATACGCTCTTTCAAGATTGCCCAGGCAAGGACAACGGTCAGTAGTCCAAAAACCGAAGCCGCGACGGATGCATATTGGGCATTGGGCAACCTACCAGCCGCGACCACACTGAGAATTGCGACGGCGTCCAGTAAACCCATTAAGCACAATAGGGGCAGAGCTTTTGTGCCGGGCCAAATCGACTTGCGAGACGCAAAAGCTATCGCTGCCAGAACCAGAATTGCCGTGAGTCGACCGATTAGAGACACGGTGTATTCGTTGCTGATCTCTGCCGCGTATTGCCCCAGGGCAAATGCTGCGGCGAACCCGGTTGCGGCGAGCAAAGACAAGACAATGGTTAGGCCACGGGCAGGGTAGGTTGTCTCGGTTTTGTCTGAGCGGGCTGCGACGATGGATACTCCGAGGCCGATCGCAATTACGGCCAACCAGTGCCATGCACTGACAGTCGAGCCGCGCCAAATTGCGACGGTGACGGACAAGACTGGATAGCTGGCAACTAGCGGCGCAACCAATCGCACGGGCCCTCGATGAAAAGCCTCGTACATGCTGAGCCCGGCCAAGAGGTAAAAAAAACCTGCTGCAATCGCATAAGCCATCGCGTTGCCCGATATGGAGTTGATGTCGCCCCAGGCTGCAACCATCCCGATCTGCAGGATGGCACCAAAGAGCAAAACAAACATAAGCGAGGCGACCACGCTGACGGACTGGCTGATATAGCGGACCGAGAGATCATGAATGCCCCAGCACAACGCAGCTAGCAACCCGAGTGCAAGGGCGCTCATGTAAGGGAAGATTGTTGTAGTGTCGACCATATTGGCATGTGTTCGGTCCCAGATATCAACAGCGCCAAGATGTCACTGTTGATAAACTAATATTCCTGTTATGCAATAAATTAGGCAATGGAGGCCCGGAGAATCCACTATGTCCTCGGCTTTGGATCAACTTGGAGGCGAAGAGAGCCTGCGCGCGCTTGTCGAACAATTTTATGATCGAATGGAGGCCGATCCGGCTGTGTATTCCTTGCACCGGCTGCATTTTCGGGGTCACGGATTGAACCATACAAGACAAGCGCAGTTCGAGTTCCTCAGCGGTTTTTTGGGCGGGCGAGCTTATTACCGGGAACGATTTGGCCACATGGATTTACGGGAAATACATGCCCATGTGCCTATTCGCGAGGCCGATGCAGAGCTTTGGCTGGAAACCTTTGATGCCGCTTTGGAAGATTGTAAACTGCGTGGCCCGACGGTGGAAAAGATGCGAACCTCCCTGCGACGTGCGGCATTGATGCTTGTTAACGACGTTCCCGACTGGCGCATCGAGGTGGATAGGGAAAAAGAACAAGAAGTCCCAGAATAGGCTATTTGCAGGGTCTCGAAATCAGTCGTCAAACAACCGACCGTTCAGATTAGATGAAGCTGGTCTAAAGTGTTGAACGTCATAAAGATTTGCTCGATCGCGATATCGTCGATTAGGTGTCATCTTTTGCACAGCACCCTTAGCCCATGCCCTGATTGACTGCTTTTCGGCCGCAAGCCAGGGATGGTTCCGATTTCCCAGACAACCAAGGGGCTGCCCAAAGCAGCTGTGCAATGCGGGGATTGGGTTCCCGCCTTAAAGGCGCACAATTTCAACGGAATCCCCGTTTGACGATATGTGTGCAAAAGACGCGCCTCGATCTTCGCCCGGCGCGTGTTGACTGAAAAGAACATCCCGGCGTGATCGTTGTTGGTGAATGAACAACAAGGCCGCGGCACAGGCCGCAACCTCGATGTCTTCCAGTTTTACCGGATCAGATATCCAGCGTGTTTTCCTTTTCCCAGCGCGAGAAATGCGACACGAAGGAATTCCACTCCTGATGCTTCATCTTCAGGAAAGCAGACGAGAATTCGGCGCCCATCATGCCCTTCAGGTCTTTGTCTTTGTCGTATTCGCGCAGTGCATCAAGCATGTTCAACGGCAGCTTTGGTGCTCCGCGCACTTTATGGCCTTCGGCATACATATCGATATCCCAGCGCTTGCCAGGGTCTGCTTTGGATCGGATACCTGACAGTCCAGCCGCAATGATCACGGCCTGAAGCAGGTAGGGGTTGGTTGCTCCGTCCGGCAGACGCAATTCAAACCGCCCGGGGCCGGGCACACGCACCATGTGAGTCCGGTTGTTCCCCGTCCATGTCACGGTGTTGGGAGCCCATGTTGCACCCGACATCGTCCGCGGCGCGTTGATGCGTTTGTAGCTGTTCACTGTGGGGTTGGTGATCGCGGCCAGTGCTGACGCGTGCTTCATGATGCCACCGAGGAAGTGCTTGCCACGCTCTCCCAGACCAACCTCACCGGTCGGGCCGTCGCCCTCGCCTGCAAACACGTTGGTCTTGGCCGCATCGCCTGGCGCATCCCAGACCGAGATATGCGCATGACAGCCATTACCGGTCAGGCCTTCCACCGGTTTCGGCATGAATGTCGCACGCAGCCCATGTTTTTCAGCAACCGATTTGGTCATGAACTTGAAGAAAGAGTGTTTGTCAGCAGTGCGCAGAACGTCGTCAAATTCCCAATTCATCTCGAACTGGCCGTTGGCGTCCTCGTGGTCGTTCTGATAAGGTCCCCAGCCCAGTTCCAGCATGTAGTCACAGATTTCGCGCACGACATCATACCGGCGCATCACGGCCTGTTGGTCATAGCAAGGCTTTTCAGCTGTATCGAAAGGATCGCTAATCTGTTCTCCGTCCGGCGTCATCAGGAAGAACTCGGCTTCGATACCGGTTTTGACATGCATGCCTTCGTTTGCAGCTTCGTCGATCAGGCGGCGCAATACGTTACGAGGGGCTTGCGCGACATCGCTGCCTTCCATAACGCAGTTGCCAGCAACCCAAGCCACTTCGGGCTTCCAGGGCAGCTGAATGACCGATGAAGGGTCTGGAACTGCCAGCATGTCAGGATGAGCCGGTGTCATATCCAGCCAGGTGGCGAACCCGGCAAAGCCCGCACCATCTTGCTGCATGTCGGCAATCGCCTGCGCCGGCACAAGCTTGGCCCGTTGTCCACCGAACAGGTCGGTGAACGAGATCATGAAGTATTTGACGCCTTTTTCTTTTGCGAAAGCTGCGAGATCTGTCGTCACGATTGCTTTCCTTTCCCTGTTGAATTCTAGTTTTTCAAAGCAAAAACGCGGCCCCCATCAGGGAGCCGCGCAGCATCGGTTCAGAACCCTTCCTTGCCCGGGTACCAACTGGTGCCCGCCAAGGGGACTCGCGCCATGGCGGCCGCCTCCATTGTCAGGGCACACAGGTCTTCAGGTTCCAGATTGTGCAGGTGATTGTGGCCACATGCACGCGCGATGGTTTGGGCCTCAAGCGCCATCACCTTCAAATAGTTGCGCAGCCTGCGACCCGCAGCAACCGGGTCAAGACGCGAAGCCAGGTCGGGGTCTTGCGTGGTGATCCCTGCCGGGTCCTGACCTTCGTGCCAATCGTCATAAGCGCCAGTGGTTGTGCCCAGCTTCTGGTATTCGGATTCCCATTTGGGATCGTTGTCCCCAAGGGCCACCAGAGCAGCCGTGCCAATGGCAACTGCATCTGCACCCAGTGCCAATGCCTTGGCCACATCGGCCCCGGTGCGAATGCCGCCCGAGATGACCAACTGAACCTCACGATGTACGCCCAGATCCTGCAATGCCTGAACGGCAGGGCGGATGCATGACAGTGTTGGCAACCCGACATGCTCAATGAATACGTCCTGCGTCGCAGCGGTGCCGCCCTGCATGCCATCCATGACGACAACGTCCGCCCCGGCTTTCACTGCCAATGCAGTGTCGTAGTAGGGGCGCGTGGCGCCAACTTTCACATAGATAGGCACTTGCCAATCAGTGATTTCCCGAAGTTCGAGGATCTTGATCTCAAGGTCGTCCGGCCCTGTCCAGTCTGGATGGCGGCAAGCGGACCGTTGGTCAATGCCTTTGGGCAGGGTCCGCATCTCGGCCACACGGTCACTGATCTTTTGACCCAACAACATACCGCCCCCGCCGGGTTTGGCGCCTTGGCCAACCACAATCTCAATCGCATCAGCCTTACGCAGATCGTTGGGATTCATGCCATAGCGTGAGGGCAGGTATTGATACACCAGCTTGGTTGAGTGGCCACGTTCCTCGGGCGTCATGCCACCATCACCGGTGGTGGTTGACGTGCCCGCTGCGGATGCGCCGCGGCCCAAAGCTTCTTTCGCTGGCCCGGACAGAGCCCCAAAGCTCATACCCGCAATGGTGATCGGAATGTCCAGTTCGATCGGTTTCTTGGCAAAGCGTGTGCCCAGCGTAACTGAGGTATCACAGCGTTCCCGATAGCCTTCCAACGGATAGCGCGACACCGACGCACCCAGAAAGAGTAGATCGTCGAAATGAGGAACTTTCCGTTTGGCGCCACCGCCACGAATGTCATAGATACCTGTCGCAGCGGCGCGACGGATCTCAGCATTGATCGGATTGGTAAATGTCGCCGACTGAATCGGCAGGGTGCGGGGGATCTGATCGTCCATATCTTTCATACCCTTCTTCCTCAGTAAGCTGCGGAATTGTCGATGTCGAAATTGTAAAGCTGACGAGCCGAACCATAGCGTTTGAACTCTTCCGGCTTGGCGTCGCTGCCAGCGCGGTCCAGCAGATCCCTCAGAATATCCAGATGCTCAGGGCGCATTTCTTTCTCGATGCAATCAGCACCGAGGCTTTTGACCGAACCACGCACGAACAGCCGTGCCTCGTAGAGTGAATCCCCCAGCGCATCGCCCGCATCTCCGCAGACGACCAGATTTCCTGCCTGTGCCATGAAGGCGGACATGTGGCCGATATTGCCATGCACCACGATGTCGATACCTTTCATCGAAATACCGCAGCGCGAGCTTGCGTTGCCCTTGATGACCAGCAACCCACCATGGCCTGTGGCCCCGGCATACTGGCTGGCGTCGCCATCGACGATGACCTGGCCGGACATCATATTCTCAGCCACACCCGGACCAACTGAGCCTTGAACCTTGATGGTCGCCTGTTGGTTCATGCCGGCACAATAGTACCCGGTAGACCCCTTGACCGTCACTTCGATCGGCGCGTCCAGTCCGACAGCAATCGCATGGCTGCCTTTTGGATTTACAATTTCCCAGCTGGTTTGGTTGGTCTCGGCGTTTTGCGCCTGCAGGGACGAGTTCAATCCACGCAGTCCGTCTGCCTCTAAATCATAGGTCTGCATTTCAGGCGGCCTTTTCGTGGGTTGTGGGACTGTCGTTGTGCGACCAGAAATATACGGTGGCCGGTTCAGGTTCCCAAACTCGGGCGTCTTCGATTCCTGGCAGGTTCACCAAGGCGCGGTATTCGCTGCCAAAGGCAACATATTGATCCGTTTCTGCCATCACTGCAGGCTTGCAAGCGATTGGGTCACGTACGACGCCAAACCCGTCTTTGGTCCCTACTACAAAGGTGAAAAACCCGTCCAGATCATCAATGCTGGATTCCAGAGCTTCACCTAAAGTGGCGCCATTCATCATTTTCCAGGTCAGGTATGCGGCACCAACTTCGGTGTCGTTCTCTGTCTGGATGGTAACGCCTTCGCGGCGCAACTTGCGGCGCAACGAGTTGTGGTTGGACAGCGACCCGTTGTGAACCAGACATTGATCGGACCCCGTGTTGAACGGATGTGCGCCCATTGTTGTCACGGCGGATTCCGTCGCCATGCGTGTGTGTCCAATGCCATGAGTGCCGCTCATGCCGCTGAGGCTGAAGCGGTCTGCAACATCCTTGGGCAGGCCAACTTCCTTGTAGATTTCGAGGCTTTCGCCACGACTCATGATACGAACCGTCGGCCGGATTTCAGCCAGCGCGGCGCGCGCGGCTTCGAACTGACGGGCGGGAATTTCCAAGACGGCATGTGTATCATTGTCTGCCTGACCAACCGTCACGCCAAGACTTTTGCCTAGCTCATCAGCCAAGTCGACAAAGTCCGTTTCGGGGTTGGGGGACTGAACTGTAATCTTGGTTTTGCCATCGGACTCAGAGCCGTAGATTGCAATACCGGCACTATCGGGGCCACGATCTGTCATCGTGATCAGCATGTCTGTCAGCATATTGCCCAGTTGGGGCGCAAGAGACTGGTCTTTGAGGAATAATCCAACAATTCCGCACATGGCTGGCAGATCTCCTTATGTGTTTCATTATGATTCGACGGTACCAACAAATCAGTGGGACATCAATAATCATAGGAAAGTTTTTTTCCTAAGAGGCAATGGGCGCGACCTGTGTTTTTCGCGCCCATTGCAAGCATTCAAGGCTGGATCAATATCGCTCCAACTGTGCTTTCACCTTTTCTTCGTCACCGGTGTGGCGCGCCTTTTCCAGGTGCTCAGCTTCGCGGACGAATTGGATGCGATGCCAGCCAACCCAGAAGACGACACCAATGATGACCATTAGAACTTCGTAACCTTGGAAGGGATAGACCGGCCCGACTTCGGCCAGATCCACGGCCCAGTTTGTATAACCATTCGTAGACATATCTTACTCCCTCATTTCGCTGCTACGCCACGGGCGGCCAGTTCTTCTTTATCGGCTTCGATAATGGCAGCTTTGGCGTCCTCATAGGCATGGTGTTCAGCGTAATCGAGACCCTGAAGTTCAACTTCTTCCGGGATGCGCAGTACGCCGGCAGCGGATTGCATTTTCGCCAGAGCCCAGCCTGGCAGGAACCCAAGGACAAAGAACATGATGACGGCACCCGTGATCTGACCGATTGGGTTGATGGTTGCATAACCTTCATATGGTGACGAAGGCACGCCCCACAGGACAAAGCCCGCGATGACCAGCCCGACGACACCTGCATAGCCATGCACGGCTACAGCACCGACAGCATCATCCAGCTTGAACCGACGCTCTACCCAGTAGTGCAGATTATAGACGATCACGACGCCGATTGCGGCAATGATCATCGCTTGGATCGGGTGATACAAATCGTTTCCAGCAGACGCGGTGATGATACCGGCCAGACCGCCCGAGAAGGTCCAGAAGGCATCTCCCTTCGAGACGACATAGGCTGCCATCAACCCACCCGACAGCGACATCAGGAAGTTAAAGGTAATCGCCGACAGCGTGGTCGGGGCCAGATAGATGTTGGTTGCAGTCCAGGTGGCGCCAACGATCTGACCGTCGATAACCTCGGGCGAGATTACAGGCACGTTGCATGCCGCATAGAAACCCCAGAACCCGGTATAGATCAGGAAAATACCGATGGTCAGCAACCATGGATTATGCGGAGGAATATCCCGCGGCGTTCCATCCTTGGCAAACTTGCCAAGTCGCGGACCCAGCACCATGATCACACCAAGTGCGTAACCACCTGCGATTGCATGGATAACGCCTGATGCATAAGCATCGTGATACCCCAAGATGCGCACCATCCAGCCACCATAGTGCCAGCCCCAAGCAGCGTCGATGATCCACCAGACGGACCCGATCATGACTGCATGGACCCACAAAGCCGATGACCTGATCCGTTCGATCACTGAACCAGAAACAATCGAGGCAGCTGTCCACGAGAACAGAAGGAACGCGGCCCAGAAGACCCCTGTGATTCTGTCGTCCAAATTGGTTGCCATTGTGTTCGCCCACGGTAGATTTGCGGCACCTGCTTCGGTGTCGAGACCGCCCCAGAACGGAAAGTTCGGGAACGCCCAGTAGATCCACCATCCAAAGAAGAAGAACGTGACCGTCACCAGCGGGATGATCATGATGTTTTTCATCAATGTGTGCATATGGTTACGGGCCCGGCTGGCGCCGACTTCGTACATGCAAAAGCCCACATGGATGAGGAACATGAAGACGACCGTTACCCAGTAATAAAACTCGGTAAAGACCGTCGTAAGTGCATTTAGATTGCCATCCACTTCGTAGTCTCCCTGTTGTTGCAGCAGGAGGTCTTTCTGCGAAGCATTTCCTGCTGGGAATAATTGTATACTAAGGGGACAATCTCATTGGCGACCTGTCAATAGATATGTGGGGCAAACATCTTTAAGGTCTGTGCTTGAGGTATGTCCTCTCACGTCCAAAAACGCACTAAGCCACAGATAAAGAAAAGAAATATCAATACTCCCGGATGTTTTTAGGGTGCAAAAATTGCAGGCAAATATTCCCAACAGGAAAAAATTCTGCACACAAGTGTTGATTTTCAACCCAACATCGGCCTCAATATGGGCAACAAAAACGATCAACGGGAGAACCGAACCATGGCCATTCTTTGGAGGACGTCGGCCCTTGCGCAGCGCCACGCCGAGATCGGCGGCGAGCTTGAAGACTGGAACGGGATGGGGACTGCTTGGTTCTATGACCAAAGCCCTGAACGCGCCAAAGCTGACTACGAAGCAATTCGGACCAAAGCTGGTCTTATGGATGTTTCCGGTTTGAAAAAGGTTCACGTGGTTGGTGAGGATGCCGCCTATGTCATTGATCGTGTCACCACGCGGAACGTCGAAAAGATCATGCCGGGGCGGTCGACCTATGCCTCGATCCTGAATGCCGAAGGCAAGTTTGTTGATGATTGCATCATCTATCGCCTGTCGGTGAACACGTGGCTGGTGGTGCATGGCACAGGCACCGGAATGGAGCAGCTGACATCCGTGGCGGCGGGTAAGAATTGTTCGGTCATCTTTGATGATGACATGCATGACATGTCGCTGCAGGGTCCGGTGGCTGTAGACTTCCTGGCTAAGCACATCCCCGGAATTCGCGATCTGGCCTATTTCGGCATCATGCAGACCAAGCTATATGGCTGCCCGGTGATGATTTCGCGGACCGGCTATACCGGTGAGCGCGGGTATGAGATCTTCTGTCAGGCCAAGCACGCCGTTCACTTGTGGGACAGCATTCTGGTTGATGGCAAGGATATGGGCATCGTCCCGGTCCAGTTTTCGACGCTCGACCTGTTGCGCACCGAAAGCTACCTGCTGTTTTACCCCGGCGACAATTCCGAAACCTATCCGTTCGATGGCGATACCTGTGGTGATACACTGTGGGAACTGGGCCTGGATTTCACTGTCTCACCTGGAAAAACCGGCTTTATCGGCGCCGAGAACCACTATGCATCGCAAGGCAAAGAGCGGTTTAAGATCTATGGCGTCAAACTGAACGGCACGACGCCGGCGGATGAAGGCGCGGATCTGCTGCAAAACGGCGAGAAAGTCGGCGTTGTCACCTTCGGCATGTATTCTGATATCAATGGTCACAATGTGGGTATCGCGCGGATGCCGGTCGCATGTGCATCACCCGGCACCAAGCTGACGGTGCGCAACGGCGATGGGACAGAAATAACGGCAACTGCGGAAGAGATGCCGTTCTACGATCAGGACAAATCGATCAGAACCGCAAAGGGCTGAATTTCAGGGGGCGCGACGGACACACCGTGGCGCCCTTTTCCTATTGAGGGCACAATGTCAAAGTTCGAATTTCCCAAGTCAATCGCAAGCCGCCCGGTCTGGGGCGCGCTAGAGGTTCGCCAGGGCGAACATCATCTCATGATAGCCGAGGCCGAAGGGGCCGAAGCCATTCTCGATATCGCAACACCTGACCTGATGGCCAAAACCCATCTGATCTATATCCCGAAAGGCACGGATTTCGCAGAAAAGCTAAGGGCATTGAACCCTGCTCAGTTCTATGAAGGCCCGTCTTTCGAGGCGTCTCTGACGCGCATTCGCCGGGTTCTGGAGGACGCGCATATGGGATTGCAGGTCTACCTGACCGGCACCGAAGGCATGATGGGGCAGGCCATGAATGAAGTGATGGCTGTGGGTCTGCCACACACGGCGATTCAGACCGAACATCGCGGATCGGTCGCCCGTCGGATGCAATGCGTGCATTGCAAGGGCATCACCGAAGACGTCGAGATTGACCCGTTTGTCTGTTCACATTGCGGCCTAAACCTGTTTGTGCGCGATCACTACTCACGCCGTCTTGCCGCCTATCAGGGCGTCCGTATCGACGCCGAGGATCATGGTAATGTGCCCGAGTCGAAGGGGATTTACGAATGAGCGGTGCTGAGAAAATTCAGGTCAAGGTGACCGAGATCACTCCGCTGAACGAATTGGTGACGCGGTTCAGGTTCGAACGTATCGACGGCGCGCCATTACCAACCTTTTCGGGCGGGGCACATACTGTGGTCGAAATGCAGGATGGTGCCATTACACGGCTTAACCCCTATTCGTTGATGTCGGATCCGTTTGATCAGTCATCTTATACAATTTCGGTTCGACGCGATGATGAGGGCAGGGGGGGGTCGCTGTTCATGCACCGCCAGGTCAAGCTGGGCGACGAGATGACCATCAGCTATCCGGTCAACTTGTTTTCACTGGACTTGCGCGCCCGCAAGCATCTGTTTCTGGCCGGTGGCATCGGGATCACCCCGTTTCTGGCGCAGATCAAACAGTTGGAATTGCTGCACGGGCATTGGGAGTTGCATTACGCGTGCCGAAACACTGCCTTGGCATCTTATGCTGAGCAACTGACAGACAGGCATCCGAACGAAACCCATCTGTACTATGACGATCAGAGCCAGGCGATCGATCTGAAAAATCTGCTCAGCGGGCAACCCTTGGGAACGCATGTGTATGTGTGTGGTCCAAAGGGCATGATCGACTGGGTCCGAAACACGGCTGCCGCCGAAGGCTGGCCCGAAGATTGCGTGCACTACGAAGAGTTCCTGGCGCCTCAGCCCGGCAAACCGTTCGAGGTGCGCTTGGCGGCATCGGATAAGGTCATTCATGTGGGTGAAAACGAAAGCCTGTTGGAGGCCATCGAACGTGAAGGCGTGGACGCACCGTATCTGTGCCGCGGTGGGGCCTGCGGTCAGTGCGAAACCGTTGTGCTCGACCATGAAGGTAATTTCGTTCACCGCGATCACTGGCTGACCGGCGAAGAAAAGTCCGCGGGCAAGAAAATCATGCCCTGTGTATCGCGCTTCGAGGGCAAGTCCCTCGTGCTGGACCGTTGAGAGGAGGCCCAACATGACCATTCAATTCAACGACGAATCCTTCCGCGATGACTATACGTTTCACAACTCGGACTGGGCGATCAAACGCTTTCCGTTTCCGTTTCACGAAGACAGCTATATGTATTCGGTCAACATGGAACAGCATCGCGGCGGGCCCAAAGGATCGGTCTACGAGATGCGATTCGACGTCGACGAACACTATGTGTCCGAGATGAAAGACCGCGCCATGGTATTGGATCAGGATCCGCTGCGCTGCCAGTCACTGCCGCATATGACTTTGGCCGGTTGGGACTTGCTGGAGCTGATCATGGTCAGCAAATCCGAAGACTATCCCGATCTGTTCGAACTGCATCGCAATGGCAACCAGTGGCGCTGGGTCAACAAACCGATGGGCATTGATCACAGCTTTACCTTCATGGACGAAACCACGCTTCCGTACGGACCGATGGAATACATCACCCGTCAGGCACAGGGTGATTTCGCCGTGCTGGATCAGCGTGATGAGATGCTGTGGATGGACGCGGGAATGGTGACGACCCAAGCGGATTGGAGTCTGGATTTTGACATCGGAATGAACTTTTTCGAATGGCACGCGCCGGTTCCCAAAGCCCATGAAATGGGCATTTTCCAACGCGCCCTGAAATTCCTGCTGAACATTCAACAGGGTGCCCCGGCACGGCGTCTGAATTGGACTATGACAGTGAATCCGCTGCTGGATACCAGCCCGGAGAACTATCACAAATGGGGTATCCAGAAGACGACGCTGACACCTGAAAACATAGCGCACAAACAGTATCTGCGGGTCGAGTTGCAAACCTTTTTCCGCCTGCCGCGATCCAACGCCCTGGTATTCCCGATCCGCTGCTACCTGTGTAGTTTTCAGGACCTGATGACCGTTCCCAAATGGGGCCGCCGTCTGCATCGGGTCATCCGGGACCTGCCGGTCGAGCTGGCAACCTATAAAGGGTTCATCGATAACCGCCCCATGATGTTGGACTATCTCAGCCAGTTTGACGACGGGTTGCCCACGTCTCCGGGGATCTGGCCGGATTTGGAAACGGAACCACCTTTGTCTAAGTAAGCGAGACTTGCGAAATTTCTCAACTCATATGATTGATCCGGGCGAAGCGCCTTGGCTCATCTCGAGTAACGATTTTGCATTGTATGACGTGCTTGCGCTGCTTCGCGGGTCATTTCAGTACATGGATGCCCGGATCGACCCTCCGTCTTCTATCCATAGTCTGAACGTGGAAGGAATGCAGGTGCATTGTCAGGGTGGCGGCGAAATCTGGGCTGTTGGGCGACCACTTTTCGCGTGTATGTTTCTGACGCCCAAGCCCGACAGTTTGTACCTTGGAAAGCTTGCGGTGAAGGATGGATTGCGGGGTCAGGGTATCGGCCGCAGGTTGGTGGATCATGCTGCACGCCGTGCAGTAGAGCTTGGCTTACCTGCGCTGGAACTGGAAACACGCGTGGAACTTACTGAAAACCATCGCGTATTTTCGAGGCTGGGGTTCACGATCGTAAGCACGGGCAGTCGCGAAGGTTATGACAGACCCACAGATTTCTTATTGCGCAAACCGATCAGTTTGTCTGCGGATAGCTGATCACTGATATATACCGCGCCGGCAGGCTGACAAGCCGTTCGGGCCCATGCGGAGCATCTGCATCAAAGAACAGGGTATCGCCGGGTTTTAGCGGGTAAATCTGGTCCCCGTGGCGGTAATCCACCTCACCGTCCAGCATGTAAATCGTCTCGATCCCGCCATGTTGGAAAGTTGGGAACACATCTGATTCAGCGGTCAGGGTAATCAGATACGGTTCGACGATCACGCCGGATCCGTTGGCACCAATATGTCCCAACAGGTTATACTGATGGTTCGCACGTGTTCCTTCACGCTCCAGTTCGACGCCTTCTCCTGCTTTTGTATGAACCGCCTCGCGGCGTTCTTCAAACTGTCGAAAAAAGCTTGTCAAAGGAACCGAAAGCGCATCCGCCAGCGATTGCAGAGTCGTCAAGGACGGTGACGTATTTCCGTTTTCGATCTTGGACAGCATGCCAATCGAGAGGCCGGTCAACTGGGCCAGCTCTGCGACCGTTATGTTCTGCTGTTTGCGAAAGGCACGAACCTCGCGGCCGATGGCAACTTCAAGAACTTTCTCTCTGTCACCCGAACGAACGGAATGTGGGTCCTGCGTCAGGTTTGTTGCCATTTCTTTGTCGCGTTTTTTCAATTTCATTCTTTCAACGTCTTGCTACACGTGTCCAAACCGGTTCTGCAAGCAGGCGCGGCGCAATACCCAATTCAATTCGGATTACCATAGCATCAGTTTTTCCTGATAGTAATATAATCATGCTGGCAGAAAACAGAATAGAGATCGGATTCTCACTGTTTGACGGCTTTCACGGCTCTGACGCCGATGTCCTAAATCAAGGTTCGGCAGCTGTGGCAAGGATGCTTGGTACACCAGAACGTCTTAGGTTTTGACCCTTTCATCGGGCACTTCCACAAGAGACCTCAACCAGCGACGCGGATTGACGCCGATCACCCTTAAGAACTCGCGGTTGAAGTTCGACTTGGTGTTAAACCCGCTGGCCAGCATCGCCTCGGTCACCGATTTTCCAGTCTTCATTACGGCGCAAGCGTGAGATATCCGATGCCTATTGATGTAGCGAGACACATTCTCGCTTTTGCCTTTGTTGATTGCGCTTGAAAGCTGCTTTTCTGGAACCTGCAACTTTCGGGCCAACCGGGCCAGTGTGAGATCGGGATCGAGATATGGCTTATGTGTTTCCATATAAGCGTCGAGCTTTTCGACAATAGCGGTGTCACGGGTTTTATCTTGCTTGGAATACGCATCGCGCGTGTCAGAACCAATGCTCTGGCTTTCGATTGCATGCGATAGGCTGAGCGCCCCTAATATGAGCAATGTGATTGCGGAAAACAGGCTTGGCAGCCAGAGCAAGACCTCGGTGTCTCCTGATGCAAGGCGGGCTGCAATGAATATGTCGCTGCCTGCTGAGGCGATCAAAGCGATTGCCAGAACACGCCAAACCCAAACAATCATGCGCCCGTTTTCTAAGCGGCTATGGGGCAAACTATCTTCGCCGCGCAAGAGCATAAACGCGATGGCGATACCGTATGCCGCAAAGAGAAAGGGGATCAACACGTCCAGCGCTTCGGGTTGGGTTGCCAGAAAACTTATCGCAAGGGTCGGACCTACCGCATGCAAATACAAGTCCTGTCTGCGCAGATAACCCACCGAGGCCTGACGAAAGGACAGCCACGCGGATGCGGCAATTACAGTCGCAAGAATGGGCTGAACGACCCTGAGACCCGTAAAGCCATAATATTGCACAAGTGCGATAACCGCACTTTGTGCTGCGCAGCATCCGATGAGGACCAAAAGCGTGGGATGGGTTTTGCGGGTCAGAAAGCGATGTAAAAGAAAGCCCGAAAGCAGCAGGGCAGTAATCATTGGTATCGGTAGAACTGGCATCAGGGGGGTCCGTTTTCGTCTGTCATAGGACCTAAATCCTGATCTGCGCGACCTTAAACCGGATTCAGGTCGTATGAAATCCCGACAGCGTCTGAATGTAGGCCGACACTGATGCCACCCTACAAAAAAGGCGCGCCATGAAACTTCCTCTTCTTACCCTCGTCATGACCTTTTCGGCGGGCACGGAAATTGCTGCACAAGATGTCGGCCTCGTCGAATTGACGATTGCCGCACCTCATCATGATCAGGACATGCAAATGGCTGTCATGTTCCCTGCGGCAGGTCAGCGCCAGACTATGTTTGCAGAAAATGCAGTGTTCTATGGAACAGCAGTAGTTGAAAACGCCAAGCCGGTGCCAGGGCAATATCCGGTTGTTCTTCTCTCACACGGATGGGGCGGCAATTATGCACGAATGGTGTGGCTTAGTGCGGGGTTGGTCTCGCAAGGTGCAATCGTAGTGGCAGTAAACCATCCAGGCAGCACGACCTTAGATTTGGATTTCGATACCGCATTTAAACATTGGATCCGCGCCCAGGATATGTCCACCGCGTTGGATCACGCGCTGCAAGACCCGGTTTTCGCCCCCCTCATCGACACTTCACGGATCTACGCCACGGGTTTCTCTTATGGTGGCTGGACAGCCCTTTCGCTTGCGGGCGTCCAGGGCAATCGTGACGGATTTTTCGATTATTGCGAGGCCGCAGGGGCAGGGTCACAATTTTGCGCAAAGTTGACGGCAGAGGGCGTCGATGTAACCGCAATCGACCAGGAAAAATATGAGGCATCTTACAAGGATCCACGGGTCAGTGCCGTCGCAGCCATTGATCCGGGACTAACTTGGGATCTTGCGCATAAGGATGTGCGGGACGTGACAGCCTCGCTTTTTCTGATTGGATTGGGTGACGGGGCCGACAGGCTGAATGCAACAGACACGAGCGCCCTGGGAAGCAATTTTGAGGCGCTGGTTCCTCAGGCCGCGGTGATGACGATCGCGCCCGCAACGCATTTCACCGCGCTTGGATTATGTAAGCCCGCCGGTGAAGCGATTTTGATCGAAGAGCAGGACGATCCTGTTTGCACTGATCCCGTGGGAACGGACCGCGCCCAAGTTCTTGACATGATAATTGACAGTTTGGCCGCTCACTTCGATCTGAATTAGTGTATTTCGGACACTTACATATCGGCATTGCATCCAATGGTGCGGGCCGACCATACCCCTCAGCGGTATACCAAAAATTCGTAGTTGGCTTGCCGCTACCTGCCACTGGCTTTCTTCGTGCCCCGGTGATGGGCGAGATCGATGAGCCGCCTGAATGTTGGGCATTCCAAATGCGATGGCGCCGGGCAATCCGCCACATGTCGCAGGGTATCGCGCAGCGCCGTCAGCTCGCGGATTTGCCGATCCAGCGCATCCGCACGAATGTGAAACTCTTGCCGGGGGATATTCGGAGTTCCATCAAGGCCGAACATCCCCGAGATTTCCTCAAGTGAAAACCCCGCAGATTTGCCCATCGTGATCAGGGCTAGTTGCAATAAGACATCCGGCGTGAACTGCCGACGCAGCCCGTGCCGCGCAACAGACGAGATCAGGCCAAGCTCATCATAGTAACGCAGCGTTGAAGTTGGGGTGCCGGTCTTTTTCGACACCTCGCCTATATCCAAAAGTTTCATGCTTGACCTCAAGTCGACTTGAATTCGTAACGTCGCCTTCTGTAGCGATTCCGACAAGAGGAAAATAGTGGTGCACATCAAATCAAATGCATTGAAGACAACGAGACCCGGCGCTTTGTTGTGTTTCTCCCTGTCCATGCTGCTGGCCTCATTGGGCACCAGCATTGCCAATATCGCCTTGCCTGCAATCGCCCAGGACCTGAAGGCGCCGGTACATCAAGTGCAATGGGTGGTGATCGCATATCTCGCGACACTGACGCTGTTCTCTGTGCTGGCTGGACGACTTGGGGACCGCTTTGGACGACAGCAGATGCTGATCTTCGGGCTTATACTTTTCGCGCTGGCCTCTGCGTTTTGCGGCTTGGCGCCCAATCTCAAGGTGTTGAGTGCCGCGCGGTCTCTTCAGGGAATTGGTGCTGCATTCCTCATGGTGCTGACCGTCGCACTCGTTCGCGATATTTTTGAAACAGAGCGTGTCGGGCAAGCCATGGGCCTGTTGGGCACGATGTCGGCGGTCGGAACTGCACTGGGACCTTCGTTGGGTGGGGTGCTGATTGGAAAACTCGGGTGGCAAGGAGTGTTCTTTGTCCTGGTGCCGATGAGCCTGACTACGGCCGTTTTGGCCGTTCGGCTTTTGCCCGCAAGTGTTGCCTCTGGGATAACACCTCTGGTCGGACTAACTGCACTGCGAAAGAGCGGCGCAATCCCCGGCCTTGCGGCAAATTTTCTGGTGGCAAATGTGATGTTGACCACTTTGCTGATAGGCCCCTTCTTTCTGGGGCAGTCTCTTGGGCTGAGCGCGGCGAAAGTGGGGCTTGTCATGTCGGTCGGACCAATCATATCGATCTTCCTCGGCGTCCCATCGGGTCGGCTTGTGGATGCATGGGGGGCGGCGCGTGTTCTGTCGCTTGGGCTCATTGCTCTGACCACCGGGACCTTTGCGCTTGCGGTCCTGCCAGTCGCATTCGGTGTCATTGGTTACATTGGCGCAATCAGCATCCTGACACCGGGATACCAGTTGTTTCAGGCGGCCAACAACACCATGATCATGGTAGGGGTTCGGGCAGATCAGCGGGGGACAGTTTCAGGGCTGCTTGGCTTGTCGCGCAATTTGGGCCTTATTTTCGGCGCCTCTGTCATGGGGACGGTCTTTTCCTTTGGGATCGGCGCCCGCACCGTCGAGGCAGCATCTGCTGAAGCGATTGCCAACGGGATGCAGCTCACCTTTGTAATCTGCGGGGTATTGGCCATCGCGGCGTATTGGCTTTCGCGTCGAACTTCGTTGAAGAGCATCACCAGTAAGACAGTCGCGAGATAATGATAAAGGAGGTCGCAGCCCTACCGATGAACACTTTTAAACCTGTCCCAATAGACGGCTTGAATGTACAGATTTGGGGGTATGGCGATACGCCCGCGCTCATTTTCCATGGGGGGCCAGGGTCGGGTCTCAACCCGCAGCACACAGCCTATTTCGACGCCGACCGTCATCGGGTGGTTCTTTTTGACCAACGCGGAACGGGGTTGTCGGGCAGAGCTGGTCGGGTCACAGCAAACACGACCCAGCACACCCTACGCGATGCCGAGGCCATCCGGATGGCCCTGGGATATGAAGATTGGATTGTGTTGGGTGGTTCATGGGGTGGCGCACTGGCATTGGCCTACGCATCCGCTCATCCTGATCGGGTACGCGCATTGATCGTGCGCAGCACGCATATCTGCCGTCCTTCAATGGACCAGTGGATGTTGCGCGATAGGGCAAAGCGTTTCGAAGCCGGGCAGCGTGCGCGCGGCCTGTTTCTCGATCCTCTCGACGCGACTGAACAGCTCCATCCTGCCATAGCATGGTTTGCCCGTATGGAAGACAATGACGCGCAAGCACGTGAGGCAGCCCGCCGTGTGATGGCCCTTGAAGATGCGTTTCATGGACCGCAACCCGGCACTGTGCGGCTTCCGGCAGCCGTCACCCAAAGCGACATAAATCGCACCCGCGTGTACCTTTGGTACTGGCTTAATAATTTCTTCCTACCTGCTACGGGCCCCGGAGATCCAAATACAATCGCCGTACTCCCACATCGTTTGATCCATGGAGAGGATGACCTAATATGCCCGATTGAACCTGCCCGTGCCTTTGCCCAAGCTGGAAAGCTTCAATTTGAGGAGATTGAGAGACTGGGTCACAACGGTTTGGCGCCGCAGATGATCGCTGCTGTGCGCCAAGCCGTCGAAGACTTGAGCGGTTGAGTATCGAGCAGAAGCGCGTTCTCAAATCGGACAATCGCGGCAATTCCGAGTGCGCGGAATTTGGGTTCAGGGCATCGTCATTTTTTTGGTTGTGTGAGTTGGCTGAGCAAAGCGCGATGCCTGACCGCCTTCGATTCCGTATGCGAGAGACGGGGGACAATTCTGGCTGGTCATTTCGCTTCGCGCGTCGATGTTGCTCAACAGTTTATATCGTTTGCCCGGTAATCTTTTAGTCGATTTTTGTGCCAAGGCGACCCATCTCACCCGATTTAAAAAGCTGTTTGTTCTTGCTCGGCATTCACGTTGGCTGTGGCACCTAACAGCCCAATGGCAGGAATAGTTAAGCTATCTATGAGGCGCATGTTTAACCTCGCCCGGTGCCAGCTTCGTATGAGGCAGATGATTACAAATCGAAATATTTTTCGAAGCTATTTTTCTGCATATGTGCAATCGAAATAGAAAACTCCGACCACGGGCAATACTGCATCGTACCATCGAGGCAGGATCACTTTAGTCAGCCACAACTTCAAAGGTGACAACGATGGCGGTGTTTTCGCTGCCTTTGGTGTATACGCGCCCCTGATATTGGCCGGGTTCTGCCAGATCATGAATGGTGAGGCTTACGGCAACGTCGACGGCCTGTCCCGGGGGAATACGGACTGCGGAAGGTTGGATGCTCATCTTGTCGGTTGGCAACACGTTGCCGTCGCGGCTGATCATGTCGCCCGGTTCGAACTGCAAGTCGACAACGTCTGCTCCGGCAGGTGCAGCAAAGGACAACAGAATGGTTCCTGTCTCACCGGGCCTGCAGGGCTTGCGGCAGTGAAAGGGTCCGTCCAGCTGTTGTGTGGTGCTATTTTCCGCATTCAGAATGCCCCGTGCGATCTGAGATATCGGAAGTGTATCCTGCTCCGGAACGGCCTTGGTGGCCGTGCGGAGAGCGCTGACAAATGGTTTTCGCTCGAAATAAGGCATAGCTTAATGTGCACAGCCTACAGCGTTTAGTAAATGACAAACTTGAAAGGAATGCGTATTGGATTCGGTGGTGGATTCACGGAATTTCGAAATTTAAGATATTGAATGTCTACAAAAAAATAGGGCGAGTGTTAGACTTGGCGCGCCACCAGATAATCCATGAACTGACCAAGAAACGCGCGCGGCGCCGCGTTGGTATTTGCAAATACAACATCGAATTCTCGACGAGCCGCCGCAAGCAGGTCATTTGCTGCGGCCTGAGCATATTCAATGCAAGAATAGTGGTTCATCCGCGCCAATACCCATTCGACCTCTTGCTCCGAACGGGCCGTTCTTGGCTTTTCTAGAAACTCTGACAGTCGTGACTGTTCCTGCCGATCCGCCTGCGCCCCAAGACGTCCCAGCATCAGCGTGCGTTTGCCTTCGTAGATATCCCCACCGATCTCTTTGCCGTATTTACCCTGGCTTCCCACAAGATTCAGAACGTCATCCTGGATCTGAAAGGCGGCCCCCAGAAAAAAGCCGAATGCGTTGAAGTCATCCAGATTCAGCGCTCCGGAGGCGACATCGTCCGGGCGCGCGATCAGGGCACCTATACGCATCGGGTGAATGAAGCTGTACCAGCAGGTTTTCTTCAGACACATGGTCAGGTAGTCGGACGGGCTAAGGTCAAGGCGATTGTCTTTTATCCATCCCAATTCAAGAGCTTGGCCCTCGATCGACTCTTTCAGCAGGTGATCAAACTCGTCCACCACGCGCGCGCCGGTCATCGGGCCCAGAGGGCCGAGGTTCTGGCGCAGCAGGCTCAGCGCCAGAGATTGCATGCCGTCGCCGATATTGATCGCCAAAGGCACACCAAGACGTTTGTGCATACATTCCCGACCCCTTCGGAAATCGCTGAGGTCTTCGATATCGTCATGAACCAGAAATGCATTGTGCAGCAATTCGATGACCGCAGCAGCAATTTCGGCATCCTCGGCCTTTCCGCCGAATGCTTCACACGTGGCCAGAAGAAGGGCAGGTCTAAGCCCTTTGCCCGAGGTTTCGATATAGTCTCGCATAGGCCCATAGAGATAGGCTTGCGGCTCACCCGTTGGCATTTTGTCCAACAGTACCTTGCGCGCCTGATCGCCATAACGCGTCAGTTGCTCAAGGAAACCTTGCGTGGCCGCGGATGCCGGCTGCGCCTCGGGAACAGTCACCTGTCAGCCCTTCTGTGTAATGATGACTTTGCGACCGGACGTGTCGGTTGGCGGTGAGGTCGCCTCAACAATGCCGATCGCCAGATCTTCGGCAAAGTCCGCGCCGGGGATCGGTGTGTCCCGGCCCGGCAGATGCGCGGCCATCAGATTATAGAGCTCTGGAGGTGCCGCGACCATGCGCAACGCGTCCGAGATCGCAGGGTCTTCGACAATTCCGCCGGGCTTGGAGTATTCGGCCGTCAGCGGACCAATCGCGGCCAGCGGTCCTTGCCCACCACGTTTGGTGCCGGTGGCGTCTTGTCCCATGCGCAAAGCGGCCTCGACAGCGATGGCAAAGCGTTCATCCCAGGGCTCACCCGCCTGATATCGGGCATAGTCATAGGCCCGCAGGGGTTGCAGGATGTCGGGCTCATGCAGATCCCAGATTTCACAGGGCTGCGCCTCAGAACCACTGCGCCGTAGGATGGCATTGACGGCTCTTCGGGCAGCCTCATTTGCGCCTTCCATGGTGGCCAGGTCGGTGTTGGTCCGGACGTAGTCGGACGCAAGCATAAAGTTCGGAATCAGCGTCGCCGCTTCGGGCCGCAGCCGCCAGCTGTTAATGCGGTTTACCAACAGCGGTTCGACATTGCTTTCTCGGGCAGGATGATCTGGGTCCTCGACGATGTCGGGATCCAGGAACCAATAGTGCAGTTCTTCATCCCTGAGGACGATGTTGCCATCAACGTTCAGGCTGCGTTTGAGCTGTTCCCAGACTTCTTTGGCGATTTCTTCACGAGAGCTGTCGCGCGCGGTTTTTCCGTTTGTGCCCGGCTTGTCCCATTCGGAAATATCGACCGAGAGCAATCCCTTGGTCTTACCGTCGGCCCAGTTTTCAAAATCTATCTGGGACCAGAATTGTTTTTGCGAAACAGCCGTCAGCGCCCAAGGGCTGTCGATAAAGATCACATGGCCATGGGCCAGTTCAACATCCTTGGTCAGGTAAAACTGTATGCCATTCATCCATTGCACGTCTTCGGCAAGCAATGGCAGCTTGGCCAGACCCGGATCTACCTTTGTCATGGCCGGCGTCACCAAAGGTGCAATGCGTTCAATGGGCAAGGCGCTGATGAACCAATCACCGGTGACCTGCTTTTGCGTGCCGTCCTGTTCAACCGTGGCGCTGGCAATTCGGCCGTTTCGGCATTCAATCCCGGTCACCTTGGAATCGAAATGGTACACTACACCCCGGCTTTTCAGATATTCCAGCCAAGGCTGAATCCAGACCAGATTGGTCGGCCCGTTCAGCAGCCTGTTGCTGGTCGCCTCGGGTGTTGCGATCCCAAGCTGCAGTTGAATGGCGACATCGCCAACGGTCTTGGTGCTTGCGGTTGTCGCTTTGGCCGCCACCAGTGACCGGGTCAGGCCGATTGCCAGAAACTTCTGATAGGCTTCGGACCGCTCCGCGGCGCCGATGAATTCCCACCAGCCGATACGTTCATACTCATCGAACCGGCGCTCTTTGCACGAGGTCGCAATGCGCCACATGCAACCAAGGAAATGTTCGATATCCTCAAAGTCGATTTCGTTGCGCGGCGAGATTGTATAGGCAAAGGTCTTGAGCGCATTGGCGACCTCTTTTAGCGATTGTGGAAACCGCTCGGGTACGATGATACCGGGGTGGTCGAACTGGCTGACCAATACCTGGGTTGTCGGAACCAGATTGTCGTAGCAGGTGCCCTTGTCATAATAGGGCGTGCGCGACATCGTATTGGTGATGTGCCGGTAGAAGTTAGGGAAGAACCGGAACCCATGTTCACCGGGCAACCAGGGGCGTTTGACACCGGGTGGCAGGTCATAGCCGTGCATCCCGATCCAGTCTTTCAGCGCTCTGATATGTTCCTCTTTCGAACCGTGATCGTCTTCACCTTCAAGCACGGGAATGCTGCGTGCCTTGCCGCCAGCGATAAGCTGACGCTCATACACTTCGACTTCGAAACCCCGTTCGATCAGCTCATGCGCGGCGCTCATCCCGCCGACGCCTCCGCCTAATATGACCACCTTTTCAGCCATCGGATGTTCCTTTCGCGGAATAGACGTCAAATCGCAGGGTGATGTCGGACAGGCTGGCCTCTCCGATTCCGAAACCCTGCAGACGGTTGATCCACATATAACGCGGATTCGAGGTCAGATACCGGGGTGCCAGCCGAACCGGGGCACTGGGTGGCAGCTTGCCCTTGGCAAGGGCGGCATAGCCATCCGTACCGAAATCGCAGATCCCGGTATCGTCGAACATGACCGGGGCACCGCCGGTTGTCGGATTGATCAGCGCCTTGGCATGCAGAATACCCACGCCATCAGGGCGCACGCGCATCCAGTCTCCGCCCACGGGCTCGATCGTTCCGTTCAGGTTCGGGCCGGTCACGGTACCGCCTTCTTTGATCGCAAAATGCAGCCATATGCCATCGGGAGTTTCACCCGATGGGTTGAAGTTGCCCGAAAACGGCACCTCAAAATGGGCGATATGATCCAGCACCGGACTGGATGTCTCGTGTTTTGGCGCGCGATCTTCTGGTTTCGGCGCGACCGCGTTTCCGGGGTCATAATCGCGCCCGCCCGAGGTCAGAACCGGCCGCCAGGTCATCTGTTTTCCCACAGCGGGAACGGGCAGGGCCGCTGCAAATTGTTGCAACCCCGTTTGTGGATCCTGACCCAGTGGCCACCCACGGACAGCCCGTTCAGGTCCGCCGCCTTCGCGATAGAACAGGCGCAGCGTGTCATGCGGAGATATCGCAGGCCCGGCCTCAACCAGAACCCGCTGTACCCCGGTGGCTGCTTGAAAGGCGGCCTCGGACCAGCGCAGGGTGACCCCGCCGTCGCTGAATTCCCGCATACCCATCGCGCCGGTCAGCACGTGATGGTCGAGATAGCCTGAGCTTCTTTGATCCTAAGGCGGAATTTCTGCTGAACGCGGAAGATATGATCGCCATCTGCCGAGGTCTGCAGATATTTGACAGCAATGTCAGAAGGCACAACAATCTCAACCGGTGCGCCCTGCAAAGACACCAGCACGGCCTTGTTCACCGGAAATGCGCCAGACCGCAGCAGCGGCCCGTCCAGAAATGGCAGAATGCTGTCGCGGGGCAGGACCATCGAGTTTTCCATCGGTGTCGTGACCGCCTGGAACAGGCCGTTACCCATCACACAGGCATAGGGTCCAAGATGACCCAGGGATTCCAGTTGACTGATACCCGCAACCACGGCCTCGAATACCTCGGGGCCGGTAGGCTTTTTCTTGGAACCGCTGGAAATGGGTTGTGCCTCCCCCGCTTCCAGCAGGCCTTCGTATTTTCCACCACCGCTTACGGTATAAACTGGGGGCAGCGTGACGGGTGCGCCGGGCGCGGGTTGGGGGCCTTCACCGGTGCCGGCCTGACCGTTAAAAATGATCTCATCCTCGACCCGTGCGACAATGGCAGCCGCCCGGCGGAACATGATCAGCGCGGCGGCCAGTTCGGGATCTGCAAGCTGTGCGCCTTTGACATGGACGTTCACGGACACTGTCGACAGCCGCGTCGTATCAAAATCATTCACGCCAAAGCGCATCTTTGGACCGGTCGCTTCGGGAACCAGTTCAAGCTTGTTCAGAGGAACCGATTGGGTATCAGCCGGTAGCGGGCCGTAGAGCGGCAGAAAACTGGCAGCAATACGCGCGCGCAACGCTTCATCGTGGACGGCCTTGTTCACAGCGTCCCACTGCTGCTGGTCCAATTCAAGTGCTTCGGTCATCGTCTCCCCCTTCTGGATGGCACTGCGCGGTTAAATCTGGCAGCTATCTAATTTCATAACGTTTTAGCAAATTTGTTCAGGCAATCCAGAGCGCGTTTCTCTTGAACAACTGCCCCGATGTCATGTGCAAGCTGCAGGGCTTGATTTGCCTCGGTGACAGCTTGGTCAAGGTCGCCACGGGCGGCCAATGCTTTAGCGCGCACACGGTGATATTCCGGCTTGTTCAACATCTCTCCACGCTCCCACCCGGGCGTGCAAACATGTTCAAGCCGGTTCAGGGCATCCTCGATATGACCCTGATCGATCAACAGCTCCGACAGGACAATCTGGTTTTGCGGGAAGGTAAAGTTGCCGCCAGCCTGGGACACAAGGTCCATATAGGTCCCGACACGAGCAGCCCCCCCGATCACGTCACCTTTGCCCGCCTGAGCCAGACCCAGATAGATATCCTGCATTGCGTGAAGATACAGGAACCCTTCTTCGTCCGCGATCCGACGCGCTTCGTTCATCGTATCGTCCAGCAAGTCCCATTCGCCCGCATACGGAAGGAACATCGACGACGCGCCCATAATGTAGACAAGGTTGGGGGCGTGTTCGAACGGCTTGCTGATTTCGATCGACTTCAGGCGGGCCTCTTCGGCCTCGTCGAATTTGCCAAGCTGCCACAGAAGACAGCCCTGAATGGCAAAGAACGACGCGCTGGTCGAGGACTGGGTCATCGGCATCATGGCCATGTCAAGCTCGGGCGTGATCAGGGCAAGGCCCCGTTCAAGCTGTCTTTCGCAATCGGCAAACTCACCGCGGAAATAATGAGTATAGCTGAGCGCCCGAGCAGCAAGGACGTTTGTAACCGGATCCGGTGCAAGGCTGGCCATGCCGTCAAGGGCCTGCGCCATCTCAAGTGCGCGGTTCATCTGGCCCGACACAAAGAAATGCGTCCATCGGCAGAAGGTTGCGGCAAACAGGGTTTCGCCCGCACCCAGCGCCTGTGCAAGATGCATCGCACGGGCTGCGGTCTGCCCAACCTGTGTGGATGACCAACCGTGTATCGCCATGAACGCAGGCAATACATTCATCTGAACGCCAAGCTCTACCCCATCTCGTTCGGGACCGCCGGGCATCGTTTCGATATTGCGCAATGCGGCCTGAAAAGCGGCAATCGCCGGTAGGTTCGCAAGGCGGCTGAGGGCCTGTTCACCCGCCAGAACCCAGTGGGTAACAGCCTCGCCCTTAAGACCGCCTAGATCGCAGTGATGCGCCACGGTATCCGGTGTAGGGTTACCAAAAGCCTTGTGACCGGTCAGCAATTCTTTGGCGATTTTCAGGTGAATCTGTTCCCGGTCTTCAAGTAAAAGCGACTGGTACGCTGTGTCCTGCACCAGCGCATGGTGGAACGTGTAAGTCGGCGCCCCGGCTTCGCTGGTGATGGATACCAGACCTGCACCGATCAGTTGGATCAATGCTGATTCCACATCCGTGTCCTTGGGTGCTACCGCATGGATCATCGCCGACGTGAAGCTGCGGCCAATCACGGATCCCAACTGCGCTACAGGTCGCGCATTTTCCATCCGGTCCAGCCGCGACATCAGCGAGTCATGAAGAGTTGCGGGGATACTGAGGGTTCCCATTACCCCGGCGTCGATGGGCACGTCCTGCGGCAGCTGATCCAGAACCGCCTTGGTCATTTCCTCGATATAAAGCGGCACACCATCGGCTTTTTCGACAATCTGTCTGACCAAAGTGACCGGCAGGCTGCGCGGTACGGCAACACGGCGCACCAGTTCAGACGCTTCGAGAACCGAAAGAGGTGTCAATTCGACGATTGACGTGCGGCCTTCAAAATGTTCCGGAGGCTCGTATTCAGGGCGGTGCGTCAGAACCACAAGGATGGGCAATTGGTCCAAGGCGTCGATCAGCGCGTCCAAGGCATCCAGCGTGGTTGCGTCCGCCCAGTGCACATCTTCGAATACCAACAGCAATGACCCGCGTTCATCGCAGATGCTCCCGGCACAGCGGATCAGCAAATCCAAAGATTTTCGTGCTTTCTTGATCGGATCGGGTTCGACCGGAGCGTCAGTTTCAAACCCGGCCAAATCCAATAGCAGCGCAGCATCTTCTTCGGTCAAACGAGAGGCGTTTTTCGCGTATTCCCTGATCGACTCGGTTACCTTGTCGGTATCAGTCTCATCCCCTGCAAACCGCCGAAGCTCGGCACGCAGCGGGTGCAGGGGCAAACTGGCAAGATGCGGGACACATTGCAGGGTCATAGGCCTTTGTCCCAGCGTTTTGCTGAGGGAATTGATCAGGCGCGATTTCCCGATACCGGCCGGGCCACCAACCAGCGCAACCTGACCCGATCCGCGCAGCACATGATCCCAAAGCCCTGTCAGGCCGGTCAGGTCGTCTTCGCGGGCAACCAATTTGACCGTGGACTTGCCGGTGCGCGCGTCGAACCGGCTGGCGGCGATCTTTTCGTCAATAACGCGGAAGACCGAGCGCTCACCATCAAATCCCTTCAATTCGTGATTGCCGCGCGGTTCAAAGTTAAAGGCCCCTTTTGTCAGGCGCCATGTCTCGGACGAGACGACAACTTCACCGGGATTGGCCAACCCCTGAAGGCGCGAGGCAAGGTTGGCCGTTTCGCCAACAATGAAATCCTGTGTTCCCAGGCTGGCAGAGGAAACAACCCCGACAACGACAACTCCGGTTGCGATTCCCGCGCGCAGGTCCAGGTTTTCACCGAACTTGTTTTCCAGATTCTGAACCGCTTCGATGGTTTCCAAAACCGCACGCACCGCGCGCTCGGTATCATCTTCAGTGGCTTTCGGATATCCGAAATACATCATGATGCCATCGCCCTGCTTATAAGCCAGGTGGCATCCGTGTTGTTTCATCGTGCCGATGGCGGTGTCCAGATACAGATTCATGATCTGCATCAGCTCTTCCGGATCATGCCGCTGTGCTAATTGCGTGGACCCGACCAGATCGCAGAATACAAGCGTCAGCTGTCGCCGTTCGGCCACGCGGGACATTGCGGGTCTGTCGGACGCTTCCTGAAGCTTCAGTTGTGCCTGTGTTTGCCGAAAACGTTTCCTTTGACCGACAGTCAAACCCAGATCTCGAAGTTCCGGGTCTGTCAATTCGTCCAATATTACGTCGTCTATCCCTTCTTCGAGAAACCGCGCGCTGAAGTCATGTAGATCGGCGTTTTGCAGAATAGTTGAAAGGCGTGTGGATTTCCCGATGACAGTCGTCATTGATCAGCGCTTGCCCCCTGGTACTTCTTCGGCACATCGTTGCATGCCTCTTTCGCGTCAATATCGCGCCGAATCCAAAAGATTGACGTGGTATCAGACCAATTTGGTAACAAGTGTGGCAGATGTCAGGCCGAATTGCTATGATATTGCGGTCAAGCCTCCCAAATGAATGGTTTTGTTGTCAAATCGGAACCAGCCCGGTGTGGTCACACCACTCAGACGCAATTTCGGTCGGTCCGAGGTTAATTGGCACCAGGTACAAGGCCTCAGGGGTTCAGCTTAATCCGGCCGGAAACCAGTGGCCTGACCGGATGGCCGTAAATATGCCGGTTGGTCACAAATGCGTCGCGAGCCCTTTCGCGGGCCATAGCTCTTGGATAAAAGAATAACGCGCCAGCACCGAAACGCCGGCCTTCGATGTCTTCATTGAATTACCGGGAGAATACCTGTGACGTCTTTCCGCCTGGCGAAACTCGCGATCCTTTGTCTTGGCATTCCAACCATGTCCCCTGCGCAATCCGCCGAGGACCCAAGCGCTGGGCTGTTGATGGAACTGAACAATCTGCAACAGGTCGAAGGCAACTGCCGACTGTCATTTCTGTTGCAAAATCAGACCGGTGCCGAGATTGAGGCCGCCAATTTTGAAACCGTTATCTTTAACGCGGAGGGCAATGTTGTCAGCCTGTCGCTGTATAATTTCCGCGATATTCCTGCGGGACGTCTGCGGGTGCGGCAGTTCAGCATCGCGGACATGATCTGCGGCGATGTTGGCCGGATTCTGATCAACGGATCCAATACATGTACGGTCGAAGGCGCCGAAAGCGATCTTTGCGACGAAGCCCTTACGCTAAACAACCGAACAGATGTGGAGTTTCTCAGATGAGCCCGCTTGATGCTTTGCGTGAAATTGTTGCCCTTGGCGGGCCGGTGGTTGCGGTCCTGATCGCCATGTCGATCGTGACGCTGGCCGTCACGCTGTACAAGCTTTGGCAATTCACGGTTTCCGGTGTCGGTCGGCACAAGATCCTGTCCCAGGCGCTTGCGGCCTGGGATGCCGGTGACACGCAGGCCGCAAGGGCCAAGCTGGCGGAAAGCCGCAGCTATCTTGCGCCGCTGGTCAACTCTGCCATGGATGCGCCCATCGTGCCGGGGCTGGACCAAAGGCTGGATGCCGAGGCCGGGTTGGCCCTGGCGGGCCTTGAGCGCGGCTTTCGTCTGTTGGACACCGTGGCACAGCTGGCACCGCTGCTGGGCCTGTTCGGCACCGTACTTGGCATGATCGAAGCGTTCCAGAGCCTGCAGACTGCCGGATCATCCGTTGATCCCTCGCTGCTTGCGGGCGGTATCTGGGTAGCGCTGGTCACCACAGCGGTTGGTCTGGCCGTGGCGATGCCGACCTCGATGGTTCTGTCCTGGTTCGAAAGTCGCACTGCGCGCGAACGGGTTTTTGCCGACAAGGCCTTGAGGACCGTTCTTGTTCCGGGGCGGGGATCGTCAGACTCTGCCCAGGTGGCCGCTGTCCCAACGACAGCAGATCATGCGTAATTCTGCACCATTTGTGCGACGGCCAATGTCGATGACGCCGCTCATCGACATCATATTTCTCTTGTTGCTCTTTTTCATGCTAACCTCGACATTCTCGAAATATGCCGAGATCGAATTAAGCAGCGCCACCGATGGCGCCTCTGTCGACGAAGTTACGGGTCAGCGGGTGTTTCTGCAGCTGGGATCAGAGCGCCTGATCCTGAACGGCGTTCCGGTCACATTGGACGAGGTGGTCGAGCAGGTGAACACAGGGCAGGTCCTGGTCAGCCTTGACCCCGATACAACCTCACAAAGGCTGGTCAATCTGCTGGTGCGGCTGCGTGGCCGTGACGGGTTGAGCGTTCTGGTGCTGGAGTGAGGCGATGATCCGCAATATTCGACCCCGCCGCAAACGCGATTCGACCATTGCTTTGATCAATGTCGTGTTTCTGATGCTGATCTTCTTTTTGATCACCGGAACCATCGCGCCGCCGCTGGATCCGGATCTGCAACTTGTGGATACGTCGGAACTGGAGGGCAGTGAGCCCCCCGACGCATTGGTTCTGCACAAGAACGGATTGCTCAGCTTTCGGGGCCAGCCGATGACACCCGAAGCCTATATGACCGGCCGTGACCCCGCGCCGGTGCGGATCGTGCCCGACCGGGATGCACCCGGCCACCGGCTGATCGAGGTGACAGGTACTCTGCGGCGGTTGGGGGCGACGTCGGTCTTTGTCGTGACCGAAAAGGCGCTGGAATGATCAGACGCTCGGTTGTCATTGCGACTATTGCGGTGCTGGTGTCGCTGTTGATTCACTTAGGCGGGTTGAGCGTGACAGCGCCCCATCTGACGGAAACCGCAGAACCCGCAGGCCCGGCCGATGCCATCGCGCTGGGCAATGAGTTCGAAGAGATTGCCGATGTCGTTGCGGACCCGGTTGAGCCCGAGCCCGCCCCCGAATCCGAACCGGAACCGGAAGAGCCGCTGGAGCCCGAACCGGCACCCGAACCCGAAGAAGTGCCGGTTAGCGAAGCATTGGTCGCCTCTGATAACCCTCAGCAGGTCCCTTCACCCGATCTGGGCAAGTCCGAAATCGTGCGCCCGGTTGTGACGGAAACGGTTGAGCCGTCGGAAACCACGTCTGAGACACCTTCGGACGCAAATGAAGCCGCCAGCCAGGACGAAGATTCCACGCCTCAGGCCGAACCCAGTGAGCAGGCCGAAACACCCGAAGGAGTGCCCGAGGCCAGCCCGGTGCAAGCCGAAGAACAGGCAGCGGTTGACCCGGCCCCGGCTGAAGTTCCCACGCCCGAGCCATCGCCGGTTCCCGACATACCGCTGATAGCTGACATTCCCGACGTCGACATCCCACTTGTCGAGCCCGAACCCGAACCTGAGGCGGAGGAAGAGACAGAGACGGCACTGACCTCTTCGGTGCGTCCGAAGCTACCGGATCAACGGCCTAGTTCCAAACCGCAGGGCGTCTTGCCGGGCTCCAACGATTTCAGTGATCTGCGGTTCCCTGAGAAAGAGGTCGAATCCCCGCTGTCGCAGTACAAACGCGCGGGAATTGACCCGTTCACACGCGGCAACACCAGTGCCGGTTCAGGGGGAAGGGGGCCAGGCAATTCCACCAAAACCAATTATGCTGGCCGTGTGCTCATGCATCTGAACCGGGCGCCTTTGGTCTATGTTTCGGCGCGCGGTTTCGCTCAGGTCTTTTTTCAGATCAACCCGGATGGAACCTTGGCCTTTGTCGATGTGGTCGACAGCTCTGGATCCCCCGAAGTCGACCGTGCTGCCAAGGCGCAGGTTCGCGCGGCGTCGCCTTTCCCGTTGCCCCCTGGCGGTGTCAGCCGCAGCCTGTCATTTTTCTATAGCAGCAACTAGCATATGGTGCCGTAGCAGGATCGCATCCGACCCGAGGCGCGGCTGGGCATTATGCCGTCTGAATGGGCGTGGTCTTGGACGAGGCAATACTCGGAACGCGGAATCTCAGATTGCGACTCACCTGAAATTGGGCTGCAGTCACAACAGGGCTAGGGACCGAGAATCCCTGAATCATGCGACCTGTCAATAATTCCCGGTTTAAAGAGGTGGTCTGGCTTTTTTGCGTTCAAATTTTTGTAACGTTTCCAATGGGCGAACAAAGTGCTCGAAAAGCTTGAATATCTGCGCCCTGCGGCCTTTTTGCCCGGTGCAAAGTGGCAACACCGTTGCAGGCAGAGGGCGTGGAAAATCCCGTCTCGCTATTGTGCCCATGTTGAAATTATTCGACGAATTTAGCCGCCGCTTCGGTGGCACTACTCCTCTCAAAACTTATGGATTAACCATGAAAAACGTACTCATCGCATCGACCGCGCTGATTGCAACCGCCAGTGTTGCTGCCGCGGAAGTCAAATTCAGCGGCTATGGCCGCTTTGGTCTGGGCTATGAAGAAGACCGTTCAGCAACCACCACCACAACGACCGCGTCTGGTGCGGTCAATTCAAACAACGCCTCGACCGACGATACCATTTTGGTGTCGCGTTTTCGTCTGAACATCGACGCCAGTGCCGAAACAGATGGCGGCGTTGAATTCCAGGGCCGTGTTCGTCTGCAGGCGGATGACGATTCAAGCACCGGCGAGCAGAACGAAGCTGGCCTGAATGGCGCCCGTTTCTCGGTTATCTATGGCGGCCTGCGTGTTGACGCCGGTAACGTTTCGGGTTCGTTCGACAACCTGGATGACTACTTCGGTACCGAGCCGGGCCTGGAAGAATTCCTGGGTCAGTATTCGGGCGTGAACTATTCCTTCCTGGAATACAGCTCAACCGGCACGGGCGCGAATGCTGTGTTCTTCCGCTACACCGTTGGCGATCTGGCATTCTCGGCATCCTATGACCAGGACACGAAATTCCTGGGCGCAGGCATCACTGACGACCGTGATCGCTGGGACGTAAGCGCATCTTACACCTTCAACAACTTCACAGCCTCGCTGGCATATGGTGAAACTGATGAAGGCGCAGGCGTTGACAAGGAAAGCCTGACTGTTCTGACCCTTGGTGCAGAACTGGGCGATTTCTACGGCACCCTGTTCGTGGCTGACGATGACGTCAACAACGACGCCGAAGATGGCACCGCTTATGGTTTCTCGGTCGCCTATGATCTGGGTGCGGCAACCACGCTGCAGCTGGTTTACGGTGACGGTTCGGCTGACGACGACACCCGCAATATCGGTGTTGGCGCCATCTATGACCTGGGCGGCGGTGTATCGCTGCGTGGTGCAGTTGGCGAGATCAAAGACGGCGACGACGACGGCAAGATCCGTGCCGACTTTGGTGCTCAGTTCAACTTCTAAGCTGATCTGAACCAGATTGATCTAAGGGCGGGCCTTCGGGTTCGCCCTTTTTCTGTCTGACTATTTCTTTTCAAAGAACAAAATGACCTCACCCAGCCGGATGCCATAGCGCGAGACATAGGCCCGGTTTAGCAGCCGGTCATCGCTCAGCAGCCACATCCAGTCATCGAAATCGACCCGCATGGTCCCATCCTTGACGGGCAGGTCGATCTTGTAGGTCCAGTTGAACGTGTCACCACGCTCGATCCCGCTGGCGGTGCCCAGCACGCCGGGGGCTGTGCCGGTCCAGGTATCCTCGCCGGTTTTGGTCAGGGTCCAGGCGCGCTGCTCGGTTGCGCCGTCGTCATAGACGAAATCCTCGATCAGGGTCAGCGTCTCGCCATCCCATGTACCATTGATATCAACAGTGAACCGGCGTGGCACATTGCCCAGAACATCCTGAAATTGACCATAGGCCACAGTCTGACCCTCAAAGAACTCTTCCAGGTTCAACTGCCGATCGGACAAAAAGGTCTTGGGGGTTCGGGGTTTCGCGGAGCAGGCAGCCAGAACGGTCAGCCCCAGAACAGCAAGGCCAGCGATGACAAGACGACGTGGTTTCATTGCAGCACCCGTGTTTCAGCGGCGGTGTCATGGCCATTCGCCCGGTCCAGATAGGCCGATTTGGTGGAGGGCGCCGGGCGCATGGTGGCTATCAGCTCGGCGACTTTGATGCCGAACTTTCGCATCTCGGATCGGTTCATGATCACGCCACTTTCCGTCAGGTACATCCAGTCGGTCACGTCCAGCGTGTGCCCCCCTGCGTCCTCGGGCAGGATGATCTTGTAGGTCAGCTTTACGGTCGAGCCCGAGACCGTGCCGCGCCCTTCGCCCACGATGTCATCTGCTGTCGCAATGAATGTGTTTCCTGTGCCCAGAGTCAGATACCATTTGCGGGCCATCTTCTTGCCGTTGGAATAGGTGAAATTCTCAGTCAGGGTGCCTGTGTTGCCGTCCCATTCCCCGACCATACGGGCGACAAAGCTGTTCGACATCTTGCCGTCGGGGCCATAGATCAGCCCTTCGGACAGGATCTCCCCGTTCAGGTTTTCCTTCATTTCAAAGGCGGGGCCGGTACCGCTGTAATCCTCAGGCGATTGGGCCCGAAAGCTAAGATAGCGCCCCTTTGCAATGGACAGGGCGAAGATGATGAGCAGGGCTATAGCAAGTAGTTTCATTTGGCTGAGACCTCAGTTGGCAGCGTCAGGACCATTCCAAACGCGCCGAGTTTCAGGATGCAGGGCAAAATGGCATAGGCGAGGTTGAGCGTTTGCAGCGCCTCGGCTGAATTTGCCTGTCCCGGGGTGAATCCGCTGCGTTCCAGCAATGGAAGGGTGAAAAAGGCCGCCAGAGCCAGCCCCAGCTTGCCCGCGAATGACCAGATGCCGAATGCGGCGGATGCGTTCAGACCTGCGCGTGTCAGAGCGACCGAGAACATGGCCGGCAGCACCACCATATCCGCCCCAAGTGCGGCGCCCGATGCAATACAGATCAGGGCGAACCCGGCAAGGCTGCCGGTTGACAGCGTCGCGGCGCTGACAAAGGCCGCAATCGACAGCGGCATGGCGATCATTAGGGTCTGTTTCGGGCCAATCCGATTGCTGAGCCGTGCCCAAAGGGGCACGCTTGCCCCCGCGCTGAGGAAGAACAAGATCAACAGCGGTCCTGCCATGCCTGGCAGTTGCAGCCGGTCTTCGACAAAAAACAGAAACAGGGTAGAGGTGATGGCGACCGGCAAGCTGTTGATCAGCGCAAGAACCAGCAGGCGCAACGCACCGGCATCGCCGAGCCCGGAAAAGGTCAGGGCTTGTCCGGTTATCGGCGCGCGTCGCCAGATCGGGGCCGTCAGGACAAATGTCAGAATGGCGATGAGGCCCAAAAACAGCCCGAACGCAGGATAGCCCTGCGCCTGCGCGCCAAAGGCGACAAACAGCGCGGGGGCACTTGCGGCAAGTATCACGCCGGTTAGCTGCCCGCCCTCGCGATAGGCGGCGAGTGTCATCAGCTCGGACGGGGTGGGCGTTTTGGCCAACGTGGCGCTGCGGCCATAGAGCAGGATGGTTCCCAGGCTGTAGGCTGAAAACAGCAGGATAAGGATGGCCACCAAACTGGCAACGGACGCGCCCTCAGACAGAGTGAACAGCAGCGGGAAGCCAACGGCCAGCCCAAGTGCGGCGAGGGCAGCAAACAAGAGCTGGCCACCAGGCCACCGGTCAATCGCCCAGCCAATCAGGGGATCCTGCACAAGGTCAACCAAACGGATCAGCAACAGGACGGCGCCGATCACCCCAAGGCCAATGCCCAGATTGACCGCCGCAAAACGCGGCAGGTGAATGTAAAGCGGGATGCCTGCGGCGGCGAGCATCAACGCATAGAGACTGACCCGGGGATACAGCATCACTGACCCTTCAACTGCCGGGTAAAGTTGGCCGATCTAGTGTTGCTGCCAAGAAAGATCGACATGAATGCGCGCGTGATGCCCGGCCTCGACAAGGTGCAGGTTCTGCTGCCATTGCGCCAGAACCCGATCTTGTCCGGCCCCTCCGGGATTGCTAGATAGCTGTCGCCTTTGCTGACGGCCTGAAAACAGGCCTGCAACTGATCGGCGGTTGGAGTCGGGTTGCCCTGTCGCACCATTTCGTCAAGCGTCGACTTGATCAGAGCCTTCTGCGCGATGGATTTGCGGTATGTCAGTTTCAGTCCGAACTCTTGATTCCAGTTAAACGGTGCGCCGCCGGGCGTATAAAGCCTGGCATCGTAAACCGGCAAACCCAGGAACCGGAACGTAGAGCTGCCAAGAACCTGTGGATCGCCCAGCCGGTCAGCCAAAGGCGACGCCGCCAAGCCGCAGGGCAGCATCATCGCCAGCGCCAGAATGGCCGGGCACATCAGCTTAGAGAGCGGCCGCAACAGGGATGGCCGCGATCTGTTCGGGGGTGCCATTGTCTGCTCCGATGGTTTGCGGGGTGCCGGTGATCCGCTCGACGACATGCATCGCGCTGGCAATCCCGTCTTCGTGAAACCCGTGCCGGTTATAGGCGCCCGCAAACCAGGTGCGGTTCTGTCCTTGCATCTCGCGGATTTGCCCCTGTGCCCAAAGTGCGGCCTTGTCAAAAACCGGATGGGCGAATTCGACCTTATCATAGATCTTGTCGGCGGCGATCTCGGATGAGGCGTTCAGCGTCACAAACAGCGGGTCACTGTCGGGAATCTTCTGCAGCCTGTTCATCCAATAGGTCACCCCGACATTCCCGGCCTGCGAGCGATAGGTCCAGCTGGACCAGCAGGCCCGGCGTTTGGGCATCTGCGACGGATCGCAATGCAGGATGGCCGTGTTGGGCTGATACTGGATCGCGCCAAGCGCGGCTGCTTCGGCTGGGGTGGCATCCTGGCCCAGAATGGCAAGGGATTGATCCGAGTGGGTGGCCAGAATGATCTCATCATACTGATCCGACTGGCCTTGGCTGTGAACGGTCACGCCTATCTCATTGCGCTGAACCCTCTGAACGGGGCTGGCCAGACGTATTTCGGCCCCGCGGGCACGCAGGGTGGCGTCAATCCGGCGGACATATTCAATGCTGCCACCCTTTACCGTGTACCATTGGTGCTGATTGGCGCGGCCATTGGCCAGCAGAGCGTGATTGCGAAAGAACTGCACGAGCGACCGCGCTGGGAATTGATCCACAAATTCAACTGGGGTCGACCAGATCGCACCGCACATGGGCATCAGATAATTGTGCCGAAACCAGTGCCCCAACCGCAGCTGATCAACCAGCTCTCCGATCGTTGTGTCATCGTCCTTGGCTGCGTCCGGGGCCTCTCTGCCAAAACGCAGGATGTCGGCGATCATCTTGTAATAGGCCGGCCGCGCAAGGTTGCGTTTCTGCGCCGTAAGAGTGCGCAGGTTGTTCAGCCCGTATTCGATGCGCCCGTTGTCGATGGTCGCACCAAAGCTCATCTCGGATTTTTCGACAGGCACGTTCAGCGTATCGAACAACCGTGTCAGGTAAGGGTAGGTGGCATAGTTGAAGACGATAAAACCGGTATCGACGGGTTGATCGCCATTTTTGCCCGCCGTGACCGTGCGGGCATGCCCGCCAAGCCTGGGTTCAGCCTCAAAGAGTGTCACGTCATTGTTTTCGGAAAGATAATAAGCCGCTGAAAGGCCTGAAATGCCTGCGCCAACTATGGCGATTTTTTTCCTGCCCCTTTGGGTTTCGTCGAACATGATAGCCTCGTTACGTGACATTTTGATAATGAATACGCAGTAGGAGCAGGATTGGATCATTCAAGACAGGGGTTTTTCAGGTGCGGCTGCAATTTAGCGGCCTCACCGCGAGCAACCGAAGGTGATCCAAACTGGCCGTGTAACCGTATTGAAATAACACAATTCAGAAATGGTCGGCATGAACAGCTTTGACGGGAAAACTTATTGGATAGTTGGCGCAAGCGAAGGTCTGGGTCGTGCATTGGCGCAAGCTCTGAGCAATCGCGGCGCCCGGGTGATCCTGTCGGCGCGAAACGCGAAACGCCTGGATGAAATCTGCAGCATTCTGCCAAATTCAAAAGCCATTCGTTGCGATGTCGCTGATTTAGACTCTGTTCGACGTGCCGCTTCCGCTGCCGGAAAAGTGGATGGCCTTATCTATAATGCCGGGGCTTATGACCCGATGCGCAGCACTGAGTGGAACACCGAGGCCGCTCTTCGGATGTCCGATGTGAATTTTCAGGGCGCTTTGCGGGTTCTGGGCGAAATACTTCCTGGGTTTGTTAAGGCCGGGCAGGGGGAGATAACGCTGATCGGGTCGCTGTCCGGCTATCATGGCCTGCCATCTGCAGTCGGGTATGGTGCCAGCAAGGCGGCTTTGATTTCACTGGCAGAAACCATGCGGCATGATCTGGCGGGTTCGGGCGTCACGGTTCGGATCGTAAATCCCGGCTTCATCAAGACTCGCCTGACCGAAAAGAACAGTTTCAGGATGCCGATGCTGATGACGCCTCAGGGCGCGGCCCAGCATGTGGTTCGGGCAATGTCCCGCCACAGATTCCGCACAGACTTCCCAGCGCCGTTTTCATGGCTGATCCGCCTTGTGGGCTATTTGCCGGATTGGGTGATATATCGCGGAAGATAGGCCCTAACATTGGGGTTTTGAGCTTCTGCCAGGCTTAACCGCAGGTCAGGCTCTGTATGATCCCCGAGCCGTCCACAAAGACGTTCAGCCGGTCGATGCGATAATCCTGTGTGGCGATGTCATCGGGGCCTAAAACGCGCGACCGTTCGGGTAATTGCGACTGAATGGTCGATACAGGCTTGCCAATCGCATCGGCAACTGGCTCTCCTTTGCAAAAAGCCAAATCCACCGGGGCGGGTTCAAGTGGCGGTGGCGCGTCCTCAGGAGCGGGCGACTCCGTACATGCGACCAGCAAAATCAAAACAGGGGTCAAACGGCGCATTGGCGCTCCTCTTTCTGGCAATGTCGTTTCTGTAATATCAAATATTTAGCATTGCTGCCATCAAAGCGCAGTTGAAAAAACCCTGCATTTAACGCAGGGTCAGGCCAAATTTGACTGGGAGAAGTACATCATGCGCACCCGTGCCGCCGTTGCCGTTCAGGCCGGCAAACCTTTGGAAGTGATGGATGTGAACCTCGAAGGCCCCAAGGCGGGCGAGGTTCTGGTCGAGATCAAGGCGACCGGCATTTGCCACACCGACGAATTCACCCTGTCGGGTGCAGACCCCGAAGGCCTGTTCCCCGCCATTCTGGGCCATGAAGGCGCAGGTGTGGTGGTCGATGTCGGCCCGGGCGTGACCAGCCTGAAGCCGGGCGATCACGTGATCCCGCTTTACACCCCCGAGTGTCGCGAATGTGAATACTGCCTGCATCCCAAAACCAACCTGTGTCAGGCGATCCGTTCGACGCAGGGCCAAGGGTTGATGCCCGATGGCACCTCTCGGTTCTCGACGCTGGATGGTGATCCGATCCTGCATTACATGGGCTGCTCGACCTTTGCCAACCACACGGTCCTGCCGGAAATCGCGCTTGCCAAAGTGCGCCCGGACGCGCCTTTCGACAAGATCTGCTATATCGGTTGCGGCGTGACCACCGGCATCGGCGCGGTGATCAACACCGCCAAGGTCGAGATCGGCAGCCGCGCCATTGTCTTTGGTCTGGGTGGCATCGGCCTGAACGTCATTCAAGGTCTACGATTGGCAGGCGCCGACCAGATCGTCGGCGTCGACCTGAACCCCTCCAAGGTGGAAATGGCCACCCGGTTCGGTATGACCGACTTCGTCAACCCGGCTGAGGTTGAAGGCGATCTGGTGCCTTATCTGGTCAATCTGACCAAGGGCGGCGCAGATTACACCTTTGACGCAACGGGCAATGTCGGCGTGATGCGCACGGCGCTGGAATCGGCGCATAAGGGCTGGGGCGAGTCGATCATAATCGGCGTGGCACCTGCAGGGGCCGAGATCTCGACCCGCCCGTTCCAGTTGGTCACCGGTCGGTCCTGGCGCGGTACGGCCTTTGGCGGCGCCCGTGGCCGCACGGATGTGCCCAAGATCGTCGATTGGTACATGGAAGGTAAGATCGAGATCGACCCGATGATCACCCACACCATGGGCCTGGACGACATCAACCATGGGTTCGACCTGATGCATAAGGGCGAAAGCATCCGCTCGGTTGTGGTATACTGAGAAAACCGAAATAGTTTCCGAGGGCGGGCTTTTGCTCGCCCTTTTTGGGTCTTACATTCCTCACTATGAATTAAATTTAAGGTTGAGGATTTCAGGTGACGACAGGAAAGACAGACCGTCTGGCGGTTCTGATCGATGCGGACAATGTCTCTGCAAAACATGCAGCAGAGATTTTCGAAGAAATTGCCACGCTCGGTGAGGCTGGTTTAAGGCGGATATACGGGGATTTCTCGAACGGATCACCGCAGGGATGGGAGGCCAAATCTCTGGCCGAATACGCCATCGTTCCGCATCAGCAATTCGCCAACACATCCGGCAAGAACTCCAGCGACATTGCCTTGGTCATTGATGCCATGGATATTCTACATTCGGGTCGGTTCAGCGGCTTTGTGTTGGTCTCGTCAGACAGCGACTTCACGCGCCTTGCCAGTCGGATACGCGAGCAGGGGTTGGATGTGTTCGGAATAGGAGAACGCAAAGCCCCCAAGGCCTTTGTGGCAGCGTGCAATCGGTTCATCTATATTGATAATATTGAGAAGCCAGCGGCACATAACCCACAGGCCAAAAAGTCCGAAAGCCCAAAGCCAAAGCAAGAGCTGAACCATGCCTATCAGCTTATTCGCAATGTCGTTCAGAATACCAATGAGCCGGACGGCTGGACCAGCCTTGGGATTGTCGGAAGTCAGCTGGGTAAGATGTATCCGGATTTTGATTCCCGCTCTTATGGCCACAAAAGGCTGAGCGATCTGGTGCGTGCCATAGACCGGTTTGAAAAGAGCGGCGAAAATGGTGGTCTCAGGATCAGATGCAAAGAGCCGTAAAGGCAGGGGTCATTCTCCTGGTCGCGTCGCCCCTGTATCCGAACGCGGTGAGCGAACCCGCAGAACCGGGGTGTTGGCTGAGGTGGTGTTCGACCGGCTCTCGCGCCAGACGACGAAGACACCAGATGCGATGATGATGCTGGCGCCGACGGCAACCCAGCCGTCTGGCTTTTCGCCGAAAAACGCCATGCCAAAGATCGTGGCCCAGATGATCTGGCTGTATTGGCTGGGGGCGATGACCCCCGCTGGCGCGGCACGATAAGCCAGAATAATCAGGTGTTGGGCAATGACAGAAAATACTCCGACCAGTGCCATCATGGCCAGATGCAACAAGGACGGAGGCTGATAAACGGCCGGTTGCGCGATGCTCATGACCACTATGGCCAGCAGCATCGGATAAAGGATCAGAACGGCCGAGCGTTCCTCATTGCCGATCTTACGGACCAAAACTGACGCGAAAGCGCTGCAGAACGCGGCCGTCAGCGCCGCCAGATGGCCTAGCGTGATGTCCGTGGTACCCGGGCGCAGAACGATCAACACGCCGATCAGGCCCACGCCAACCGCGGCCCAACGCTGGGCGCGGACCACCTCGCCCAATATGGGGATCGACAGGACCGTGACGATCAGCGGGAAAGAGAACAGGAGTGAATATACCTCGGCCAAAGGCAGGACCGAAAAGGAATAAAATGCGCAGGACATGCCTGTGACCATCAACCCCGACCGCAGCAGGACCAGCCAGGGATGGTGCGGAAGGAAGTTGCCGGTAGAGCGGTCTGTCAGGATTGTCACGGCCATCGGCACAAAGGAAAACAGCGTGGCGAAAAAGATGATTTGCATCACCGAATAGGTTCCGCCCAGCACCTTGATCAGCGCATCGTGGCTGGCAAAGACAGCAAAGCCCAGAAACGCATAGCCAAGGCCCCTGAGGGTGGTGTTTTGAGTGCTCATCGGTCTGGCCTTGGGCAGCGGAATGGTGGGTTCATCCGTTGCATAAACCCATTTTTCAGAGTCTGATAGCCCTTATTTTACCGCTAACATGGCAACCGGCCATGATCTGAGATCATCGCAGGATCGGTGGCGCGTCCTTTGGCTGGCGCGCGGATTGTACACCCACTTTCATCCCTACGCCGATGCGCCGGGCCAGCGCCACCCAGGGCAGCGCGGTTTCTGCGGGCAGGGTGCTATGGGCCACCTCCTCGAACAGGTCCAGCCAATGATCGAACAATTCGGGCCTGATATCAGGCCTTTCGATGTGAATACGCTGCGGATTTCCGTCATAACAACGCTCATGCAGAATGGCGTTGCGCCAGAACGCGGCGATCTTGTTCTCGTGCGGGGGCCAGTCGCTGACATGGTTTGCAAAGACCGGCGCCAGTGCCTCGTCCTGCCGGACGCGGGCGTAGAATGCGCTCACCTGCGACATGATCTGTTCAGCGGTGGCGGGAAACCTCGGAGGAATTCCTGGGCGGGCAGGAGAGGTAGGTTTGGACATGGGCGTTCCGAAACTGAATTGCGTCCCGTTCAGATCGGATTGTAGCCCGTGCTGTCAAGCCACGGCGCGTATATGTCGCGCTGTCTCAAAGAAGCGTTTGCGCAGGAAACGGGTCGGTTCCCCTCGCCGGGTCAGGCATCTTTTGTACAAAGAAGGAGACCTAACATGCACAAAATATCTGCCCTCCCCACCGCGCAGGTTCAGGCCTATCGCCAAGGTGCGCCTGATGGTTATGGTAACCCGCCCGAACGGGCGATATCGAACGGGGAAGGAAACCCCTGCCGTCATTGCCTGACCTATATTCCCAAGGGAAAGGAAATGCTGGTGCTGGCCCACCGGCCCTTTCCAGCGACACAACCTTTTGCTGAAACCGGGCCGATTTACCTTTGTGTAGAGCATTGTCAGCGCTATGAGGATCTCACCAACCTGCCCGAGGCGCTGACCGCCTCACCCAATTATCTGATTAAAGGGTACGGATCGGACGACAGGATTGTTTACGGCACCGGGATCATTACGCCGCAGGCGGAATTGCAAAACGCTGCCGGGGATATCTTTGCCCGCGCGGATGTCGCCTATATCCACATCAGATCCGCGTCGAATAACTGCTATCACGCGCGGATCGACCGCGCCTAAAGCTTAACCCGGTGCAATCCCCGGCGCGGCTGATCAAGATCAGCTGCCGGGACTTCGCCCGCCCGGGTCGAGGTCAGGGCCAGGAACACATCCTCAAGATCTGCTTCTTCGGTGCGAACGTCCCGGATACGCATGCCCACGGCCCTGACGGATTCCAGAACCTGTTCGGCACTGGTCTGGGCACTGCGATAGCGCAGCACCAGGCTGCCATCGTCGCGCAGTGTGGCCTCGACTCCCTCGGTCGCAGGCAGTTCAGTGACGGGGCCATCCGGAATAATTACCATCGTCCGACCATCCATGCGGCCCAGCAGGTCTGCCGTGCTGTCCTGTGCGATCTTTTCGCCATGATTGATGATGGCGATCTGGTCGCACATCTCCTGTGCTTCTTCCAGGTAATGCGTCGTCAGGATGATGGTCATGCCCTGCTGGTTCAGCTTGCGCACGTTGGCCCAGAGCATTTGGCGCAGCTCGATATCCACGCCCGCTGTGGGTTCGTCCAGAACCAGCACTTTGGGGTTATGCACCAAAGCCTTGGCCAACAGCAACCGGCGCCGCATACCGCCGGACAGGGTGCGGGCATAGGCCTCGGCCTTGTCGCTGAGGCCAACCAGTTCGAGGATTTCATCACTGCGCCGCTGCGCCTTTGGTACACCATATAGGCCAGCCTGAACCTCCAAAGCACCGCGCGGAGTAAAGAAAGGGTCCAGGTTCAGCTCTTGCGGCATAACGCCGATGGCAGCGCGAGATTGGCGCGGGTTGCGGTCTTGGTCATGACCCCAGATCGACACATGGCCTGCAGATTTAACCACCAGCCCGGCCAGAATGTTGATCAGGGTCGATTTCCCGGCCCCGTTCGGCCCGAGCAATCCAAAGACTGAACCACGCGGGATTGTCAGGTCGATACCCTTCAGCGCCTGCTTTTCAGGCTGGCCCTTGCTGCCGCGATAGGTCTTGCGCAGCCCTTCGATCCTGATTGCCGCATTGTCCATGTGGCTCTTGCCCCCGGTTTGCTCATCGCTCATAAACGCACCTAATGCATGCCCGCGAGGCCGACAACCAGTGAAGGATCGCCAGCCGTGACAATCGAAGCGCCGGAAACCAAGATCGTCGAAACCTCTCGTGTCGCCTGTGATGGCGGCGAAGGTGCATTGGGCCACCCACGTGTTTGGTTACAGATCCCCGAAGACACCGGCTGGGTCGAGTGCCCCTATTGCGACTGCAAATTTGTCTTAAAAGGGCACGAGGCCAGCGCCTGAATGTGCAAAGCCGCGGGCAGGTTTTACCTCTGCCTAATCATTGGAGCTGTTGGCTATTTTCTGGCCGCCGCTATCGGAATGCTTCTAACCGGATCGGGAAATCGGGCGCAGGGCGATGATACGATCGAAATCGCCTGGTCAGCGGGCCGATCTACAGGCCTCCTGGCTGCCGGGTTTTTCCAACCACAATCAGTTTTAAGGCCAGAGGGCGTTTCAACGCGCTGCGAACCTGCCATGTCTGGGCCGGTGAGGTGCTGTGGGCTGCGAATGAAGACTTCGGCACTTGGGTTCCATTGCCTTACTCGATCACTTTGTCCCGCTTGATAAACCAATCAGGCAAGGTCTAACCTGCCCAACTAATGTCGTGTTCTGACGATAGCTTTGCGCCGGCTCAATGGAGGAAGTGTGTTGATGGACGCCAGTATCCAAAATACCAACCAACCGGTCTTCGGATGGATTGGTTTTAGTGTTTCCGCGATGGCCCTGTTGGGCGCCCTGTTCCTGTTCTGGGCCGGGCCATTCGCACCGCAACAATCGACTGGCGTGTCTTTGGGAGAGCTTGCAGCCGAGCTTGGAAAATCCACCCTGCGCTCGGCCGCCGGGCTGGACCAACCCGAGCCGGTGGCCCGGGTCCGTGATCTGGACGACTTTCTGCAGATCGGCGTAGCCCTTTTGGGAGGATTGGCCGTCATCCTGTCGGCCATAGGCATTCTGCGCCACGAAAAACTGCGCCCGGCCATTGCGGGTATCGCAATCGGCATCGGCGCAATCCTGTTTCAGTTCTTTGCTTTTGCGTTTTTCGCTTTCCTCGGTGTGCTGGTCATCATGGCGCTGCTCAACAGCTTTTCGGATGTATTTGGCGGCCTGTTCGGCGGATAGTTCACCTTCTGTACTGGTCACCCGTGCGCCCCTGTGGCAGAACCATCCCTGACCGACAGGGAGCGCGCGCATGAGCAATTTCGGAAAAGGGTGTCACCTTCATCTTATTGACGGATCGGCCTTTATCTTCAGGGCCTATCACGCGCTGCCGCCGCTGACGCGGAAGTCCGATGGGTTGCCGATTGGGGCCGTGTCTGGGTTCTGTAACATGCTGCAGAAATATGTCGAGGGGAACACTGGGCCAGACGCGCCGACCCATGTGGCGGTGATCTTTGACAAGGGCTCTCATACGTTCCGCAACGATATGTATGACCTTTACAAGGCCAATCGCGAGGCCATGCCCGAGGATCTGCGCCCTCAGATGCCGCTGACCCGCGAGGCGACCCGCGCCTTCAATATCGCCTGCAAAGAGCTTGAGGGCTATGAGGCCGACGACATCATTGCCACCCTTGCCATACAGGCGCGTGAGGCCGGTGGTCGCGTCACGATCGTCAGTTCCGACAAGGACCTGATGCAGCTGGTCGGCGATGGGGTCGAAATGCTGGATGCGATGAAGAACAAGCGCATCGACCGCGATGGTGTGTTCGAGAAATTCGGCGTCGGGCCGGAACGTGTGGTGGACGTGCAGGCGCTGGCCGGGGACAGCGTGGACAATGTGCCGGGGGCCCCGGGCATTGGGATCAAGACGGCGGCGCTTTTGATCAATGAATTTGGTGATCTGGAAACCCTGCTGGACCGCGCCGAAGAGATCAAACAACCCAAACGCCGCCAAACCCTGATCGACAAACGCGACCAGATTGAGCTGTCGAAAAGACTGGTGCAGTTGGATGAGAACACGCCGCTGGATTTCACCTTAGACGATCTTGAGGTGCAAGACCCTGAACCGGACACTCTGCTGGGCTTTCTGGCTGAGATGGAGTTCCGCACCCTCACCAAGCGCATAGCGGACAAGCTGGGGGCCGAGGCACCGGTGATTGCAGACGCGCCTGCGCCCGTTGCAGATGTGGCCGATGCTGAAGACATTCCATTCGACGCGTCGAAGTATGAATGCGTCCGCGACGCGGGGGCTTTGCAGAAATGGATAGACCAGGCCTACGAGCGTGGGTGGGTTGCAGTGGACACCGAGACCACCGGGCTGAACGAGATGATCGCAGATCTGGTTGGCATTTCGCTCTGCATCGAGGCGGGCGAGGCCTGCTATATCCCATTGATCCATCGTCAAAGCGCCACCGACGATCTGTTCGGCTCGGACGCGCTGGCCGAGGGGCAAATGCCGATTGAACAGGCTCTAACACTGATAAAACCGATGTTAGAGGACCCGTCGATCCTCAAGATCGGGCAAAACATGAAATACGATGCCAAGATTTTTGCCCGCTATGGCGTGGATGTGGCGCCGATTGATGACACGATGTTGATGTCCTATGCGATGCATGGCGGCGAGCATGGGCATGGCATGGACACCCTGTCCGAGCGTTATCTGAACCACACGCCGATTCCGATCAAACCGCTGCTGGGATCCGGCAAATCCGCGATCACCTTCGACAAGGTTCCGATTGACGAGGCCACGGCATATGCCGCCGAGGACGCCGATATCACCCAGCGGCTGTGGAAACTGTTCAAACCTCAGCTGCATCAGGTTCAGGTAACGACCGTCTATGAAACGCTGGAGCGCCCTCTGGTGCCGGTTCTGGCCGAAATGGAGATGCATGGTATCAAGGTTGACCGCGATGTCCTCAGCCGCATGTCCAACGCGTTTGCCCAGAAAATGGCCGGGTTAGAGGCTGAAATCCACGAGTTGGCTGGTGAAAGCTTCAATGTCGGCTCCCCCGCTCAGCTGGGCGAGATTCTGTTCGACAAGATGAGTCTGGAAGGCGGCAAAAAGGGCAAAACGGGTAAGTACTCGACCGGGGCCGATATCCTTGAAGATCTGGCAACCGAGCATGAATTGCCGCGTCGGGTGCTGGATTGGCGGCAGCTATCAAAACTGAAATCGACCTATACGGACGCGCTGCAGACCCATATCAACCCCGATACGGGCCGGGTGCATACATCCTATTCGATCACCGGGGCGAACACGGGTCGTTTGGCCTCGACCGATCCGAACCTGCAGAACATCCCCGTGCGCACCGAGGAAGGTCGTCGCATCCGCGAGGCGTTCATTGCCGAACCGGGAAATGTGTTGGTCAGCCTGGATTATAGCCAGATCGAGCTGCGGATTCTGGCGCATATTGCCGATATTCCGGCCTTGAAGCAGGCGTTTACCGATGGGCTGGACATTCACGCCATGACTGCGTCGGAAATGTTCGACGTGCCGCTGGATGAGATGACGCCGGATATTCGCCGTCAGGCCAAGGCGATCAACTTCGGTGTGATCTATGGCATCTCGGGTTTTGGTCTGGCGCGCAACCTGCGCATTCCACGGGCCGAGGCGCAGGGCTTCATCGACCGCTATTTCGAACGCTTCCCCGGCATTCGGACCTATATGGACGACACCGTCGCCTTTGCCAAAGAGAATGGCTATGTGCAGACCCTATTCGGGCGCAAAATCCATACGCCCGAAATCAATGCCAAGGGGCCGCATGCGGGATTTTCGCGTCGGGCGGCGATCAACGCTCCGATTCAAGGCACCGCGGCCGACGTGATCCGACGCGCCATGGTGCGGATGCCGGATGCGATCCATGGGTTGCCCGCGAAAATGTTGCTGCAAGTGCATGACGAATTGCTGTTCGAAGTATCCGAGGACGCCGTTGACCCGCTGATCGACGCGGCGCGCGACGTGATGGAGGGGGCCTCGGACCCAGCGGTGAAACTGGATGTGAAACTCAGCGTTGATGCGGGACAGGGCGCGAATTGGGCCGAGGCGCACTAGCGCCGCCGTTCATCAAGCCCTGCGGGCCCTCTTCGCGGCGGGTCAGCCCTGTGGTCTGACCATGCGGTTGACCATCCGTTGCACGCTGGGGCCCAGCAGTAGGATAACTGTGAACGCGATGGGCCAGGAGAAAACCCATGAGCCCATCCAGTCGCCCAGCGTCGCGGGACCGAAGCCGACGGCCTTGGCCGTGGCGATACCGGTGACGATGCAGGACATCATGCCTGACATGATCAGGCTGAACAGGGCGCGGGCATAGCGGGCAGGGATCATCCGGACATCCTTGGTCTGTGGTTGCCCTGATCTGCGCCATTTTACCGGGTAATACCAGTGTCAGTGGACAATCAAAGGTGCATCCAGCCGAGCGTCTCGGCGGTACGTTGGATCGAGGGTTGATATTCGGCACTGACCCAGCCGGTGTAGCCGCTGTCATCAATCGCTCGGAACAACTCCGCAAAATTTATCTTACCTCGACCGGGCTCTGAGCGATCCGGTGCCGCTCCGATCTGAGCATGCACGATGCGGGTTTGGAACTGCTGCCAGACCTGCAACGCGTTGCCATGGATCATCTGGGCGTGAAAACTGTCATATTGCAGGCCAACATTGGGCCGGTTCACGCTATCCAAAACCTCGGCGGCCAGATCGTAAGAGTTCAGGAAATATTCAGGCTGTGACACCGGGTTGAGCGGTTCGATCGTGAACGGCTGTTGGGGAGCGTGGTCTGCTGCCCATTGCAGGTTTTGAACAAAGCAATCCATCGCATCCGCGCCCGTGGAATATCCCGACATGATGTGGATTTTCTCGGGCCGTAACACCCCGGCATAGCGCAGGACGCGGCGGATGTCGGACTGAAACCGCGCCTCACCGCCGGGAATGGCGGCATATCCGGGGGTGCCACCGGTATAGTTGGGCGGTGGGGCGTTGATCAGCACCAACTCGAGCCCATTGGCCAACAGGGCGCGGCGGGTTTCCTTGGCGGCCAGATCATAGGGAAACAGAATCTCAACCGCTTTGAACCCGGCCTGCGCGGCGGCCTGAAACCGGTCGAGATAGGGCAATTCGGCAAAGAGCAGTGAGATATTTGCAGCGAATTTGGGCATGGATGGCCTTTGCGTGTCTGTTCGCCGGACCATATCGGTCGGGAGATTTCAGCGAAAGGGACTGAAAACGACAGATTGTCGAAAATCGGCCAGATCACCCGGTTTAATTCAGTGACGTTCGGGACAATGCGGCGAATCATTTCTGGCGCCGCTTTGACCAGAGGTATGACCCATGGCAATGAGCCCTGACCCCGTGCGCGGGACCGCTATTTCTATGTCTGCCGACCGCAACTCCGCGTTGTCTGGCAACGGGTTGGCGGTTGCCTCGATGCTTGCATGGGCCGCAGGCTTTCCGGCGGCGGAGGTCTTGTTGCAAAGCTGGTCGCCAGTGGGCTTGCTGGCGGCACGTCTGGGTCTGGCGGTTTTGGTGCTGCTGCCGATCTGGCTGATGCTGGACGGTCCCAGTCGTATTCTAAGGGCCAGATGGGGATGGGCCATGATCGTCGGAGCTTTTGGCTTTGGCTGCCCGATGTTCCTGCTGATCCTGGCGCAAAAGCTGACCGATCCGGTAACCGTCGTCATCATCGCCTCTTGCGCGCCACTAATCGCAACCCTGCTGGAGCTTAAGGCGGGCACACGTCGGCTGAGCTGGAATTTTGGCCTGGGCGTTCTGGTTTCAATTATCGGCGGGCTGATCGCCACCAGCGCCGTCGCCCCGGCGCAGCTGGGCCTTGGGGCCTTATGCGCGGTCGTGTCGGTCGTCTTTTTCAGCTGGGGCAGCATGACCACAGCGCGCGATTTCCCCGAACTCAGCCAGACCGGGCGCGCGACGATCACGTTGATCGGGGGCTTTGCCATGGCCGTGATCTTGTGCTTTGCCGCTGGGTTGCTGGGCATGGAGGTGATGCCTGAGGTTGCCATCGACGCGCAGCAGATCGGGATGCTGGGGATTTACGCGCTGATTTCGCTGGGGCTGAGCCAGATCCTGTTCGTTGCTTCGGTTGGAAAGCTGGGCGTGGCGCTGGCCTCGTTCCATATGAACATCGCGCCATTTTACGTGATGCTGATCATGATTGTGCTGGGGGATGAGTGGAATTCAACCCGCGCGCTGGGCGCGGGCATCGTGGCGGTCGCCGTTATTCTGGCGCAGGATCGCAGGCCGCGCTCAGCCCAGATCGGCTGAGCGGATCAGCGGAAAGAACTGACCGCCCGACCACACCCCGAACCAGTCTTCATGATCGGTGCCGATCTCGACCAGTCGGTAAAAGCTTTTGCGGTCAATGCGCGCCTCTAGATTTGCGCGGATCAGGATATAGGGCGAGGGTTCCTGGGTCTTCGGATCAAACTCAACACGGATCGGGTGATCCGGACCGGCCTTGGCCGTGTCACCCACATGGGTGCTGAAAGTCAAAATCTGCGCCGCGCCTGAGCCTGCGGCATCAAAGTCGACAGCGACGAACGGGACATCCTCAACCGTGATTCCCACCTTTTCGACCGGGGTCACCAGGTAATATTTGCCTTCTTCTTTCTTAAGAATTGAGGAAAAAAGCTTCACAAGCTCGAACCTGTTGATGGGCGAGCCTAAATAACTCCAAGAACCATCTTTTGCGATCCTGATGTCCAGATCGCCACAAAACGGGGGATTCCACAGGTGAACAGGGGGTAAATCCCGTGTTTTCGCGGCTTTGACTGATGCCGCAATGCCATCAGGAGAAGGTGTCACAGGGATTTGTCCGTTCATTACTTTTGCCATTTCCTTTTCGCGCGATACACTTCAACCATACTCGTCCACGGAAGGGAAAGTCATGAGCGAACCTGCCGACCTCGTATCCGAGATCGAAGCGCTGGAAACTAAACTGCAAGAGGCCAAGGCCTCGATCACCCGACGCTTTATCGGGCAAGAGCGGGTCGTGGATCTGACGCTGGCCGCGCTGTTATGCGGCGGGCACGCATTGCTGATCGGATTGCCAGGGCTGGGCAAGACCCGGCTGGTTGAGACTTTGTCGACCGTGATGGGCCTGCATGGCAACCGTATCCAGTTCACGCCGGATCTGATGCCGGCTGATATTCTGGGGTCCGAGGTTCTGGATACGGCCGAGGATGGCAGTCGCCACTTCCGGTTCATTCCCGGACCGATCTTCTGCGAATTGCTGATGGCGGATGAGATCAACCGCGCCAGCCCGCGCACACAGTCGGCCTTGCTGCAAGCGATGCAGGAACGCACCGTCACCGTTGCGGGCGAGGATCGTGCGCTGGATGAGCCGTTTCACGTGCTGGCCACGCAGAACCCGATTGAACAAGAAGGCACCTATCCGCTGCCCGAGGCGCAGTTGGACCGCTTTTTGGTGCAGATTGACGTCGAATACCCGGATCGTCAGACCGAGCGGGATATCCTTCTGGCCACGACCGGTGTCGAAGAAGACGACGCCCATCAGATTTTCACCAAAGAGGAATTGCTGGCGGCGCAGCTTCTGTTGCGCCGGATGCCGGTCGGCGAGTCTGTGGTCGAACTGATTCTGGATCTGGTCCGCGCGTTCCGCCCTGGCGAAGCAGGCGTGTCCGATCGTGTGGCCGAAACCGTGGCCTGGGGCCCTGGCCCCCGCGCGGCGCAGGCGTTGATGATGACGGTGCGTGCCAACGCCATGTTGCAGGGGCGACTGGCCCCCAACGCCGAAGATGTTCTTGAGATGGCCCGCCCGGTCCTCAGCCATCGTATGGCGCTGAACTTTGCGGCACGGGCGCGCGGTGACAGTCTGGCTGATCTGATTGACTCGACCGCGCTTGGGCTGATCCGAACCGAGGCTGCGGCGTGAATGCCGGGCTGACCCTTCGTGAAAGATCCGAGGCCGAGGCATCTCGGTTGCCGCCCCTGTTGGCGCGGGCGGAACATCTGGCCGGAACCGTCCTGCTGGGTGACCATGGGCGTCGCCGTTCCGGGATGGGCGATGATTTCTGGCAATACCGCCCGGCACAGGTTGGCGACAGCCGCCGGATGATCGACCACCGCCGCTCGGCCCGTGGCGATCAACAATTTGTGCGCGAACGCGAATGGCAGATTGCCCAATCGGTGATGCTGTGGGTGGATCAGGGCGCGTCTATGCGCTTTGCCTCGGACGCTGCGCTGCCGACCAAGGCGGATCGGGCGCGGTTGCTGGGCCTGGCAACTTCGATCCTGCTGGCGCGCGGTGGTGAGCGTGTGGGCCTGACGGGCACAACTCTGCCGCCCCGGCGCGGCAACGCACAGATCATCCGGCTTGCGCAGGCCTGGTCCGAGGATGATCAAGCCGACTATGCGCCACCCGAGCACCGCGCCATGATCCCCCATGCGCGGGCGGTGTTCATCTCTGATTTTCTTGGCCCGATGGAAGAGGTTGAACTGGCACTGTCCAAAGCTGCGGATCGTGGCGTGCGCGGGGTGGTCCTGCAGGTGCTGGATCCCGGTGAAGAGAATTTCCCCTATCGCGGGCGTACCATTTTCGAAAGCGTGGGCGGCTCGGCCCGGCATGAAACGCTCAAGGCTTCTGATCTTCGCGACCGGTATCTTGCGCGCCTTGCCGAACGAAAGGATGCCTTGATGCGCTTGTGTCGGGTGACGGGATGGCAACTGGGGCTGCACCACACTGGCGACAGCGCACAGGCGGCTCTGTTATGGCTGTATCGCGCTTTGGACGGGGGCAGAGTATGACGGTTTTGGCTGGGATAGGCTTTACCGCGCCCTGGGTGTTGCTGGGATTGTTGACCCTGCCCATCCTGTGGCTGGTCCTGCGCGCTGTGCCGCCTGCGCCGATCCGGCGAATGTTTCCGGCCGTAACGCTGCTGCTGGGGCTGAAGGACGACGAGAGTGTTTCGGATCGGACACCATGGTGGCTGCTGCTGTTGCGAATGCTGGCGGCGGCGGCGATCATTATCGGTCTGGCCGGGCCGGTTTTGAATCCCTCGCGGGATCAGGTGGGTTCGGGGCCGCTGTTGTTGGTGCTGGATGCCAGCTGGGCAGGTGCAAGCGGCTGGCCATCGCTTCAGGACCAGCTTGATACGCAGCTGACCGAGGCCGGACGCGCCGGACGCACGGTGGCCTTGCTCAACTTGACGGAGCCAGAAGCCCCAGTCTTTCAGGCCGCCGAAGCGTGGCGGGGTCGGCTTCCGGGGGTGACTCCGATGCCCTGGCAACCAACTCAGCTGCAGATGGATCAGGTGCTCGATGTGCTGGATCAGCTTGATGGTGGTTTTGATACATATTGGTTCAGCGACGGTCTGGGATTTGCGGGTCGGGAAACGGTTCTGGCTGCGTTGCAATCGCGCGGGGAAGTGACCGTGTACCAGTCAGGCTCGCCTGTTTATGCGATTCTGCCCGCCGCCTATCAGGATGGTGTCATTCAACTGACGGCCCAACGCGCCACTGCTGGTCCGGAAAACATCCTGACCATTTTGGCACAGGGGCGCGATCCGGCGGGCGCAATGCGGGTTCTGCAATCCGCCAATGTCGTCTTTGCTGAAGGTGAAACGCTTGCTCAGGTGGAGCTGGCGCTGCCCTCGGAACTACGGGCCAGAATCACCCGGTTCGAGATTCAGGGCCAGCGGTCGGCGGGTGCCGTAACGCTGACCGATGACAGCCTGCGCAGGCGTGAGGTGGCCCTGCTTGCGGGCAGTTTGAACCGTGAAGGGTTGGAGCTGTTGTCGCCGCTTCATTATCTGACGCAGGTTCTGGTGCCGACCGCGGATTTTGTCGAGGGCGGGTTAATGGATGTGTTGCCCGCCAATCCGGATGTGATTGTTCTGGCGGATGTGGCGAAATTGGCCGAAGCGGAACAACTGGCGGTGACCGAATGGGTCGAACAGGGCGGGCTGCTATTGCGCTTTGCCGGGCCGCGCATGGCCGCCAGCGATCTGGGGCGGGATGTCGAGGATACTTTGCTGCCGGTGCGCCTGCGCAGCGGTGGCCGTTCGGTCGGCGGCGCGATGAGCTGGGGTGAGGCCAAAGGTCTGGCTCCGTTCCCCGAAACGTCTCCTTTCTACGGGCTGCGCGTGCCACCGGATGTTTCCGTGACCACACAGGTCATGGCGCAACCAGACCCTAATTTGGCTGATCGGGTGATTGCATCGCTGACGGATGGCACGCCTCTGGTCACGCGCAAGGCGTTGGGGTTGGGGCAGGTGGTGCTGTTCCATGTCACCGCTGATGCCGAATGGTCGAGCCTTCCCCTCTCGGGCCTGTTTGTCGAGATGCTGGACCGGCTCGCCGTTGCCTCGGCTGCGAAATCCCGGGAAGAATCGCAACTACAGGGCACGACCTGGGAACCGCTGCAGGTCATGGATGGGTTCGGAGGTTTGTCGGATGCGGATAACCTGGCCGGTGTCGATGGGGTTGATCTGGCCTCGGGCGCAATCGGGCCGGACCTGCGGCCGGGCCTGTATGAAAGCGGCAAGCAAAAACTGGCGCTGAATGTACTGGATGCGGATACGGTGCTGACGCCAGCCATCTGGCCATCTGATGTGCCGATCAAAGGGCAGGAAATCAGCGCCGAAACGCCGGTCGGGGGCATTTTGCTTAGCCTCGCGCTGATCTTGCTGACGGTGGACGTCATTGCGTCACTTCTGTTGTCGGGGCGACTTGGGCTGGCCCGGGCCGCGGCGATGGCGCTGGGTGCGTTGCTGATTGCACCTGACCTTCAGGCTCAGACGCCCGAGGAAACCGATTTTGCCCTGATGGCAACGCAAGAGCTGGTACTGGCTCATGTCATGACCGGAAACGCGCAGGTTGACGATATCGCGGGCGCCGGGATGCGTGGCTTGGCGCAAACTTTGTTCTTCCGCACTTCGGTCGAGCCGGCAGAGCCCATCGGCGTTGATCTGGAACGGGACGAGCTGGCGTTTTTCCCGCTGCTGTACTGGCCGATCACGCCGGAACAGCCGCAACCCTCGGACGAAGCCTATGCCAAGCTGAATGCCTATCTCCGCTCGGGCGGCATGATCCTGTTCGACACGCGCGACGCGGATGTGGCGCGTTTCGGTGCAGCCAGCCCCAACGGCCGCAAGCTGCAACAACTGGCCGCCCCGCTGAATATCCCTTCGTTAGAGCCTGTTCCGGATGACCATGTTCTGACGCGGGCCTTCTATTTGCTGCAGGATTTCCCGGGCCGATATGCCGGTACCGAGATTTGGGTCGAAGCCGCCCCGCCGGATGCGGAACAAATCGACGGCATGCCGTTCCGCAACCTCAACGACAATGTGACCCCGGTAGTGATCGGCGGGAATGACTGGGCCGGAGCCTGGGCCGTCGACCGAAACGGGCAGGCCTTGTTGCCGGTCGGGCGCGGATATGCCGGTGAGCGGCAGCGGGAATTGGCCAATCGGTTTGGCGTCAATCTGGTGATGCATGTGCTGACCGGGAATTACAAATCGGATCAGGTCCATGTGCCTGCGCTGCTGGACAGGTTGGGACAATGACCGGAACCGTTATCTTTGACCCTCTGATTCCGTGGCCCGTTCTGATGGTCGTTGCCGCGATTGCCATATCAGGCGTTGTTCTAGCCCTGTGGCGGGGCCTGTCTGGCTGGGCTTTGCGCGGGTTGGCCGCCCTGGTCGTGATCGCGGCCATGGCGGGGCCTGTTTATCAGGTCGAAGATCGCACTCCGCTGACCGACATCGTGGTGATGATCGAGGATGAAAGCGCCAGCCAGACCCTGTCCGATCGCCCGGAACAGACAGCACAGGCCGCTGCCGAACTGGCGGCCGAGATCGACACGCGCGACAATACCGAGCTGCGCCGGATCCGGGTGGCTGACAGCGATGGGGATGAGGGCACACAGGTCATGGCTGCGCTGAACAAAGTCCTGGCCGAGGAACCCCGTGCGCGCATTGCGGGGATCCTCGTGGTTTCGGATGGGATCGTGCATGACGTTGATCAGGCCCCTGACCTGCCTGCACCGATGCACCTGTTGCAGACTGGGCGGGCCAGCGACTGGGACCGCCGTCTGATCGTCCGCAATGCACCGGCTTTTGCCATTATCGGAGAGCCGGTCACGCTGACGTTGCGGGTTGAGGATAGCGGCGCAGTTCCTGTTGCGGCTGCGAATGCGCCTTTGGAAATTTCGGTTGATGGCAATGCGCCAGAGCATTTCACCATTCCAATCGGTGTCGATGTCGAGCTACCGGTCAAGCTGTCCCATGGCGGGCGGAATGTCATCCAGTTTACCGTACCCGGCGTCGAAGGAGAGTTGACCGACCGAAACAACACCGCACTGATTCAGATGAACGGTGTGCGCGACCGTCTGCGGGTGCTGCTGGTTTCGGGTGAACCGCATCCAGGTGGACGGACCTGGCGGAACCTTCTGAAATCCGACAGCTCGGTTGATCTGGTGCATTTCACGATCCTGCGACCGCCTGAAAAGCAGGATGGTGTGCCTGTGGACGAGTTGTCTTTGATCGCTTTTCCGACTCGAGAACTGTTTCTGGAAAAGATCAACGATTTCGATCTGATCATCTTTGATCGCTATAAGCGGCGCGGTATTCTGCCTGCGGTCTATCTGGAGAATGTCACCAATTACATCAATGATGGTGGTGCGGTTCTGATTGCGGCTGGCCCAGATTTTGCCAGTGCCGACAGTATCTTCCGCTCGCCGCTGGCGCCGATTCTTCCGGCCCAACCCACCGCGCGGGTCATCGAAGAACGCTTTGTCCCCACAGTTACAGATATGGGGCACCGGCACCCGGTGACCACGGATCTGGGCGATTCCGAGCATTGGGGTGCATGGTTGCGCCAGGTTGATGTCCTGTTCCGATCAGGTGAAACGCTGATGACCGGCGTCGATGACCGGCCGCTGCTGGTGCTGGACCGGGTCGGAGAGGGGCGCGTGGCAATGCTCGCCTCTGACCACGCTTGGCTCTGGAGCCGTGGCTTCGACGGCGGTGGTCCGCAGCTTGAACTGCTGCGGCGATTGGCACATTGGATGATGAAAGAACCCGAGCTTGAGGAAGAGGCTCTGTGGGCCGAAGCAAATGGTCAAATCATGCGCGTCATCCGTCAAACCCTGGGGGATGACGTCGGAACAGTTACCATCACCCAGCCCAATGGCGAGACACTTGAGGTGACGCTGAACGAAGTTTCTCCGGGGCGGTTCGAAGCTCAGATCTTCGGCCCCGAGATTGGCCTCTATCGTCTGCAAGAGGGTGAACATTCGGCGGTGATTGGGTTGGGCCCTGCGGCCCCCAAAGAATTTGAGCGTACGATTGCTACCGATCAGATCCTTGAGCCGGTTCTGGCCGAATTGCGCGGCGGTGTGATCCGGGTCGAGGACGGTTTGCCTTCGATCCGCACTGTCCGCGCTGGGCGGCCAGCATCGGGGCGCGGTTGGATCGGGCTGACCCCGCGCGATGCCTACCAGACCAGCTCTGTAACACAGGCTGGTGTTCTGCCGCCCTGGCTGGTGCTTTTGCTGGCCGGTGGGTTCCTCCTGGCGGGTTGGCTGCGCGAAGGTCGGCGTTAGGTCATTCGACCACAATGCTGATTGTGGCCCCAATCACCAGCATCATGTCATGGTAAAGCACCGTTTGAACCGGCTTTGCTGCGTCAGGTTTGTCGTGTAATCCCACACAATTTTTTTGATCTGAGCGCCTTTCGCGCATTCAGATACCGCAGATTTTGCGTTGAGTAGGAAAAGGCAGGTACCGGCGAGGCAGGCAGTTTTGGACGTTTGCGGCCTCTGAGCCTGCCATTGATCTGTGGCAACAGGCACGGCTTAAACACTTTTTCACGCTCTGTCAGGATGCTGTGGGCAGATTGTACCGGGATCACCTTTGATGAGTCTTGCAACCAAACTGGCACAGGAAAGACGCGCACGGCTTGCCGCTGAACGTCTGCTGGAGATGAAACAAGCCGAGCTATCAGCGGCCAACCGGAAATTGGGCCTGCACGCGATGGCTCTGACTAAACGCATTGGTGAAACGCGGGCCGAGGTTGAGACGGTGCGCGATGAAAATGAAAAAGTTAAATCGGACCTGACTTTGGCCAATGCCAAGATCGAAGTGGCCGAACGGCGGCTATGGCATTCGATCCAGACCTTCCCAGACGGGTTTGCATTCTTCGACGAAGAGAGCCGGTTGATCGGGGCAAATGCCTCATATTTCAGCCTGTTTGAGGGGCTGGATGAAGTAGCGCCCGGTATCAGCTATGGCAGAATTCTGGAAACCCTTACGCAGGAGGGTCTGATTGATACCGTCGACGAGGCACAGGATGATTGGCGCGCCAGGATGCTGGCCCGTTGGAAGTTGTCCAACCCGCCGTCAGAAATCGTCAAACTGTGGAACGGGCTCTATATCAAGCTGATTGATCAACGCGGTGGCGGTGGCGATGTGGTCAGCCTTGCGCTTGATATAACCGCCTCGGTCCGGCATCAGGCCGAACTGACCGCTGCGCGCGAACGGGCCGAGGCCGCAAACCGCGCGAAATCTGCATTCCTGGCCAATATGAGCCATGAAATCCGCACGCCCATGAACGGTATTGTTGGCATGACCGAGTTGATGACCGAAACCGCGCTGGATGAAGAACAACGGCTCTATCTCAACACGATCCGCAATTCCGGTGAAGCCTTGCTGGTGATCATCAACGATGTTCTGGATTACTCGAAGATTGAGGCGGATAAGCTGGTCCTGCACCCCGAACAGTTCGATTTCGAACGCTGTATCCTTGAGGTGGCGATGCTGCTGCAGCCCAGTGTTCGTGACAAGGGTTTAAGCCTTTTAGTCGACTATGACCTGTTTTTGCCAACCCTGTTCGTGGGCGATCCGGGCCGGGTGCGTCAGGTCTTGACCAATCTGGTTGGAAACGCGGTCAAGTTCACGGCGGAAGGGCATGTCTTGATCCGCGTCACGGGGGTCCCCCGCGCGGAGGCCCAGGCCTGTGATATTCATGTTGCCATAGAAGATACCGGTATCGGTATTGCCGAGGATAAAGCGGCGCATATCTTTGGTGAATTCAATCAGGTCGAGGATGAACAAAACCGACAGTTTGAAGGGACCGGGTTGGGTCTGGCCATCACCAAACGACTGATCAAATTGATGGACGGTGCCATTTGGGTCGAAAGCGAGCCGGGCCAGGGGTCCTGTTTTGGATTTCGGATAACGCTGCCGACGGTCGAGGGTCCGCAACCCGCCCCACCGAATATGGAAGGATGTCTGCGCCATGTGGTTGTGGTTGAAGGTCTGGCTGTCAATCGAGCGATCCTGTCAAAGCAACTTGGTCGCCTAGGTGCCAAGGTTACCGAATGTACAACCGGAACCGAGGCGCTGGCTAAGCTTGATGACACGGTAGATCTGGTGCTGTGCGATCACGATCTGCCGGACATGGACGGGCTGGATTTGGCGGCCACGATAAAGGGCCGGGGGTGGACGGATACCTCTGTCGTGGTCATGTCGGCCAATCCCGGCGTGATTCATGCTCATCCGGCCTGCGAGCTTATTGACGGAGTGTTGCAAAAGCCGATCCCTCGTTCAGAATTATATGCACGTCTGACCGCTCTGGGACGATCAGCGGATTCGATATCGAATGGTTCCGACACGCAAAACCCAACGGTTGCGCAGGTCAGACCGATTGCCGGGGATCAAAGGCTCATGCGGGTTCTGGCTGCTGAGGACAACAAGACCAACCAGCTGATCCTGCGCAAAATGGTCAAGGATCTGAACATTGATCTTCGCTTTGCGGGCAACGGGCTTGAGGCGGTCGCCGCCCATCTGGAATTCGACCCGGATTTGATATTCATGGATATCTCGATGCCCGGAATGGATGGTAAACAGGCCACAGGTGAAATCCGCCGCCGCGAGGTTGAAACCAATCAGCACGTCCCGATCGTAGCCCTGACCGCACATGCAATGAGCGGAGATGATCAGGGTATTTTATCGGCTGGATTGGACTACTACCTGACCAAACCGCTGCAAAAACAGAAAATCCACCAGATGATCCTTGACCATCGGCCAGACGGAACGCAACCGGTTCTTGATGACGAAACCCGAGCGTTCTAGGCTGCCGACATGACTGATGACCGTGGATTTCACCCCCGCGCGCTGGGCGAGATTGCCATTCGCTGCGCAGATATGGCCGCTATGGTGCAGTTCTATGAACAGGTGATCGGCCTGCAGCGTCTGAGCGGTGACCATGACAGCGCTATAACCTTCTTCCGGATAGCCGAGGGGTTTGGCGGCCATACGCAAGTTCTGGCCCTGTTTCACCACAGCACCGCGCCACGACCGGGGCAACATCGGGCCGGTGCCGAAGATCCCGTAACAGGAGCGGGATCGTCGCTGCATCATATCGCATTGTCGCTGCCCTTCGACGAGCAGGCGGCGGTCATGAGTTGGTATGACAAGATCGGCCAACCCTATCGCGTCGAGCAGTTCGGATGGGTTGGTTGGCGCGGAATTTTCACCGAAGACCCAGAAGGCAACACAGTTGAACTGGTCTCTTACGACCCGTCGATGCTGGCTGAGGCCTGATAGGGCCGGATAAAGACCGGCTTGTCGTTCTCTGACAGGTCGGGGCGGTATTCATAGCCGCCCGAGTCGAACTCTGTCAGGCTGGTGGGATCGGACAGACGGTGTTGAATGACATAGCGTGCCATCGCCCCGCGTGCCTTTTTGGCAAAGAAGCTGACGATCTTTGGCGTGCCGCCCTTGTCTTCCATGAAGACCGGCGTGATGACCCGTAATTTCAGCGCTTTGGGGTCTACTGCACCGAAATATTCCTGACTGGCGCAATTCAACAGCACATCGCTACCGATCCCGGCTGCCTGAGCGTTCAGCGCCTTGCTTAGTTGGTCGCGCCAATAATCGTACAGGTTCTTGCCGCGCCGGGTCTTCAGCCTACTGCCCATCTCAAGCCGATAGGGTTGAATGGCGTCCAGCGGACGCAATATGCCATACAGTCCGGACAGGATACGCAGGTGGTCCTGGGCCCAGGCCATCTCTTCCGCATCCAGCGAAGTCGCTTCGAGCCCCTGATAGGTGTCTCCGGCAAAGGCCAGTGCGGCCGGGCGTGTCGCCACAGCATCGGGGGCGTCCGAAAAGGCGCGATAACGGTCGCGGTTCAGGCGGGCCAGATCATCGCTCAGATCCATCAGCTTTTTCAGGTCGCCCAGCGTCAGATTGCGGGCGGTTTTCGACAGGCGGATCGCGTCATCCTGAAAGTCGGGTTGCGTGACCTCAACATTCCGTTCTGCCCAATCCAGCCGTTTGGCCGGGGAAATCACTACCAGCATAGTCGCCCTCGTTTCTTGCCTGTTGGTGGGTATCTAGCTTGCCATACGCAGCACGTCCAGAAAGGCGGCTCCAAACCTTTCGTGACGGCGGTCACCCAGAACCTGTTCGATGGCGCGTGGGTCGTCTGATCGCAACTGCGCCACCTTTGCCAGTTGCGAGGCGGTACAGGTCAGCGGCTTGTCGATTCCATCAGGGCCGCGCGACAGTTGCGACTGAACTTCGAGCAGGCGGTCGTAAATCTCACCCTGATCGCGCCCGGCCAGTTTGCGGCGGGCCGGGTGCAGTTCTTCGACCGCGCCGGTCAGAACCTCCAGAAACGTGGCCCCGTAGCGTTCCAGCTTTTTAGCACCGATCCCGCTGATCCGGGCCATATCGTCCAGCGTTGCAGGGCGGGTTTCCGCCATTTCGATCAGGGTGCGATCGGGAAAAATAACATAGGCCGGGACCCGCGCGGATTCGGCCAGCGCACGGCGTTTCGCCTTCAGTGCGCTCAGCAGCGGTGCGTCTTCTTCGGATACCATCTCTTTGACTGCAGGCCGACGGGTTGCTTTGCGGATCGTGTCCTTACGCAGGTTGATCTGCGCCTCGCCTTTCAGGATCGGCTTGGCGGCCTCAGTCATGCGCAGCGCACCGTGGCGGTCGGGATCAGGGCGGACCAGATCATGGCCCATCATCTGCCGGAAAATCGCTTGCCACTGGGGCCGCGACCAGTCCTTGCCAATGCCATAGGTCGACAGATTGTCATGTCGGCGGGCGCGGATCTTGTCGGTTTCGTTGCCCAACAGGATGTCGATCAGATGGCCTGCGCCGAACCATTCCTCGGTGCGCAGGATCGCGGACAGGGCCATACGAACCGGGGTGGTGCCATCGAACACTTCCGGCGGGCTGTCACACAGATCGCATTTGCCACAGGGTTCGGTCTGTTCACCGAAATAACCCAGCAAAGTCTGACGGCGGCAGGCCAGCGCCTCGGCCAGGCCAAGTAGGGCGTTCAAACGGGCGTGATCGGCCATCCGCCGGTCAGAGGGAGCAAGCCCCTCGTCTATCTGTGACCGGCGCAGGCGAATGTCATCTGCCCCAAACAGGGTCAGGGTTTCTGCCGGGGCGCCATCACGCCCGGCGCGGCCGATTTCCTGATAATAAGCTTCGATGGATTTGGGCAGGTCCGCATGGGCGACCCAGCGGATATCGGGCTTGTCTATGCCCATGCCAAAGGCAACCGTGGCCACCACGATCAGACCATCCTCGCGCGCAAAGCGGGTCTCGACGATGCGGCGATCCTCGGGATCCATGCCGCCGTGATAGTGACAGGCGGTGTGGCCTTCGGCACGCAGGGCCTGTGCCAGAACCTCGGTCTTGTTACGAGTGCCGCAATAGACAATGCCGGATTGGGTTTTGCGCGCGGCGGCAAAATCCAGGATCTGTTTGCGGGGCCCATCCTTGGCGGCAAAGGCCAGGTGGATGTTGGGCCGGTCGAACCCGCGCAGAAATTTGCGCGGGGCCGTGCCGTCAAACAGCTTTTCGACAATCTCGTCCTGCGTTTCCGCATCTGCTGTGGCGGTGAAAGCGGCCAAAGGCACATCCAGCGCACGCCGCAGCTCTCCGATCCGAAGGTAGTCGGGGCGGAAATCATGGCCCCATTGACTGACGCAATGCGCCTCGTCCACCGCAATCAGGCTGACATTGATCCGCCGCAACATGCCCAGCGCCGATCCGGCGGCCAGACGTTCGGGAGCCATGTACAGCAGCTTGAGCCGTCCGGCCTCCAACGCTTCCCACACGGCATCGGTTTCTTCGGGGGTATTGCCGGATGTTAGCGCGCCGGCCTCGACGCCTGCTTCCTGCAAGCCGCGCACCTGATCGCGCATCAGGGCAATCAGCGGAGAGATCACCACCGTGACCCCATCGCGCATCAGCGCAGGCAGTTGGAAACACAGGGATTTGCCACCGCCCGTGGGCATGATGGCCAGCACGTTTTCGCCCAGCGTGACGGCATCGACGATCTCTTCCTGACCGGGACGGAAGTCGTCGAATCCAAAGACATCTCGCAGCAAAGGCGCGGCGTCAAACATGTGCGGGGGTGCCCTGTTTTAAGGTTTATCTGCTCTTAAGACAGGACAATCACATACTAAGATTCACTGAACAAGAGGTCAGACAAAATAGACCATATTGTTGATCAGGATAATACGCAGCGCATAGACACCGATCAGAACCACCAGGGGCGTCAGGTCAAGTCCGCCCATTGCAGGCAGAACGCGTCGGATCGGGCCGTAAATCGGCTCTAACAGGCGGTTCAGCCCGTACCAGATCTGCGCAACCAACTGTTGATGCAGGTTCAGCACCTGGAAATTGATCAGCCAGCTCATGATGACATGGGCCAGAATGATGAACCAGACAATGTCCAGAATCAGCAGCAGAATTTGGATCAACGACAGCATGGGGCCTCCGGATTTCACATCTGCTGAGACCTAAGCGCCCCTGCACAAAAGAGCAAGTCCGCGCCAACAGAACGCTTGCGAATTGAGCCAAAGCCCCGTCTTATGACGCCAACAATAAAAACGGGGCAGGTATGGCAGAGATTTCCAAGCGCAAACGCATCTGGGGCTGGTGGTTCTTCGACTGGGCAAGTCAGCCCTATCACACGCTGTTGGTGACCTTTGTTTTTGGGCCCTATTTTGCCGGAGTAGCTGCCGAGTATTATCTGAACGCCGGTCTGGGCGCCGATGCCGCAGACGCACGGGCGCAGACGGTGTGGGCGAACTGCATGACCATCGTGGGGCTGATCATCGCCTTTGGTGCCCCGCTGATGGGGGCGATGGCGGATGTTTCGGGCCGTCGTATACCATGGATATTCGGCTTTTCCATCATGTACGCGGTGGGCTCTGCTGCGCTGTGGTACACGTTGCCGGACGGGTCAAACATGTGGCTGATGCTGTCGGCCTTTGGCCTGGGTTTTGTCGGGGCGGAATACGCGCTGATCTTCGCCAATTCTCAGCTGCCCGATCTGGGTGATGACAGTGAGGTGGGCGAGATATCGGGTTCGGGTTTTGCCTTTGGCTATTTCGGCGGGCTTATCTCGCTGGCAATCATGCTGGCCCTGTTTGTTGAGCAGGGTAATGGCAAGACCCTGATCGGCATGGACCCTGTTTTTGGTCTGGACGCCGCAGCACGCGAAGGCACGCGATTTGTCGGGCCGTTCACCGCCGTGTGGTTCATTCTGTTCATGATCCCCTATTTCCTGTGGGTGCGCGACGATCCAGATGTCGAAAAGAAAGGCAGCGTCAAAGAGGCGCTGCAGCTGCTGGTCAAATCAGTCTCTAACCTGCGCAATCGCGTCAGTCTGGCCAGCTATCTGGGCTCGTCCATGTTCTATCGCGATGCGCTGAACGGTCTGTATACCTTTGGCGGCGTTTATGCGCGGCTGGTGCTGGAATGGGATCTGATCAAGATCGGCGTATTCGGGATTGTCAGCGTTCTGGCTGCGGCAGCCTTTGCCTGGCTTGGCGGCAAGCTGGACAAGAAATACGGCCCCAAACCTGTCATTCTGGTTGCGATCTGGGTACTGATCTTTGTCTGTATCACCGTCGTGATGATGGACCGGACCCAGATCTACGGCATCACCCTGCCCGAAGGGTCGGGCCTGCCGGATCTGGTGTTCTTTGGTTGCGGTGTTCTGATCGGCGGCATGGGGGGTATCCTACAATCGGCCAGCCGTTCTCTGATGGTGCGCCACACCGATCCCGTTGCCCCGGTCGAGAGCTTTGGCCTGTATGGCTTGTCCGGCCGCGCCACCGCATTTGCGGCCCCGTTGTTGATCGGGATTGCCACAACCCTGACCGGTAGTGCGCGACTGGGGGTGTCACCCATAGTTCTGTTGTTTATTCTGGGACTGTTCCTAATGCGCTGGGTGAAACCGGAAGGGGATCAGAGCAGATGATTTTACTACGTTTTTTCGCGGTCATTGCCGCAATCACATTCGCCGGTACCGCAGGTTCAGAGCCGCTGGCCAAGCAGTTATTCGGAGGCCAAAAGCAAAGTTCACAACAAAAACCGGCCGCTTTCGGCAGTTATTCGCGCGGCTGTGCGGCGGGGGCGGTACAACTGCCCGAAACCGGACCCACATGGCAGGCTATGCGCCTGTCACGCAACCGCAACTGGGGCCATCCGCAGGCGATCGACTATGTCCAGGATCTGAGCCGGTTTGCGGCCAAGCAGTCAGGATGGAATGGTCTCTATATAGGCGATATCAGCCAGCCGCGCGGCGGGCCGATGACATCGGGCCACCGCAGCCACCAGCTGGGTCTGGACATCGATATCTGGATGCTGCCCGGTGACAACATGCGTCTTTCCCGCAAGGCGCGCGAGAATATCTCTTCGATTTCCCTGCGCCGCTCGAACGGTGCCTTCGTCAACGGCAGCTGGACCAAACAGCATCACGCAGTGCTGCGTGCAGCGGCAAAAGACAAGCGCGTGGCGCGGATATTCGTCTTTCCCGGTGCCAAGGTGCAGATGTGCAATGACGAAAAGGGAAACCGAGCTTACCTGCGTAAAATCCGGCCGTGGTGGGGCCATCACTATCATTTCCACGTGCGGTTGGCCTGCCCCAGAGGATCAAGCGGCTGCGTGAACCAGGATCCGCCGCCCAAGGGTGATGGTTGCGCCGAAGCACAGCAATGGGTGAACAACATCCTCAACCCGCCACCGCCCGATCCAAACGCGCCAGCACCCAAGAAGCGACGCGAATACCGGATGGCCGATCTGCCCAAGCAATGCACAAACGTCTTGCAATCCAACTGATCGCGGCGCTGCTGCTGACAGGTATGGTCTGGGCGGAGGGGGTAAAGCCTGCCGCTTTGCTGAACAATTTTGTCTGGCGACATCAGGCGGATTGGTTCGGCGGATATTCGGGCATTCACATCTTTGACGGTGGGACCCGTATGATCGCGCTGAGTGATCGCGCAACGATGTTGGACGCTCGTATTGATCGAAACGAGGATGAGATTACTGGCATCGAGATCCAGCGGCACTGGCCCATCCTGTCCAGCACCGGCAAGGTTCTGGTGGGCACTGCTGGCGATTCCGAAGGCTTGGCAATCGCCCCTGACGGTGGGGTCTATATCTCATTCGAGGGGGTGCACCGGGTGGCTTATTATTCCGATCCGACCGGCCCGGCGCAGGTTCTGCCACGCCCCAAAGCCTTTGAGGTTCTTGACCATAACGGCTCGTTCGAGGGGCTGGCCATTGACGGGCTTGGGCGGCTGTACACCCTGACCGAGAAAAGCCGTACCGTATCGGGGGACATACCGGTGTATCGTTGGGATGGTCAGGCCTGGTCGACACCTTTTGTCCTGCCGCAACGGGGCAAGTTCCTGCCAGTGGCGGCGGATTTTGGCCCCGACGGGCGGTTCTATGTGCTGGAACGATCGGTGTCCCTGACAGGCTTTCGGTCGCAGCTCAGGCGTTGGGAACTGAATGGTGACACACCGCAATCCGAAGAGATCTTGCTGCAAACCGCGCGTGGGACGCATGACAACCTCGAAGGCCTGTCGGTCTGGCGTGACGATCAGGGAAGGTTGCGGGTTACGATGATTTCGGATGACAATTTTCTGGCCCTTCAGCGGACGGAACTGGTGGAATATCTGCTGCCCGATTGACAGGCCTGAAACAAAGGTCTAAACGCACGGCTTGCCTTGGGACAGTCCCTTGGCCAAGTCGCCGCTACCTTGTCAAAACGGGCATCAAAATATGCAACGCGCTTTTATTCCCGGCATCCTTGCCATGGCCACCATCGTTGTGGCTTCGAACATTCTGGTCCAGTTCCTGATCCTTGACGGGCTGTTGACCTGGGGTGCTTTCACCTATCCGCTGGCCTTTCTGGTCACCGACATCATGAACCGCGTCTATGGCGTGGCAACCGCCCGCAAGGTCGTGTTTGCCGGGTTCGTCACCGGCATCGTCTGCTCGCTGATCGGCAGCCAGATCATGCTGCAGGGCGACGGGTTCACCTATGCCGCTGTGCCGCTGCGGATCGCTGTTGCCTCTGGCACTGCTTTCCTGATCGCCCAGCTGACCGATGTCACCGTGTTCAATGCAATGCGCGGGGGTCGCTGGTGGCGCGCACCGCTGGTCTCGACCCTAGTGGGTTCGGCGCTGGATACAGCATTGTTCTTCACTATCGCCTTTTCTGCCTCGATCGCGATCTTCGGCGCCAATGCAGACGCCGCGATCAACTGGGCGTGGGAGCCTGTTCCCTTCATGCTGTCTGGCCCGATGGCACCCCTATGGGTCACGCTGGCCTTTGCGGACTGGCTGGTAAAGTTGTCGCTGGCGCTTGTGGCGCTGATCCCCTTCAAAGTGATCGTTGCGCGCCTGACCGCGCAGCCCGTGTAAAAAACGCTTTGAGAATGGCACAGCTTGTGTCACCATCCTAGTTAACCGCAACAGATAGAAAAGGAGGTGATCCAGTGTCGAGAAAGAGATTGGAGAGAGGTGTTGGAACAACCGGGGGGATCGCCCGTTAGGGCAGCCCTTGGCGGAGCGCTCGCTCCGGCTGGTCGATTGATCTAACCGACCCAACCTCCTGAACTTTCGAAGGGCCGTCCTGCTAGGGCGGCCCTTTTTGTTTCCGCGCAGCACTTGTAAGGTCCGCCCCATGTTGCGGATCAATGACGATATCACCCTGCAAGACTGGGAAATGACCGAAAGCTTTGTGCGCTCTTCCGGCCCTGGCGGGCAGAACGTGAACAAGGTTTCGACCGCAGTCGAGTTGCGGTTCGAAGCGGCGCGCTCGCCCTCACTGCCTGATCCGGTCAAGGCGCGGCTGAAACGGTTGGCTGGGCGGCGCTGGACCAAAGAGGGCGCGATCATCATCCAGTGCGAGGAAACGCGTAGCCAGGCTCGCAACCGCGAGATTGCGCGGGTGCGATTGGCCGAACTGATCACCCGCGCGCTGGTCAAACCCAAACGGCGTATCGCCACCAAGCCCACCTATGGCTCGGTCAAACGTCGATTGGCCGCCAAAAAGGCCCGTTCGGATGTCAAATCTCTGCGCGGCAGGGTCGACGAAGATTGATCTGGTAACTTCTTTGCGCCTTGCTACTCTGCCTTGACTGGCGACAAGGAGGCAAAGCTATGAGGTTGGAGGGAAAAACCGCAATCGTAACAGGCGGCGCGTCCGGGTTCGGGGCCGGTATCGCGCAGAAGTTCAATGCAGAGGGCGCACGCGTTATGATCGCGGATATCAACGGCGCTGCGGCCCGCGAAATGGCAGAAACGCTGGGCGCGCAGGCCATCGCGCAGCAGGTTGATGTGGCCAGCACGGCATCGGTTCAGGAAATGGCGGACACCGCCCACGACGCCTTTGGCAGGCTCGACATCCTGGTCAACAATGCCGGAGTGACCCATCTGCCTACACCGCTAGAAGACGTCTCCGAAGAGGATTTCGACCGTGTCTTCAACGTGAACATGAAATCCGTCTATCTGACCGCCCGCGCCTTTGTGCCGATGATGAAGGCACGCGGAACCGGGGCGATCCTGAACATCGCCTCAACCGCCGGGCTGTCCCCGCGCCCCAACCTGAACTGGTATAACGCGTCCAAGGGTTGGATGATCACCGCAACCAAAACCATGGCGGTGGAACTCGCCCCGTCCGGCGTGCGTGTCAACGCGATCTGCCCCGTTGCGGGCGAAACCCCATTGCTGAAATCCTTCATGGGCGAAGACACCCCCGAGATTCGCGCCAAATTCCTGTCGACCATCCCATTGGGTCGCTTCTCGACTCCCGAAGACATGGCCAACGCCGCCTGCTTTCTGTGCTCGGATGAAGCCACTATGATTACGGGCACCACGCTCGAAGTGGACGGGGGCCGATGCATTTGATCCGGACTTCATTTGGCTCAAAATATCTCCGCCAGAGGCAGCGCGCCGAGGCGCGCTTCCCTGCCCAACGTCAGAGGTTTCGATGACTCCCGGATCCAAAAACCTGATCACCGATGTCCCAGGGCTGAAGGTCGGCAACGCGCAGGACGAGGCGTTGAAATCGGGCACAACTGTTCTGACAGCGGACAAACCCTTTGTTGCTTCTGTCCATGTAATGGGGGGCGCGCCGGGCACGCGTGAAACTGACTTGTTGGCACCGGACAAAACCGTTGATCAAATCGATGCGATCGTGCTGTCTGGTGGCTCGGCTTTCGGGTTGGACGCCTGCTCAGGGGTTACGGATGGTTTGCGGGCCGACGGGCGCGGCTTTGCTGTCGGGAATGCGATTGTGCCCATCGTGCCGGGAGCAATTCTGTTCGATTTACTCAATGGCGGCGATAAAACTTGGTCCGAGAATCCATACCGCGCTCTCGGAAAGGCAGCCTACCACGCTGCCGCAGAACGTTTTGCGCTCGGTTCAGTCGGGGCAGGAACCGGCGCATTGGCGGCTATGCAAAAAGGTGGCCTGGGTTCTGCATCGTTGGTTCTGGACGACGGCATCACTGTAGGCGCGCTTGTGGCAGCCAATCCGGTCGGCAGCGTCACGACACCTGGGGATCGCCACTTTTGGGCGGCGCCATTCGAGATCGACAACGAATTTGGCGGCCTGGGGCCAGACCTCTCATCGGGTCAAGCACAGATTCAGCAAAGCCGCAAAGCTCTAGCTATGGGGCAGGTTGACCCGGACCGGGCCAACACGGCCATTGCAATTGTCGCAACTGATGCAGCGTTAACCAAGACACAGTGCCACCGCCTGGCGGTGACAGCTCATGATGGCATCGCTCGCGCGATTGTGCCTGCGCATACTTCACAAGATGGTGATCTGGTTTTCGGCATCAGCACCTCCGGTCAAGCTGTTGACCCAAGCGTGCTGCCTATGATCGCGCATGCAGCCTCGGTTTGCCTGTCGCGGGCGATCGCCCGTGCGATTTATCTGGCGTCACCCAGTGCAGGCGATCTTCTGCCCTGTTGGGCAGACGTACATGACTTAAGTTAAGGACGACCCGATCCCGGCTGTGACACAGTGCCATCGCGCGGCAATCTGCGCGTTGACTCTCTGCTGCGCCAGAGGTCCTTTCTGTGCAGCCAATTCGTATCGGAGCAAAAGTTATGAATCGTATCCTCGCGACCGCAATTGCCGGCCTACTGGCCCTTCCAGTCTATGCTGAAGGTGACACCGAAGCTGGCAAGAAAGCCTTCAACAAATGCAAATCCTGCCATCTGATTGCTGATCCCGATGGCGAGGTGATCGTAAAGGGCGGAAAAACCGGCCCGAACCTCTATGGGGTTGCAGGCCGTACTGCTGGGACGGTCGAAGGGTTTAAATACGGTGACAGCATTGTCGAAGCCGGTGAAAACGGCTTGGTCTGGGACGAGGCAACCTTTGTCGAATATGCCCAGGACCCCAAAGCCTTCCTGCAATCCTATCTGGATCAGACCTCGGCCAAGTCCAAAATGACCTTCAAGCTGAAAAAGGGCGCTGAGGACGTTTACGCCTATATCGTCAGTGTTTCGGGCGAATAACCTGGGAAACCACGCAATCGGTAAGACCAGAAAAGGCCGCAGCCCCTGCGGCCTTTCGTGCGGTTGATAACCGGATCAATAGACGCCAGTTTGGAATCGCGTGGTGCATTGCCCGCTTTGCACCACAGCCAAGCCTATCAGGCCAAAGCTATTCCGGAATTCCCGGTCGCACAGGCGGATCGGCAGCAGGAGACGACAAATGGGAATCATGATCCCGGCCTGGGTTGATGGTGAATTGACCCCCGTTGAAAAGCTTGAAGCCCATGAAAAGGGTCTGCGGCACAAGGCGGTGTCGGTCTTTGTTGTGCGCGGCACCGAGATTTTGCTGCAGCGCCGGGCGATGGGCAAATACCACACGCCGGGTCTTTGGGCGAATACCTGCTGCACCCATCCTGACTGGGGTGAGATGCCCTCGGTCTGTGCAGTGCGTCGCCTGCATGAGGAACTGGGGATCACTGGGCTGTATCCCGAATATCGTCACCGGCTGGAATATCATGCCGATGTCGGCAATTCCCTGATCGAGCATGAGGTGGTGGATGTTTTCCTCGCTCATGTCCGCGGGCCATTGAAGATCGAGCCGAACCCCGAGGAAGTGATGGATATCCGCTGGATCGACTACCACGATCTGCTGGCCGAAGTGCAGCGCCATCCCGACCGGTTTACACCCTGGCTGAAGATCTACCTGCACAACCACGCCGACACAATTTTCGGCCCCGATCTGATTATCTCGGCCAAATCCTGATGCACCTCGGCGCTTTGCGTTTCCTGATAGAAGGCTATCGAGCTGCGCGTTCGATCAAAGGGAGAGGCAGCGCAATTCGATTCAATTCGAACGCAAAGCGCTCTGGGCTTGCAAGGCCCGCCCAAGGGGCCTAAATCAACCCGTCATGGCCAAGCAGAAGACAGACCCGAATTACAAAGTCATCGCCGAAAACCGGCGTGCCCGCTTCGATTACGCGATCGAAGAGGATATCGAGTGCGGCATCATGCTGCACGGGTCCGAGGTCAAATCCCTGCGGGCAGGCGGTTCTAACATCGCCGAAAGCTATGCCACGGTTGACGACGGAGAGCTGTGGTTGGTCAACAGCTATGTCGCCCCTTACGACCAGGCCAAGGTCTTCAAACACGAAGAACGTCGTCGCCGTAAGCTATTGGTGTCGCGCAAAGAGCTGTCTAATCTGTGGAACGCGACCCAACGCAAAGGCATGACGCTTGTGCCGCTGGTCCTGTATTTCAACCACAAGGGCCTGGCCAAGATTAAGATCGGCATCGCCAAGGGTAAGAAAAACCACGACAAGCGCGAAACCCAGGCCAAGCGCGACTGGTCACGGCAAAAGCAACGCTTGCTGAAAGATCACAGCTAAAGGCGCTCGACTATCGGTTGTCAGATGGATTTGATCCTCGCGTTCTCAATCAGGCTACCGGGGCTACAGATACGGCAGATGTCAGGTTTGAGCCCAAAACAACGAATGCTGCAACCTGCACCAATGGCTGCTTCGAGATTATCTGAAAAAGCGGCCAACGAGCCTCCGCTATGTTGGCTGGGCGACGTCTATCACCCAACCAACCTGTCGAGGTCCGCGGATCAGAAGGGCGCAAACCCGTCCGATGGATCGGTCGGGACCGTCCAGCGCGCGCGCGGATCGATTGTGGGCGCGAACGCACCAGGATGCGGGATCTGGCCGTTTTGACCGTAGAGCCACAGCACGAAATTGGAGCGTTGACCTTCGGTGATCGGTTCAGACGCATGGGGGACGCTGCCGTGGTGGATCAAGGCCGTGCCGGGCTCAAAGTGCAGTTTTTCGACCCGTCGCGACGCGGGATCAATGAAGCTGACAGCGGAGCCAGAAAAGGCCTCGTCCGGTAGATTTAGATTGATATTCAGCGTGACCGATGATGCGTCTGAGTGAGGCCGGAGCGACGTGTCCTTATCTGCTTGCCACTGGATGGAAAACCCGAAGGTCTGCGTGTCGTATCCTATCACATCCGGGAACAAGAGCCGTGAGATGGGCCGCATATAGGTGTTCATGAGGTCGCGGTAGAACGTCTGGAAGGCTGAGGCCCCTAGATGCCCTTCCGAGCGCGGGTCAAGCATTGCACCGCCCCGGTTGAGGGAAATGCCATAGGGTGGGCGCAGCGGAATGCCTGCATCGGCGACGCTGTCCAGATAGCTGCGCAAAACGAACAGCCGTTCGGGGTCAAAGAACTGGGTTTTGTAGACACCGGGGAAGACCTCTTCCCATAGTTTTTTCACTTCGCCTTCGGTTGCCGGGTCTTTCCAGGCCCCCTCGACCGCTGCGCGGAGACGGTCGTCATGAACAGATGCATCCAAGGCGGTTTGATTGGTCTGCTCCCATTCCTTCCATGCGTGTTTGAACAGCTCCTGGTTGTCATTCCAGAATTGCGCGACTTGCGGGGCGCGTTGCAGCATTGCTTCGCGTGTGGGGCGTTCCACGGCGCGTGCGCGCTCTAATGCAGATTGTGTCATGTCCTGTCTCAACTTTCTGATGGTCAAGCCTGTTGCTTCCGAGACATCAGATATTACGCTTAGATTGCGTATGAATGGACATATTTTTGATAACAGAATTCGTTTTCTCTACATAATAGAGGTGTGGCGCCTAGGACCCGGCCCAAGCCGCTGACCGTCCGATCTGTTGGATCAGATAGTCCATGAAGACGCGGACCTTTGCGGAGACTACGTTGCTTTTGGGGTAGATCAGCCAAAGCGCCGGATTGTCCGCCAGTGTGTACCCGGGCAGCACCTGCACAAGGGACCCATCATTCAGCTCGCTGTGGACTGCCCAGAGGGAGTTAATCGAAATGCCGGCACCCTTGAGCGTGACACGCACTTGTGTCAGCCCGTCGTTCACGATCAGCCTGTGGGAGGCTTTGTGGAGGTCGAATGTTGCTTTGGCTCCGTCATCTGACACCAAGGCGCGCGGCTCCAGATCCCTGAAGGCGACCAGACGGTGCGCCGCGAGGTCATCCGGTGTGCCGGGCACCCCATGTGTTTCCAGATAGTCTGGTGCTGCACAAAGAATACGTGTGTCGTTTGCCAGTTTGCGCGCCGTCAGACTGCTGTCCTCCAGAATAGAATTGCGGAGGGCCAGATCATAGCTGCCCTCAATCAGGTTGAACTGGGTATCTGATAAATGCAAATCGAGCGTCAGGTCTGGATAGGCATCCATAAAAGCGGGCAACAGGGGCGCGATATAGAGCTGGGCAAAGGTGCTTGGAGCGGCAAAGCGCAATGTCCCGCTCACCTCGGCCTTGCCTTTGCCGAATGCGGCGAGGGCCGCTTCTTCCTGTTCGATCATCTCTCGGGCGTACGGCAAGAAGTCCTGCCCCTCTAGGGACACCGAGACTTTCCGCGTGGATCGATGCAACAATTCGGCGCCCAGCAGTTTTTCAAGCTTTGCGAGCCGCGCGCTGGCTACCGCCGGTGCCATCCCTAGCGTTCGGCCCGCCGCGCTGATGTTCAGCGTTTCAGTAGCAAGGACGAAGAGGCGGAGGCTTTGCGTATCCATATTGTATATTTTTCCAGAAAACTGAATTCGATTATCTACCGTTTATATATCTGCGCAGCGGTATAGGTCAAAGCTCAAGACAGAGCGGAGAGCGGAATGACTCAGACAGCGACAGTGAATTATCACGTCCACAAACCGGAGCGTCAGGCGTTCGAGCTTGATGCCGGTGGCATCGTTGGCAATCTGATCGCGCCAGAACTCGCCCCAACCGAAGTGAAAGTGCGCGACGCGCGCAGGTCAGCCACAGACCCATCATTCGAGGATGACGCTGTCGCGTTTTCTTTCGTCCCCACAGCGGTCTCGTTCGCGCAAGACGATGATGCCTGGCAAGCGGAGTACGACGCAGAGCTGACGTCGCTTCTGACGACCAAGCTGGACGCGCAGGAGGTGATCATCTTTGATCACACGATCCGGGTGGATGACCCTGACGCCGCGCGCAAGCCCGCGCGAAACGTCCACAGCGACTACAGCCCTGACGGCGCAGAACAGCGACTGATCGACATTCTTGGTGCTGATACAGCGGCAAAATGGAGCGCGGGGCACTACGCCTTCATTAACATCTGGCGACCGATCGAGGCGGCGATCAACTCAGCCCCGCTCGGGTTTATCCTGCCGTCGAGCGTCGCCCCGGAAGACTGGATCCTGCTTGATCTGATCTATCCCGACCGCAAAGGACAGATCATGGGGTTGGCGGCAAACCCGAATCATCAGTGGATCTACATTTCGAAGATGACCCCGGATGAGGTCGCCTACTTCAACATCTTCGACAATCAGGGACGGCCCTCCATCGGGCACTCCGCGTTGGACATGGTCGAAGACCCAAACGTCATGACCATCCGCAAAAGCATTGAGAGCCGCACCCTAGTGCGTTTTGCCTGATCCCATCATCGGACCCACGAAACACGAGCAAACGGAGAGAGACAATCATGACCAAGACAATTCTTATCACCGGATCAACAGACGGCATCGGTCTTTTGACGGCGCAGACCCTCGCAAAAGAGGGGCACAAAATTCTGCTTCATGGACGCGGTGCAGCCAAACTGGAAGCCGCCGTCAACGAGGTCGGCGGCGACGTCGAAACCTATGCCGCTGACCTGTCGCGTATGGCCGATATCCAAACCTTCGCGGCAGAGGTGCGCGAGAAACACGACCGCCTTGATGTGCTGATCAATAACGCGGGCGTGCTGAAAGTCGCGGAGACCCAGACCGAGGCCGGCCATGATGTGCGGTTCATGGTCAACACCTTGGCGCCCTATGCGCTGACCCGCGCGCTTCTGCCGATCATTCCGAAAGACGGGCGGATCGTGAATCTATCCTCTGCCGCGCAAGCGCCGATTGATTTGGCTGCCATGCGCGGGGAAAAACAGCTTGGCCACAATGACGCCTACGCGCAAAGCAAGCTCGGCATCACGATCTGGACCCGCGAATTGGCGAAGGAGTTGACCGACGGACCCGTCGTCGTCGCCGTCAATCCCGGATCGTTGTTGGCTTCGAAGATGGTCAAGGAAGGCTACGGCATCGCGGGCAACGATCTGTCCATCGGCGCGAACATCCTGCGTGAAGCGGCGCTCGGGTCGTCGTTCGCGGATGTTTCGGGCAAGTATTTTGACAATGACAGCGGCCAGTTCGCGCAGCCACATGCGGCTGCACTGGACGCAACTCATTCGGCGCAGGTGATGCAAGGCATCGAAGATGCTTTGAAATCTCTCAGCTGATCCCACTGACGCCAGTCTGACGTCGGGCGTCTTTTACACCACCTGAAGCTGCAACCCTCCGGCGACATGCGTTGTCCGGACCCAAGAAAGGACTGACTGATGAAATACGAGAATTTTCAAACCTTTGACGTGAAGGTCCAAGACGCCATCGCAACGGTGGCATTCGATTTTGGAACAGTGAATGTGCAAGGCCAGGAAATGCTGGCCGACCTCAACAGCCTTGCCATGCGGCTGGAGCGGGACCGCGATACCAAGGTGGTCATCTTCCAATCCGCGAACCCCGAGGTTTGGGTCTGCCACTACGACACCGAGCTGCTCAAGGACATGTCGACCGAAGCTGTCTCCCGCGATGAAGCCCAGCTGCTCGATTTGCAAGCGGTCTGCGAACGCATTAGCAAGGTGCCTCAGGCCACGATCGCGAAGCTGGAAGGCTTCGCACGCGGTGGTGGCCACGAGTTGGCCCTGGCGCTGGACATGCGCTTTGCGGCGCGTGGCAAATTCAAGTTCATGCAGATGGAAGTCGGCATGGGTATCCTGCCCTGCGGCGGCGGTGCGTCCCGCATGGCCCGTCAGACCGGTCTGGGCCGCGCGCTGGAAATCATCCTGAGTGCCCGAGACTTTGACGCCGATGAAGCCGAGGCAATGGGCACGATCAATAAAGCGTTGGATGCTGATGAGATCGACGACTACGTAAACACCTTGGCGCAGCGGATTTCCAAGTTCCCGGCAGAGTCCATCAATGCCTGCAAGCAGATGGTCTACGAGTCGATCGACAAGCCTATCGATGAGGCCCTGAAGGCCGAGGCCTATTGGCTCTACCAGGCAACGAGCAAAACATCAGCCGTTAAACGCTTCACGATCGCAGACGAGCAGGGCCTAGAGCACGACATGGAAAACCAGCGGAACTGGGAAAACCTGGTCATGGATGTTCAGGATATCAACTGAGATTGATTGGATTAAGCGGACATTCGGCCTTGTGCGTCGGATGTCCGTTTTGTCCCGCGGTCCCGACATTGACCAACAGCCTTACTCGCAGCACTGACTTGCCGTAGAAATTCACCGTTCGCACGGGTGGCCCCATAAGAACCCAAGTTTGAACAAAGCAGAGCCCAAATGCGGCTGCGATCAGAACGCCATGGCCGCCTGAACAGCGCGTTGCCAGCGGTCATAGGCGGCGTCGCGTTCCTCTGTGGAGAGTTTGGGTTCGAACCGGCGATCCAGCGCCCAGGTTTCCGCGAACTCCTGTTGATCAGGGTAGATGCCTGCGCGCATACCCGCCAGCCAGGCCGCGCCCAGTGCGGTGGTTTCCTGCATCACGGGTCGGTCGACCTCGGCGCCGAGGTAATCCGACAGGCCTTGCATCGCCCAATCAGATGCGCTGGCACCGCCGTCGACGCGTAAGATGACATCGGTATCTGCGCCCCAGTCGCCCTGCATGGCATGCCAAAGGTCTCGGGTCTGATAGGCGATGCTTTCCAGTGTTGCCTTGGCAAATTCTGCCCGCCCGGAATTGCGGGTCAGGCCAAAGACCGCGCCCCGACAATCTGGTTTCCAATAGGGCGCGCCCAATCCGGTAAACGCGGGCACCAGCACAACATGCTGGTTGGAGTCGGCCTGCTGCGCCAGCTCACCACTTTCCGGGGCGGTTTCGATGATCTGCAGCGCATCGCGCAGCCATTGGACTGCTGCGCCTGCGACAAAGATCGAACCCTCAAGGGCATAGGTTTTTTGCCCGTCCAACTGATAGGCGATCGTCGTCAGTAGGCGGTTCTTCGAGGCGACCGGCTGAGGCCCGGTATTCAACAGCGCAAAACACCCCGTCCCATAGGTCGATTTCATCATGCCGGGCTGGAAACAGGCCTGCCCGATGGTCGCGGCCTGCTGATCGCCCGCAACACCCAGAATCGGGATATTTCCCCCAATCAGAGTCGTTTCTCCGAAGTCCGAGGCGCAATCCTGTACCTCGGGCAGCATGGACACGGGCACATCCAACAGATCGCAGATCTCGGTGCTCCAACAGCCTTTGTGGATGTCGAACAGCAGTGTGCGGGCAGCGTTGGTGGCGTCTGTCACATGGTTGCGGCCTTCGGTCAGGCGCCAGATCAGGAAACTGTCGATGGTACCGAACAGTAGCTCGCCTGCCTCGGCGCGGTCGCGGGCGCCGGGGACATTATCCAGTAGCCATTTGACTTTGGTGCCCGAAAAATACGGGTCCAGCAAAAGCCCGGTCTGCTGGGTTACGTCATCCTCGCAACCGGCCTGCTTGTAGCGGGCGCAGATATCGGCGGTGCGGCGATCCTGCCAGACGATAGCATTGTAAATCGGCTTGCCGGTCTGCTTGTCCCAGACCACGGTTGTTTCACGCTGGTTGGTGATGCCGATACTGGCAATCTGATCGGGGGTTGCGCCAACGCTCTGCATCACCTCGCGGCAGACACGTAGGACGCTGTCCCAGATTTCCTCGGGATCGTGTTCGACCCAGCCTTCTTGTGGGAAATGCTGCGTGAATTCATGCTGCGCGGTGCCTGCCCGTTGCATGTCCGCGTCGAACAGAATGGCCCGTGATGATGTGGTGCCCTGATCAATGGCAAGAATATAGGTCACGCCTGCGCCCCCCTTCGCATTTGGTTTTGCGAGACTTTAGCGCAAACAGTCGGTTGCGTACCAGAGTGTTCAGACGGGAATATTGTCGATTAGACGCACTCCATCCGCCCAGGCCGCTGCAAACAGGCGGGCGGGTCGGTCGGCATGTGTCAGCGGGTTCAGAGATTCCGCACAGCGCAGTTGGATATATTCCACTTGTGTAAAACCTGCGGCCAAAAGATCGGTACTGGCCTGTGCTGCCAGTGTGTCGAACGGGGCGCCGTTCTTTAGCGCGTTGGCAAGATCCAGCATGATGCGGTGTTTGTGCGCTGCAATCTCCATTCCCTCGGGCGAGAGGCGCTGATTGCGTGAGGACATGGCCAGACCCGAAGGTTCACGCACCGTGGGGCAGCCGATCACCTCGATCGGGATATCCAGATCACGCGCCATGCGGTGCACGACAAGCAGCTGTTGATAGTCTTTTTCCCCAAAATAGGCTCTGTCTGCCTGGGTTTGCAGGAACAGTTTGGCGACCACAGTGGCGACGCCATCGAAATGACCGGGGCGGAATTCGCCCTCCATCACATTTGTCAGGCCAGTTACAGATACGGTGGTGGCAAAGCCTTGCGGGTAGATCTCGTCCGGGTCCGGCACATAAATCGCATCAACGCCATAGGGCGCCAGTTTCTGAGCATCTTCGATTTCGGTGCGCGGATAATTGGCCAGATCCTCGGGGTTGTTAAACTGCTTTGGGTTCACGAAAATCGTCACGATAACTCTGTCGGTGCCATTTTTGGCCGCCTCAACCAGAGACAGATGCCCCGGATGCAACGCGCCCATAGTTGGGACGACGCCGATTGCCTCACCTTTCTTGCGCCAGTTGGCGGTCAAGGCGTGCAGATCGGAGAGGCGACGCAGGATCGGAGCGGTCATTTAGCTGAGCCCTGTGACGGAGCCTGATCGGCAAAGACATGTTCATCGGCGGGGAAAGCGCGTGCGCGCACTTCGGCGGCGTACTCGGCGATGGCGGCCTCGGCCAGTGGCCCCAGCTCGGCATATCGTTTGACGAATTTCGGTTTGAAAGCGGTGAAAAAGCCGACCATGTCGTCCACCACAAGTATTTGCCCGTCACATTCGGCGGACGCGCCAATGCCGATAGTAGGGATGGCGACCTCGGCAGTGATTTGGTTGGCTAGACCCTGCGGGACCTTCTCTAACACAAGGGAAAAGGCGCCTGCATCAGCCACGGCATGGGCATCGGCCAGTACCGTCTGTGCCTGATCATCACGGCCCTGCACCTTGTATCCACCCAGCGTGTTGATCGACTGTGGGGTCAGGCCGATATGCGCCATCACCGGGATGCCGCGCTTGACCAGAAAGCGGATGGTCTCGGCCATTTCGACACCGCCCTCAAGCTTGACGGCACCGGCACCGGTTTCGGCCATCAGGCGGGCAGCATTGCGGAACGCCTGTGCGGGGCTTTCCTCGTAACTGGCAAAGGGCATGTCGATGACCATCATCGCCTTGTCCAGCCCGCGAGCAACAGCCTGACCATGCAGGATCATCATCTCCATCGTCACGCCAAGGGTGGATTCCAACCCGTGTAGCACCATGCCGACACTGTCACCGACCAGAACAAAGTCGCAATGATCATCCATCAGTCGGGCCATCGGAGTTGTATATGCGGTCAGACTGACCAGTGGCTCGCCACCTTTTCGGGCGCGAATATCCACGGCATTCGGGGCTCTTTTGCGGGCGGTGGCGCTCATGCTCGCTCCTCGCGGTTCATGTTGCAGTGCGGCATAGCAGATTGGGCCGGGCCAAAGATAGCCCGGTTGCGCGAACATTTCCTTGATTGACCTAAGGTTTAAAGGGACATTGGTCCGCAGACCGGTCCGCGACATGCAGGACCACGCAGTTTCAGTGGGGAGACAACGATATGACAAAGCAGATGTTTCGGTCTTTTGCATCGGCGCTGGCGATTGGAGCCAGTTTGATAGCCACCCAAGCCCTGGCCAAATCCGACATCACCATCGCAATGCAGCTTGAGCCGCCGCATCTGGACCCGACCAGCGCTGCGGCACAGGCCATCGATTCGGTTGTCTATACCAATATCTTCGAAGGTCTGACCCGGTTCATGGGCGACGGATCGGTCGTGCCCGGGCTGGCGGAAAGCTGGGAGATATCAGACGACGGCACCGTCTATACCTTTAAGCTGCGCGATGGTGTGACCTTCCACGATGGCACCACCATGGATGCCGAGGACGTCAAATTCAGCCTCGACCGGGCCCGCGCTGAAGACAGCGCCAATGCACAAAAGGCCCTGTTTGCCGGGATCGAAAGCGTTGAGGTCGTGGATCCGCTGACCGTCAAGGTCACCCTGTCAGGGCCAAACGGGAATTTCCTGTTCAATATGGCCTGGGGGGATGCGGTGATTGTCGCCCCCGAAAGCATAGAGGCGATCAAGACCAACCCGGTCGGCACCGGCGCGTTTGCCTTTGGGGACTGGGTGCAGGGGGACAGCATCACGCTGACGCGAAACCCCGACTATTGGGGTGATCAGCCCGCGTTAGAGTCTGCTACATTCAAGTTCATCTCGGACCCGACCGCCGCCTTTGCCGCCATGATGGCCGAGGATGTGGATGTGTTCGACATTTTCCCGGCGCCTGAGAACATGCCGCAGTTCGAGGCTGATCCGCGCTTTCAGGTGCTTGTCGGCTCGACCGAGGGTGAGACGATTCTGTCCACCAACAACAAACAGCCGCCCTTTGACGACACCCGGGTGCGGCAGGCGCTGGCCCATGCCATCGACCGTCAGGCAATTATTGACGGCGCGATGTTCGGCTATGGCACGCCCATCGGAACGCATTTTGCCCCGCACAACCCGGCCTATGTCGATCTGACCGGCAATTCGGCGTATGACCCCAAGAAGGCCGCGCAGTTGCTGGCCGATGCGGGCTATGCCGAAGGGTTCAAGACCACTCTGCACCTGCCGCCGCCTTCTTATGCTCGCCGCGGAGGCGAGATCATCGCCGCGCAACTGGCCGAGGTCGGGATCGAGGCTGAAATCATCAATGTCGAATGGGCGCAGTGGCTGGAATCGGTGTTCAAGGGCAAGGATTTTGGTCTGACTATCGTCAGCCATACCGAGCCGATGGATATCGGCATCTATGCGCGGCCCGACTATTATTTCCAGTATGACAGCATCGACTTTCAGACGCTGATGGAGACGTTGAACGCCACCACCGACCCTGATGAGCGTACCCGCCTGTTGGGCGAAGCGCAGCGTCTGATCGCAAATGATTACGTCAACGGGTATCTGTTCCAGCTGGCCAAGCTTGGCGTTGCCAAGGCTGGCGTTCAGGGCCTTTGGGAAAACGCACCCACAGCGGCCATCGACCTGACCGCCATCAGTTGGGCGGAATAAGACCAGTTCCAGAGAGGAGACCGGCGCATGAGAAGATCAACCCTCGTTGCGTTGATGATCGCGGTTTTAGCCGTGATTGCGCCGGTCGCCAAAGGGGATACGCCGCTTGAACAGGCGGTGACACTGTGGCTGGAGGGCGATGATGAACGCGCTCTGCCTCTGCTGGCAGAACTGGCGGCTGATGGTGACGCGCAGGCACGTCTGCTGTTGGGGCGAATTGAAACCGCCGATCTTGGACCATCTCCGTTCCGCCAATCGCTGGGCCGAAAGGGTTCGCGCAAGCTGTTTCGTCAAAAAGACCTGACGGCCTTTGGCCGATCCTGGCTGTTGGTTGAGGCGAAAGGTGGAAATGAGCTTGCCCAAGCGCTGTTGGATGCCAAACGCCCCACACCAGACCCGAAGCTGATTGCACAGCTCAATGCGTTGGGAGAACATCAAGCTACGGACTACCCGACGCGAATTGTGGCGCTCTATGGCGATCCAGAAATGCGCGGCGATCTGTTGGCGGATGGGCAGCTGATGCAGGACCTCAAACCTTACCTGAGCTATCTGACGGTCGATCCCGAGCCGCGCGGCGACGGTCTCGCCGCGCTGCGCCACATTCAGCCTGATCCAGTTGACATGAATTCCGATCAGGCGCTGGGCATGGCGGGATTGCTGGCCCTGGGGCTGGGATATGGCGATCTGTCAGTGGACAATAGCTGGCGCCCGGCGGTGGAAAACTGGTTGATGACATCCCAGTCGACCCGCCCCATCGCGCAGCTCTGTTCTGACCGATGCGGGGCCGAGGCACCAAACTGCGCCTTTGCCTTCCTTGCCCTGTTTGGCGGCTATTTCGAGGTCATCCGCATCGACAGCCCGCTGGAAACGCTCATCCCGCAGGAGCAGTTTCTGGACAGTCCTCGCGCGCGCCTGATGGTCCTTCGTCGGGCGGCACTGGCCCGGACCGAGACAAATCTGGAAACGCTGGTGGACAGCGCACCCGCGGCGAAGCTTTCGACCTGCGCGACTGATTTGGTCCGGCAAGAGCAGCAGTCCTACAAGTAGCTGTTGCGTATGCGCGGCTCGCACCCGTAACCTGTTTGTAATGCTACGCTATGCCCTCAAACGTCTGATTTCACTGGTGATCAGCCTGGCTATCGCCTCGGTGGTCATTTTTGCAGTGATCGAGGTCGCGCCGGGCGATCCGGCATCCTTCATGCTTGGCGTCAACGTGCAGGCTGACACGCTGGCCGCGCTGCGGGTCGAGCTGGGGTTGGATGTGTCCAAACCGCAGCGATATTTCAACTGGGTCAGCGGAATGCTGGTCGGGGATTTCGGCACTTCATACACCTATCGCACGCCGGTGTCTCAGATGATTGCGGACCGACTTTGGGTGTCGCTGCCGCTGGCGCTTTATGCACTGACCCTATCGACCCTGATCGCCTTTCCCGCAGGGATTTACGCTGCTGCGCGCCGGGGGCGGCCCGGCGATGTGGCGGTCATGGGGGCCACACAGCTCGGCATCGCCGTGCCCAATTTCTGGTTCGCCATGATGCTGGTGCTGGTCTTTGCCATCAATCTGCGCTGGTTCAACGCTGGAGGGTTCGCAGGCTGGGACGGCGGGTTTTGGACCGGTCTGCACTCGCTGACCCTGCCAGCCATAGCGCTGGCTCTGCCACAGGCGGCGATTCTTGCAAGGGTCATGCGGTCGGCCCTGCTGGATATTCTGGGTGAGGATTTCATGCGCACCGCACAGGCCAAGGGCCTGTCCCGCCGACAGGCGCTGTGGCGTCACGGGGTGCGCAATGCGCTGATCCCGGTGCTGACTATCATCGGGCTGCAGTTTTCCTTTCTTCTGGCCGGGTCCATCATTATCGAACAGGTGTTTTACCTGCCCGGCCTCGGGCGGCTGGTGTTTCAAGCGATTTCTGCCCGCGATCTGATCGTGGTGGAATCGGTGGTCATGCTGCTGGTTTTTGCAGTGATCACGGTGAATTTTCTAGTTGACCTCGCCTATGCCGCCGTTGACCCCCGTCTGAGGAGCAGGACATGAGCCGTAACCTCATCCTTGGTGCAGTACTCTCCTCGCTGGTGGTCTTGGCGGCTGCACTTTCCTTTGTCTGGACGCCCTACGCGCACGCCGCGCTGAATATTCCCGCCAAGCTGCAACCACCCAACGCGCAGCACTGGTTTGGCACCGATCATTTTGGGCGGGACATGTTCTCAATGATCATGGTGGGTGCGCGCACTTCAATCGCTGTGGCCTTGGTGGCGGTGGGGATCGGCATGACATTGGGCGTGCCACTTGGTCTGGCGGCAGCGGCGCGCAAAGGCACGTGGCTGGATGAGGTGATCATGCGCGGCAACGATCTGGTTTTTGCTTTCCCGTCGTTGGTCATCGCCATCCTGATCACTGCCGTTTTCGGTGCCGGGGCGGTCAACGCCATCATTGCCATCGGTATCTTCAACATTCCGGTCTTTGCCCGTATCACCCGTGGCGCTGCGCTGTCCCTGTGGGAGCGAGAGTTCATCCTGGCCGCCCGGGTCTCGGGCAAGGGCGCGGCGCGGATATCGGCGGAACATATCCTGCCGAATGTGGCGAACTTGCTGATCGTACAGGGCACCATCCAGTTCAGCCTTGGCATTCTTGCCGAGGCAGGCCTGTCCTATGTCGGGTTGGGTGCGCAACCGCCTACGCCCAGTTGGGGCCGGATGTTGGCAGATGCGCAGACGATGGTCAGTTTTGCCCCGCATTTGGCTCTGATTCCGGGGCTCGCAATCATTGTCACTGTTTTGGGGCTGAACCTGCTGGGCGACGGTTTGCGGGATTGGCTGGACCCCCGAATACGGGTGGCGCGTGCATGAGCTTGCTGGAAATCGAAAATCTCAACCTGTCGATTCATGGCATGGACATCCTCAAACAGGTCAGCCTGTCTGTTGCGTCGGGTGAGATCGTCGCCGTCACCGGTGAAAGCGGTTCGGGCAAGTCCATGACGGCGTTGGCGGTGATGCAACTGCTGCCAAACGGTGCGGATGCCGCGGGCGCGATCCGGTTGGACGGGCTGGACCTGCTGAACTGTTCCGAGGATGAGATGTGCGCCCTGCGTGGCGCCTCGGTCGGGATGGTGTTTCAGGAACCCATGACCGCGCTCAACCCAGTCAAAACCATCGGGGATCAGGTGATGGAGACAATCCTGATCCACAAAGCCATGCCTACTGCACAGGCCGGGTCCCGTGCCGAAGAAGTGCTGACGCGCGTCGGCCTTCCGCCCGAAAGGTTCCCTCTGTCCAGGTATCCGCATGAGCTGTCCGGTGGTCAGCGTCAGCGCGTGGTGATCGCCATGGCCATCGCGTTGCGCCCAAGGTTGTTGATCGCGGACGAACCTACGACGGCGCTGGACGTCACTACGCAGGCGCAGATTCTAGACCTGCTCACGGGGTTGGTGCGCGAATACGACATGGGATTGCTAATGATCACCCATGATCTGGCGGTTGTGGCCGATATGGCCGACCGGATCATCGTCATGCGCTATGGCGAAGTCGTCGAGGCCGGCGCCACCGAACCCTTGCTGCGGAACATGCAGCACCCTTATACACGCATGCTGTTCCGGGCTTCGGGCCATCAGGTCGACCTGCCGGAACCCAAGCCGGCACAGCCTTTGCTTGAGGTTGCACAGGTGGTCCGGGATTACCGTTTGCCCCGAAAGGGCTTGTTTGATGCGCCGCGACACCACAGGGCTGTGGCTGGGGTCAGCTTTACACTGAACAAAGGCGAGCGCTTAGGCCTGGTCGGAGAGTCTGGGTGCGGAAAATCGACCCTAACACGGGCTATCCTGGGGCTGGAAGAGGTGCAGAGCGGCCAGATTCTGCTGGACGGGCAGCCAGTATTCACCGGGCACAAACCCAATCTGGCCGTCCGGCGTAAGATGCAGGTTGTGTTCCAGGACCCCTATGGCAGCTTCAACCCCCGACACCGGGTCACGCGCCTGGTCACCGAGCCGTTTCACCTGCTCGAACATCCCCCAACCGGGTCCGAGCGGCAGGATCGGATCGCCGAGATTCTGACGGCCGTAGGTCTCAGCCCCGATGACGCGGGTCGGTACATTCACGAATTCTCGGGCGGGCAGAGGCAGCGTATCGCCATCGCCCGTGCCCTGATCATCCGGCCCGAACTGATCTTGTTTGATGAGGCGGTCTCGGCCCTTGATGTTTCTGTCCGAGCGCAGATCCTTGATCTGCTGGCCGAGCTCTGCGGCGCCTATGACCTGACTTATCTGTTCATCAGCCACGACCTAAGCGTCGTGCGCACCATTACCGACCGGGTTTTGGTGATGCAGGCGGGGCAGATTGTCGAACAGGGTGAGACCGAACAGGTCTTTTCCAACCCGCAGCACCCCTATACCCAAACCCTGATCGCCGCCGCACCGACCCTGCCGGATATCAGTCAAAATGTGGCGTAAACTACAATGTTAGAGACGAAATGGAGCCTGACATGACCAATCCCCTGTGGTTCGATCCCAGCTTGTGCCTGATTGGCGGCGCGTGGCAGCGGCCTGCGTCTCAGGCCGATTTGCCGCTGATCAACCCGTCGGACGGGTCCGAGCTATGTCGGATCGCGCGCGGGGATGCTGATGACATCGATGCTGCGGTGAACGCGGCGCAAAAGGCGCTGGATGGGGACTGGGGCCGCAAAACCGCACTGGAGAGGGGCCGCATTCTGACCCGATTGGGCCAGATGGTGCTGGAACGTGTCGATGATCTGGCTGCGTTGGAGGCGATGGATGTCGGCAAACCCCTGACACAGGCGCGCGCCGATGCGGTGGCACTGGCGCGGTATTGTGAGTTTTACGGAGGCGCGGCGGATAAGGTGATGGGCGAAACGATCCCTTATCTGGATGGCTATACCGTCTATACCCTGCGTGAACCGCATGGTGTGACGGGCCACATTGTGCCGTGGAATTATCCTATGCAGATCATCGGCCGCTCTGTCGGGGCGGCTTTGGCGATGGGCAATGCCTGTGTGCTGAAGCCAGCGGAAGAGGCCTGTTTGACCGCGCTTGCCTTTGCCCATCTGGCGCAGCAGGCCGGGTTGCCGGCGGGCGCTTTGAACGTGGTTCCGGGGCTGGGGGCCGAGGCCGGGGCGGCGCTGTCGGCGCATCCGGGGATTCAGCATGTATCCTTCACCGGCTCCGTTGCCACCGGCGCGTTGGTGCAACAGGCCGCTGGGCATAACGTGGTGCCAGTGACGCTGGAGCTGGGCGGGAAATCCCCGCAGCTGGTGTTCGACGATGCAGATCTGGATGCGGCCCTGCCGTTTCTGGTGAATGCGGGCGTTCAGAACGCAGGGCAGACCTGTTCGGCCTCCTCCCGCGTTCTGGTGCAACGCGCAGTGTATGAGCAGGTCAAATCCCGCATGGCCTCGGCCTATTCCGAGTTGACCGTTGGGCCCGCGTCCGAAGATTTGCGCCTGGGGCCCCTGATTTCAGCACGTCAGAAGGACATCGTGACCGGATTTATCGACAAAGGCGCAGATCTGAATATCGTGGGCCAGGGGCCGATTGTTGGTCACGCACCCGAGACTGGCGCCTATGTGCAACCGACCCTGTTTGCCGACGTACCCGCTGATCATGTTTTGGCACAGGATGAGATTTTCGGCCCAGTCCAAGTGCTGATCCCCTTTGAGACCGAGGAAGAGGCCCTGCAGATCGCCAACTCCACCGATTACGGGCTGGTTGCCAGCATTTGGACACGCGATGGCGCGCGGCAGATGCGGCTGGCGAAGAAGTTGCGGTCGGGGCAGGTGTTTATCAACAATTACGGCGCTGGCGGCGGTGTGGAGCTGCCCTTTGGCGGTGTCGGGAAATCCGGCCATGGTCGCGAAAAAGGGTTCGAAGCGCTGTACGGGTTCTCACAGGTGAAAACGGTAGCTGCGTTCCATGGTTAGGGCCTAAACGATGACCTCGATTGGCTGTTGCACGCCGACGCCGAAGACACGTTTGTAGCGCTCGATCTGATCTGCCGGACCCATCGCTTTTTCCGGGTTGTCCGACAGTTTGACCGTCGGGCGACCATTGGCCGAAACCGCCTTGCAGACCAACGAGAAGGGTGCCAGCGCGTCATCGGGAACCAGCCCTCTGAAATCATTGGTCAGCAGCGTGCCCCAGCCGAAGGATACTTTGGTGCGGCCCGCAAACTGACTATGCAGTTCGCGGATTTTGTCGACATCCAGACCGTCAGAAAAGATCACGCGTTTCTGTTTGGGATCCTCACCGCGCGATTGCCACCATTTGATCGCAGTTTCTGCACCGGTTGCCGGATCACCGCTGTCGATTCTGATGCCGGTCCATCCCGCCAACCAATCTGGCGCGTCGTCCAGAAAACCCTTGGTGCCATAGGTGTCAGGCAGGATGATCCGTAGGTTGCCGTCATGTTCCTCGTGCCAATCGCTAAGCACGTCATAGGGTGCCTGCGCCAGTTTCTCATCAGTATCAGCCAGCGCAGAGTAAACCATGGGCAACTCGTGGGCATTGGTGCCGATGGCCTCGACCTCGCGCCGCATGGCGATCAGGCAGTTCGAGGTGCCGGTAAATGCAGGGCCCAGACCTTCGATCATGGCTTGGACGCACCAGTCCTGCCATAGAAAGGAATGCCGCCGTCTGGTGCCGAAATCGGCGATGCCCAGCCCCTGAATCCCTCGTAGATGTTCGATTTTCTCCCATACACGGGTCATCGCACGAGCATAGAGAATTTGTAGCTCGAACCGCCGCATCGCATTCAGCACCGAGCGGGATCGCAGCTCCATCAGGACTGCCAATGCGGGAATTTCCCACAGCATGACCTCGTGCCATTTGCCTTCAAAGGTCAATTCGTACTGATCACCTTTGCGTTCAAGGTGATAGGGCGGCAGTCGCAGGTTCTCGAACCACCCCATGAAATCCGAACGGAACATCTGACGTTTGCCATAAAAGGTATTGCCGCGCAGCCAAGTGCTTTCCCCCCGGCTCAGGCTGAGTGACCGAATGTGGTCCAGCTGTTCGCGCAGCTCCCCCTCATCAATCAATTCAGCCAATGGAATGTGATTCGACCGGTTAATTAGTGAAAACACCACATCCGTTTGGGGCTTATTTCGAAACACTGACTGGCACATCAGCAGTTTGTAGAAGTCTGTGTCGATTAAAGACCGGACAATCGGGTCAATCTTCCATTTGTGATTGTATACTCGCGTCGCAATATCGACCATTGGGAACTCCTGCGATTTCCGTTGTTAGATCAATAGGTGCGTGGAATGGCAAGAGTCGCTAAATTGATGACAATGACAAGGTCAAGTCACAATGCGAGCATATTGTGGGGTCTTTTCACCGGTTAGTGGAAAGAGGGGGATGGATAGTCGAGGTTTAGTTAGTGAATGGTTCTCGAGTACGACTTTGATATTGTAACGATCGCTTCGGGGGAAAACGATCCGGAGGCGACCCCGTCAGGGGCGCAAAACGGACGCAAAGTGCGTGCACTGTTTCGGAATGTGAAAACAGCCGATGCATTGCGGGCAGCGTCACCCAAAATACGCAAAATTTTTCATGATGCCGGTTTTGGTCTGGATTCGACGCGCAGCGAGATTACCCATGGATATTACCGTCCACAGGATACGGCGGACAGGGATCGCATTCTGCGAGCCTTGTTTCACAATATCCGGACGACGGGGGTCAAAGGCGAATATTGCGGCGAGTTTGATTTCCTGAAGTTCATGAACGATGTAAAAGCCGCCAAGCCGCGCGCCGGGTTGCCCAAAGAGGTTCCGATGTGGAAACCCAGGCCACAGCAGGCGGAATCGGCCGGACCAAATCGCCGAACTGTACCAGGCCGGGTTGGGTTTGCTTTGGGGTTGGCGGTGATTATCTTTGCGCTGCTCAAGTATCTGGCGGCTGCGGGGGCAACCCCTTAAATCAGCCGAACGCCTGCGTCTTTCATCGCGGTCTCTGCAGAGGCCAATGACCCATCCAGGTTAATTGCCCTGCAGGCTCTCATCTGAACTGACACGTCGAAACCCAGCCGCGCTGCGTCAACCGCAGAGTAGTAGACGCAGAAATCCGTGGCCAGCCCGACGAGTGTCAGTCTCTCGATTTCACGGGTGCGCAGATACCCTTCCAACCCGGTGGGCGTGGTCTGGTCGTTCTCAAAGAACGCCGAATAGCTATCGATGTTGCTGCGGAACCCTTTGCGCAGGATCAGATCGCCATCCGTACGCAGGTTCGCATGAAATGCTGCCCCATTTGTTCCCTGCACGCAGTGATCTGGCCACAAAACCTGAGGCCCATAAGGCATCTCGGTCATGTCATAGGGATTTTTGCCCGCATGGCTGCTGGCAAAGGACGAATGCCCCGCAGGGTGCCAGTCTTGAGTCAGGATCACCGTGTCAAAATCTGGCATCATCGCGTTGATCGGAGCCACGATCTCATCCCCGCCGGGAACCGCCAACGCACCGCCGGGACAGAAATCGTTCTGAACATCGATCACAATAAGGGCATGGGTCATGGGGACCTCCTTGGGTTGCGTTATCGGTAGTGGGCGCGACAAGGGGCGTCAATCCGGTCTCTTGCGACTCTGTCCGCGCGGGTTTAGACCGCGCGCATGTATACGATCGCTGCTCTCTATCATTTCACCCGGTTCGCCAACCACGAAGCCCTTCGTGCGCCCTTGCTTGAGCTGTGCCGCGCGCAATCGGTCAAGGGGACGCTCTTGCTGGCACAGGAAGGGATCAATGGCACTATTGCCGGACCCCGCGCTGGCATTGACGCGGTTCTGGCCCATATCCGTGCGCTGCCCGGCTGTGCTGATCTGGAGTGGAAAGAGGCCACGTCTGACCAACCGCCATTTGGCAAGATCAAGGTACGCCTGAAAAAAGAGATCGTGACCATGGGCCAACCGGATATCGATCCGCGCGCCCGTGTCGGCAATTATGTCGAGCCCGAAGACTGGAATGATCTGATCCGCTCGGATGATGTGGTGGTGATCGACACCCGAAATGATTACGAGGTGGCAATCGGTACGTTTGAGGGCGCGTTAGACCCTGAAACAAGCAGTTTTCGTGAATTCCCCACCTGGTGGGAAGAAAACAAGGACCGGTTCCACAATAAGCGTGTGGCGATGTTTTGCACGGGTGGCATCCGGTGTGAGAAATCCACCAATTACCTGTTGGGTCAGGGGGTCGAGGATGTCTATCACCTGAAAGGTGGCATCTTGCGATACCTCGAGGAAATGCCCGTCGAGAACAGCACCTGGCAGGGCGAATGCTTTGTGTTCGACAACCGCGTATCTGTTGGGCATGGGCTGGTCGAAGGGCCGCACAACCTGTGCCATGGCTGCCGTCGCCCGATCCTGCCAGAGGATGTGAAACGTGCCGAATACGAACACGGCGTGTCCTGCCATCAATGCATAGAGGAAACCTCTGAGGTCGACAAAACCCGGTTCCGGGAACGTCAAAAACAGATCCTGCTGGCACGTCAGCGGGGACAGGAGCATCTGGGCGCAGACTGATTTGCTGAAATCTGGTTGCCACGCAGGACAGTCCACCGGATAATCCCGGAGATTTCAGCGCGCTGGAGGTTCCATGTCCCGAAAACCCACGACTTTGGAAGAATGGAAATCAACGCTGCTGGCGGCAGCCGCAATGGTGGTTGCCAGTTTCCTCGCATGGTTCGGTCTGTCCCGTCTGAGCGAGGGCACCGCAGGTGACACGATCGGTACGATCGCCTCTGTGGGGCTGGTTGTGTGGATGGTGTCTCAATCCTGGTTCTATATGACTCAGGTGAAATCACCGCGCCGCATTCTGTTTTTGATGGGTGTGTCCTTTATTCAGGTCGTTCCGTTCCTGTTCGCCGCTGCCTATGGCGCATTCGGGTACCAGGATAACTGCGTCATCGGGGCGCAAGGGCCCGCTGATATCCTGTATTTTTCTTATGTTACATTCACCACCGTTGGGTACGGCGATATGTCCCCAACCGGGCTGTGCCGCGCCCTGGCCGTGGCCGAGGCGGTGACCGGCTATATCCTACTGGGCCTGTTCGTCGCGGCGGCGGTGGCGTTGTATGCCCGCAATCATAGTCCGGATTAGGCTCTGATTTCGTCTATTTGTTTTGATCTATCCAACGCGACATCTTCTGTTTGTCGCGAAAGCACTCCGACGGGATTGGGCGGCGTTTGCTGCGCGAGATACGTTCGGCAAAGGTAACCTGCTTGCCGGTCGGGTAATTTGCAAATGGCGAGGGATCATCAGGTTTGTGTTTGGAAATCCAGGCAGACATGGACTGACGGTCGCGCTGCGCCTCGACCGGAATCTCAAGAGCAGTTTGCTCCGCGATGGCGCGGGCATAGCGTATCTGCCGATCGGTGGCGGGCAGCAGGTGATAGTCGTTTGTCGGGCCGTGCGGGGCGGTGTTTCGCAATGAATGGGCCATCGGTTGATCCTCTGACTATGTAGAACATAAATAGAACATTAACCGAAAATTTCAAGCCGTGGCCTGTTGGAATTGGCAGGAAATCGCTCTGGATCAGTTTTATTGACTGCTGAGTCAATAAAATATAAACGCGGAGGAAACAGCTTCTGATCAGGGAATCCCCACAATGAGATTTCAGCCCAAGGCGAGCCATTTCATCAACGGTGAATATGTCGACGACACGACCGGAGCACCCATAGACGTGATCTACCCCGCAACAGGGGAAGTGATCGCACGGCTGCATTCTGCTACTCCGCAGATCATAGATCAGGCTCTAAACAGTGCAAAATCGGCACAGGCAGACTGGGCCGCGATGTCTGGGACCGAAAGGGGCCGTGTTCTGCGCCGCGCCGCGGACATCATGCGCGAACGCAATCGTGATCTGTCGATCATCGAAACCCACGATACTGGAAAACCGCTGCAGGAAACGTTGGTTGCCGACGCTACTAGCGGAGCCGATGCGTTGGAGTATTTCGGAGGTCTGGCGGCCTCGCTGACCGGCGAACATATCCCGCTGGGTGGTGGGGATTTCGTCTATACGATCCGTGAGGCGCTTGGGGTTTGCGTCGGAATCGGCGCGTGGAACTATCCAACCCAGATTGCCTGCTGGAAAGGCGCGCCGGCTTTGGCCTGCGGCAACACGATGGTATTCAAGCCTTCCGAGACCACGCCCTTGTCTGCTCTGCAAGTGGCCGAAATCCTGGTCGAGGCCGGGGCACCAAAGGGTGTCTATAACGTAATTCAGGGTTATGGCGATGTGGGCGCATCACTTGTGACGGACCCCCGTGTTGCCAAGGTCTCGCTGACCGGATCGGTACCGACAGGGCGCAAGGTTTATGCCGCAGCAGCCGATGGCATGAAGCATGTCACGATGGAACTAGGCGGCAAGTCCCCCATGATCGTGTTCGACGATGCAGATATCGAAAACGCCGTGTCTGGCGCCATTTTGGGGAATTTCTACTCCTCGGGTCAGGTCTGTTCCAACGGCACCCGCGTTTTTGTACACAAAGGCATCAAAGAAGCCTTCCTCGATCGCCTGTCCCAGCGTCTGGCGAATGTGAAAATCGGCGACCCGATGGATGAAGAGGTTAATTTCGGTCCGATGGTTAGCGAAAACCAGATGAATATCGCTCTGGGTTATGTTGAAAAAGGCAAGGCAGAAGGTGCGCGTTTGGTCTATGGCGGTGCGCGTATCGAAGGCGACGGGTTCTACATTCAGCCCGCCGTCTTTGCCGATGTGACCGATGACATGGCCATCGCGCGCGAGGAAATCTTCGGCCCGGTTATGTCAGTGTTGGATTTCGAAACCGAGGAAGAGGTGATGGCCCGCGCCAATAACACCGAATTCGGTCTGGCAGCCGGTGTGTTCACCAAAGATCTGACCCGAGCCCATCGTATCGTGGCCGCGTTCGAGGCGGGCACCTGCTATATCAACACCTACAACCTCGCACCGGTTGAAGCCCCGTTTGGCGGGTCAAAAATGTCTGGGGTCGGGCGGGAAAACTCGAAATTGGCAATCAATCATTTCAGCGAGATGAAAACGGTCTATGTCTCGATGAATGACGTCGAGGCGCCTTACTGACTAAATCCACCAATTCAGGCTCTGTTCATGGGGTTTTCCCTCGGGAACAGGGCATTGGATGCCGCGGTTCGTCAGGAGATCAGCCCTGACTAAGTGGCCACCCTGAGTTTTTCCCAGACGTTTCAGTCCGCCCTCACAAGTGCGAGAAGCTGAGCGATGTTCTCTCGGGCGTTGGCCGTGTTTTCAAGCAGGGCAGTTGCATCCGCCAATGGTCGTTCTTCAATCCTGGTTACAGGTTCTGCCAATGCCAGAGTCGCCCGCCTGACCTGTCCGAATTTTTGGTCGACCTCAGGCTGCGGGACGTCTTCCATATCAGAAAGCCAGAACAATCTTTCTGCTTCGTTCACCCTGTCAAACTGCAACAATACCCGCCCTGCATTTTCAAACTCACCTATATCCAGATCCGCCTGCGCCCGCAGTGACATGGCCTTGTCCGAGGGGTCATCCCCTAACTCCAGCAAGGCTTTGTGTGGCTGGCCGGACAACAATGCCGCCTGCGCGCGCAAAAGGGCTCGGTCCTTTCGCCTGATAGTGTCCTGAGGTCGGTTGGACCAAAATAGCGTTGGACGGGCAAACCCCAGCGATGCCAACCTTTCGGCAATGGAGATTGCGGTTTCGGTTTTCAGCGATTGTGCCATCGGTTCGGGCAGGTTGAAGATGCGCCGCAAAAAAGTATCGTCGTCGGCGCGCGCAGTCAGTACTTGAACGGCCCGGTCCAGCGTTTCAGCTGAATTCGGAATATCTTCTAACAGATCAAAAGACTGGTCGAACTCTTGGCCCAAACTCAGCGCCAGCGCATATGTCCGTTGCATAAGTGGGCCGATCTCAGATCGGCGCAATTCGACCGTGTAAGATGCGGCAAGTTCGAGCTCCCGGGCGGAGGCTGACCCGCGTTCCGCCCACCGCTGTTCAATCAGTCGCGCCAGCGCCAGAGGCGCTTCGAGCCCCGCTTCCGAGCTGCCCACCACGTCTTTCAGCAAGGTTTCGGATTTTTCCTGATTACCTTCGGCCTTTGCAACACCGGCCTCGGCCTGAATCGCGCCGGGGCTGGGTTTGGTTTCGATGCGATCAACAGCCCGCAAGACGCGCCGCGCGGCTTCAAGTTTTTGGGCTGCAACGAAAATGTCGGACAGCATAGGTCCGACTTGCCGACGCAGATGATCCGGTAGTCGCGCAAAGGATTGTTCCATAACCCTTATCTGGGCATCCTCCGCAAGCTTACCCTCGGTCAGAGCGGCCCAGATTGCGGCGTCACTTTCGCAACACTGTAGGTCGCGGAATGGATTTGACCCTTTCAGTGGCCGGTCGTCCAGAACAGCGGCAATCGCAGAAATCCGGTTCGTTTCCGGCGTCTCTTCACCCATCCAGCCAAGGCTGCGAACCGCCTCGGCACCGAAGCCGAAATACGCATAGAGCTTGGCAAGCTTCATGGCCCGTTCTTTGTCAACGCGATCGAACTCCTGAAACAGGCCAGTGCGCAGCTCTGCCACTTGTTCGGGGAACAGGCGCCCATCGGACCAGCTGTCAAAGCCTAGCTCGGCGTTGGAAATGCAGGCTGGTTTCTTTTCCAGTTGTGGAATGGATGGTCCCAGCAAGCCATCCAGATCGTCCAGTACCGACGTAACTGCGATGTTCAGGTCCATACGCGGTTGCATGTCGAGCGATTGATTGCCATTCGAGTTCCTGGGCCCAATCTGAGATAGTTCAAGATCAACCAGATCTCGGTCAGCGCCCTGCAACAATCGCGTCGATAGCTGGTCCTCAAATACCTGCGCATTGAGATTCAAAAGCGGCAATACCAGAGGATCAAGCGCCTGTGGCCCGGGCAGCGGGGCGTTTACCACAGCGGCTTTGGGCAGCGTTGGGGGTGGAATGTCGCTGCTGATCGGTGGAAGGGCTGCCCCCGGCGCAATATCCACAACGATCATCGTGTTTTGATGCAGAAATGCGGTGGCAAAGCAGTCGCAGCCGAATTCCATCTCTAACGCATCACCCGGGTTGGTCTGTGAGATCGCAGACAGACGGTTCTGCGACAGCCGCTGAAACACTGCCCCGGTCTGAAATTCGGCATCAAAAAGCGCTATGTCGAGTCTTGCGCCATTCTTCGTTTGCTTCAGACCCCATTCCGTACCCGGGGGCACCTGCACAACAAGACGCGTATATCCGTCATGCTCGCCCGATCGCACAGAAATGTCGCGCGCGCCAGCCTGTCCAGCGGCCGTAAGCGCCGCTGAAACCATTAGGGCGTATCGGATCATGCCGCTGCCTGCTTTAGCTCTTTCAAGGCCTCTTCAAGTTCTGAGAAACCCGGCCTGTTATGGGTGGGAGTGTTCTGCCGTCCGACTTCGATGCACATGGCAGGGTTGTGGTTGTGCAGGTTGGCAACCAGAACCTCTTTGATCAACTGATAGAAATGATTGTCTTCTTCCACCACGGATTTGAGTTTTCCTGCAAATGGGCCGACCAGCCCATAAGCCAGAAAGACCCCCAGGAACGTCCCGACCAAAGCGCCACCGATCAGCTTTCCCAACACTTCTGGGGGTTGATCAATCGATCCCATCGTTTTGATAACGCCCAGAACTGCCGCAACAATTCCAAGTGCGGGCAGGCCGTCAGCAACAGTCTGTAGCGCGTGGCTAGAGTGCATGGCGTGGTGAAAATTCGCCTCCATCCGCTTTTCCAGCACCTCTTCGACCTGGTGGGGATCGTCATAATTCAAAGAGGCAGCCCGCATTGTGTCGCAGATCAAGTCGACGGCTTCTTTGTCGGCCTGAATTTTCGGATAAGTCGAAAACAGAGGCGAGTTTTCGGGGTCTTCAATATGTTGTTCAACCTCGACCGGGTTGGCCTTGGCGATACGGATCAGCGAAAACAACAGGCACAGCAGGTCACGGTAGTCATCTGGTTTCCATTTAGGACCTTTGAATACTTTTGCCATATCCTTGATCGTGTGCTTCACGGCGCTCAGGTCATTGCTGATCATAAATGCGCCGACCGCGGCGCCACCGATCATCATCATCTCGAACGGCAGGGATTTCATGATGATGGTCATTTTCCCGCCAGCCGCCAAATAGCCGCCGAACACCATGACGAAAATAACGACAATTCCGACAATTCCGATCATAAGAGGTCTCCGGCGAATTCCGATGCAGGGTTGAAAATCATGGGGGCTACTCCTGCGGAGCCGAAGCGTTTCGCCCGGCCATAATCACGCTGATTGTATAGGCAGCCTCGGGGTTCAGGCCTGCCAAAACACCGGCTGCGGCATCGGGCGGCATCCGTGACAGGAATCCGGCGGCAAAGGTCGGGTCCATCGTTTCAAACAGGGCGGCCGCATCTTTCGGCTTCATGTTCTGATAGACATCCGTCAGGCGCGTAAGGTCTGTCTCAGCCGCTTTTTCTGCAATGGCCAGCGTCTCACGCAGCGCCTCTTCTGCCTGCTGCAGGGCGGCCAGGCGGGTCTCGATGGCCTCATCGGCAATGGCCAGCGCCTTTTCCCGATCAATGGCTGTGGCTTCGCGTTTTTTCAACGCTTCTTCGCGCCGCAGCAATTCGGTCAGCAGTATCCGGGCTCCGGGCAGCTCTGCTGGGGTCTCTTTCGGTTTTGCTTCTGCCTGCTCGGCCCCTTTTGCCAGGGCTGGTGCAGCCTCAAACCCCAGCCGAATCGCGGCTGACCCAAGCATCAACAGTGAAATAACTGTCAGGACACCGCTTCTTGGTCGTTTCTCTTCAATGTGTCCGCTCATGTCGCGGCCTCTCCGCTATTGCGGTCGTGGCGGAAAAACATCAGCCCGCCCGGGCGTTTTTCCTGAGTGTCCTCAAATTTGGACGCCGTAGGATCCTCTGGCTTTTCCACCGCCTCGATTGGAACCTCTTCAGGCACAGGATCCGTCGTTGGTTCCTCGGCCTTGGGTTCTTGCGGCTTGGGATCTTCAACCTTGATGTCATTGGCGGGTTCTTCGGCCGGAATGACATCATGCATCGAAGCCATCATCAGTTCGAGCCGCTGAGCAACCGATTCCGCCCTTTGGGTCAGTGCCTCAAGTACAAGGCCCGACTGGTCCGAAGCAGTTCGTGCCGAATCAAGCGATTTCTTCAACTCATCCGCCTGAGATGACAGGACAGCGACCGCGCCACCGACACCTTGTTCCAGATTAGTGAACCGCTTTAACCGACGGGACAGCACGAAACAGTAAAGACCCGCACCCAGCGCACCTGCGACCAGCAAAATATCTGCAATCAGCTCCATCTCGGCCTCCTAATTCAATACGAATTCCATCACGAGGACATCGCGCACGCGCCCTTCCCCGACGACGATTTCAATGCGGCGCAAAAGGTGACCGCGGATGCGCATCAGTGCGAGCGAATCCTCCAGATCCGACACTTCGACCGCCCGCAGATACCCGTTCAGAACATCCATGATTCGCGGCTTCATCTTCTCGACATCCGAGGCGTAGCTGCTGTTCACCTCAAGCTGGGCATGGAATTTCAGGTGCCGCGAATCGCCGGCATTGACCGAGACGATCACCGCCGGCAGGTCGATAAAACCAACCTCAGGCAGGGCTTTAACCTCGGTCCCTTTGTCTTTTTCCTTGGCGTCTTCCGCGGCTGGTTGCCCGCCAAATGGCAGTAGCCCCGAAGTGGTCAGGAAATACCCGCCCGCAGCCCCGGCAACGGCCAGAATCACCCCAATGACCAATCCTTTTTTCCCCGATTTTTCCGGGGCTTCTGCCTGTTCTGCAGTCGCGTCAGTCATGACGTCCTCATTCATTCAGTCTGGGGATGTCATAACCCGGCAGGGACTAACCGATTGTTAAGGGCAATCGTCCAAACAGGGGGTGCGCCGGGCAGAATGTCGGTGAGTCGGAGGTGAGCGTGCAGCAGATCGGAACTGTCTGGGCAAGTTTGGACAGGCGAAAGCAAATCATTGTCGCCGGTGCAGTCGTGCTGGTGTTTTTGGGGGTCCTAGCGATGTCGCGGTTGGCGACGGCGCCGTCGATGACCCTACTCTATGCCGGGCTGGAAAGCGGCGCGGCGGGGGATATCGTTCGATCACTGGATCAGCGCGGCGTACAGTATGAGATTCGGGGCGGTTCGATTTACGTGCCCGGCTCGCAGCGGGACGAATTGCGCATGACTCTGGCCAGCGAAGGCCTGCCTGCGAACGGAAACCGCGGGTATGAGCTTTTGGATTCACTCAGCGGGTTTGGCACCACCTCGCAAATGTTCGATGCGGCCTATTGGCGTGCGAAAGAGGGTGAGCTTGCGCGCACGATTGTCGGCAGCCCTCATATAAGCCAGGCGCGCGTGCATATTGCCAACGGGTCGACGAATCCGTTTCAGCGCAGCGTCGCGCCGACGGCGTCGGTCTATCTGGTGTCCTCGGGTGCGGATATCACTTCGGATCAGGCCAAGGCGATCCGGTTTCTGGTCTCTTCCGCCGTCAGTGGCCTCGCACCCGAGAATGTGGCGGTGATTGATTCCAATGGTGCGGTCATTGGCGCAAAAGAGACTGCGGTGGCAGCAGATACCGCGGATGACAAGTCGCGCCAGCTGCGCGAACGGGTCCTGCGTCTGATTGAGGCCCGAGTGGGGGCCGGAAATGCAGTCGTTGAGGTCAGTGTTGATACGGTCACCAAAACCGAATCCATCCGCGAAAGGCGCTTTGATCCTAAGGGACGCGTGGCCATCAGCACCGATGTCGAGGAACGGTCTGACAGCGCCCGGAACCAATCGTCCGACGTCACGGTGGCGTCGAACCTGCCCGATGGGGATGGCGCGGGCGGGGACGCAACCAATTCAAATGCCACACAGACGCGGGAGCGGGTCAACTATGAAGTATCCGAGACTGAGTTAGAGGTTCATACCGCACCCGGGGCGATCAAGCGTCTGACCGTTGCGGTTCTGGTAAATGGAACGCGCTCGGTTGATGCCTCGGGTGCAGAAAGCTTTGCGCCATTGCCCCAGACCGAGCTTGACGCATTGGGAGAGCTTGTGGCCTCGGCCGTTGGGTTCGATGCCGAACGTGGCGACGTCATCACCCTGAAATCGCTGGATCTGCCCGCAGTAGAGCCTGGCGGAACTGTGGTTTCGTCTTCGATCTGGCAGCAGGTTCATTTTGACGCGATGTCACTGGTCCAAATGGCCGTTCTGGCGATCGTGATGCTGGTTCTGGGATTGTTCGTGATCCGCCCGATCCTGATGAAACCGGCCCTTGCCCCCGCCCTTTTGCCGGCGGGAACACCGCCAGAGCCCGAGGCGGTTCTGACCGGTGAGATCGCGACCGAAGAGGGCGGGCAATTCGCCGCCATTCCGGGATACGCCCCAGCAGACGTGCCGGTATTGGCGGCAAATCCAGGCGCTGATCCGGTTGATCGGCTGCGTGCCATGATCGGCGACAAGCAGGAGGAAACCGTGGAAATTCTGCGCAGCTGGCTTGAAGAAAGTGAGGAGCGTGCGTGATGTCGATAGCTCATCTTCTTGAGGATTTCACTGTACAGGCAGGCGGCGGCAAAGTTCATTTACTGGACGAAGAGGCGCTGGAGGAACAGCGGCTTGGTGCCTTCGAACACGGCTATAGCGCCGGATGGGACGATGCCCTTCAGGCCCAGGAACAGGGTCGTGGAAAGGTATCAGACAACCTTGCCCGCGCGCTCGAGGATATGTCCTTTACTTATCATGAGGCAACGAGCCGGATGACAATGTCGTTGGAGCCCATGTTCCAAAGCCTGGTCAATCTGGTGTTGCCGGACACCCTGGATCGGGGGCAGGCCCCGCGGCTGGTCGAACAGCTTACCGAAATGGCCCGGGAACAGATTGGTCAGCCGATGCAGGTCTTTGTGCCTTCGGGTTTCGCGGATGCGGTCGAGGGGCTGTTGCCCCCTGAATTGGCCACCCCGACACGGGTTGTCGAGGACCCGTCTCTGGTGCCTGGTCAGGCGCGTCTGCAGGTTGGTACCTCGCAGCGAGAGGTGGATAGCAGCGCCTTGCTAGAGACAATCCGTTCAGCATTTGACGCTTACGTGTATGAGGCAAAAGAGGCATTGAACAATGAGTGACCCGCAATCCCCCAAACCCGAAAAAGCCAGCCCGTTTGATACCGTTCCGATCGAGGTAACCGTGTCAGTCGGCCGCGCCCGCCCGCTCATCCGCGATCTGCTGAGTATGGGTGAAAACGCTGTTCTTACCCTGGACAAGCGGATCGAAGACCCTGTGGACCTCTATGTTGGCGACCAACTCGTGGCGCGTGGTCTGCTGGAAGAGATGGAGGGTGATCAGGCCGGGCAACTGGCCGTGCGCCTAACCGAAATCGCGGATCTGCAGAACGGGATCGGGTAATGCGTTTCCTGTTTTGGGTGGCGGTGCTGCTGACGCTGACGCCGTCTCTGGCCGCCGCGCAAGAGGTGTCGCTGTCACTGGGCGAAGGCGGGTCGATTTCCGCGCGCACCATTCAGTTGATTTTGCTTATTACCGTGCTCAGCCTCGCGCCTGGGCTGGCGATCATGATCACCTGTTTCCCGTTACTGATCACCGTTCTGGCCATCTTGCGGCAAGGGATCGGATTGCAGCAATCCCCCCCCAACATGCTGATCGTCAGCCTCGCACTGTTTCTGACCTATTTCATCATGGAGCCTGTCTTTTCGGAGGCCTGGACCACAGGTATTCGCCCCATGGTCGAAGAAACGATGGAGGTCGAACCAGCGTTGGAGCGCGCGTTGCAGCCGTTTCGTGCCTTTATGGCAGGGCGAGTTGATCCCGATACCTTCCATGCCATGGCGGCCCTACGCCCTGGGGGTGATACGGTGTCCCTGTCGGCGGAGGCTCCTTTGTCGATCCTGATGCCGTCTTTCATGCTATCTGAGATCGCGCGGGCCTTTCAGATCGGGTTTCTGATCTTCCTGCCGTTTCTGATCATTGATCTTGTGGTGGCCGCTGTGCTGATGTCGATGGGGATGATGATGGTTCCGCCTGCAACAGTGTCGCTGCCGTTCAAACTAGCCTTCTTTGTCATTGCCGACGGCTGGTCGCTGATCGCAAGCGCGCTGGTGCGTAGCTATATGACATGAATCGTCACTGCCTGGTGATCTGCAGACGTGCGCGCAGGCCTTGCTCTCCGGCTTCGAAGCTGAGGGTGCCGCCATGCTGTTCCGCGATTGTCGCCGCGATTGTCAGACCCAGACCAAACCCATCCGAAGACCCGGTGTTTGACCCGCGCCGGAACGGGGCCATCAGGGCTTCGATATCCGAGACGGACAGATCGGCCCCTTTGTCCTCGACGGTGATGGTTGCAATTTTGGCATCGGTTTCCAGCTGAACCTCGGCATGGCGACCATATTTCAGCGCATTGTCGATCAGGTTGGTCAGGGCGCGCTTCAGCGAAATTGGCCTGCCGACGACCAGCATTCTCCGGGTCTCGGGCAGGGATCCATGCCCTCGGCGCGACATGAAAACGGAGGTGCCCCCCTGAACCGCCACCGGGGTCAGCTTTTTCAGGGTCACCGGCAGATCCATATCCTGATAATCCGCCACCAAGGCTTCGACCAGCGATGTCAGTGAAATCTGGCGCGGTTCTTCGATGCTCAGCTCGGACCTTGTGTAGGTCAGAACGCTTTCGATCATGCCGGTCATCTGATCGACATCGGCCTCAAGCTTTTCGCGCAGCTCTACATCCGGGATCAAAGCGGCACGCAACCGGACGCGGGTGGCCGGGGTGCCCAGATCGTGGCTGACACCCGACAAGACAGTGGCGCGCTTTTCCAGCTGCATGCGCTCGGCGTCCAGATGCTCGTTCACGGCCGAGACGATGTCGCGCAACTCGGCCGGGCCATCGGCCTCATAGCTGTTCGGCCCGCCCCGTCTTTTGCGGTCGCGCAAGGCAGTAGAGAAGCGGGTGAAACTGTCCGATACATTGCCGACCGAGGTAAGGATCACCGCCAGCGCGACAATGGCGACCAGAATCGTGGGCAGACGCAAGTCGGTTGGGGCTGCACGGCATCCCCAGATATCTGTCCCGTCCACCTGTTGCCATGCGCCGCGCCCATAGCGGGCGATCAGTATGGGTTCGCTGCAATAGGTCGCCAAAAGCCGGGTCAGGTTGCCCATTTTCTCTGGGCCGGTCTGGTCGATGCCGGAGAGGATGTCGGACACTGGGTAAACCAGCCGGTCTGACATCACAGCCAGCGTCAGCTCTCGGCCCGAAACCGGTGCCGAGCTGTCGGTCAGGATCGACAGGTTGGTGACAAAGCTGCGATCCGAAAACCCGGGGAGTTGTTCGAACTGCCCGGCGTCCGCCAGGCTGGCGGATTTGGGTGGCAATGGAGTAATGGTGATGCCCGGCGGTGGGGATTTACCGATGCGCAAATCCTCATAGACCGCGAACCCGGCAACATAGGCGCGTGTCTGGAATTCCTGCCATGCGCGGGCCGAGGCGAACCAAAGGCCTGCTGCCAGCAACCCCGAGGTAAAAGCGGCGCAGGTCCAGATCCAGCCCAGGCTGCGCAGGCGAGTGGCGCGGACGGTCATGCGGTTTCGTCCACAGAGACCTCTGCGGCAAAGATATAGCCCACACCGCGTTCGGTCTTCAGCATTTGCGGGTCTTTGGGGTTGGCCTCGATCTTGGATCGCAGCCGCCCGACCAGCATGTCGATGGCGCGCCCCTGGCCTTCGCTCTTGTCAGTAGCGCCTGTTACATCCAGGGCCGCGGCGATTTCATCCCGGGTCAGGGGAATATGCGGGTTGGCCAGAAAAACCTTTAGCATTGCTGTTTCTCGCTGGGACAGGGATACCAGATATCCGTCCGGCGAATGCACTTCGTCGCGCTTGCCGTCATAGAGCCAGCCGTCAAACCTAAAGGAGCGGGTGCGGCGGCGATAGGCAAGCGAAGGTGTACGACGCGCCCGTTGCATGACGGCGCGAACGCGAGCCAGCATCAGTTGCGGATTAAAAGGCTTGGCGATGTAATCGTCGGCGCCTACCTCATACCCGGCCATGCGTTGATGATCGGCGGACAAGGCCGAGACCAGAATGATCGGCACGTCCTGTTCGGCCCGCAGCCGGGCACAGATATCAACGCCGTTTTCATCCCCCAGCATCACATCCAATAGAATCAGGTCGATCCGACCCGACTTGAGATGGGCGCGGATTTCGCTTTCGGAACTGGCGGGCAGCGCAATGAAGCCATTCTGTTGCAGGAACTGGGTCATCATCGACCGCATTTCAGGGTCGTCATCCACCACCAACAGCCGCGGAATGCTCACAGTGTTCTTCCTCCTGTTCTCTGGCCCCAAACTTCGTCCATTGTAACGAACGGAAACAGATTCAATGCTAACGTAACACGCTGTAACAAAAGCGGTGAAAATTTGCGCCTTTCCCGGGTATTGGCCCGGATTAAGCGTTGTCAGACTCAGATAGGGGCACAGTATTGCGGCATTGCCATTTTGACTGGCACCGAATTCTCAGGGAGGAGAAAACATGAAACGATTTTCTTTTGCGACTGTGTCCGCATTGGCCGTCGCAGCCGGATCATCTGTGGTGGCCGAACCACAGGCCGAGGTCTTGCATTGGTGGACATCCGGTGGCGAGGCCAAATCGGTGGCCGTGCTTCAGGAAGAGTTTGCCTCGAACGGGGGCACATGGACTGATATGCCGGTCGCAGGTGGCGGCGGTGATGCGGCCATGACGGCGCTGCGGGCGCGGGTTCTGGCAGGCAACGCGCCGACAGCGGTTCAGCTGAAAGGCCCGGCGATTCAGGAATGGTATGAAGAGGGCGTTCTGGCCGATATCTCGAACGTGGCCGCCGCCGAAGGCTGGGCCGACGTTCTGCCCGCGTCGATCGCTGGTCACATGATGTGCGAAGGCACTTGGTGCGCGGCGCCTGTGAACGTTCACCGCATCGACTGGATCTGGGCCAATGCCGATGTGCTGGCTGCGAATGGCATCGAAATGCCCACCACATGGGATGAGTTCAACGCCGCTGCCGAGAAACTGCAGGCCGCCGGTGTGATCCCACTGGCCCATGGCGGTCAGGCCTGGCAGGACGCCACGGTTTTCGAAGCCGTTGCACTGGGTCTTGGCGGACCCGAGTTCTATCAGAAAGCCCTGGTCGATCTGGACCCCGAAGCACTGACCTCGGACACGATGATCCAGGTCTTTGACCAGATGCGCACCCTGCGTGGCTATGTGGACGAGAACTTCTCGGGCCGTGACTGGAACCTGGCCACCGCGATGGTGATGAACGGCGAAGCGGCCTTTCAGATCATGGGTGACTGGGCCAAGGGCGAATTCCTGGCAGCGGGCAAGAAGCCTGGTGAGGATTTCCTGTGCGCCTCGACCCCCGGCGATGGATATCTGTACAATGTCGACAGCTTTGCCATGTTCGAGGTTGAGGGCGACGACAATCGCGCCGGTCAGGAATTGCTGGCCAAGCTGATTGTTGCACCGAACTTTCAGGAAGTGTTCAACCTGAACAAGGGTTCGATCCCGGCCCGGACCGATGTGTCGCTGGATGCCTTTGACATCTGCGCGCAAATCTCGGCCGAAGACATGGGCTCGACCTCGGCAGGTGGTTCACTGCTGCCGTCTTATGCCCATGGCATGGCGCTGCGCGGGTCGCAGGCTGGGGCGATCACAGATGTTGTGACCGCGCATTTCAACTCGGATATGTCCTCGGCTGACGCGGTTCAGCAACTGGCGGACGCGGTGGCCAACAGCTACTGATCCAAAACGCTCTGCCCCCCAAGGTGTGGGGCAGAGCATCTTTCCCCGGAGGAAAACATGTCCGAATGGCTGGAAAACCACCTGCCCAAGGTGGTGCTGGCACCGTCGTTCATCGCCGTATTGATCTTTGTCTACGGATTTATCGGATGGACCGCATGGGTGTCGCTTACACGCTCAAAACTGCTGCCGAAATACGAGATCCATGGCTTCATCCAATATGAGCGCCTGTTCGACTCTCCGCGCTGGGATACGGCGATTGGCAACCTGTATATCTTTGGTACTCTGTTCATCGTGATCGCGATGCTGCTGGGCCTGTTGCTGGCCATCCTGCTGGATCAGAAAATCCGCGTCGAAGGAGCGATCCGAACAATCTATCTCTACCCCATGGCGCTGTCGATGATCGTCACGGGCACGGCGTGGAAGTGGATCCTGAACCCCGGTCTGGGGATTGAGTCCATGGTGCAGGGTTGGGGCTTTCCCAACTTCGAATTCGATTGGCTTGTGAATCCCGATTACGCGATCTACACCATCGTCATTGCCGCACTCTGGCAAAGCTCGGGCTTTGTGATGGCGTTGTTTCTGGCCGGTCTGCGCTCGGTCGATGGCGAGATCATCAAGGCCGCACAGGTCGATGGTATTCCAACATGGCGTATCTATACCGCGATCATCATCCCGTCGATGGCCCCGATTTTCCTGTCCGCTTTCATCGTGTTGGCGCATCTGGCAATCAAGAGCTTTGACCTTGTCATCGCCCTGACCGGAGGCGGTCCGGGCTATGCGACCGATCTGCCCGCCACCTACATGTATGCGATGGCCTTTTCGCGCGGCGATATCGGTCAGGCGGCGTCTTCTGCAATGATCATGATGCTGGTCGTCTTTGCCATCGTGGTTCCTTATCTCTACTCAGAATTGAGGGCTAAAAATGACTGATCTGTCGATGCCCCACACCCAAACCCGCAGCCAAAGTAACATGAGCAAAATCGCCCTGCGCTGGCTGCTTTACGTGGTGCTGTGTCTGTTCGCGCTGTATTACCTGATGCCATTATTTGTGATGTTGACGACATCGCTCAAAAGTCTTGAGGAAATCCGTACCGGTAGTCTGATATCGTTACCGCGTGAGGTGAGTTTCGAGGCCTGGAAAACCGCTTGGTCGGGCGCCTGCACGGGTATCCAATGCGAAGGTCTGCGGCCTTACTTCTGGAACTCGGTCCTGATTGCGGTGCCTGCGGTGGCTATCTCGACCCTGCTGGGCGCTCTGAATGGTTACGTTGTCGCGCAGTGGCGGTTCAAAGGGGCTAACATCATCTTCTCGCTGATGCTGTTTGGTTGCTTCATTCCGTTTCAGGTCGTCCTGCTGCCGATGGCGCGCCTTCTGGGCATGATGGGTATTGCCGGAACCATTCCGGGCCTGATCTTTGTCCACGTAATCTATGGTCTTGGCTTCACCACGCTGTTTTTCCGCAACTATTATGTCTCTATCCCGGCCGAGCTAACCAAGGCCGCCCGCGTCGATGGGGCCGGGTTCCTGCGGATTTTCTGGTCGATCTTCCTGCCACTGTCACTGCCGATCATCGTGGTAACCGTGATCTGGCAATTCACGCAGATCTGGAATGATTTCTTGTTCGGCGTGTCGTTCAGCCAGGCGGGCACACAGCCTGTGACCGTGGCGCTTAACAACATCGTAAACTCCACCACCGGTGTCAAAGAATACAATGTCGACATGGCCGCCGCGATCATCGCGGGTCTGCCGACGCTGCTCGTCTATGTCGTTGCCGGTAAGTATTTCATCCGCGGCCTGACCGCTGGCTCTGTGAAGGGATAGAATGATGGCTCCCATCCTTGATATCAACAAGCTGTACAAGAATTACGGCGCAACCGAGATCCTGAAAGATATCAATATCTCGATCGAACCGGGCGACTTTCTGGTGCTGGTTGGCCCCTCGGGTTGTGGCAAATCCACCTTGCTGAACTGTATTGCCGGGCTTGAACCGATCACCGGCGGCACGCTGGCCATTGGCGGCAAGGACATGACCCATGTCAGCCCCAAGGATCGCGACATTGCCATGGTGTTCCAGTCCTATGCTCTGTACCCGACCATGTCGGTGGCCAAGAACATCACCTTTGGCATGAAGGTGCGCGGGGTTGATCAGCCCACGCAGGACGCCAAGCTGAAAGAGGTCGCGTCCCTGCTGCAGATTGAACCCTTGCTGAACCGTCGTCCCAGCCAGCTGTCCGGTGGTCAGCGTCAGCGGGTGGCGATGGGACGGGCGCTGGTGCGCGACCCCAAACTGTTCCTGTTTGACGAGCCGCTGTCGAATCTCGACGCCAAGCTGCGGGTCGAGATGCGGACAGAAATCAAGAAGCTGCACCAGACTCTGGATGCCTCTATCGTTTATGTGACCCACGACCAGATCGAGGCGATGACGCTGGCCACCAAGATTGTGGTTCTGAAAGGCGGGATCGTGCAACAGATCGGCAGCCCGGCCGAGATCTATAACAACCCCGCCAACCTGTTCGTGGCTGATTTCATGGGCTCACCTGCGATGAACCTGATCCCTGCAAAGGCCACCAAGAACGGCACGGGCACCGAAATCGCCATTGAGCGGTCATCCGGTGAAACGCTAGTCCTGAAGGATGCCCGTGATCTGTCACTGCCGCAGGATGTCATTCTGGGCCTGCGCCCCGAGGATATCGCCGAAGCCGGTTTCCGCGCCGGGGACGGCGTGCAGGAAGCGGTTTGCATGGTCGACATGGTCGAACCTGCCGGAGCTGACACCTATGTAGTGTCCGAACTGGGCGGCAAACAGGTCACTGCGCGCCTGCACGCGGAAACCAGCGCCCAGGCCGGGCAAGAGCTGAACCTGGCCTTTGACATGAGCAAAGTGTCCTATTTTGCCAAGGAAACCGGCGAGCGGTTGAACTAGCGCACTGCGCAGGACTTGTTCTTGCTAAACTCGGGCAATTTCGCCAAGTACTGACGCCATGTCAGGCCAACGAGATTGCCCGGGGAATATCGATGATACTGGAAATTCGACATTACACACTAAAACCGGGCCGCCGAGAAGCGTTCATAGAATTCTTTGAGAAACACAATCGCGCTGCGTTGCGGGATGCAGGAATGCTTGTGTTTGGGCCGCTCAGAGATCTGGAAAATCCTGACAAAGTGCATTGGATGCGCGCGTTCTCTTCGTTGGAAGAACGCGACAGGATAAAGGACAGCTTCTATGGTGAGGCGGTCTGGAATGACCAGATCGAACCCATTGCAATGCCAATGATCGCACACTATGAGGCCGAACTGGTCGAAACTACGTGCGGATTTGAAAGTTTTGACTGCAGCAAATCGCTGTGAATTCACCCGGTTCGCTTCATATCTTTGATCAGACGGTTCAGATCACCGCCGCGCGCGTCCAGCATGGCGCCAATCTCGGTACGTTCGGTCAGCAGCATGTTCACGCCTTCGATAAACATGTTGAAGAATTTGTCGCGGCCGGATTTATCGGACACCAGGAAGGTCACCTCGAAGGGCGAGGAGCCTTGCAGCTTGACCGAGGTACGCACCTCGTATCCGGCTTTGATCTTGCGCGCATTTCGAACGGTCACCTCGCCGCCAATGAACTCGCGAAAGCGACGTCCGTATTTGTTCGAGATATAGCCCTGAAACGCGTCGGTGAACTGCTTTATCTGTGACGCACTGGCCGAGCGGCCATCGGCCCCCAGCACATAGCGGGCCATGATCGGAACGTCAGCATATTGCACGAAGATCTTTTCAAAATCGCGGATCATGCTCTTTTCGGATTTTCCTGAACTGATGACGCGGTTGATGTCATCCACAACGCTAACGACCAACGCTTTTGCACTGGCCTCTGTCTGGGCAAAGCCTGGCAAGGGGAGGGTGGCTAGCGCCAGGCCGGCGATGCCAGATGCAATAAACTCTCTTCTCTTCAAATAATTACTCGGCATATGGATCCTCGTAGGGGTCAAGGTAGGGGTCTCTGACAGGGTCGGTCCCGATATCTGCATAGGGATCGTCATACAATCCCAGATAGGCGTCCTCATCATCGCGTGCCAGTTCGAAACGTCGATTTTGCAGGTAAATTGTTTGTGCCTGCTTATAGCTGTCAGCACTTTCATAGAGGATGGAATCGACTGTGTCCGAGAACCGTCCACGGTCGCCCATCCGCCTTACGATTTCGGCGTAGACGCCGATATTCTCGACCGGGCGCACCGGTGTGAAGTTGATCGGGTTCGAAAACAGGTTGACGACGACGCCGACCGCATCCCTGGATGTTGAGGGGCCATAGAAAGGCAATTCCACATAGGCGCCTTCGCCAAAACCCCAGACGTGCAGGGTTTCACCGAAATCGGTATCCACGGGCGGCAGGTTCAATTCGCTGGCCGGGTCAGACAGACCCGCGCCACCAACGGTCGTATTGATGAGGAACCGCAGCAGGGCATTGCCCGACTGCTTCAGATTGCCCTGCAGCAGATAATCCAGAGCCTGACCCGGCATAGTCAGGTTTTCGGCAAAATGGTTGAAACTGGTCACCATCGGATCGGGCACGATCTTCACATAGCCCTTCGAGGCCGGACGGAACAGGAACCGGTCGACGCCCAGATTGAACTTGTGAATGCCGCGGTTTGTATTCTCGTAGGGATCGAAAGTATCGCCGCGCGCGGCCTGATCGGCGGGTTGGGACGCACAAGCGCCAAGAACGGTCATCAGGGTCACGACAATCAGGGGCTTGAATCTGATCTTGCTCAACACGGTATTTCAACTCCAAACGCGCCAGCCGTTTTGTGAGTGGGGCTGGACGCTCAATCAATAATGCCTGCGGCCATTTTGCGGCTCAATCTGTCGTCACATAAAGGTTTTGGGCCCATTTTGAAACAGTTCGCGTTTAACCCGGCCGACTGCATCTGGTAAAGTGACACAAGTTCAACACCTCGGGATAAGAGAAGTTACGCTTAATACGCCACTGACCGCAGTTTTACTGGTTTCACACTTTTCCAGCCGAACGATCCCGGATAGCGTCCCGCCGAGTCTATATCAGGTGAGGATCAACAGATGAGTATCGCAGCAAAACTGGAAAGCTTGGGAATCAGTCTGCCGGACGGGCCGGCGCCCGCCGCCAACTATGTGCCTTTCGTGCGGGTCGGCAATATCGTCTACGTTTCAGGACAGATTTCCAAGGATGCGGAACTGATCACCGGCAAGCTGGGTGAAAACATGGATGTTGCAGCGGGTGCTGCGGCTGCCAAGGTCTGCGCGATCAATCTTCTGGCGCAGGTCAAGGCTGCTTGCGGTGGCGATATAGAAAAGCTGGTGCGTGTGATCAAACTGACAGGGTTCGTGAATTCAACCGCCGATTTCACCGACCAGCCGCAGGTGATCAATGGTGCGTCGGACTTTCTGGTCGAGGCGCTGGGCGAGGCTGGTCGCCATTCGCGCTCGGCCGTGAGTGCAGCGTCGTTGCCGTTGGGCGTCGCGGTTGAGATCGAAGGCATCTTCGAGATCGCATGACCCCGGTACTGCCCGCTACGTTCCTACAGGCCCCGATCACGCATCGGGCCCTGCACGACAAATTGGACAACCGCCCGGAAAACAGCCGGGCGGCGGTTCGTGCCGCTGTTAAGGCCGGTTACGGGATTGAGATTGATCTGCAGTTGAGCGCCGACAACCGGGCTTTGGTCTTCCACGACTATGACCTGGGGCGACTGACCGGGCGACCGGGGCCAGTTCGGCAGATTTCGGCGCAGGTAGCGTCCGAGACACAGCTGTTGCACGCTGATGACGGTATTCCGACACTGGATGATGTGCTGGAAATCGTGGCGGGCAAGGTGCCCCTGCTGATCGAGCTTAAGGATCAGGACGGTGTGATGGGCCCGAATGTGGGCCCGCTCGAGCGCGATACTGTACGAGCCCTTGAGGGTTATGAAGGTCCGGTGGCGCTGATGTCGTTCAACCCCAATTCGGTGGCTGAACTGGCGCGGTTGGCGCCGCATTTGCCCAGGGGGATCACGACCTGTTCGTATCAGCCCAAAGTCGAACTTTTGCCTGCGGCGGTGTGCGATTACCTGCGGGACATCCCGGATTTCGCAAGGGTCGGGGCCAGTTTCATCAGCCACGAAGCCGAAGACCTGTCCCGCCCAAGGGTTGCCGAGCTGAAGGCGCAGGGTGTTCCGGTCCTGTGCTGGACCGTTCGCTCGGCTGCGCAAGAGGCCGAGGCCCGTAAGATTGCCGATAATGTGACTTTCGAAGGGTACTTAGCCGCGCATCCGGGTTGAACCGCGCCCCTTCCGTCACAGATAAAGATGAAATGCAGAGGGCACATGGATCAGGCACAAATCGAGGTTCGGGTACTTGGATCGCTCTCGCAGATTATTGCGGCAGAGTGGGACAGCTGTGCCTGCCCCGAGGCTGCGGACGGGGGCCGTCCGCTTGATCCCTTTACCACTCATCGCTTTCTTTTGGCTTTGGAGGAAAGCGGGTCGGTCGGGCCGGGTACCGGCTGGCAGCCGCAATACCTGACGGTTTACCTGGACGGAATGTTGATCGGGGCCGCCCCGATGTACGCAAAATCGCATAGTCAGGGCGAATATATCTTCGACCACAACTGGGCGCATGCCTATGAAAACGCTGGCGGGCGGTATTATCCCAAACTGCAGATTGCGGTGCCGTTCACCCCGGCCACCGGGCGTCGCTTTCTGCTGCGGCCGGGATATCAGGCGGTGGGCATGTCCGCCTTGGTGCAGGGGGCGGTGCAGCTGGCGGCGGATAATCAGGTATCGTCAGTCCATGCGACCTTTTGCACTGAAGATGAGGCGTTGGCGGGCGCGCAGATGGGCCTGATGCTGCGCCATTCCCAGCAATTTCACTGGCTGAACGACGGGTATGCGAATTTCGATGGATTTCTGGCCGCTTTATCCTCGCGCAAACGCAAGAACATTCGCAAGGAACGCGCGCAGGCCTGCGCCTTTGGCGGCGAAATCCGCGCGTTGACCGGCGATGACCTGCGCCCCGAACATTGGGACGCGTTCTGGGAGTTCTATCAGGATACCGGCGCGCGGAAATGGGGCGTGCCCTATCTGACGCGGCAATTCTTTGATATCGCTCAGGAAACCATGGCGGATGACATGGCATTGGTTCTGGCCGAGCGCGGCGGGTATCCGATTGCGGGCGCGCTGAACTTTATCGGGCGCGAGACGCTTTATGGCCGTTACTGGGGCTGCGTCGAACATCATGCCTGCCTTCATTTCGAACTGTGCTATTATAGGGCAATCGACTTTGCCATTGCCCAAGGCCTGGCTCGGGTCGAGGCAGGGGCGCAGGGCGAACACAAGCTGGCGCGCGGCTATCTTCCCACGCGCACGCACAGCCTGCACTGGGTCAATGACCCCAGCTTTGCCGATGCGATCAAAAAATATCTGGACGCCGAGGCCCAAGCAGTGGGAGAAGAAATCGAGATTCTGACTGATTATGGCCCGTTCAGAAAGTCGAACCCGGAGGAACACCAATGACTGAACTTCTGTCGACCGAGACCCGTGGCCCCTTGCTGGACCCGCTGTTCAAAAGCGGCTGGACCATGGTCAAGGACCGGGATGCGATTACCAAGACCTTTATGTTCGAGGACTTCGTCCACGCCTTTGGTTGGATGACCCAAGTGTCTATGTTTGCCGAGAAATGGAACCATCATCCCGAATGGTTCAATGTCTACCGCACGGTCGAGGTGACGCTGTCCACCCATGATGTCGGTGGGCTTTCGGCGCTGGACGCCAAACTGGCCCGCAAGATGGACAGCCTGGTCTAACCGCTGTCACCGCGTGATCCGACACCGCCGGCAAGGCTGGCAACCTGACCCAGCCGCCTGAACTCGGCTGGGGTGACCAGGTTGTCACTAACGTCGATTTCGGCAGGTATCCGGGTAGTTCTGTTGCCGATCATGCGCACGGACCGTGCTGCGGGGTTGATGTCGAGACAACGCCGGTCATAGCAGGTCAGGCCATTGGTACTGATCTCTATCCTCGGTTGGCCATCAGGGCCGGTCACAATAGGGGCCTGCGGCACATCACATGCAGCAAGCAACCCCAACGCAAAAAGAGCGCTCCATTTGGTCATTGCATACTCCTGTCTGGCCCAAGGCCGCAGAGCCTAATCCAGTTGACCGTTGCTGTTCTGATCAGCAGAAATAAAATCTTCGGTCATATGCTGATCGTATTCCGTTCTTGAAATATTATTATCCCGGTCCCGGTCAACCTTTTGGAATTGCTTTATATCCAGAAACGGCTTGGCTTCATCCAGGCCCAATGTGCCGTTCTTGTCCTCATCCATCGTCTGGAACGCATAGTCGGAAAAGGCGTCGAACTCATCTTTCGACAGGAAGCCGTCATTATTGGTGTCGATGGCCTTAAGCTCATTCTCATGCAGCTCTGCCACGGTTTCGGCCGTTGCGGCACCCGCCAGGGACAACATCGACAGGACGATTGCGGTTTTCATCTTCATCCCTCTCAACATGCGAACCTCTGACCTTCAACGCCGCCGACCGCAGCACCCGCTGCCGTCAGGATGGTTTTCCCGGAACCGCCGCCAAACTGATTGCCGATGACGCCGCCCAGCAAGGCACCACCCACTGTGCCGCTCAGGCAGGCGATCTCATGCTGTCGTGCGGCCTGTTGCTGCGGGGTAGGGGCCGGTCCACAAGCGCCAAGTGCGCCGGTCAGACCTAAAAGAAAGGTAAATGTCTTTAGGTTCATAAACAAACTCCCTGATGAATATGTACCAAGTATTCGCCCATCATGAGAGTGCCGCAAGTTAAATTGCGAAAATGGCCCCAGCAGCACTGGGGCCAGATCAAGTCAGATAACCTCTAACAGCCCTTCACCTGCGGAAATCTCGCAGACGCCGGGATTTTCCTCCAGGTTCATGGCGACCACTTTGCCGTCTTCGACCAGCATCGCATAGCGCTTGGACCTGCCGATCAGACCAACGGGCGGGGCGTCGAAATCCATCCCGATGGCTTTGGTGAATTCTGACGCCGCATCGGCCAACATGGTTAGGCCAGTCGCAGTTGCGCCGGTGGACTCACCCCAGGCGCTCATGACAAAGGGATCGTTGACCGAGATGCAGATGATTTCTTCCACGCCTTTTGCATCGAACTGGTCTTTGGTACGCATAAAGCTTGGAACATGCGCCGTTGTGCACGTGCCGGTATAGGCGCCGGGCACGGCGAAAATGACAACCTTGCGCCCTTTGGTCTTGTCCGAAACGCGGACCTCTTCAGGGCCATTTGCCCCCATTTGGGTCAATGTGGCGTCGGGCAGAGTGTCACCTGTTGAAATCATTTTTTCGCTCCTGTCATTTGGATTTGCAGAGTCGGGCCTAGCCGCAATATAGGTGAGCTAACAAAAGTGACCACGGGAATTCGACAGGGTGAGGGGAATATGAGCCATATTGTCGTGATTGGCGCTGGCCAGGCAGGTGCTTCGCTTGTCGCCCGGCTGCGCAAAGATGGGTTCGACGGCGAGATTACTCTGATCGGCGCAGAGCCGCATTTGCCCTATCAGAGACCGCCTTTGTCCAAGGCCTATCTTTTGGGTGAGATGGGGCTAGAGCGCCTCTTCCTGCGCCCCGAGAATTTCTATGCCGAAAACAACATCACCCTGCGCCTTGGTCAGCGTGTGACCGGTATTGACCCGCAGGCCAAGACGGTGACGCTGGGTGATGAGGTTGTTTCTTATGATGAGCTGGCCCTGACCACTGGATCGGACCCGCGCCGCCTTCCTGCTGCTATCGGTGGCGATCTGGACGGGGTGCATGTGGTGCGTGATCTGGCCCATGTGGACGAAATGGAACCCTATGTGTCCGAAGGCGCGCGTGCGCTGATCGTGGGCGGAGGATACATCGGGCTTGAGGCCGCAGCCGTTTGCGCCAAGCGCGGGGTCAAGGTGACCCTGGTTGAAATGGCCAACCGCATTCTGCAACGGGTCGCCGCCCCTGAAACCAGTGACTATTTCAGAACGCTGCATTCCGAATATGGCGCCGATATCCGCGAAGGTGTCGGGTTGGACCGACTGCTGGGTGAAAACGGCAAGGTCACCGGCGCGGTGCTGACCGATGGAACAGAACTGGCGGTCGATTTCGTTGTTGTCGGCGTTGGCATCGCTCCTGCAACCCAACTGGCCGAGATGGCCGGGCTTGAGCTGGACAATGGCATCAAGACCGATGCGCATGGGCGCACCTCTGATCCGTCGATCTGGGCGGCGGGCGATTGCGCCTCATTCCCGCATGCTGGCGGGCGTATCCGTCTGGAAAGCGTGCCAAACGCGATTGATCAGGCCGAGATTGTTGCCCAGAACATGTTGGGCGCGGCAAAGGATTATACCGCGACCCCGTGGTTCTGGTCGGATCAGTATGACGTCAAACTGCAGATCGCGGGCTTGAACACCGGGTATGACCGGGTGGTGACCCGCAATGGTGACGGGCAGACCGTGTCCTTCTGGTACTATAAGGGCGATCAGCTGATCGCGGTCGACGCGATGAACGATCCGCGTGCCTATATGGTTGGTAAGCGTCTGATTGAAAGCGGAAAAACAGCTGATCCTGCTATTGTGGCCGACCCGGATGCGGACCTGAAACCGCTGCTCAGAGCGTGAGGATCATCGCCGGAGCCTTCCGAGGTCGGGCTTTGGCCTCGGTCGGCAAGGGGGACGCCGGCGCGCATCTGCGCCCGACCACAGACCGGGTACGCGAAAGCCTGTTCAACGTACTGGCCCATCAGATTGATTTTGACGGGCTGCGCGTGTTGGACCTGTTCGCAGGCACCGGTGCGCTGGGGCTTGAGGCCTTGTCGCGCGGTGCGGCACATGTGAGCTTTGTCGATGATGGCCGCGTGTCACAGGGCCTGATCCGCAAGAATATCGACCTGACCCGCAGCTCTGACTGTACCGAGCTGATCCGTCGCGACGCAACGCGGCTGGGGGCCAATCCCGACGCGCCTTATGACCTGATCTTCCTGGACCCGCCCTATTGCAAATCCCTTGGGCAAAAGGCGATTGCGGCTCTTTCTGACGGCTGGTTCGCACAAGGCGCCCTTGTCGTCTGGGAGGAAAACGCGCCCATGCAGCCGCCCGACGGGTTCGTGTTGCATAACAGCCGCAAATATGGCGACACGCATATCACCCTGATGTGGAATGGCGATCCGGATGCATGATCTGGTGATCTTTGATTGCGACGGAGTCCTGGTCGACAGTGAGCCGCTGTCCAATCAGGTACTGGTCGACAATCTTGCCCGTTATGGCCTGAACCTGACAATCGAAGACAGTATGAAGCTGTTCGTTGGGGGCACCATGACCGGGGTGCGGGACAAAGCCCGGGCGCTGGGCGCGGAGCTGCCCACAGGCTGGGTTGATGAGGTCTATGCGGAAACCTATGACCGGCTCCGACTTGGCGTGCAGCTGATGCCCGGCGTGGCGGACCTGCTGGCGGTTCTCGAGGCAAACGGGCTGCCCTTCTGTGTCGCCTCGAACGGCAGCCCGGACAAGATGCAGATCACTTTGGGTCAGAACGGGTTATGGGATCGGTTTCGCGATGTCGCCTTTTCGGCCCATGTCCTGAGAACGGCCAAGCCGGACCCGACATTGTTTCTGACTGCGGCTGAACGCTTCAACGCGTCAAACCCTCTGGTGATCGAGGACAGCCTCAGCGGCGTGACCGCAGCAAGCAGGGCACATATGCGCTGTTTGGCCTATGCACCGCATGGTGGCGGTAAAAAACTGGCCGCTGCGGGGGGCGAAGTCTTCTCTGACATGGCGCAGGTTCCGGCGCTTTTGGGGATTTGACCCGGTCATGTTACCCTGCGGGGCATGGACCGTGCACTGACCCCGTCGAATTGGTCACTTCCGCAAGAGGCTGACACCGCAACCGATCCCCAGCGCACGCCTCTGCGCGCGCCGGTTTTCATCCATGATGCGGTCACGCCATGGGGGCAGGAAACCCTGCTGCTAAAGCTGCTACGGGATCAGGCGGCGGATCAGGAAGAATAGGTCGGGTGGTACTTGCCGCCTGGCGACAGGGTAAAGATCTCGACCCCATCTGCCGTTACACCGACCGAGTGCTCAAACTGTGCCGACAGTGACTTGTCGCGCGTCACGGCGGTCCAGTCATCGGCCAACGTCTTGGTCTCGGGGCGGCCCAGATTGACCATCGGCTCGATGGTAAAGAACATGCCCTCTTCCAGAACCGCACCAGTGCCCGGACGGCCATAGTGCAGAACGTTTGGCGGTGCATGGAAGACCCGGCCCAGCCCGTGGCCGCAAAAATCGCGGACTACGCTCATCCGGTGTGCCTCGACAAATGATTGAATCGCGTGGCCGATATCGCCGAACGTGTTGCCGGGTTTGACCATCTCGATGCCCTTGAACAGGGCATCATGAGTGATCTGGATCAACCGTTCGGCTTTGCGCGGCAGCTTTCCCGCTACATACATGCGCGAGGTATCCCCGAACCAGCCGTCGACAATAACGGTCACGTCGATATTCAGGATATCGCCATCCTTCAGCTTTTTGTCGCCGGGAATGCCGTGGCAGACCACATGATTGACGCTGATACAGCTGGCATGCTGATAGCCCTTATATCCAATCGTGGCCGAAGTTGCGCCCGCATCCTCGACCATCTGCGTGATGAGCCCGTCAATCGCGCCAGTGGTCTGGCCGACGAACACATGATCGGCAATATCATCCAATATCCGCGCAGCCAAAGCCCCTGCCGCCTGCATGCCGGCAAAGTCACCCTGTTCATAGATACGGATACCGTCCTTGGTCAGACGGCCACGATGTTCTTTCATCGATGCGAGGCTCCAAATATTTCGCGCAGCACCCTTTTTACGTTGCTTGTGCAGAAAGTACCAGAGGGCGCACGGTCGCGGGTTAAGATGGGGATCAATGCCGTGGCTTCAAGGATTGGTCGGATCGCCTTTGTTTGGGCGGATCCTTTTTCTGAGCTCTATGCCCAGCCAGAGAGGTTCCGCCAATGTCGGCTTGGCAGACATCTTGCGGGTCATCCTCCCTTGGTGAGCGGCTGGTGGTTGCTTTCTGTGCCCATCTCGAAAAAGACCCGATGCAACGAACTATGGATTGCTGCGGATGCGAAAGGACACATAGGGCAGATCCGAGAGCGGTCGTTCAAACTCACATTTTCAAACTTACTGCGCCGGGTGGCCCCGTTTTTGACTAATCCCGCAAAAAGCACAACCGTCTGCTAGCCTGACTAAAGCGACAACCGAAGCTTCTTGCAAGGTGTTCGACCCAGTTAATCGGGAGTGCAAAACCGCCCTCATTCGCGGTCTCTTCAATAGGCGAAACAAAGTTATTGCTTTCTCTCTATCAACGATCTTGCTAGAAAACGCGGCGCTATCGACACGGGAGGGAAGCCCATATGTTACTTAGCTTTTTTACGGCAAGACGCATCAAATGCGACTGTCCGACGTGCGGCTGCCCAGGTTCCGGAGGACGAGGAAACTATACTTTTCGGTATGTAAACGCACCTTTGGTCTATTTTGACGTCCCCAAGAGTGCTTCTAGTTCTATCCGCAGATCTTTCTTTGGAGAAGATGAAAGCAAAAGCCTTCGTCATCTGCCCCTTTTTTCAAAGAACCTTTTTCGATTTTCTTTTGTCCGGAACCCTTGGTCCAGAGCTGTGTCGAATTGGAAGATGTTTACGACGCAGCCTTTTCGCGTGAATCAACTGCGTTCTATGGGTGGGCGAGAAGACATGGACTTTCTGCAGTTCCTTCAATTCTCGAAAGAGAAGGTCAATCATCATTGGCTTCCTCAATCTCTTTACGTACCTTTGGAGTTGGATTTCTTAGGGAAACTGGAGAACTTCGCATCCGACTTCGAGGTCGTTGAACAAGTTGCGCTCGAATATGGTCTTTTCGATGTGAGAAGCACACCACCGCACCTTAATAAGAGCAGCACTGAGAAAGTTCACTATTCAAGCTACTACGGCCCCCGTGAAAGAGAGATAGTCGACCAAGTTTATAAACTCGACATTGAACGATTTGAGTACGAGTTTGAAACACGCGCCGTTGACTAAGCCGCCCAGAGACTCAGCTCAGTCCACGACCGAGTCATTACCGACGCAATATTACAGGAGATGGGACGAACGGCAGGAATGCGAAAGCTGCATCGCGGCGAAAATAGCAGATCTGTGCGTTTGGATTGGACCGTACTAATGAAACGAGGAGGCGGCCTTCCGCGCATTGCGCCAGTCCGTTCGTCATGCAAAATTGGTCACCCAGGGCTCAAACTACCCCTTCAACGCTTCTGCATGAACGATAGTTTTTCGGCTAAGTTCACCCAAATCGCCCTCAGGCGATATCCGCGTGCCGTAGACCAGTTTCTCGACACCCCTAGCTGCGCCGCCTCGAACGCCGCTGCATAGGTCGGGTCGATATCTGCGGCCATGGCAATTCGTCCACAATCGCCGTTTTGCCATTCCACAACCTGAGCGATGATCCAGAACAGTTTTTTCAGTGATGGTATTACAGAAGACATCATCACAGGATTGTCGCGCTTTTGCACGCTTCAGTTGGTCTCAAGGAACGCCTCTTTTCGCTTCCGAGGCAAGGAAGCCGATCCAGCTGAAATTGCAGCGACTTTGGGCGCGGATTATCTTGTCGAAGGTAGTGTGCGAAAAGCAGGGAGCCGGGTCAGAGTTTCGGTGCAGCTCTCCGACTCAATTTCGGGATCGCAGTTGTGGTCGGATCGAAATGATCGTGAATTAGAGGATATTTTGGAGGTTCAAGACGATGTGACACGAAGCATCGTGGCGGTCCTCCCCGGGCGGGTTCAGCACGATGTTGACGATCGTTCGACCCGAAAGCCAGAAAATGAAATGAAGGCTTACGAGCTAATGCTAAAGGGCAAAGCCCTTCGCGAGGGCCTGAATGCCCGAGATACGACAAAGGCACGGGCCCTGCTAGAACGGGCGGTAGCCCTCGACCCGACAATCGCGCGATCGTTCATGTACCTTTCAGATACCTATGCCATTGATATTTGGCTAGGGTTAGCGGGTACCGAAGCGACCAACCATGTATTGCACATTTCTCGAAAGAGGGCGGCACTGGACAACCGGGATGTCTACATCCAGGACCAACTCTGTTTCGCCTATTAGTGCGCAGGCCTTTGGCAAGAGGCTGAGACCCAGTTTGAAAAAACGCTGTCTTTGATCGAAAACGAGGCAGAGTCCATGGCTTGGTGTGGATACGCCTTTCTTTTGCTCGAGAGGCATGAGAAGGCGCGTGAGGTCGTATCTGAGGCAATGCAGTTGGATCCTTTGCACCCCCCGGCCATCGATTGGATTATAGGAGAGGCTTGGCTCAATTCCTTGTGACAGCATTCGTGGCGGCCTTCTATGCAAAGCTTGATCGTCAGGCAGAGGCCGAAGCAGCCCTCGTTGATTTTACAGCCGAGCGTCGCGACGAACTCATGAGCCGAGGTATCCGAGTGAATGAAGAAACCGTTTCCACTCTCGCTCATGGGTTTCAGACGATGTGGCGGCAACCAGATGATTTCGAACACCTTGCTGCTGGCCTAGGCGCAGCCGGTTTGCCCAGTTGAACTTAAGTATAGAAATTGCTTTCGACTTTGTAGGGCTGGACCAGACCTCGGAGGCAGAAGGAAATTCGGGGTTCAGACACATTTACTTGGATGAGGACAGCCTAGAGCAGCCACTCGATCCGGCCCTGTCATGCTGCGTCGCAGCCCGCCATTGCCACCGTTGATACATGGCGCAGCATTCACAAAGGATCAGTTTTGTTGTTGGGGCAAATCAATCCCTGATGCGTTTCTACTTAAGGGTACGATCGGATTGATTTGATTCCAGTTGCCTAACATCATGTCCAAGCCTGAACTCGGTGGTATCAATCCGGTTGCAAACCTAATATGCCTGCCTGCAACCAAGAGAGGACACCCAATGCCTAAATCCAAAAAGCCCAAGGCGAGGCGCCCGGGTGCAAACCCTGTCAAGAAGCCTGCTTGGCATCAAGCGCTCAACGGTACTGCCGGACAACATGGGGAGCGGCCTACCAAAACAGGCAAAAAGGCACAGAACAAATCGGCTTAGGCAAATAGCCAATTTCGCCAGATCCATCCTTCGCAATGCTAGCGGCGTTAGCTTCTTTTTCTTACTATCAAATATGTAGTGGATTGCTTTCGACCGTGAAGTATCACGCAGAGCGCGTGTTCCCTAGAAGTCGTCGTATCGAGCCGCACCGACAGCTCAACACACTTCTAAAGGAACAACACAATGACCACGCAACCCCAAGACAAGCCCGTTTCAAATGGCGTAAATACCGAGGCCCTGATCGGGGCACGGGGCGCATTTGCCGAGATGCCAAAAGCTGCGTCCTTCACATTCCGCAGCACTTGCGACTGGGTCGACGGCAGTGAAAGCCGCAACACCATCAATGGCTATTTTGGCCTGGGTGAAGAACACACACGCAAAGAAACTTTTTCAATTTGCTCGGACCATCCAGAAGTTTTCGCTGCTCGTGACAGCGCGCCGACCCCCCCGGAAATCGCATTGTCCGCATTGGCGAGCTGCCTAACCGGTGGCATCGCTGCAGTTGCGCAACATCGGGGCATCCAACTGCATGACGTACAATGCGTTGTCGAGGGTGATATGGATATGCGCGGGATATTGGGCATGGACCCCGACATTCGCAACGGCTTCAGTGCAGTCCGTGTGACCTTTGATATCGATGCTGACGCAAGCGACGATGACATTCGCGCTTTGGTCGCACAGTCACAAAAACGATCCACTGTTTTTGATCTTATGACCAATCCGACCAACGTACATGTGGTCGTCGCCTAGGCCGCGATTGCTACAGGAGCGAGCGTCATGCGACATATTTCGACTGTCATCATTGGCGCCGGGCAAGCCGGGCTCGCAATGAGCAAGTGTCTTTCGGACCGTTCCGTTGCGCATGTTGTGGTGGAGCGGGGCGAGGTGGCGCAGTCCTGGATGAAAGACAGGTGGGACAGCCTGCGGCTGCTTACTCCAAATTGGCAGTCAAGGTTGCCGGGGTATGGGTATAAAGGACCTGATCTGGACGGGTATATGAACATGCCCCAGATCACTGGTTATCTGCGTGACTATGCCCATGCGATCGATGCCCCGGTCGAAGAGCACACAGCTGTTCATTCTGTGACCTCTCACGGGAACAACTATCTGGTTCGCACCAACAAGGGCGATTGGATCTGCGACCATGTCGTTGTCGCCAGTGGGGCTTGCGCACGGCCTAAACTGCCTCAGTTGGCGGGCGCTGTTCCGGAAGGCGTCACGCAGCTGTCGCTCGGAACGTATAAATCGCCTGATCAAGTTGCAAAGGGCGGTGTGCTGGTGGTTGGAGGGTCAGCCAGCGGCGTGCAGGTTGCCGCTGAACTCTGCAAAGCGGGGCATGCTGTGACCCTTGCCGTTGGGGAGCATATCCGTGCGCCGCGGCGTTATCGTGGGCGGGATATTCAATGGTGGATGGATCGTAGCGGCATTCTGGACGTCCGCGTCAAGGATGTGGACGATATCGAACGCGCCCGCCGCGTGCCCTCGTTCCAACTGATGGGTGATTCTGGAATAGGCTCCATTGACCTGAATACGCTTCAGGCGATGGGGGTTGCAGTAACGGGTCGACTGGTCGGCATTCAAAACGGTATGGCGCAGTTTTCCGGCTCAGTTGCCAATCACTGTGCCATGTCGGACTTGAAGATCGGCCGCCTTCTTAAGCATTTCGACGACTGGGCCGAACGCGTGAACATTACAGGCCTTCCCGAGGCGCAGCTGTTGCCCCCGACGTTATTGTCCAACCCGCCACACCTCATGTCCAATCTGAGAAACGGAGCGATCTGCACCATCATCTGGGCAACGGGTTATTCCCCCGAATTCAGTTGGCTGAAGCTTCCTGTGTTCGACCGGAAAAGCATTTTGGTCCACGATCAGGGCATCGTTGCACCCGGTCTATACGTCCTGGGATTGCCCTTCATGCGGCGTCGGAAGTCGGCGCTGATTGATGGCGTGGGCGGTGATGCGCAGGCCCTTTCCGATCACCTTATTGCCAATCGAAACCGCCACGCGGCTTGAAGGAGTTCAATCATGAACAAGGCGATCAAAACCCGCGCAATTTCGACGGCGTTTACAGATCTGGTTGCGGTTGATCACCCTATCGCGCTGGCCCCCATGGCCGGCGCCGTGGAAAGCGACTTGGCTGCTGCTGTTGGCAATGCAGGCGGCTATCCGATCATGCCCTTCTCGTGGAGCAGCAGAGAGACTATTGAGGCTGAACTTACAAACCTGCGGGCAAAGACCGGCGCGCCATTTGCCGTAAACCTTTGCCTCGACATGCCGCAAGAAGCCCGATTAGAGCTTTGCCTATCGCATCGCCCTCATGCTGTGCATTTCTTCTGGGGGGATGCAGCGCCCTTCGTAAAACAAGTGCATGCCAGCGGGGCATTGGTAATCCAAACCGTCTCGTCTGCGAATGAGGCAAAACGCGCCGTTGATGCGGGCGTTGATGTATTGGTCGCGCAGGGTTGGGAAGCAGGAGGGCATGTTCGTGGGACCGTTGCGACCCTGCCACTGATCCCGGCCGTCGTGGATGTGGCAGGATCGGTGCCAGTTCTGGCGGCGGGAGGTATCTCGGACGGGCGCGGGTTGGCTGCGGTCCTCTGTTTGGGGGCCAGCGGCGTTGTCATGGGAACTCGTTTTCTGGCAACCCCAGAAAGCGCGGCGCATTCCGAATACATCGCACAGCTTTTAGCGGCCCAGCATTCAGACACAGTCCATGAGACCGATCTTTATAATGTTGGATGGTCAAATGCTGCACATCGCGTGCTGCGTAACGCCGTAGCGGATCGTTGGCTAGCAGAGGGCCGCCCCGGCAATCGGGCACGCCACCGGTCCGGTGAAACGGTTGCAATGCGAGGCATCGCCTCAATCAAGGCCTATCAATCCACGACACCCCATCATTCGATGACAGGTGAGATTGAAGCGTTATCGATGTGGGCAGGTCAAAGCGTTGGCCTGGTGAACAGCACTGAACCCGCTGGAACGATTATCGACAGTATTATGGCACAGGCCGGCGCTGCGCTAAGATTGTCCTAACGTGTTGCCAAAATCTCTTCGGCATTCGGCAAGCTTGCAAAAATGCAATCGGAAAGCCAGCTTGATATATTACGTGTCAGAGCCGCCGGTCCGATGATCTCCATCGCGCCAGAGGCTTTGGCCGCCTTATAGGTCATGTGACCCAACCAGGCATCCGCCATCGCGCGCACCTTGGTTGTGATGAATACGTCCACGTCCAGACCGGGGTCGGTTGTGCAGACATCAACATTGCCACCTTCAACCGTGATCCACCATTTCGGTTGCTCAGCGAAATCCGTAAACTGGAACAACACGATCGTTCTGCTGCCGGGCAGGTTCTCGGGAACAATACTTCGTTGAAGATAAAGCATCAAAAGCTCGACGTCGTAATCCGCGTCGCTCATAAACGCCTTTGACCATTCCATGCCCCAACTTCCAAGTGCCAGTAGGATTGGCTGCAGCTGCCGGCAGCTTGCGGTTGGTAGGTATTCGTGCCCCCGACCGCCTTGAATACGACGCTTATAGACAAGGTCATACTCCTCGAGCGTGACCAATCTGCGCGTCAAAAGCGTGGGAGAGATCGCGCCCAACCCACGCTGGAGCTCTGAAAAACGTGTGCTGCCCATCAACAGTTCGCGTACAATCAGCATGGTCCATTTTTCGCCCAAGATTTCAGTTGATTTGGCGATGGGGCACCATTGGCCATAGCTGTGCGACATCAAAGTTACTCCAGAAAGTGTAGTAAGGCACTCCAATCGGTATAGTGCTTTGCTCCAATCTGTAAAGCATCGCGTAGGGACGCCGTCAGATAGATCTCATGACATCAAGCAGCCCAACTGCGGATCTGCAAAACAGAGAGTGCTTATGACCCTATCCATACACACGCCCCAGACAGCGGCCCCACAATCACGTCCGATATTCAACGCGATCACGCAGGCACGTGGCTTTGTTCCTAACGTTTATGCCGTCTATGGCGGTCTTCCTGATGCGATGACCGGGTTTGCCGGGCTGACCGGCGCCTTTGGGAACAGCAGCCTGTCGCCCGCCGAACGCGAGGTGATCCAACTTGCGGTTAGCGTGGCCAACAAGTGCCGCTACTGCGTCGCAGGTCACACAGCTTTTGCTGCTGATGCCGAACTGAGTGACAGCCATGTTCAAGCGATGCGTGCGGGGCGCGACCCTGAAGACGATCGTCTTGGTGCTCTGGCACGGTTTGCCCGGAAACTCACAATAGACCGTGGTCGTGACTGCACCGAAGAATACGCGGAATTTTTGGCGGCAGGTTATCACCCAGAGCAGGCGCTGGAGGTAATCATAGGCGTTGCAAACAAGACGCTAAGCAACATGACCGCCAACTTACTGGACCTGCCGCTAGACGCGGAATTTGCGCCCTATGCATGGACTCCTAAGGCAGACGCAGCATGAGCCCCGAAAGCCGCGCGAAGGGATTAAAGATCGCCTTGGCCCTGTTTGGGACCATCTGTTTTCTGATCTATCCACTGGCCGTTATCTGGCCTTCGGGGTGGGTCTGGCATGGTGGCGGAGGTCAGCACTATTTCCAGATGATCTGCGGTATTTACGCGGTTCTGGGATGGTTCCTGATCCGGGCATCCTCAGCCCCGCAAAACCATATGAGTCTGATCAGTTTTGCCATCTGGTCCAGTATCGTCCACGCAGCGATTATGGCCGCTCAAGTCAGCCGGGACCATATGGAGATCGGTCATTTGGTGGGCGATATCCCAGCCCTGATCATTATGGCTGCGGTGCTTTGGTATCTGTCGCCACGCCGATCAGAGACACCCAGAACCAGCGAAGGAACACCCAAATGAAAACCGCAGCTCTGCAGCGCGTGGCCGTCAAGACCGCCCAGACACCCGCTGAAATCGCCGCCATACAAAACATGATGCGCGCCTTGGTTGATTGGTTGTTCGTGCGCCATCACGCCTATCGCGATCTCGTCGCCCGCTATTTCGACCCGGTTGAATTTGAACGAGAGCTCTCAGACCTGCATCGCATATATGGAGCGCCCACAGGAACGCTGTTAATCGCAACCATTGATAAGGAATTCGTTGGGTGTGTCGGACTGCGCGCACTCGATTCAGAAAATTGCGAAATGAAGCGCATGTTCGTCGTTCCGAAATTTCACGGGCAAGGCGTGGGTCAGGCTCTTGCAACGCATCTTACCCACCGAGCCCGCGAATTTGGGTACTCAAGAATGTATCTTGATACCGGCCCAGAACAAATCGAGGCACGAGGATTGTATCAAAAGCTCGGTTTTAAGCCGATCAAACCCTATTATGATGTCAGCGAGGAAATGGCGGATTGGCTAACCTTCATGGTCCTGCAACTCGACCCACAATGACTGGATCAAGGTTGGGGACTGATTATAAAAGCACTGCGTGTAATGAAGCATTCCTCAGATACTCATGGAAGATATCTGCCTGGTCGTGACTGCTGACCCAATGATCGTACATTGTTGTCATTGCCGGATGTGCCAGCGGCAAACAGGCAGCGCATTCGCCGCAATCCCACTTATTACGGCAGACAATGGGTGTTCAGATCAGGGAGGGCCAGCGCCCCGGTTTTCTTGCTCACGCAGAGAATCCCACGTTGCTAGAAGGTCGAATTCACAGGATGGGATCAAAGGGCCTTTTCAACGCTTCTGCATCAACGATTGGCTTTCGGTCACGTTTACCCAAACCCCTTCAGGCGATATCCGTGTGCCATAGACCAATTTCTCGACACCCCTAGCTTGGGCCGCCTCGAACGCCGCTGCATAGGTCGGGTCGATATCTGCGGCCAATGCAATTCGCTCACAATCGGTGCGCTGGACCAGATACAGCAGGATTGCGCGATGCCCCTCGTCCACCATAGCTGTCAGTTCCCCTAGATGTTTGGTTCCGCGCGCTGTGACGCTGTCGGGGAATTCGGCCAGACCGGGTTCGCGAGACAGGGTCACGCATTTGACCTCGACATAAGCGTCCTGAAGGCCCGGCTGGGTCAGCAGGAAATCAACGCGGCTGTTCTCGCCGTATTTCACCTCGGGGCGCACAGTTTCATAGATTGCCAGTTCAGGGATCTCCCGCGCGATCAATGCCGCGCGCAACGCCCGGTTCGGGACGGATGTATCCACGCCGGTGAAATGCCCGTTTTCGTGATCGACCAGCCGCCATCCGTATTTCAGCTTTTTCTTCGGGTCGTCATTGGGCTCCAACCATATTTTCTCGCCCGGTTCGGCCAGTCCCATCATCGAGCCGGGATTGGCGCAATGCGCTGTCACCTCGCGCCCGTCCTCAAGCCTGCAATCGGCTAGAAAGCGTTTATAGCGGCGGATCAGGTGGGCGGGGACAAGAGGGGTTTCAAATCGCATGCTTCAGGGCCTATACCTGCGGAAAGGGTCGATCAAGGGGGCGCAGGCCATGCAAAATCCAACCGCAGCCATGCTGGTGATCGGGGATGAAATCCTGTCGGGTCGCACCCGCGACGCAAACATGCATTATCTCGCGCAGGAGCTGACCAAGCAGGGGATCGACCTGAAAGAGGTCCGTGTGGTCAGCGATGACGCCGCTGCAATCGAAGCCGCCGTTCAGGCGTTGTCGGCAAATTTTGATCATGTCTTCACCAGCGGTGGGATTGGACCGACCCATGATGATATCACCGCCGATTGCATCGCCCGTGCCTTTGGCGCGCATATCGACATCCGCGACGATGCTCGCGCTTTGCTTGAAGCGCATTACGAGAAATCCGGGCTGGAACTGAACGCTGCCCGTTTGCGCATGGCGCGCATCCCCGATGGTGCCACGCTGATCGACAATCCGGTGTCGACTGCGCCAGGCTTTACCATCGGCAATGTTCATGTGATGGCTGGGGTGCCCTCGGTCTTTCAGGCGATGGTGGCGAGTGTATTGCCGGGTCTGACCGGCGGTGTTCCTCTGCTGTCCCAAACCTTGCGGGTGGATCGCGGCGAAGGCGATATCGCAGCCCCCCTTGCGGCACTCGCAGCGGATTTTCAGGATCTGTCCATCGGGTGTTATCCGTTTCAGATCAATGGTGTGTTCGGTGCCAACGTTGTCATCCGCGGAACCGAGGGCGCCCAGATTGATGCAGCCTCAACCCGGTTGGCGAAAGAGCTTGGTCTGTGAGCGTTGTCTGGCCTGATGTCGTCGATGGCACTTGGCCATCTGCGCATCGCGACAGGAAGGGGCCGTTTTGGGTGCGTCAGGGTCTGGGCGGCGGATCGCGGGTGAGTGCAGCCAATGCGCTGGGGCCGGTCTTGGATGACGATATCGCGGCGGCCGAGGTCGCGATGCAGGCACTGGGGCAAAAGCGCATCTTTTGCCTGTGGCCAGGGGACGAGGCGCTGGATGCGCAGCTTGAAGGCCGGGGCTATTCCGTGTTGGATCCGGTCAATATTTACACCTGCCCGGTTGAGCATCTGACTGATCTTCCGCTCCCCCGCGTAACGGTGTTCTCGATATGGGAGCCGCTGGCAATCATGCGTGAGATCTGGGCCGAGGGCGGGATTGGACCAGAGCGGCTGGCCGTGATGGAGCGAGCCCCGGGTCCAAAGACCGGCCTGCTGCTTCGCCATAGTGACCAACCTGCTGGTACCGGGTTTGTTGCGATGCACGGGGACGTGGCCATGGTCCACGCACTTGAGATTTTGCCCGCTCATCGCCGTCAGGGCCTGGGCCAATGGGCGATGCGCGCGGCTGCGCTCTGGGCACAGGATCAGGGCGCCGGGACGCTCAGCGTGATTTGCACCAAGGCGAATGCGGGCGCCAATGGCCTTTATCGCGCGCTTGGGATGGAGCTTGCCGGAGAATACCATTACCGTCAGCTGGCTGAAGGAGAGAACCCAAAGTGACCGATCTTACACCACCCACCGCGCTGAACCTTCCGATGGTGGATCCGCTGCCGCCGGAGACGCAGAAATATTTCGACATTTGCGTCGAAAAGCTGGGTTTTGTGCCCAACGTTCTGCGGGCCTATGCCTTTGACATCGACAAGCTGAACGCGTTCACCGCGATGTATAATGATCTGATGCTAGCGGATAGTGGGTTGTCCAAGCTTGAACGCGAGATGATCGCGGTGGTCGTGTCGGCAATAAACAAGTGTTTCTATTGCCTTGTCGCACATGGGGCGGCTGTCAGGCAGTTGTCGGGTGATCCGCAACTGGGCGAAATGCTGGTCATGAACTACCGGGTTGCGCCTTTGGATCAGCGGCAGCGTGCCATGCTGGATTTCGCGGCCAAAATGACCACCGAAAGCACCAAGATCGAAGAGCCCGACCGACAGGTCCTGCGGGATGCCGGGTTTAGCGACCGCGATATCTGGGACATTGCCAACGTGACCGGCTTTTTCAACATGTCGAACCGTGTTGCAAGCGCGACCGCGATGTCCCCCAACCCCGAGTATCACGCCCAATCAAGATGATCCGCCGTCTCGTTATATTCCTGTTGCTCATGGCATCGCCTGTTGTCGGGCAGGAGCTGACGCTTCCTTCGGGTACGCGATTGGTCAGCGACCGCACGAGCCCGTTGGACAGCTATGACCTGCCCACTGGCCCCTATACCGACGGAGCAGTCCCGGCGCGCCGGGTCGAAGGGCGGGTCGAGCGCTATACCTGGCGGCTGCAGGCCGGGTCCAGCACCACTTTGCAGCTGCTAGCCCCGTTGCGGGAACAGATCAAAGCCCAGGGGTATGAGGTTCTCTTTGACTGCGACGCCCGCAGTTGCGGCGGCTTCGATTTTCGCTTTGGAACCGAAGTTGTCCCCACGCCTGACATGTATGTGGCCATCCAGGACTATCGCTTTTTGTCCGCTGCCAAGGGCGACGAAGTTCTGAGCCTGTTGGTCAGCCGAAACCCGCCCGATGGCTATGTGCAGATGATCCGCGTGTCACCTGAAGGGGCCGAAGCCGCGCCTCCGTTGGTGATCGAAGAAGAGGTCGATCAGGCACAGGGGCTGTTGGCAGAGCTTGCACAGGAGGGCCATGTGATTCTGGGTGATCTGCATTTTCGCACGGGCGAGATAACCCTGGGTGACGGGCCTTTCGGCTCTCTGAATGAGATTGCGCAGTATCTGTCGGACAATCCCGGAACGCGGCTGGCTCTGGTCGGGCACACGGATGATACTGGCGCACTCGAGGCCAACATATCGGTCAGCACCGGCCGGGCGCAGACCGTGCGCGCCCGGTTGATCGAGAAATACGGCGTGGCCTCCGACCGGGTCGAGGCGCGGGGGATCGGCTATCTGGCTCCGATCACCTCGAATGCAACGGCCGAAGGTCGCGATTTGAACCGCCGGGTCGAGGCGGTTCTGCTGATCAACTGATCCCTACATCACCCACCACAGGTACAGCGGCAGCCCGATCGTGATGTTGAACGGGAAGGACACACCCAGCGACAGGGTCAGATAGATCCCGGCCTCGGCCTTTGGCAGCGCGATCTTCATCGCCGCGGGCACAGCGATATACGAGGCGGATGCAGACAGGACCATGAACAGGAACAGGCTGCCTTCGGGCAGGCCGATCACCGCCCCGACCACCCAGGCCATCGCAGCGCCGATCAGGGGCATCAGCATTCCAAAGGCAAACAGACCCAGCGAGAGCTTGTCGCGGTTCTTGATCAGGCTGCGCCCCGCGGAAATGCCCATATCCAGCAGGAAAAGGCACAGGATGCCGGTGAAGGGTGTGACGATGAAGGGCGCAATCATCTGCATCCCTTCGCCACCCGTGACCGCGCCGATCAGGAAAGCCCCGGTCAGCAGGACAATCGACCCGTTTGCCAAAAGATCACGCCACAGCCCCTTGTCCTTGACGCCATTACTGCTGGTTTTATGCGCCAACCACAGGGCCGACAGGATGGCCGGAACCTCCATTGCGGCGGCAACAGCGACCATGAACCCATCATGGCTGAGCCCTACCAGATCCAGCAGGCTGATGGCAGTGACGAAAGTCACGATTGAGATTGACCCATAATGCCCGGCAACAGCCGCCGCATTCAACGCGTCCAACCGTGTCATGACCCGGAGCAGGCCGAATGCCACAAAGGGGATGACAAAAGACAACCCCACACCGCCTAGCAAAGTCAGGAACAGATCCATGTGGATGCCATGCTCGGCCAGGCTGCTGCCGCCTTTGAAGCCGATGGCCAGCAGCAGATACAGCGACATGAACTTGGCTGCCCCACCGGGGATCGACAGATCGCTGCGGGCAAAAGCCGCTAGCAGCCCGAGGACGAAGAAAAGGATGGTTGGGACCAGCAAGTTGCTGGAAAGGGTTTCGATTACGCTGGGCATTTTGGCTCCTGTCCCGATTTCACGGGCTAAGTGCCTTGCCTATATTTGTTATCCAAATATTATCTTTCTAAATTTTGGATAGTTTAAAGCTATGAAATGCGCCCAACACTAAGGCAACTGGAATATATCGTTACGGTCAGCCGACTGGGTCGATTTGGATTGGCAGCTGAGGTTCTGAATGTCAGCCAGCCCAGCCTCTCGGCGCAAATTGCCTCTGTAGAACAAGAACTTGGCCTGCGCATCTTTGATCGTAACCGGGGTGGTGTTCAGGTGACTGCCAAAGGCCAAGAGTTCATCGAGCGCGCCCAGAAGATCCTTGCCGATGTCCGGGATCTGCGCCACGCGATGAGCAGCGAGACACCGGTCTCAGGACGGCTAAGGCTGGGCGTGTTGCCCTCAATCGGGCCCTACCTGCTGCCTCAGGTCATCAAAAAGGTCCATCAGGACCGCCCCGGTCTGCGCATTGTCGTGCGCGAGGAAAACACCCGTGATCTGGAACAAGGGCTGAAATCCGGTCGGTTCGATCTGATCCTGTCCACGCCCGAGGACCATCCGAACACAATCCAGCAGCGCCTGTTCAACGAATCCCTGTGGATCGGGGTCGCTGTGGATGATGTGCTGGCGGGTGATACCCAGGGTGTCACCGCCCAGGATTTGCGCGACCGGCTGATCCTGACCCTAGACCAAAGCCACCGTCTGTCCCGGATCGTCTATGCGCTTGCGGCGGAATGCGGCGGGGTGGTGTCGGATGAATACGAGGGCACCACGCTTGATTCCATCGTGCTGATGGCAGCCTCGGGGGTTGGGGTTGCGGTGTTGCCGGACCTGTATGCAAGACGTCAGGGGATTTACCGCGATGAAGTCCATTTGCGCCCGTTGACCATAACAAATGCCAACCGCGATATCGCGCTTCTTTCCCGCAGAAAAGAAGCTGATCTGCCCGGACAGAATATCCTGATCCAATCCTTGCGTACGGTCGCGCAGAGTATGGGGCTGGCCGTGTTAAGCGACTAAAAAAATGGCCCACACAACATGTGCGGGCCGTTCAGTTTCCACCGGGAGAAATTAGAATTACCAGTCCATCGGGCCTTTTTCGTTGAAGGCATCGACGAGGAAATCAATGAATGCCCGCACCTTGGGCTGCGTAAAGCGGCCGGGCGGGTAGACGGCATAAACGCCTTGCACTTCATCGGGCAGCGACGGCATTGCGTCGACAACTTCGCCCGACTTCAGCGCCTCGGCATAGAGATAGCTGGGCAGATGCGCGATCCCAAGCCCCGAGACCGCAGCGTTCAACAAGGATTGCCCATCATTCACGCTGAGCCACCCGGCGGTGCGGACCTGACGTTTTTCACCCGAAGGTGCGGTCAGTTTCCACACATTGCCCGAAGACTGGCTGGAATAATGTAACAGCTTGTGTTCGTTCAGGTCGTCGATCTTTTGCGGACGCCCGAATTTCTCGATATAGGTGGGCGCGGCGACCATCCGCTTGACGGTTTCGGTCAGCTTGCGGGCGCGCAATGTACTGTCTTCCAGCTCACCAATCCGCACAGCAACGTCGAACCCTTCCGAGATCAGCTCAACATAGCGATTGTTCAGCACCATATTCACCGTGATGTCGGGATAGGCAGCTAGAAATCCTGACAGAACCGGAGAAAGGTGATTCACGCCGAAATCTGTCGCCACACTGATCCGCAGCAGACCAGAGGGGGCAGATTGCATCGAGGTGACCAGCGCATCAGCCTCGCCCGCGTCATTCAGAACGCGGCGGGCCCGGTCATAATAGGCCAGCCCGATTTCGGTTGGTGACACGCGGCGCGTCGTGCGGTTCAGCAGTCTTGCGCCCAGGCGTGCTTCCAGGCTGGAAACGTGCTTGGACACAGCCGATTTTGAGATGCCCATTTTCTTGGCCGCGTCGGTGAAACCGCCTTGGTCCACCACGTTGGCGAAGGCTTCCATTTCGGTCAGTCGGTCCATTCTTGTTCCCCAGGTGTAGGTTCTTTAACTGATCTTTACGTCAAATCTGGGCGGAAACAGGGCGGACATGGGATAATATCAGGGATTTGAATCGGATCGTTTGCGCTTGGGAAACTCTGAAACAGTGGTTTCCATATGGGCCACAAGCCTTTTGACAACGGGTATCCTCGATTTCGGGCCGAAACATGCTACCATGAGGATGGCAAATTTGTGACAACGGAGAAGATTATGAAAGCTGTTTTAGCTATTGCCGCAACCTGCCTGTCGGCGACATTTGCTCTGGCCGGGGGTGAAACACCATCAAACCCCGAAGCGCAGGTCTATTTTGTGAAATTGTCTGACGGCGACGTTGTCCAATCTCCGGTCACCGTGGTCTTTGGCCTCAGCGGCATGGGGGTCGCGCCGGCGGGTACTGAAAAGGAAAACACCGGGCATCATCATCTGCTGATCGACCGACCGCCTTTGGGGCAGGGAGAGGACGGTGCGGATGAGTTGTCTTATGGTCTGCCCGCGGATGACAATCATATCCATTTTGGCGGCGGTCAGACCGAGGTGACGCTGGAAATGGCTGCAGGCGAACATACGCTTCAGCTAGTGCTCGGCGATGCAGGTCATGTACCGCATTCCACGCCCATCGTGTCTGAGGTGATTACGATAACCGTTGAATAAGCGATAAGGGACTTCTGCTGTTGGTATCCGGCGGGCTTTCAGGAATGTCGCCGGGCCACAGTGATGTATGGCGTTTACTTTTCCTTTCGAACCGGAAATTCTGCGTGCTAGGAAAGGGAGGGCTGGGATGTCGACAGAGTTCCTACTGACGTCTCTGATCGTTGTGCTTTTACCGGGCACCGGCGTGATCTATACGCTTGCGGTTGGGTTGGGGCGTGGCTTTTGGGCCAGTTTTGCGGCGGCGATTGGCTGTACCATAGGGATCGTACCTGCTGCGCTGGCCAGTATCGTCGGTCTTGCGGCCCTGCTGCATACCAGCGCGCTGGCCTTTCTGGTGCTAAAATACCTTGGGGTGCTGTATCTGTTTTACATGGCCTGGGGGATCGTCCGGCAAGGCGGAGCATTGGATGTACAGAGCCAGAAACCCGCAAAAGGGTATGTGAAGATTGCAATCACGGGCACCTTGATCAATGTGTTGAACCCCAAGCTATCTTTGTTCTTTCTGGCCTTTCTGCCGCAATTCATTCCCGCCGGTACAGGTGCCGCCGAAGCAGAGCTGATCAAGTTGGCCTTGTCCTTCATGGCCATGACCTTTGTCGTCTTTGTTGGTTATGGCGCTTTCGCTGCGGTGGCACGCGACTATGTGATCCAGCGGCCCACTGTCATGGCTTGGGTCAGGCGCTGTTTCGCCGGGGCCTTTGGGGCATTGGGTGCAAAGCTGGCGCTGGCCGACTGACCCCAATACCAGCAGAGCGATTGGCCCGGTTCTGGACCGGGCCAAGGCATATCAGAAACTGGTTGCCAGCCGCGTGCCCTGATTGATGGCCCGTTTGGCGTCCAATTCGGCTGCAACATCCGCGCCGCCGATCACATGTGGGGTGATGCCACGTTCGATCAACGTATCGGCCAGGCTGCGGTCCGAGATCTGGCCCGAGCACAGAACAATCGTATCCACCGCAATTACTGTCGGGTTCTCGCGTGCTTCGCCGAAACTCACATGCAGCCCGTCATCGTCGATTCGCTCATAATTCACGCCACCGACGAAATTGACGTTTTTCATCTTCAGCGTTGCGCGATGAATCCAGCCGGTGGTCTTGCCCAACCCTTTGCCATGGGCTTGCGCCTTGCGCTGCAGCAAAGTCACCTGACGCGCGGGGGCGGTAGGTTGTGGCCCTTCAGGTGCCAGCCCCGAGCGATGCTCGGCCGGGTCGGTAACGCCCCATTCCTTCATCCAGGCAGGCAAGTCGGTGGTGATGCTGTTGCCTTCTTCCAGCAGGAATTCGGACACGTCAAAGCCAATCCCACCTGCTCCGATCACGGCCACTGATTTGCCAACCGGGGTCTTGTGGCGCAGGACGTCGATATAATCGACGACATTGTCTCGGTCCTGACCAGGGATTTTCGGATCACGCGGAACGACACCGGTGGCAATTACCACCTCGTCATAACCAGTCAGATCGTCGGCGCCCACTTCGCGCTCAAGCACTACCTTAATGCCCAAATCGGCAATCATGGTGCGGTACCATTCGACCAGACCCCAGAATTCCTCTTTGCCCGGAACCTGCTTGGCCATGTTCAACTGGCCGCCGATCTCACGGGCACGGTCAAAAATGGTCACGTCATGGCCACGCTGCGCGGCGGTCATTGCGGTGGACAGGCCTGCCGGGCCCGCCCCTACGATGGCGATTTTCTTCACGCTGTCGGCCTGTGTGATCACCAGTTCGGTTTCGTGACAAGCGCGCGGGTTTACTAGGCACGAGGTCAGTTTGCCCTGGAATGTGTGATCCAGACAGGCCTGGTTGCAAGCGATGCAGGGTGCAATCGTCGCCGCCTCAGCAGCGATGGCTTTGTTAACGAAATCCGCATCTGCCAGCATCGGGCGGGCCAGCGAGACCATGTCGGCGCACCCCGTGGCAAGAACTTCTTCGGCGACCTCCGGCGTGTTAATCCGGTTTGACGTAATGACTGGGATCGAGACCTTGCCCATCAGCTTTTTGGTCACCCAAGCAAAGGCCGCGCGCGGAACGCTGGTGGCAATGGTGGGAATCCGCGCCTCGTGCCAGCCGATGCCGGTGTTGATGATCGTGGCGCCGGCCTGTTCGATCCGCTGCGCCAGTTCCACAACCTCATCATGAGTAGATCCGTTGGGAACCAGGTCAATCATCGACAAGCGGTAGATGATGATGAATTCCGTGCCGACGGCCTCGCGCGTGCGGCGGACAACTTCGATCGGCAGGCGCATCCGGTTCTCATAAGAGCCGCCCCAACGGTCCTCGCGCTTGTTGGTGTGAGTCACCAGAAATTGGTTGAGGAAATACCCTTCGGATCCCATGATCTCGACCCCGTCATAGCCCGCTTTCTGGGCCAGGACCGCGGCGTTCACGATATCGCTGATCTGTTTCTCGATACCCTCTTCGTCCAACTCGGTCGGCGGGAAAGGAGAGATCGGAGATTTCACCGGGCTGGGTGCGACACATTTCGGCCCGTAGGCATAGCGCCCCGCATGCAGGATCTGCATCGCGATCTTGCCACCGGCCTCATGCACCCGCTGGGTGACGATGGAATGGTTTGCCACTTCTTTGTCGTTGGTCATCATTGATGCCCCCGGCAGTACCGAACCTTCAAGATTTGGTCCGATCCCACCAGTCACCATCAGCGCCACGCCACCGCGCGCGCGGTCGGCATAGAACTCGGCCACCCGATTCCAATCGCCAGTCTCCTCAAGCCCGGTATGCATCGAGCCCATCAGCACGCGGTTCTTCAGCGTGGTAAAGCCCAGATCCAGCGGGGCCAGCATGTTTGGGTATGCAGTCATCCAGAACTCTCCCTTATAGAATTTGGCTGCCAGATTGACCTTCGCGTCATCTTTGTCACGCAAAACCTAACGTCATACCCTTTGCCTTGGGCCCGCTGCTTGTTACAGACGCTCCAAAGCATGTTCACGAGGCCGCGTATGACCCCCGAAGAGATTGCCAAACTGCCCTACCGCCCCTGCGTCGGGCTGATGTTGATGAATGCCGAGGGTAAGATATTCGTCGGCCAGCGCAACGACCGCCACAAGGACGCCTGGCAGATGCCTCAGGGTGGTGTGGACCAGGGTGAAGACCCGCGCGATGCGGCGCTGCGCGAGCTGTGGGAAGAAACCGGCGTCACGGCAGATCTGGTCGAGATCATCGCCGAGACCGAGGGGTGGTTGCCCTATGATCTGCCGCATGACATCGTGCCGAAGATCTGGAAAGGTCGGTATCGGGGTCAAGAGCAGAAATGGTATCTGATGCGGTTCTCTGGCCGCGACGATCAGATCAACATTCAGACTGAGCATCCCGAATTCACCCGCTGGAAATGGCAGGAACCGGAACAGCTGGTTGCCGAAATCGTGCCGTTCAAACGCGACGTGTATGAACACGTGGTTGCAGCGTTTTCGGATCACCTGAACTGACATGATCCCACAGACCTATCCCAGTCCGGACCCTTGCCACCGCCGCGCCGATCTGGTCGTGCATCTTATCGGTCTGGCGTTGATTTTGACCGCTGGCGGAGCGCTGATCCGCAAATCGTACCTGATGCTCGACAGCGGGCTTATTCTTGCGGTTCTGGTTTATGTAGCCTGTGCGTTGGGCTCTAATCTGGCCTCGTGTTTTTATCACTTTTCCCGCTGGCACCAGCGTCGGCAGCTGCTACGACGCATAGACCATGCCGCAATCTATTCCAGTATCTGCGGCACCTTCACACCCTTTTTCCTGCTGGCCGGTACCGGCTGGACCATGACTTTGCTCTGGTTGTGCTGGGGGCTGACTGTGGTGGCCATCTGGAACAAGATCGCCAACAAGACGGTCAAGTCCCGATGGTCAACAGCATCCTATCTGGGTCTGGGCGCGCTGGGGCTGTGCGCCATACCCGATCTGAAAGATGTCCCCGTTTCAGTCCTGTGGTGCATTCTGGCCGGGGCGGCAAGCTACGTGATCGGCACAGTCTTTTATGCCCGCAAGACACTGCCTTTCCGCTATGCGATTTGGCACGCTTGGGTCAATCTTGGCGGCATATTCATGTTCGTAGGCATCTGGATCGCCCTATTCGTGCAGGGATAACCGTGAGGGGAGGGGCTCTGCCCCTCCCACAAATTATAGGCCAGTCCTGATCCGATTAAAGCAAGCCGCCCTGCTTGAGCAAATCGATCATATCCGCCTTGGGGCGCGGGCCGATATGGCTGATCACCTCACGGGCGCAGACATTGCCCATCTTGGCGCAAGTCTCATAGTCCCGCCCAGTGGCCATGCCAAACAGGAACCCGGCTGCGAATTGGTCGCCTGCGCCGGTGGCGTCGACGGGAACGATTTTTTCCACCGGAATGTCAAAGCGCTGACCTTCATTCAGCACAGTTACCCCGTCGCCTGACCGGGTGCAGACCACCAGAGGGCAGATATCGGCGGTTTTCGCCAGTGCATCCTCAAGATCGTCGGTTTCGAACAGGGATTTGATCTCGGCCTCGTTGCCGATCACAAAATCCAGTTCATTTTCGATCAGCAGTAGGAAATCGACCCGGTGCCGTTCAACACAGAACGGGTCAGAAATGGCGATCCCGGCCTTGCCGCCGCCCTTGTGGCAATCCCGTGCGGCCTGAAGGAACGCAGCTTTGCCTTTTTCCTTGTCGAACAAATAGCCTTCAAGGAACATGATCTGGCTGTTACCCGCGACCTCGGCTGATACATCCGCCGAGGAAAGCTCCGAGGAAATCCCCAGATAGGTGTTCATCGACCGTTCACCGTCGGGTGAGACAAAAATCATCGAGCGCGAAGTCGGAAGCTCTCCACCCGGTACGGGCGGGTTCACGAAATCCACACCGTCCTCGTGCATCGCCTCTGCGTAGAATCGTCCCAACGCATCATCATGTACGCGTCCGATAAAGGCTGCGCTCAGTCCCAGTGCGCCGGCACCGGCAATCGTGTTCGCAACGGATCCGCCCGGCGTTTGCACGCGGCCTTCCATAGCGGCGTAAAGAAGTTCACCCCGCTCCTGTTCTATCAGCTGCATGATGCCCTTCTCGATGCCCATCAGTTCCAGAAAACTGTCATCGGCCTGAGAGATCACGTCCACAACGGCGTTTCCAATACCGGTGAGCTGGTAGGTTTTCATAGGTTCTTGTCCTCGAATTGGCAGAGATCGCGGATGATACAGGATCCGCACATAGGTTTGCGTGCTTTGCAGTGATACCGGCCATGCAAGATAAGCCAGTGATGTGCGTGCAGTTGGAAGTCGGTCGGGATGTTATCTTCGATTGCGCGTTCAACCGCATCCACATGTTTTCCCGGACAGATGCCTGTTCGGTTTCCGACACGGAAAATATGCGTATCCACGGCCTGCGCCGGATAGCGCCACCACATGTTCAACACCACATTGGCGGTCTTACGCCCGACGCCCGGCAGCGATTGCAACGCGGCGCGGGAATTGGGAACTTCGCCGTCATACTCTTCGACCAGAATATGGCTGAGCTTGATGACGTTCTTTGCCTTTTGGCGGAATAGACCGATGGTTTTGATATGCTCGATCAGGCCATCTTCGCCCAGGTCCAGCATCTTTTGCGGTGTGTCGGCGGTTTTGAAAAGGGCGCGCGTAGCCTTGTTGACGCCGACATCGGTGGCCTGTGCAGACAGCGCCACCGCTACGACCAGAGTATAGACATTCACATGCTCTAGCTCACCCTCAGGTTCCGGGTCAGCCTGCTGAAAGCGGGTAAAAATCTCTCGGATAGTGTGGTAATCAAGTTGCTTGGCCATGCGGCGACGTATGCACGTATTGCGGCGCAGGGCAAGCCGATGGCTCGGGTAACCACACAAGCAAGAATCTGCTTAGCGGATAGCTGTGGGTTTTGGATTACGTAGGGTAAGCCTGATTCGTGTTATTCTCGCGATGCGCAGCCAATTCTTATTTCAGCGCATTTTTCCCGCATTGGCGGATATTTTATTTAATTATTGAAAGGTTGATCCATGGCGAACCCAGATCTTGCCGCAAAACTGCAGTCCCGTTATCGGTCTGTTGAGCTGGCCCATCAAGGTGACGAAGACCTCGGCCCCCTGAAATTACTGCCCGGAGTTTGGAAGAACGGCGACAGCACGCGCGGACGTGGCTGGAACATGATCGCGCTTCCGTTTGCGACCGAGCCTGGCAGCCGTCTCAACTACCGTCTGCTGGTTAATCAATTCGAGGAAACGCTTCAATTCACGACCGTTGACAAAGCGGTTCCAAACCGCGGGATTGAGCGTCCGAACCCGGCCTCAGGAGACCCGACCATTAACACCGATCAGTTTGTCGTCACGCTGGACTATCAGCAGTCCATCGCGCAGCTCTCGGCTGAAGATCGCCCCGACAGCGGACTGGCGGGACCTGCCGATCTGGCCATCCATCACGAGCCCGGTCTGTTCCTGCATATGACCAATCTGACCACAAACAATCTGAACGTTGCACGTTTGGGAACGGTGCCACATGGCGACTCGCTGTTAGGTCTTGGAGAAGCGAGCGAGATCGATGGACCGCCAACGATTCCGGTGGTGGACGGGCTGCCCGAAGGGGCCACAAAGGACCTGAACAGCGGATATCTTTCGCCCTACAAACATTATCACGATAATCCGTTCAACGGCGTTGTGACCGCCCCGGGGTTCCCAGGCTTCGATCCTGTGCACCCGCATCTGTTGCTGGCAGCTGGAATACCGAACAATGTGAAAAAAACCACGATATTGCCGTTCAACACCGCGCTTGAGGATGCCGGGATCGTCAACATTCCGTTTGTTGTCAAACAAGCCAACGCGGCGGTTATGGATTCGATCTTTTGGATCATGGAGCTGGACGAGCCGGGAATTGGCGGTGAACCCAAGCTGCTGATGATGTATCTGCAGAATGTCGGTCTGGATTTCTTCCCACGCTTTGACGGGAAGCCCGGTCTGATCCGCTGGCCGCATGTCAGCATCAACGTCATGGAAAAGGTTGCACCCCCGGAAGAGGCGGCACCCTATACCGTTATCCCGCAGGTCTGAGGGGCAGATAGCGCAAGAATCGGGTCGCACTCTGGTCGGTAACAGGCCATCTTCTGTCTATCGAAGGAGTGCGACCATGAATGTCCAGACCCCAGAAAGCGGCTATCATTATAATGTCATGCGCCGGGCGATTGACCTGATTGATCAGGGTGGAGAGGCCCTGAGTCTTGAGGAACTGGCACAGCAGATGGATATGAGCCCCGCGCATTTCCAGCGCCTGTTCTCACGTTGGACCGGGGTATCGCCCAAGCGGTATCAGCAATATCTGACGCTAGGCCATGCCAAGGCGTTGCTGCGCGAGCGGTTCACGACACTGGAAACCGCTCTGAATGTTGGCCTGTCCGGCAGCGGTCGCCTGCATGATCTGTTCCTGAAATGGGAATCCATGAGCCCCGGCGAATATGCCCGTAGGGGTGCCGGTTTGACCATCTATTGGGGATGGTTTGAATGTCCTTTTGGTCCTGCTTTGGTGATGGGCACCGACAAGGGCATCTGCGGAATGGCCTTTGGGGCCGAAACCGGCGAAGAAAATGCCATGGCGGATATGTTGTCGCGTTGGCCCAATGCCAATTTCGTCGAGGACCCGATGCGCCTGCGGCCCTGGGCGCTCAGTGCATTTGGCGCGGTGAGCGACCGATTGGAACCAACGCCTCTGTATCTGATAGGCTCGCCCCTGCAGATCAAAGTGTGGGAAGCGCTGATGCATATCCCTTCGGGCCAGGTCACAACCTATTCCGAGATCGCGCAACGGGTGGGATCACCGCAAGCTGTGCGCGCCGTCGGGACGGCCGTGGGTCGAAACCCGGTCAGTTGGCTGATCCCTTGCCACCGCGCGCTGCGAAAATCCGGGGGGCTGGGTGGGTATCATTGGGGCCTGCCGGTGAAACGCGCCATGCTGGCCTATGAGGCGGCACAAGCAGACGCTTGATTTCTGATCAGAAAAAGCCATAGGGATCATCGAACAAAGTGATAGACCTGTCCCAAGGTTGCAGGACACCAATGCGATGATCCAGAAATTTGCCCTGTGGTCGATCCCGATTTCCATCGCGGTTCTGGCCTTGAAACTCTTGGCCTGGTGGTTGACGGGATCAGTCGCCTTGTTGTCCGATGCGATGGAATCCGTGGTCAATGTGGTCGCGGCCTTGCTGGCGTTCTTTGCGGTTTCGATCGGCGGCAAACCTCCTGACGATAATCACCCCTTTGGGCACAAGAAAGCCGAATACCTGTCTGCTGTTGTCGAAGGTGTGCTGATCGTGCTGGCGGCACTTCTAATCCTGCGAGAGGCCGTTGCCGCGCTGTCATCGTCGCATCTGGACCAGGCCCCGCTGACCGGGGTGGCAATCAATGTGCTGGCAACCGCTCTGAACGGTGCCTGGGCCTATATGTTGCTGCGGGTCGGGCGGCAGTACGCCTCTCCGGCGCTTGAGGCCAGCGCAAAGCATATCTTTACCGATGTGTTCACCTCGGTGGGCGTTGTCATCGGATTGGTGTTGGCCCTTGCCACCGGCTGGCTGATCCTGGACCCGATCCTGGCCATTCTGGTCGCCCTGAACATTCTGTGGGAGGGATGGAAGGTCATTCGCAAGTCGATTGACGGTCTGATGGACGTGTCCCTTACTGATCCCGAACTGGATGAGGTGCGGAGCATCATCGATGCAAATCTGGGCCGGGCGCTGGAATATCACGACCTGCGGGGCCGTCGATCCGCCAGCATGATCTTTGTCGAGTTCCATCTGGTCGTTGACGGTGGCATGAGCGTGGCGACGGCCCATGATATCTGTGACGATATCGAAGACGCTTTGACCGATCAGTTCCCCGGATCGGTTTTTGTGATTCATCTCGAGCCGGATTCAGAGTCTAAAGGGCCCGGCGCAGATAGCGCACGGGCCCCGAAAACAGGTTAGACGGCAGGTGGGTTACTCGGCAGCCCAGCCGCCGACGGCCTTAACCTCAAGGAAATCCTCCAGCCCCCAGACGCCGCCTTCGCGCCCGTTGCCGGATTGTTTCATGCCGCCGAACGGGGAACCCGCGCTGCGGGATTTGCCATTCATCTCGACCATACCCGACCGCAGAGCGCGGGCCATGCGGTTGGCACGGACGTTATCCTGTGTCTGGACATAGTTGGTCAGCCCATAAGGTGTGTCATTGGCGATTTCGATGGCCTCTTCCTCAGTATCGAAGGGGATCATGGTCAGAACCGGTCCAAAGATCTCTTCGCGGGCGACGGTCATCTGGTTGTTGACGTCGGCAAAGACAGTGGGCCGCACGTAATAGCCCTTGTTCAGCCCTTCGGGCCTGCCAGTGCCACCAGCGACAAGGCGCGCGCCTTCGTCGATACCCTTTTGGATCAGGTCCTGAATCTTGCCCCATTGCAGCTCATTCACAACCGGGCCGATATGGCGGCCTTCTTCCATCGCCGGGCCAACGGTGACACCTTTGGCAACCTCAGCTGCGGTTTCCACCGCCGCGTCATAGATGGGACGCTGAACCAGCATCCGGCTAGGGGCGTTACAGCTTTGACCGGTGTTGTTCATCATGTGCAGCACGCCACGTTTGACGGCCTTTTCATCCGCATCGGCAAAGACCACGTTTGCACCCTTGCCACCCAGTTCCAAATGCACCTTCTTCAGCGTATCGGCGGCGGCCTTGGAAATCGCCGTGCCCGCGCGGGTGGAACCGGTAAAGCTGACCATATCCACATCGGGATGCGAAGACAGCTGAGACCCGACGCCAACCCCGTCACCGTTGACAAGGTTGAAGACACCGGGCGGGAATCCGGCCTCATCCATCAGCTCAGCAAAGATCATCGCGTTCAGCGGGCTTTGCTCCGAGGGTTTCAGAACCATTGTGCAGCCCGCAATCGCAGCCGCACCGACCTTCAGCGTGACCTGGTTCATTGGCCAATTCCACGGTGTGATCAGGGCGGCGACACCGACGGCCTCATAGATGATCTGGTCGTTGGGAGCGTGATCGCCCAGCGGCCGCTCGAAAGGAAACGCTTTGGCAGCGCGGATGAAATTTGCCAGGTGCCAACTTCCTGCTCCGACTTGCTGGCTACGCGCCATGTCGATCGGGGCGCCCATCTCCAACGACATTGCCTGGGCCAGATCCTCGGACCGTTCGGCATAAAGCGCGATCAGCTTTTCGACCATCGCGATGCGGGTTTCCGCCGGGGTTTCCATCCAGCCGGGCAACGCCGCCTTGGCCGCTGCAACAGCCGCGTCCGTATCGGCCTGATCGCCCAGCGAAATCACGGCACATGGTTCTTCGGTCGAGGGGTTGATGACCTGAAAATCATGCGTAACCGATGGGGCAACCCACTGACCGTTGATGTAAAAATTGCGTTTCTCGATCATGGTGCATCCTCCTGACCATGCGACGGGGATTCTTGGTTCGGCGCCACTGTGTCAGGCCTTCAGGAAACCGGCAAGCGCGATTTGATCAAATGGAATTTTGAGGTCTGGCCTAGGGCTAAAGTGACTTGCTGACTGTTTAACATCGGCGCAAAGTGATTAGGTTCTGGACAACCGACTCGGTTTTGTAATTAGCAAAGGAGATGCTTCATGGGTTTGCGCATCAACGACACAGTCCCCAATTTCACTGCAGAAACGGATCAGGGCACCATTCAGTTCCACGACTGGATTGGGGATAGCTGGGCCATTCTGTTCTCGCACCCCAAGGATTTCACTCCTGTCTGCACCACCGAGTTTTCGGCCGTCGCGCAGCTAAGCGATGAGTGGGCCGCGCGCAACACCAAGGTCCTGGGCGTTTCGGTTGACGGCGTCGAAGACCACAAGAAGTGGAAAAAGGATATCGAGGCCTATGGCAACGCGCATCCCGGTTTTCCAATCATTGCCGATGATGGTCTGGCCGTTTCAAAGGCCTTCGACATGCTGCCCGCCGAGGCCTATTTGCCGGACGGGCGTACCCCGGCCGACAGCGCGACCGTGCGGTCGGTCTTTATCATCGGGCCGGATAAGCAACTGAAGCTGTCGATGACCTATCCTATGACTGTGGGACGTAACTTTGCCGAGATTCTGCGTGCACTGGACGGGTTGCAGATGTCGTCGAAAGGCGTGGCTACCCCGGCGAACTGGGTGCCTGGCGAAGACGTAATCATTCCGCCTGCTGTCTCAAACGACGACGCCAAAGCAAAGTTTGGCGAGTTCGAGACCATCTTCCCCTATCTGCGCAAGACCAAGGCGCCGTCGTAAGACGGCCCAGGTCAGGGGGGCTGTCTGCCCCCCATCGCGCCTCGTGGCGCGATTCCCCCCGGAAGGTATTTTCAGCCAGATGAAGCAGGCGGGCGCTGCGGGTGCAGGTGCAGCTTGGCGCGGTAGGCTGCGCGCTTGAACTCTCGGGTTAATTTGTCTGACAGGGGCGGTTTTGTCTGAATGGTCGAGCCGCCGATTTCCTGTGCCACTTCCTGATTTCCGCTGCCTTGCAAGGCGTGAACCGGCTGGTCTGTCAGCCAGTGCATCTGCAAGAAGGTATCGACAGGGCGGTCGATTTGGTCGGTGGTCGCCAAAAGGCGTTCGGCGGCGTTTTTCCCCACCATCTGACATACGCATTGCAGGCCGATCACCTTGGGTAGGATCAGCCGCAGGCCATCTTGTTCTGCCAGGACCTGTGCCGGTACTTCGCGCTGTTTTACGGGGATGCGGATATAGTGATCGGGGGTGGCGATTGAGGCCAGCAACCCAAGCGCCTGCTCCATTCGCGCCCGATCTATGCGCAGGTCATCCTCGGTGATGATGGCCAGGTCGATATCGTCCTCGACCAGCTTGCGCCAGATGCGTCGATGGCTTTCGAACACGCCGATTTCTGCGGGTCGCAAGGGGAATGGGTAATGCGGGCGGTGCAGATTTCCGGAATGCAGTTCGACACCGGAAATCTGGTCAGGGTCGCGGCCATTTACGGCCTCAAACAGTTCAGCATTGGGCAGGGCCGCGCAGAGCTGATCAGCATTGGGACGGCGCGCGGTGCTCGAGGACATATGGATGACAAAGGATCGCATGCCCCGTGCATAGAACACCGCGTCAGGCGGGGAAAGAGCAACCGTGGATTAAGCCTGGCTCTGGTCGGCGGGTTCTGACGATGAGGACGTGTTGACTAGGGGTTCGGACAAAAGCTCTTCGACAAAAAAGCTGAGCAGTTGAAGCCGTCCCGAGACACCCGCCTTGCGGTAAATCGCAGCGCTTTGTGCCTTGATAGTCCCTTCTTTCGTCTGTCTCAGCTCGGCGATTTCTGCGATCGACAGACCTTTGATAGACAAGATTGCGACATCGCGTTCCGCATTGCTGAGCTGCCATTGCGTGAACTGGTTTTCGATGACCTGCGAGAATGCGCCCTGCGCCACGCCCAATTGACGCTGCATGTCCTGTACGCGCAGGCCTTGCGCCCGGATCAGCGTGATTGTTGCAATCAGACCACCAATCAGAGCCAGGGACAGGAACAGTTCGAACTCGTGCAGATGCCGGAACCCGGCAGTTTCGCCACCAAACCAGTCAAGCGCCGCATCGGTCAGGAAAAAGGTGGCGCAGACAGCCTGCACCACCAGAAGGAGCCAGAGTAAAGACGTCTGTGAAATCTTCATAGCGCTCCTTTAAAGTTTTCTGGTCAGTCGTCGTCATCTTCAAGCTCGATCGCGGTGACAACGCCATCGGTCTTGTTCAGGACCAGTTCAGTTTCCACGCCATCTTTGACGAGTTCAACCTCGATCTCGCCATCTTCGAATTCGATCTCTTCGATCTGGTATCCCTGCGCCTCGAGAGTGGTACGGATATCGGTCTCGGTGGTGCCCAGCTTGTCCCCGACTGTCACGTTGGCAAAAGCCAGCACCGGGGCGGTCGCGATCAGTCCGACCAGAGTCAGCATTTTGAAAGTCTCCATTTCGCATCTCCTAGATTTGTTGCGTCGATGTAGGAGACGTGGGTTCACCTGGCCGGTGGTGCGATTGGATTTCGGTTGAATTGGGCGGAATTGGTCCAAGGTTTATGCTGACTGAACAAAAAAAAAGACCCCGGACAAAGCCGGGGTCTTTCGAGAAATCAGAGGGGCGAGCAGATTATTCTGCGCCTTCCTCTTTCTTTTCTTTCTTCTCAGGTGCGATCTCTTCGCCGGTTTCCTGATCGACGATTTTCATCGACAGGCGCACCTTGCCGCGGTCGTCAAAGCCCAGCAGCTTGACCTTCACTTCCTGGCCTTCCTTCAGAACATCCGACGGATGGTTCAGGCGACGGTTTTCGATCTGGGACACATGGACCAGACCGTCGCGCTTGCCAAAGAAGTTCACGAAAGCACCAAAGTCGACGATCTTGACCACTTTACCGGTGTAGATCTGGCCTTCTTCGGGTTCGGCAACGATCGAATGGATCATCTCATAGGCCTTCTTGATCGATTCCCCATCGGGCGAGGCGATCTTGATCACGCCATCGTCGTTGATGTCGACCTTGGCACCCGAGACTTCGACGATTTCGCGGATGACTTTGCCGCCGGAACCGATCACTTCACGGATCTTGTCGGTGGGGATGTTCATGGTCTCGATGCGCGGTGCGTGGACCGAGAAATCATTGGTCTCGGACAGGGCTTTGCCCATCTCGCCCAGGATGTGCATCCGGCCGTCCTTGGCTTGCGCCAGGGCTTTCTCCATGATCTCGGGCGTGATGCCCGCAACCTTGATGTCCATCTGCAGAGAGGTGATGCCGTTTTCGGTACCCGCAACCTTGAAGTCCATGTCGCCCAGGTGGTCTTCGTCACCCAGAATGTCCGACAGGATCGCGTAATCGCCGTCATCTTCCAGGATCAGACCCATGGCAACACCGGCAACCGGTGCTTTCAGCGGAACGCCCGCATCCATCATCGACAGCGAACCGCCGCAGACCGACGCCATCGAGCTGGAGCCGTTGGATTCGGTGATCTCGGACACGATGCGGATCGTGTAGGGGAAGTCGGTTGCCGCAGGCAGAACCGCCTGCAACGCGCGCCATGCCAGTTTGCCGTGACCGATCTCACGACGACCCGGAGGGCCCACGCGACCCGCTTCACCAACCGAATACGGAGGGAAGTTATAATGCAGCAGGAAGTTCGATTTGAAGTTGCCGTGCAGGGCGTCGATGAACTGTTCATCATCACCGGTGCCCAGCGTGGTCACTGCCAGCGCCTGTGTTTCACCACGGGTGAACAGGGCCGAGCCGTGTGTCCGCGGCAGCATCGAGGTTTCTGCAACGATCGAGCGGATATCGGTGGTCGAGCGACCGTCGATCCGCTTACCGCCTTTGACGACGTCGCCGCGCAGGATGCCTGCTTCCAGCTTTTTCATCGCCGAGCCAAGGTTCGCGTCTTCCAGCTGTTCCTCGGTCAGGGCTTCCTTGATCGCGTCACGGGCAGCGGAAACAGCGGCGGTGCGCTCTTGCTTGTCGGTGATCGCGAAGGCGGCGCGCATCTGCTCTTCACCGGCGGCCTTAACGGCAGCGGACAGCTCAGAATAATCGGGCGCCTGGAAATCAAACGGCTCTTTTGCCGCGTCTTCGGCCAGCGAAATGATCAGGTCGATCACCGGCTGGATCTGTTCATGTGCGAATTTGACCGCACCCAGCATCTCGGCCTCGGACAGCTCGTAAGCTTCGGATTCAACCATCATCACGGCGTCTTTGGTACCGGCAACAACCAGATCTAGACGCTGTTCAGGGTTCAGGCGCAGGTCCTGCATGTCGTCTACGGTCGGGTTCAGGATGTAATCGCCATCCTCGAAACCAACGCGGCACCCAGCAATCGGGCCTCTGAACGGTGCGCCGGAAATGGTCAGCGCGGCAGAGGCTGCGATCATCGCAACCATGTCGGGGTCGTTGACCAGATCGTGGCTGAGGACGGTGCACATCACCAGAACTTCGTTTTTGAAGCCGTCAACAAACAGCGGGCGGATCGGCCGGTCGATCAGACGCGCGGTCAGCGTCTCTTTTTCAGTCGGGCGCGCCTCGCGCTTGAAAAAGCCACCCGGAACTTTACCGGCGGCATAATATTTCTCTTGGTAGTGGACGGTCAGCGGGAAAAAGTCCTGACCGGGTTTTTGCTTCCGCGCAAAGGTCACGTTTGCCATCACGCTGGTCTCGCCCAGCGTGGCAATCACACTGCCGTCCGCCTGACGGGCAACCTTGCCGGTTTCCAGTGTCAGCGTCTCTTCGCCCCACTGAATTGATTTCTTTGTTACATCAAACATTTGCGTATCCTAGAAGGGAGCACTCCCGCCCCTGCGGGTCTCCCGTTTGCGTGGCGGCCCCATTGCCGCCGACCCCACTTTATCTTCCATTCGAGTGCCGGAGTCAGAGCACAACGTCTCAGATGGACCGCCCATACAGCAGTTTGGGGGCTTTGGAAAGGCAGGAGTTCCGAGGAAGAGTAAGGGTATAAAGGGCGCATGCCCGATCCATCGAGGATCGGGCATGCGCTGCGATCCTACAGGATCGCGTGGGCCAGGATCATGACGATACCACAGCCCAGCGCATAGCCGGTGTCGACCGCAATGGCGAAGCCGCTTTTCTGCGCCCATGTCCCGACACATGCCGCTTGCGCCGCGACGGCCAGGATCGCAAGCAGGGCGACGCCCAGGCTATTGGTAGTCTCGGTCACCGCGATTACCGCAGCCAGCAGGATCAGGAACACGATCTGTGTGGCCATCGCGCCCAGTGGCGGGGTTTCGGGCGGCGTCGGGTCGATGCGGGTGCCTTCGGCCCAGCGTTTCTGAAAGCCCATAGGGCCGTAGACCAGCCAGCCCAACAAAAAGGCAGCGACCACCCCTGCACCGAGGGCCAGCCAGTTGATCATAGTGCCGTCTCCAGCGCCGCAAGGATAGCGGACCAGCCGCCCTCGTGATTGTCCCGGCTTTCCTGCGAGGGAAAGCGGATGTGGTGCAGCCGCAGCTCGGTACCCTTTTCGGTGGGTGTGAAATCCAGTGTGACCGTGGAATCGTCTTGGCTGTAGGGCGAATTCCAGGTGAATTGCAGCCGGTTGGGGCGGTCGATGATCTTGTATTCGCCCTCATGCGGCAAATCGCCAGCCTCGGGCGCGCGCATGATGATTTTGAACCGGCCGCCGACCTTGGCGTCGGAATGCGCTTCGGGCACGGTCATGCCCGGTGCCGGCAGCATGAATTTTGCCAGCATCTCGGGGTTGAGCCAGGCATCAAACACCTTTTCGGGTGGATGTGGAATGGCGCGCGTTATTTCAAGTGACAGGTCCGTCATCTTCTGGGTCCTCCAAAGCAGTTTCCAAGGCGTCCAGCCGAAGCGCCCAAATCGAACGCAACCCGGCAAACCAAGAATCAACGGCTGATAAAGGAGCCATCTGAACCTCGATCAGATGTTCGCGCCATTCGGTCCGGCGCTGCACCAGCTCGGCGTTTTCCAGCACCTTGATGTGCTTGGAGACCGAGTTGAGGCTCATATCGAATTGCCGCGCAATGTCCGTCACCCGCAATGGTCCCTGCTGCGCAAGCATCGTCAGAATAGCGCGGCGGGTCGGGTCGGACGCGGCCTTCAATATTGCATTGAGGTCATATCGACTCTCTCGTTCAACCATTTGGATGAATTACAACCTTATTCTGCTTCAGTCAACCATTTGGGTGAATAACATGTTGAAACCCTGATTGACCAGTCGCCAAATGCACCCTGTTGGATAAGGGTTTGGCCCTGATCGGTGCAGATGTGGCCGAATACAGTCTGAGTCAGGTAAAATTTGGGGAGGACTTGTGTGGCTAACGATGTTGGTGGAGCCACTGATTACAGGTGAGATCGGACCGTATTGGCCCCGTCTCCAGTTTAAAGAAGATGATCCATTCTAATATGATCGTGCAGAAAGCGGTTTTCATATATCCGGGATCAAAGCGGGTCTGGGCCTATTGCAACGAATCTTCTTTGCTACGCGGTTGGGGAGACCCCAGTTCTTCTTCTTTCAGTATGCCGCGGAGGATTGCGGCAGTTTCCACCTCGGACATTCTTTTTACGATGCCATCTGTGCCAGAGACCATTGTTGACTTTTTTTCTGATTTAGGAGCCTGGGAAAGGTTAGCTGCAAAAACGCGGTTCAAAACTGATTTTAGAGGCATTGTTAAACTCCAGTAAAATAGTCGTCAGACACTGTCGCTGCGGGCCAGTCCGAACCACGAGGGTGGGAGGGCTCAAAGACCGTTTGCCGTGAGTGTGTACCCGCAGCGACAGGCGGCATTTAGGAACCGACCGATCCTGTGCAAAGGGGGAAGATATTGGCCTTTCGCGTCATTTTTTGACTCTCTGATAAAAAAACACGACGTTGCTTACGTTTACGTCAACTTTCTAAACCAGCGCTGAGATTCTGCGACGCAACGTCACAATTTGACACCTGTTCATCACGGGCAAATTCAACGGTCCTGAAGGCAAAAAAGCGGCCGCCTTTAGGGGCGATTCTATCGTGTAAGCAGGCGGAACCGTGGCTCCCAATAAAAACGGGCGCGCCCATTGTGGGCGCGCCCTGAAAAGGGAGGACTATGAAAAACCTAACGCTCGAAAAAAAATAAGCGCCTACTCACTACAGTTCCTAGACTGCAGCGATTTGAGCAGCTTGTCGGTGAAGTGGATCACACGGCGCGAAAAAAGTTTCCATCGTCCGAGATGTTGTCGTGATCGGTCATCGAGAAGGCAGCGAAAGGCTTTGCTTCAAGGTCGTAGAGAACCCCAAAACCAAATACGCCCGCCGAATGGCGAGCGTATCATGATCTATTGGCTTTTCAGCGTCTGTATCAAAAACAGCAGCGCGCGCTTAGCGGCGGATGCCCAGCTTTTTGATCAGGTCCTGGTACCGTGCTTCTTCTTTGCCTTTCAGATAGTCCAGCAGCTTACGGCGCTGGGCAACCATCTTCAGAAGACCACGGCGACCGTGGTTGTCTTTCTTGTGGGTCTTGAAGTGCTCGGTCAGGGTGGTGATGCGCGAGGTCAGGATGGCAACCTGGACTTCTGGCGAACCGGTGTCGCCGTCCTTGGTTGCGAATTCTTTCATGACGCGATCTTTTTCAGCGGCAGTAATCGACATCGGGGTCTCCTTTGAAAAGGTTAGGGTTGATGGCACAGGCCGGGATGTCGTCCAGCGCAGGCCCATGGAGAAAACCGCATCGATTCCGACACGGATGCGCGCATATAGGCGCATTTGCGGTCAATGGCAAAGGGATTCTGGAAATTCAGCCCAGCGCGCTGAGCTGCGCCAGATCGCCTGAGGATATCAGTTGAATGTCATCGGCGCTGACTCCGTCTGCCCCGATCAGTTGCACCACGTTCTGCCCGTCGACAATAACATGGGTCAGGTTCTCGTCTTCGGTGTCTGTCTTGATCTGAATGTCCGGGTTTTCCTGACCTTCCCATGAGATCAGCAGCTTGTCTTGACCGGGCTGAAAATCCATGACGGTTACGGCGTCGTCATCCGGTTCGGGCGAAACAGCGATGTCATCATCGCCTTCGCCTCCGGTTACGATATCCCCGCTTTCAGCAATGATCGTATCATCCCCGGCGCCACCGTTCAGGAAATCCACCGCGTCGGGGTGCCCTCCATCCTGACCGTCCAGAATATCGTCGCCATCACCGCCGAACAGCACGTCCTCGCCTTCGCCACCGCTCAACCGGTCATCACCAAACCCGCCATGCAGTGCGTCATCGCCTTCACCGCCGGTCAGAATGTCGTCATCTTGCCCGCCATACAGCTCATCCTCGCCCATCCCACCCTCCAGGTGATCTGCGCCGAAATGCCCGAAAAGAGCATCATCCCCCTCACCGCCCGAGATTTGATCATCGCCCGCTTCGCCGTGAATGACATCCTGGCCAGTGCCGCCAAAGATCGAATCTGCACCTGTTCCCCCATGCAGGGTGTCATCGCCTTCGCCACCATAAATCGTGTCATCCCCCGCATATCCATTGATCTGATCGTCGCCGTCCTGGCCGGTCAGGATGTCCAGATCCTCGGTACCCGCGATGATCATGTCGCCCTCGATTTCGGATATGATCGTCCCGGTCGAAATCTCGGGCGCTTCGGGTTCCTCGACATTCTCACCGACGTCAAGGAATTCGCCGGTTTCGACCGCAGGAGGCTGGTCGTCGGCGACATCGTCCTCACCGGGATCTTCATCTATGTCAAAGACATCGCCGATGGCATAGGCGGCCCCGCCGACAGCTGCCAGACTCAGCAATCCGATCAGAAACATGACAACCTCCTTGAACGCATTGCTTCGAGGGTGAAATGTCTCATGCAATCAGGGCTTTGGTCAAAGCCTAGCTGAGCTTGTGGTTAACCCTTTGTCACCAGGGTTCGGGGTTTTGGGTGTAAGCGATATAGAGCGGATGCTTGGGGTGGCCGTCCTTGGTAAGCCCAAGGTGGTACACCGGCTGACCGGTGCCGCGCAGCAGGGTTTCGACGGCGGTGCCTCGATCCAAATGCGCGCCATGGGTGCCCCAGGCAGCGATGACGTGATCGGCCCAGACCACGCCATTCAGAATGGCCATGTCATTCTCTGGCCCCACTGGATCGGCGGCGGCCCGCATCTTGCGTGGATCAGTATCGCGCCATGCAAAGATATTGGTGACCTGAAACGCGCCGAACCCCAGCGCGCGCGCCCGGCGTTCGCAGCGTTCAACCGTGGGATCGTTCTGCACCTCGGTCGCGGTGGAGGGATTCAGCATCACAAACAGCGCCTTGCGCCCGGCCGGATCCCAAATGCGCGTCAGGCTATAGCGGTATCTTTCGCAATCCGAATAAACAGCGGTCGAGGGCGCGTCGCCCTTGGTATGTGTGCGCGTGATCATGGGTTTCGACTAGCACGCAGATTACGTGACGAACACCCGGCTGGGATGCAATTCGCCGGATTTATAGATGCCGACCGCCACCGCCTGACCATCCAGCGAGGCCCAGGCCTCATCCCCGTATTCCACATCGGACGCCAGAACCATACCAGGGTTGCCGTTACGCAGACGGGTCGCACCTTCGGGGGTGCATTTCAGTTCGGGCAGGTCCGATAGGCCAGTTTCCAGCGGGTGCAGGTAATCATCCAGCGCGGTGGTTTTGGCCATCTCGTCGATCTGTTCAATGCTCAGTCCGTCTTTGGTCTCGAACGGGCCGGACCAGATACGGCGCAGCTCGCGGACATGGCCGTAGCATCCCAGCGCCGCGCCCAGATCACGCGCGATCGATCGGACATAACCACCCTTGCCGCAGGTCATTTCCAGCATGACGTGGTCGGCATCTGGGCGATCAACCAGAACCAGTTCCTCGACCCACAGAGGGCGCGCAGCGAGTTCCACATCCTCGCCATCGCGAGCCAGCTTATAGGCACGTTGCCCGTCGATCTTCACCGCCGAGAATTTCGGCGGGACTTGCATGATTTCACCGATAAAGGGCGCGAGGGCCTCTTTGATGTCATCATCCGAAGGGCGCGCATCGCTGCCTGCGATTACCTCGCCCTCGGCGTCATCGGTATTGGTGGCCTGACCCAGTCGCACGGTGAAGGTATAGGCCTTGAGTGCGTCGGTGATATAGGGAACGGTCTTGGTCGCCTCACCCAACGCCACGGCCAGAACTCCGGTAGCCTCGGGGTCCAGCGTGCCCGCATGGCCCGCTTTTTTCGCGTCCATCGCCCAACGCACCTTGTTGACCACGGCGGTCGAGGTCATGCCTGCGGGCTTGTCCACCACCAGCCAACCGGAAATGTCGCGACCCTTGCGTTTGCGTCCCATTGTGCACCTTGTTCTTTGCTGAGGCGCGCGAGTTAGCGGATCGGTCGGGCCCTGTCAATTTCAGGGCGTGTCTTCGACCACACCAACAATCGGCCCCAGTGAAAACCCGACATCGGATCGATTATTCGCCCGGTCATACATACGTGAGATATTGCCATCAAAGAACAGCGCATTCGGGGTTTCCAGTACGTCGCGGAACAGGCTGCCGAATTGGTGGAAGGTGACGTAATCTTCGGAAATGGCAAACACTGCGCGGGCGCCATCATCGCTGGTACCCACACCATTGCGAACATAAACCGACGTCGAATCAGACAGGAATCGAGGGTGCAGCTCTCCGTCGATTACCAGCATCGGGCCGGATTGGCTGGCAAAGCGGCAATCCGGGGCTTGATCTATAAAGTCCAGCGTCTCGAACACGTCGGCGCCGCCCTCGCGGATGCAGAACACCCCGTTGGGCAGAAGGCCGAAGTTTCCGGGACCGGGGTTCGGGATCACACGCATCTGCTCCTGCCCGTCCTCGACATAATGGCCGACGGGCGAGCGGTCGTCGTGATACATGCCTGCGTTCATCGCAAAGGCCAGACGCTTGCCAACGGGCTCCAGCGCCTCATTCACCGCCGAGAAATGCCCTAGCAGGTCGCCATTCTCGTCATTGAGGAACAAGCGCATGTCCTCATTCGCGGCATCCACCTCGCAGACAGTGTAGCGTTTGTCACTATGCGTGACCTTTTCGCATGTCACTGCCCCGGCTTGCGCCGCCCACAGGAAAGCGACCAAAGTGACAAATGCCCGGATCACTCGTCGAGATCGCGGCGCACCGCGTCCTGATCGAACATGCGGCGGGTGTCATCCAAACGGTCGAATGTGTCATCCAGCCGGAATCGCAGATCGGGGGAGAATTTCAGCCCGACCTTTTTACCAACCATGCGCCGCAGCTCGTGTTTGTTGCGGGCCAGCAGTTCGATTACATCCTCCTGCCCTTTGCCGCCCAGGGGCAGCACAAAGGCGGTGGCGATCTTCAGATCGGGTGAGGTGCGCACCTCACCCACGGTGATTGACATGCGATTCAGGTCGGGATCGTGGACATCTCCGCGCGCCAGAACCTCGGACAGGGTGCGGCGGATCAGTTCGCCGACACGCAGCTGTCGTTGGGACGGGCCGGGGCCATCGTGGAATTTGTTCTTAGCCATATCCCCGATCTAAGCGCAAAGCGGGGCTTTGCCAAGCGGGTGCGAACCGGGTAGGAGGCTTTGAGCCAATCAATGTGAAAGGACCAGCGCAATGACCCATATTCCGGGGATCGTCATCACAGGGGCTTCGGGCCGTATGGGCCAGATGTTGATCAGGACCGTGACCGACAGTGATCAGGCCCGCCTGGTCGGCGTGGTCGAGCGCACGGGTCATGATTGGGTTGGGCAGGATGTGGGCGTGGCCATGGGCGGTGCAGCGCTGGGCGTCACGGTGACCGACGATCCGCTGGAGGCCTTTGCCCAGGCGCAGGCCGTGATTGATTTCACCGCACCCGAGGCGACGCTGGAATTCGCCGCGTTGGCGGCGCAGGCGCGCTGTGTGCATGTGATCGGCACTACCGGGATGAGTGACGAGCAGATTGCCGCTCTGGAGCCGGCCTCACGTCATGCGGTGATCGTGCGGGCGGGAAATATGAGCCTGGGTGTGAACCTGCTGGTACAGCTGACCAAAAAGGTCGCTGCCGCGTTGGATGAAGATTTCGATATCGAGGTGATCGAAGGGCATCACCACCACAAGGTCGATGCGCCCTCGGGCACCGCGCTGATGCTGGGCGAGGCCGCTGCCGAAGGGCGTGGTGTAGATCTGGCTGAGGTGTCCGATCGGGGCCGCGATGGTATGACCGGCGCGCGCAAGCGGGGCGATATCGGGTTCCATGCCATTAGGGGTGGTGACATTGTGGGCGAACACGACGTGCTATTCGCAGCACCGGGCGAACGCATCGTGCTGCGCCATCTGGCCACCGACCGGGCGATCTTTGCCCGTGGGGCGCTGAAGGCGGCACTGTGGGGGCAGGGCAAATCCCCCGGCCAATATGACATGGTGGATGTTCTGGGGCTTTGACACCACCCGGGAGCCGACAGACCGACTACAACTCTCGGATCTTATCTGCGCGCAAAGGGCAGGCGAGATAGACGCCGAATTCTTTGCCGATATCCGCACTGACCCGCGCGTGAACCTTGCCCTGCCGATCCAGAAAACGCTGATTGTCCTCGACCGGGAATATCCCCTCGTGCCAGATGCCAGGATGGATATACAGCCCGCGTGACCCATCACACCAAAAGGCCACCACCTTATCCGGTGTCAGATTGTCGCCCGGCAATGCGGCAGGGATGATGAAAGGCTTGTTGTCGATCGGCCAGAACATCTGTCCGCCATCGGGGTGATAGTTCATGTGCCAAAGCAGAACCTGATCGCGCGGAGCAGTTTGCCGGTTGGCGTTGGCCTGTTGCGGATCAGTGGACCAGCCGAGGACATAGTGGCCGTTGACCGCTTCGTTCTCGCCGTAAAGGACGTCCCCTTTCCACTCACCATGAAATGTGCCTTCGACCCAACCGGCCTCATCGCCGGTACCTTCGTCGATGGACCGCCAACCCTGTTGCGGCCAACGGACGATTTCAATTTCGAATTCTTCGGGGTCGTCGACCAGACAGCCATAGTCCTTGACCGACTGGTCTGTAGCACGGATCAAGGGGACCTCGTGCCAAGGCAGGGAGGGTTTGGTGTTGGCCTCAAAAATGTATTCTGGGGCGTTCATGTGAACTCCTGATATTTTTCGACCATTCGCTGCACCATCGGCGCAAAATGGTTGAAATCGGGGGTTTCCATGTCTGCACGTTTACCTGCTTCGTCCAGATAACGCACCTGAATGATCTCTTTCAGGTTCGGGTTCTGCTCGAATTCGGCAACTTCTCTGGCACTCATCGGCCCGCCTTGCAGTTCCAGTGTATGAACCGAAGCCGTGGACAGGCGGTTGAAATATTCGGGCTTGGTAGCGCAAAGATACCGTTTGGCCGCCACGTGATAGCGGCAGCAATCGGTGATAACTGACGGAAAGAACTGTTCCAGCACCTCGGCGCCTGCATCTTCGTGATGGCGGTCTTCGGTGTCGTCGGGGTGGTACGTGCCGAATTCGGATGTGAAATGACCGATATCATGCAGCAATGCCCCTACGATGATCTCTTCGGGCATGCCGTTCTGTTCGGCAATGGTCGCGCCCTGCAGCATGTGTTCTGCCATGGTGACGGGTTCGCCCAGATATTCCTCGCCGCCGCGGCGGTCAAAGATATCCCCGATGAAGGCCACGATATTGTCGGGGGTCAGGGTCGAGAAATCAGGTTTCATTCCGCCGCCTCCAGTGTCGCCAGTTCCATCGCCGCCAGGGTTGACAGTAAGCCGTCCTTGTCGGCGTAGCAGCCTTGCAACCACCGCGATCCGGCGCCGGAATAGCCCAGACGCGCGTGCAGGACGCGGGTGTTGTCAACGATGAAGCTTTCACCCGGCTCCAGCTTGAACGACACGCCCATGGCCGGATCGTCGATTATCTCACCCAACTGGCGATAGGCGGCGTAATAGGCCTCCATCAGATCGAAAGGGATGTCCACAAACGGAGCCGACGAGCGGTTGTTAAAGCGGATACCGATCAACTCGCCATCGGGCGATAGCTCAATCATTGGGCGGCGCGACCGCAGGCAGACCCCGTCCGAGCCCTTGTATTCGAACCGCGCCGGGAAACCTGCCAACAGCGCAAATCCATCGGGGTTCTGATCGCGCAGTTTTTCCGCCGCCCGGAACCCGTCCACAACAATGGAATCGCCACCCTCGGCGCTGTTCTCCAGGCAGTACAGGATCTGCAATGTCGGTACCGGGTCGCGATAAGGGTTGTCCGTGTGCGCCTGCAGGCCAAGCCCTGTAAAGGCCAGGTTGGTCGGGTTCACCTCGGTTCGAACCTCGAAATAGGGGCCATAGTTGGTCTGACGGACGTATCCGAACAGATCAGCCACCTTCAACAGGGATTCCGGTTCGGTCGGGCCACTGGTCAGTTTGGCAAACCCGTATTCGGCGACCATTGCCAGCCAGCCGCGCTTGGCTGCGGGGTTGGCGTGGACGTCGCTCCAGTCGGCGCTGGGCGCGTCGAGCCCTTGCTCCCAGGTGGTGATCCCGGGCGCGGTGCGGCCAAAGGTGCGGCTGTCCTCTTGGTCATAGCTATGCGCAGCCAGCCAATCGGCGGGGAAAGTGACAGTCTTGTTTTCGGGTTGAAATGTGACAGTGAGGTCGCCGTTGGCCACTGAGGCAGCGCTGACCATGGTATCGGCGGGGATATCGCCAATGGTGATCAGGCGCTGTCCGTTGCCCGGTGCCCGTGTGTCAGGATCAAGCGCGTTGTCGCGTAGCCAGATGGCGTGAAAGCGGGCACTTGGGCCTGTATCGAATTCCACGGTGACGATTGACGGAGTATGGGTGGCAGAGCGCAGCATGGGGTTTCTCCTGTTCGCGCGGGCTTTGCTTGAGGATATACGCCCCCTGTGGCATTACGACAATTAATCCTTGTTACTGCTGAGGCCTGGAAAAACTTATGGATAAAAAGAAGATCGGCTTGCCCCCTCTGGACTGGTTGCGCGTATTCGAAGCGGCGGGGCGGTTGGGTGGATTCTCGGCAGCGGCGCGCGAGTTCGGTCTAACGCAGGCTGCCGTCAGTCAGCGCATCGGCAACCTTGAGGCCTGGTTGGGCCGCACGCTGTTTGTGCGCGAGGCGCGCGGTGTATCGCTGACAGTCGAGGGCGAAAGCTATCTGCCGCTGGTTCAGGACAGCTTGCAGGCGCTCGAGCGCAATACCGAAGACCTTTTCGGAAAATCCCCGCGCGAATTGCGGGTGGCTGGCCTGTCGTCCCATATTAAAGCCCTCGTCATACCCGCTCTTGCACGTTTTCACGACCTGCGCCCCAAAGTTCGGGTGCTGACAGATTCTGTGGCGCGACGGTCTTCGTTGGATGAAGAAAGGACTTGGCTTCAAATCCGCTATGGGCGTGGGGCGTGGCCCGGGCGAGATGCCGAACTGATTGCGGCCGAAGTGCTAGTGCCGATGGCAGCGCCGGGTGTGGATTGGTCCGCGCCCTTGATTGATCTGCGCGGTGAAAGGCCCGGCTGGCGTGATTGGGCGAAAAACACCACTCAGACCGACCTGCCGCCCTCGAAAATGAGCTTCGATTCGATGGAACATGCGATTTCGGCGGCTCGGCAGGGTTTGGGCGTTGTGTTGGGATCCATGCCCTTGGCGCAATCGGACTTGCGAGCGGGGCGGTTGCGTCGACTGGATTTGCCCGAATTGAACGCAAAAGATGGCTATTGGCTGACCTGGCCCGAAGAGCGTGCGAAATCCAATAAGCAACGGGCGCTCATCGCGGATTTTCTGCAGGCACTGCGCGGGGATTGATCAGAAATCTATCGCGATGCCTTTCTTTTCCCAATCGCCATAACGTGCAGGATCGGGGCCGTCGCGTCCGCCCAGCTCTTTGGGTTGCGCTTTTGCGTCGGCTTCGGCCTTGCGGCGGCGGTCCTCCGCCTCGGCCAGCGCGCGTTGGGCGGCAGGCGGCAGGTCTTTGGGCTCGTCATTCATGACATCGGGTTCCTTTCAGTGCATTGGCTTGATATACGCCCCCGTCCGCCCTTGGCAATGCGGACGAGGGTCACATCAAAGGCGATTCAATGTCCGATAACGCAACGGCCGCGCGACGCAGCGCAATCTACCTTCTGGATCAGATCTTGGGTGAGGGGCGGCTGATGTCAGAATGTCTGGCTGCAGGTGCGCTGGAGCGATTGGCACCAGAAGACCGGGCGCGGGCACAGCGGCTGGCGTTGCAAACGCTGCGTGGGCTCGAACGCGCCGACCGTCTGTTGGACAATCACCTGAACCGCACCCCCGCCCTGACCGTGCATAATGCCCTGCGTCTGGGAGCGGTTGAGCTGTGCCATGGCGAGGCAGCGCATGGCGTCGTAAATTCCATGGTTGAGATTGTCGGTCGCTCGCGCAAGCATGGGCGGCTCAAGGGGTTGGTGAACGCGGTTCTGCGCAAGGTCGCGGCGGAAGGGCCAGAGGCTTGGCCGAAAATGCGCGTGCCTCGCCTACCCGAGTGGCTGCGCGATCCGTTGATCATGGCCTGGGGTGCCGAGGCCGTGACCGGCATGGAGCTGGCGCATTTCGAGGGCGCGCCGCTGGATCTTTCGGTCAAGCCAGGGGCAACTGCGCCGGGTGAGGAACTGCCGACCGGATCAATGCGGATAAAGGATGCCGGGCAGGTTTCGGCCCTGCCGGGATATGATCGCGGCGATTGGTGGGTTCAGGATGCCGCCGCCGCGCTGCCCGCCCGTGTTCTGGCACCCAAGGCCGGAGAGAAAATTCTGGACCTATGCGCCGCGCCCGGCGGCAAGACGCTGCAGCTGGCGGCTGCGGGGGCGGATGTAACCGCACTCGATATCTCGGAATCGCGGCTGGAACGGGTGCGCGAGAACCTGACGCGCACCGGGCTGAAGGGCGAAGTCATCGCAGGCGACGCGCTGGAACACCAGGGCCAGTATGACGCCATCCTGCTGGACGCGCCCTGTTCTGCAACCGGCACGATCCGCCGCCATTCCGATCTGCCCTTTGCCAAGGATGGTTCGGAATTCGGCGCACTGATCGAGCTGCAAACGCAGATGCTTGCCCATGCCTGGACCTTGCTGAAACCCGGCGGGCGGCTGGTATACTGCACCTGTTCCCTGCTGCCGGATGAGGGCGAGGTGCAGGTCGAAGAGGCGCTGCAGATGTATCCGGACATGCAGGTGGACCGGGCCGCTTTGCAGGTCGCAGGGATCGAAACCAGCTGGATCACGGAAGAGGGCGGTTTGCGTCTGCGGCCTGACTATTGGCCGGGCACGGGCGGCATGGACGGGTTCTATATCGCCTGTCTGACGAAATCGACCTAAAGGCACGCTTTTCGATGACTTGACGATTGCTCCGGTCTATCGTTGGGTCTCAGGCGCCAGCAGAGCGCAAGGGGCAGAGTAACGAGCGTCATGTCAAATTCGGACACCATGGCAAACCGATGGTCGCGGTTTCAGAACCGGCTTTATGCGCGGCTCAGTCAGCGGCGCAAGGCCGTTACCGGATTTGTGGGCGATCCGGAACCACGCACGGTTGGATCATTTGCGCGCGGGCGTCAGTTGGTGGCTGGGAACCTGCTGTTCTCGGGCTATCTGGTTGAGGCGCAGGATACAGGCTTATGGGATGTCACCGCGCCCAGCACCGGATTCGATGATGAACGCCACGGTTTTGCCTGGCTGGATGATCTGGCGGCTGTTGGCGACATCCGGGCGCGCGAAAAGGCGCAACGCTGGGTCTGGGGCTGGATCGAAGCACATGGGCGCGGGCACGGGCCCGGTTGGGCACCTGATCTGACAGGCCGGCGAGTGATGCGTTGGATCAATCACGCGATCTTTTTGCTGCGCGGTGTGGATGAGCAACAAAGCAAGGTCTTTTTCAGTTCGCTATCTCAGCAGGCCTGGTTCCTGTCGAAACGCTGGCATGCTGCGACGCCTGGCCTGCCCCGGTTCGAGGCGCTAGCCGGTCTGGTGCAGGCTGGTTTGGCTTTGGAAGGGCTTGAGCAGATGGCAGAGCCCGCCCTGCGCGCTCTGGCGCGGGAATGTGACAGTCAGATAGATCAAAAAGGTGGTATCTCCACGCGCAACCCCGAGGAGCTGCTGGAAGTCTTCACGCTGCTCGCCTGGACATCGGCAGCACTTAGCGATTTGGGGCGGGGTACACCTGGGGCGCAGGCGAATGCGATTAAACGGATGGCCCCGACCATGCGTAATCTGCGTCATTCGGATGGTGCACTGGCCCGTTTCCACGGGGGCGGGCGCGGGGTCGAGGGTCGTCTGGATCAGGCTCTGGCGCAAAGCGGCGTCAGACCGCAGAGCGAGAACGGCCTGTCCATGGGATTTGCCCGTCTCTATGCGGCACGGACCAGTGTGATAATTGACGCCAGTTCGCCGCCCAAAGGGGATGCGTCATATAACGCACATGCGTCGACCTTGGCGTTCGAGCTGACCTCGGGCCGCCGACCTCTGATTGTGAATTGTGGGTCTGGGGAAACCTTTGGGCTGGAATGGCGTCGGGCCGGGCGCGCCACGCCGTCGCATTCGACACTTTGTCTTGACGGCTTTTCAAGTGCGCGTCTGACCTCAGCTGTTCCTGGTACGGAACGTGAAGGGCTGGTCGACGCGCCAAAGGATGTTCCGGTCGAGTTCGAAGACGCGTTCGAGGGAACCCGGTTCATGGCCGGGCACGATGGCTATACCAAAGTGTTCGGCCTGACCCACGCCCGAACGTTCGAGCTGCGCTTTGACGGGCGGGAGCTGACCGGCGAAGATATTCTGCTTACCACAAGTGACAGGGCCAAGCGGCAATTTGACAAGGCGCTGGATGCGTCGAACCTGACTGGTATCGGCTTTGACATACGGTTCCATCTGCATCCGGACGTGGATGCGGCGATAGATTTGGGCGGTGCGGCGGTGTCCATGGCGCTCAAAAGCGGTGAGATTTGGGTGTTCCGCCATGATGGTGTGGGGAAATTGTCAATCGAGCCAAGTGTTTATCTTGAAAAGGGCCGTTTGAAGCCACGCGCGACAAAACAGATCGTTCTATCTGGCCGCGCAATGGAGTATGCGACGCGCATCCGGTGGACGTTGAGCAAGGCGCAGGATACAGCCTTTGCCGTGCGCGACTTGCATCGGGACGAGCCCGAGTTTGACTGACGCCAAAAGGACCTTTGGACCCATGACCGATCTTCACCCCGTGCGCCGCGCGTTGCTTTCCGTATCCGACAAGACCGGGCTGATCGAGCTGGGTAAGGCGCTGGCCGACCGCGGGGTCGAGCTGTTGTCGACCGGCGGCACAGCAAAAGCGTTGCGCGATGCGGGGTTGGAGGTGAAGGATGTCAGCGAGATCACCGGTTTCCCCGAGATGATGGATGGCCGGGTCAAAACGCTGCACCCGATGGTGCATGGCGGCTTGCTGGCCTTGCGTGACAATGACACCCATATCGCCGCGATGAACGAACACGGCATCGACGCGATCGACCTGCTGGTAGTGAACCTCTATCCGTTCGAGGCGACCGTGGCTAAAGGCGCTGGCTATGACGAATGTATCGAGAATATCGACATCGGCGGCCCAGCGATGATCCGTGCCGCGTCCAAGAACCACGCGTTCGTCAATGTCGTGGTCGATGTCGAGGATTACTCGTCGCTGTTGGATCAGCTGGACGAGAATTATGGCAAGACCTCATATGGTTTCCGTCAATGGCTGGCCCAAAAGGCGTATGCGCGCACCGCTGCTTACGACACCGCCGTGTCGAACTGGATGGCCGATGCGCTGCTGCTTGAGGCCCCCAAACGCCGCGCTTTTGCGGGCGAGTTGAAACAGACACTGCGCTATGGCGAGAACAGCCATCAGACCGCTGCATTCTATACCGACGGTACCAACCGACCCGGTGTGGCGACCGCCCTTCAGCATCAGGGCAAGGAACTGAGCTATAACAACATCAACGACACTGATGCGGCGTTTGAGCTTGTTGCGGAATTCGATCCCGTCAAGAGTGCGGCCTGTGCCATCATCAAACATGCCAACCCGTGCGGCGTTGCGACAGGCGGCACGCTGCTGGACGCCTATAAGGCCGCGTTCGACTGTGACCGTACCTCGGCCTTTGGCGGGATCGTGGCCCTGAATCAGCCGCTGGACGCTGAAACCGCGCAGGAGATCACAGGGATTTTCACCGAGGTTGTGATCGCACCTGGCGCCTCGGATGAGGCCAAGGCGATCTTTGCCGCCAAGAAAAACCTGCGCCTTCTGACGACCGAAGGCCTGCCGGATGTGACCGCTGGTGGCAAAACCGTGCGTCAGGTCGCGGGCGGTCTGTTGGTGCAAGACAAGGATAACGGATTCGTCGGCATGGATGACCTGACGGTTGTCACCAAGAAGGCCCCGACGGATGAACAGATGCGCGACCTTCTGTTTGCGTGGAAGGTGGCAAAGCACGTGAAATCCAACGCCATCGTCTATGTTAAGGACGGCGCGACCGTGGGTGTCGGCGCTGGCCAGATGAGCCGCGTGGATTCGGCCCTGATCGCGGCCAAAAAGGCCGAGCGCATGGCCGATGTTCTGGGCCTGCCACAGCCGCTGACCATCGGCTCAGCGGTGGCTTCGGACGCGTTCTTCCCCTTTCCCGACGGTTTGATGGAGGCCGCAGAGGCCGGGGCCACCTGCGTGATTCAGCCTGGCGGCTCGATGCGGGATGACGACGTGATCGCCGCCGCAAATGAGGCCGGTCTGGCCATGGTCTTTACCGGCATGCGGCATTTCCGTCACTGATGCGTGCCCGATTGCTCCTCTGGGCGGCGCTGACCGCGTTTCTGATCGACCAGATCAGCAAGTACCTGGTCGTTCATGTGATGCGCGTGGCCGAAGGGCCGATCAGCGTTCTACCGCCCTTTCTGGTGTTCAGATATGGCGAGAATCGCGGCATCAATTTCGGCCTGTTTCAGGGCAATGGCGACGCCGCGCGCTGGGCTCTGATCGGAGTTTCACTGGTGATTTCAGTGGGCGTGTTGATTTGGTTGATGCGCTCGGCCCCCTCAAAGCTCATGTTGGTCTGTGGCGGCCTGCTGATCGGCGGTGCGCTTGGCAATGTGGTGGACCGCGTGTTGTACGGATATGTGCTGGATTTTCTGAACATGTCCTGCTGTGGTTTCGACAACCCCTATGTGTTCAATCTGGCCGATGTATTCATATTCGCAGGTGCGTTCGGGTTGGTGCTGTTTGATAGGAAAAAGCCCTCGTGACGCGGGTTTGGAAATACGATAAAAGCGCCTGAAACAGGCTGGAGACTTTCATGCGGTTGCCGCGTTCCATATTTGTTGTGACTTTGAGTCTTGCGGTTGCGGGATGTTCGGATATCGGTCTGCGCCACCTCGAGCCGCCGGGCCCGGGCCCGGACGAGTTTGCGATTTTGCCGGTCAAACCTCTGACCCAGCCCGAGAACTACAACTCCTTGCCCGCACCGACACCGGGTGGCACAAACCTGACCGATGCCAATCCCACAGGGGATGCTATTGCCGCGCTGGGCGGGAATCCGGCTGCTTCGAATCCAAATACCGCTGTGCCTGCCTCTGATGGCGCGCTTGTCACGGCCTCCAGCCGATATGGCGTTCCGTCAAACACACGGCAGGTCGTCAACCAAGAAGATGCGGATTTCCGCAAGCGTCAGGGGCGCTGGACCCGTTTGCGGCTGTTCAACGTAGACCGATATTCGCAGGTTTACCGTCGCTGGGCTATCGACCCGAACAAGCAAACCCAGGCTGCGCGGAACGCTGGGATCGAAACGCCATCGGCGCCGCCGGTCAATGAATAATTCTTAACTTTCCGTCATCGGGGTTGAACCCGCGCGGCACCACCGTAGTTTGAACACCAGAAACGAAACGGAGGATGCCCCATGGTTCGGGCTCTGGCACTGTCGGCTGCTCTGATCGCCGCCACCCCGGTTTTTGCCGAAGATGGGCACGAGGCGGTCACCACCTTTACGCTGGATAACGGTATGGACGTTGTCGTGATCGAGGATCACCGCGCCCCAGTCGTGCAGCACATGGTCTGGTATCGCGCCGGATCGGCGGATGAGCCGGTTGGTTCGTCCGGTGTGGCGCATTTTCTGGAACACCTGTTGTTCAAGGCCACCGACACGCTGGAGGCGGGCGAGTTTTCTGCCACCGTCGCGGCCAATGGCGGCAATGACAACGCGTTCACCTCGTATGATTACACCGCCTATTTTCAGCGTGTTGCTGCCGACCGGCTTGAGTTGATGATGCGGATGGAGTCAGACAGGATGCGCAATATCCGCCTGTCCGATGACGACATCGCCACCGAGCGCGACGTGATCCTGGAAGAGCGTAACCAGCGTACCGAAAACAACCCGCGCGCCCTGTTCGGTGAACAGGTCAGCGCGGCGCAATACCTCAACCACCGCTATGGTGTCCCCGTTATCGGTTGGAAACATGAGATGGAAACGCTGGACCTGGACGATGCACTGTCCTTCTATCAGATCCACTATTCGCCAAATAACGCCATCCTGGTGGTGACCGGCGATGTTGAGCCAGACGAGGTCAAATCCCTGGCCGAGCAATATTACGGGGTAATCCCGGCAAACCCGGACCTGCCCGAACGGGTGCGATCACAGGAGCCGCCACAAACCGCTGAACGCCGTCTGACCTTTAAGGATGCGCGCGTATCGCAGCCCTATGTTCAGCGCAGCTATCTTGCACCCGAACGGGACGCAGGTGCGCAGGAAAAAGCCGCCGCCCTGTTCCTTCTGGCTGAATTACTGGGAGGCAGCACGACGTCGTACCTGAATGAAAAACTGCAGTTCGAGCAGCAAAAGGTCGTCTATACCGGTGCGTTCTACCGAGGCGTGTCGCTTGACGATACCACATTTGATCTGCTGGTTGTTCCGGCCGAAGGCGTGTCGCTGCAAGAGGCCGAGGATGCGATGGATCAGGCCGTGACCGATTTCATCGCCGAAGGTGTGAACGAAGAGGATCTGGATCGGATCAAGATGCAGCTGCGCGCCGCGCAGACCTATGCGCGTGACAATGTGGACGGGATCGGCAATCGCTATGGCCGTGCCCTGACCAGCGGGCTGACGGTCGAAGATGTACAGGCTTGGCCTGATGTCCTGCAGGCGGTGACCGGTGATCAGATCATCGCCGCCGCGCGCGAGGTGCTGCAGCCTGAAACCTCGGTCACGGGCTGGCTGATGCGAGACGATGAGGTAACGCAATGAAGCGGATATTTGTAACTCTGATTGCTTTGGTCATCGCAGTTCCTGCATGGGCCGAGATCGAGATTGAAGAAGTCACCTCGCCGGGTGGCATCACCGCATGGTTGGTCGAGGATCACTCGATCCCCTTCACCGCCCTGGAGCTGCGGTTCCGCGGTGGCACGTCGCTGGACGACCCGACAAAGCGCGGCGCGGTGTATCTGATGAGCGGCCTGATCGAAGAAGGCGCTGGCGAAATGGATGCCCGTACCTATGCGCGCGAGCTGGAATCTCTGGCCGCGTCGTTCGGGTATAGCGCCTCAGACGATTCAGTGTCGATCTCGGCACAGTTTCTGACCGAAAACAGGGATGAGGTGATTGACCTGCTGCGGACCACGATTCACGAACCGCGTTTCGATCAGGATGCAGTAGACCGTGTTCGCGCTCAGGTTCTGTCGGGTCTGCGGTCAGATCAGACCAGCCCCAGTGACATTGCCGGGCGCAGCTTTGCGGAAATGGCCTATGGCGATCATCCCTACGGCTCCGAAGGCAAGGGCACGATCGAGAGTGTCAGCGCCTTGACCCGCGATGATGTGGTCACGGCATATGAGAACGTGTTTACCAAGGATCGTCTGTATGTAGGCGCGGTCGGCGATATCACCCCAGAGGAACTGGGCGCGGTGCTGGACGAGCTCTTGCTTGATCTGCCGGATACCGGCAAACCGATCCCTAAGCGGGCCAATGTGACGATCACTGGCGGAGTGAGCGTGATCGAGTTCGATACGCCGCAATCGGTGGCTCTGTTCGGCCATGCCGGGATCGACCGCGACGACCCGGATTTCTTTTCCGCCTATCTGTTGAACCATATTCTTGGCGGCGGGGGTTTCGAAAGCCGCCTGATGCAGGAAGTGCGCGAAAAACGCGGTCTGACCTATGGCGTGGCGACCTATCTGGTGCCAAAGGATCTGGCCTCTGTGTATCTTGGGTCGGTGTCCTCGGCCAATGACCGTATCGCCGAAGCCGTTGATGTGATCCGCAACGAATGGGCGCGCGCCGCATCCGAAGGGGTCACTCAGAAGGAGTTGGACGACGCCAAGACCTATCTGACCGGTGCCTATCCGCTGCGCTTTGATGGCAACAGCCAGATCGCTGGGATCATGGTGGGTATGCAGATGGAGGATTTGTCTATCGACTATATCGCCACACGCAATGACAAGGTGAATGCAGTGACGCTTGAGGATGTGAACCGGGTGGCCTCCGAACTGCTGGACCCAGATGGTTTACACTTTACCATCGTTGGCAAACCCGAAGGTCTGGACGGCTGACCCTTAGGCCGCTGCAGGTCTTCTCTGGGCCTGCAGCGTGTGCTTGTTGCTGTTCAACAGCTTTTGCCGTGTATGTCGGAAATGCGCTGCTTTCAATGCATCGTCGATATGGCGGCTCCGCCGCAGCAAGCGCATCAGGCTGATATTGTCGAAGACCAGGCATTTGGTGGGTTCGGTGGCTATTACCGTGGCTGTGGCAGGCAGCCCAAGGCCAAAGGTCAGCTCTCCCAAAATCTCATCTTCTCCACATTGGTTGATGACCCGGCCGTTTTTCAGGATCGTGGTCCGCCCCTTTAAGACAAAGCCCAAAAAGTCGGTTGTCTTGCCTTCTTCGATCAGGATGTCACCGTTTTCATAGGTCTTGACGGCGGCGGTGTTCAACAGTTTCCGGGCTTGGTGGGGTTTCAGCGATTCAAGGTGCAGGGCAATGAACTGACGTTCGTCATCTGAAAACCGAAGCAGATGCCGGGACAGAAACCCGCGCAGCAGGCCCAGGATCGAGATCGAGATATAGGCCAGCTGAATGATCGAGCCCGCGAGGTTGAATTCTTCCGACATGCTGAACAGAACACATCCGGCTGCGGCGATCACAAGCAGGGGGTAGAGGCTACCGTTGCCCCGGATGATCCCCATCTGCAGCAGAAAATAGCTGGTGATGTAGAGGCCCGCGCCAAAGACGCCGATCATCGTGGCGACCTGTACCAGTTCAGGAAACTCGTATGGAAAACTCAGCATGGACCGATCCAACCTTGTTAAGACTGGGTCCAAGCTGAGGGATAGTGGCGGCGCTGTATATGAACAATGTCACATGTTAATCATCGTTATGTTCATTCAATGATCACTCTATGCAGCAGCGCGCCATCTGTACCCGGACAAACTGTTTGAACCCCTGGGTTTTCCGGGGCTGGGGCCCTACTCGCCGTAGGGCACCCAGATGTTTTTAACCTCGGTCGCAGCCTGCAGGAAGCGGCGAGTCTGATCCTCGTGCCAGTCGGTTGCCATGGCGTTATTAACCCAACTCCGTTTCAGGTTCCCGGCCGAAGCCCGCTCGATCTCGGCCGACAGATCGGTAGACGAGAATGACCAGATCGCATCCACATTCAGATGCGAAGCCAGCGGCTTCGCCAGTTCCGTGTGGCTGCCAGTCAGGATGTTGACCACGCCAGCGGGCACGTCCGAGGTTTCGAGGATTTGGTAGAAATCCGTCGCCGCCAGCGGGTAAGGCTCGCTTGCCGCAAGAACCACCCGGTTGCCCATCGCAACCGCAGGCGCCATGGCCGAGACCAGACCCAGCAGCGGCGCCTCGTCAGCACAGAGCGCGCCGATCACGCCGACAGGTTCTTTCATGGCAATGGCCACGCCCCGGATCGGAACGCCGTGCACCTGGCCGTCATACTTGTCGGCCCAGGCAGCGGCGGTGAACAGGCGCTGGATCGCGGCTTCGACCTCTTTCGCACCGTCTTTCCTGCCGGTCATGGCATCAAGGCGCGCAGCGAATTCACCCGCGCGGGCCGAGAGGTTTTCGCCGATGTAATACAGAATCTGTGCCCGCAGATGGCCGGTGGTCTTGGACCAACCCTTGGCCCCCGCTGCGGCCTCGACCGCGTTGCGGACGTCTTTGCGGTTGGCCAGACCCACATGGCCCAGCAGTCCAGACTTGCCCCAGACGGGTTTCGAATATCCGCTGTCAGGACGGGCCTGTTTGCCGCCGACATACATTTTGGCAGTACGGTCAATCGGATCGACCGGGGCACCTTCGCCCATCGCTGCCTCGGCCTTGGCCAATGGCTTGCCTTTGCCTTTATGCTTGGTGTAAGCGGTCAGACCTTCCCAGCCACCTTCGCGGCCAAAGCCGCTTTCGCGCACACCGCCGAACCCGGCTGCGGCATCGAACAGATTGGTGGCATTCACCCAGACAACGCCCGCGACCAGCTTCGGTGCGATATCCAGTGCAAGGTTCACGTTCTCGGTCCATACCGTCGCCGCCAGCCCGTAACGGGTGTTGTTGGCCAGCTCAACCGCCTCTTCCGGCGTACGGAAGGTCGAAGACACCAGCACCGGGCCAAAAATTTCCTCCTGCATCAGCTGATCGGAGGTTTCGAGGCCCGAGATCAGCGTTGGCGGGTAGAAACAGCCATTTTCGGGCAGCGCGCCGGCCGCCTGATAAACGTGACCCGCGGTGTTGCTGTCGACCATGCTCTTGATGGTCTGCAACTGGACCGGGTCGACCACAGCACCCACGTCGATGCATTTGTCCAATGGATCACCGATGCGCAGAGTGTCCATTCGGGTACGCAGTTTCTCGTGGAACCGATCGGCGATGCCTTCCTGAACCAACAGACGCGAACCCGCGCAACAAACCTGACCCTGATTGAACCAGATCGCGTCGACCAGCCCTTCGATGGCGGAATCGATATCGGCGTCGTCAAAGACGATATAGGCGGACTTGCCGCCCAGCTCCAAAGTCAGCGCCTTACCCGAACCGGCGGTCGCCTCACGGATGCGCCGCCCCACTGCGGTTGAGCCGGTAAAGGCGATCTTGTCCACGTCCGAGGCCACGATCATCTCACCCACCGCGCCATCGCCCGTGACGATGTTGACCACACCCTTGGGCAGCCCGGCCTGTGAGCAGATATCGGCAAACAGCAGCGCGGTCAGAGAGGTATATTCGGCAGGTTTCAGAACGACCGTGTTACCCATGGCCAGCGCCGGAGCAATCTTCCAAGCCAGCATCAGCAGCGGGAAGTTCCAAGGAACGATTTGTCCACACACTCCCAGCGCTTCGGCGTTGGGTAGTTCGCTTTCCATCAACTGCGCCATGCCGGCGTGGTAGTAAAAGTGGCGCTGTACCAGAGGGATGTCGATGTCGCGCGATTCACGGATCGGCTTGCCGTTATCCAAGCTTTCCAGCACTGCAAACAGGCGCGAGTGCTTTTGCAGCAGGCGCGCGATGGCATAGAGGTAGCGCGCACGACCCGCACCGCCCATCTTCTCCCATTTTGGCTGCGCCTTGCGGGCGGCGGATACGGCGGCGTCGACATCGGCTTGCTTGGCTTGGGTCAGCTTGGCCAAAACCTCTCCGGTCGCCGGGTTGCGGCTGTCGAACCCCTTGCCCGGTTTGGTGAAGGCCCCGTCGATATAGTGACCAAATTTGTCACCCTGATCGACCAGCCAGGCCAGCGCTTCGGCTGAGCTTTCGGGGGCAGGGCCGTAATCCATGGTCTCGAAAATCTCTTTGACTGTCATTGTTTTCGTCCTCAGCCCATCGAGTGCCTGTAACCGGCGGAATAAGCACCCGTTAAGAAATGTTCTAGCTGCCGTTCGATATCGCCCAACAGCGACGACGCGCCAAAGCGAAACAGGTCCGGCTCCAGCCAACGGTCGCCCAACTCATCCTTGATCAGCGACAGGTAAACTAGTGCGTCCTTGGCTTTGGAAATCCCGCCTGCGGGTTTATATCCGACACGATACCCGGTGCGGTCATAGTAATCGCGGATCGCCCGGATCATCACCAGCGACACGGGCAGCGTGGCGTTGACGCTTTCCTTACCGGTCGAAGTCTTGATGAAATCCGCCCCCGCCATCATGCAGACCAGCGAGGCGCGCGCCACGTTGCGTAGGCTGCCCAGTTCGCCGGTTGCAAGGATGGCTTTGACATGCGCGTCGCCACAAGCCACGCGGAACGCTTTCATCTCGTCATACAAGGCCTGCCAGTCGCCCGACAGCACATGACGCCGAGAGATTACGATGTCGATTTCCTCGGCTCCGGCTTTGACGCTTTCTTCGATCTCGGCCACGCGCAGGTGGAACGGGGACAAGCCTGCAGGGAATCCGGTCGATACGGCGGCCACCGGAATCCCGGTGCCCTTCAGCGCATCCACAGCGGTTTCGATCATGTCGTGATAGACACAGACCGCGCCGGTGGTGATCGGTGGCATGTCCAACGCCTGAAGTGTTGCAGAAGCAACGGGTTGCCGCGCTTTGGCGCACAGGCGCCGGACACGGCCGACGGTATCGTCTCCCGATAGGGTGGTCAGGTCGATCATGGTGATCGCCTTGAGCAGCCACGCCGCCTGGTAGTCCTTTTTCACCGAGCGCCGACCCGGCAGGGTGGCGGCGCGGCGCTCAACGGCCGAGGTATTGACCTGTACGGCCCGCACCCAATCCAGATCAAGCTCCATTCCAGGGTTCCGGGGCTCGGTCACTTGCGGCAGATGCGCGGTGCGCACGGGGCTTTCTGAGCTCTGCGTTTCCATTTTCACATCCTTTGGGAGGTTTGTACCAAATTCGCACGGGTAAGATGCAAATGGAAGGCCATCCGGCATTGGAAGGGTAAATTTTTTGACCAAATGGACAAAATAGGCGTTTTCTTGCGAATAATTCTCAATAGCATTGACTTAGTTGCGAGCGGTTCTCATATTCATCTTAGCAAGATACCAATTCTGGGGCCTGACATGATTCGTCGTAGTTTCCTTGCAGCGCTGGCATTCGCCGCTGTATTCCCATTCTCGGCCTGGGCCGATGCGCCGCTGAAAGTGGTGGCCACGACCGGTATGATTGCCGATGCCGCCCGTCAGGTCGGAGGTGATCAGGTCGAGGTGAAGGGCCTTATGGGCCCCGGCGTCGACCCGCATGCCTATCGTCAGACCCGCAGTGATATCGTCGCTATGACCAGGTCCGATCTGATCCTGTGGCATGGTCTGTATCTTGAGGCGCAGATGGAAGAGTTCTTCCATGACCTAGGGCGTAAACGCATGGTCGTTGCGGTAGCCGAAGGCGTTGATAAGTCAAAGCTGCACGCGCATGACAATTATGCTGACAAATACGATCCCCATCTTTGGATGAGCCCGGCCCTGTGGCGCGATGTCGTGGTCGAGGTGCAAAAAGCCCTGACACAAGCGCGCCCCGAGGCCGCGGACACCTTTGCGGCAAACGCAGAGGCCTTTCTTGCGCAGATCGCGGAACTGGAGGCTTATGGCAAGCAAGTGCTTGCAGCGGTCCCGGAAAACAACCGTGTTCTGGTGACGGCACATGATGCCTTTGGGTATTTCGGTGCTGAATACGGGTACGATGTGCTTGGAATTCAGGGCATTTCAACCCAATCCGAGGCGGGATTGAACCGGATTAGCGAATTGGTCGATACGCTGGTTGACCGGCAACTGACGGCAGTTTTCGTGGAAAGCTCGGTCTCGGATCGGTCGATGCGTGCACTGATCGAGGGCGCAGCGGCCAGGGGACATCAGGTCGAAGTCGGTGGACAGCTTTATTCGGACGCGATGGGCGAGCCCGGCACCTATGAGGGTACCTACATCGGGATGCTGGATCACAATATCACTGTAATTGCAGGCGCTCTGGGGGCTGATATTCCCAAAACCGGCATGAGCGGCAATCTGTCGGCGGGGTTTTAAGAGATGCTGGAACTGGCGGCACATCAGGGCATCCCCCTTTCGGAAAACGACATTGGAGAAAGTCCGCTGGCCATTCGTGGCCTGACCGTCTCGTACGGGCAGAAGCCGGCGGTTTTCTCGGTTGATATGACCGTGCAACCGGGTGCCATGACAGCGATCATCGGGCCAAACGGTGCAGGTAAATCGACCCTGTTGAAGGCGGCTTTGGGGATTGTCTCACCCCTGTCCGGTCAGGTGACGGTGTTTGGCGATCGGCTGGATCGACAGCGGTCCCGGATCGCATATGTGCCGCAGCGGGCCAGCGTGGACTGGGACTTCCCGACGCGCGTGATTGACGTGGTTCTGATGGGCTTGTCGCGCGAACTGGGGCTGTTGGGACGGGTGCGCGCCCGGCATAAGGCGCAGGCGATGGATTGTCTGCACCGTGTAGGGATGCGTGACTTTGCCGACCGGCAGATCGGCCAGTTGTCAGGCGGCCAGCAGCAGAGGGTCTTTCTGGCGCGCGCCTTGGCGCAGGCCGCCGATCTGTATCTGCTGGACGAACCTTTTGCCGGGGTTGATGCGGCAACGGAAAAGGCCATCATTTCCGTCCTGAAATCGCTGAAAGAGGCGGGCAAGACCGTGGTTGCGGTGCATCATGACCTGGCGACCGTCACCGACTATTTCGACCATGTTTTCCTGATCAACACGCGCAAAGTCGCCGAGGGGCCCGTGGCCGAGGCTTTTACGGCCAAGACATTGCAATCTGCCTATGGCGGCCGTCTGGCTACGGCGCAGATCGACCAGATCTCACGCGCGCTGGGGTGAGTCATGCATTGGGATGCTCTGACCCTTCAGCTTGGCTATAACGCCACGCTGGTCGCAATCGGCGCCAGCCTGCTGGGCATTTCCGCCGGGGTAACCGGCACATTTCTGTTCTTGCGCAAACGTGCACTGGTCAGCGATGCGATCAGCCATGCGACATTGCCGGGTGTGTGTCTGGCCTTTATGGTACTTGTGGCCCTCGGTGGGGACGGCAGAAACCTGATCGGCCTGCTCGTCGGGTCGGCAATATCCGCTTGGATCGGCCTTTTGTGTATGAACTGGCTGACGCGGCACACGCGGCTGGCCGAGGATGCCGCGATCGGAGCGGTCCTATCTGTATTCTTTGGTTTCGGCATTGTGCTGCTGACGGTGATCCAGACCATGGGTGTGGGCCGACAGGCGGGGCTCGAAGGGTTTCTGCTGGGCTCGACCGCAGGAATGCTTTGGACAGATGCGATGATCATTGCGATCGGAGGCGCGGCAACGCTGGCGCTTGTCATGATTATCCGCCGTCCAATGACGATCGTGGCCTTTGACCCTGAATTTGCAGCAGCCAGGGGCCTGCCGGTGCATCGCATCGACCTTGCAATGATGGGTCTGGTTATGGCCGTCACAGTGGTTGGCCTGAAAGTTGTCGGGTTGATCCTGATCGTTGCGCTTTTGATCATTCCGCCGGTGACAGCCCGGTTTTGGACTGAGCGGTCCGAAAGAGTAGTGTTGCTGGCGGGTCTGATCGGGGGCGTCTCGGGTTATATCGGTGCGGCACTGTCGGCGGCGGCTCCCAATCTGCCGACGGGTCCGCTTATCGTTCTTGTCAGTTTTGCCGTGTTTGTCCTGTCGTTGCTGTTGGCGCCGGTTCGCGGTGTTCTGGCGGCGGTGTTGCGGCACCTGCAATTCCAGCGTCGGGTTCATATCCGGCAGGGCTTGCTTGCGTTGGCACAAGGGCAGAAAATCTATGAGCCGCTGACCCTGCGTTTGTTGCGCCGGGCCGGGTTGGCACGCCCCGACGGCGTGGCAACCGAGGCTGGCAAGGCCCGCGCCGCCAAAGCCCTGCGCGACGAAAAGCGGTGGGAGGTCGTTCGCACGGACCAGGCCCACGAAGCAACGGCGGCGCTTTATGACGGGCTGCGCGATATCGAAACCGTGCTGACCCGCGACCAGATTACCGAGATCGACCGCCAGATCGGCGGCCCGCAGGGGATAGCACCATGAGCGGCGAAGAATTCGTTCCCCTGTCACTGACACCGCTGCTGATCGGGACATTTGCCGCCATCGCCTGCGCCCTTCCGGGGAACTTTCTGGTTCTGCGCAAACAGGCGCTGATCGGGGATGCCATCAGCCATGTAGTGTTGCCGGGCATCGTGGTGGCCTTTCTGCTGACCGGCGCGATCTCGACCTGGCCGATGATGCTGGGCGCGGCGGGTGCTGCCGTGGTTGCCGTTGTGATGATCGAAGCGATCCGCAGGCTGGGTCAGATCGAACCCGGTGCGGCAATGGGCGTGGTCTTTACTACCCTATTTGCGGCGGGTGTTCTTTTGTTGGAGCAGACGGACACCTCGACCGTGCATCTGGATGTGGAACACGCGCTGTATGGCAATCTCGAAAGTCTGATCTGGCTGGACGCAACGGGATGGGTCTCGCTGTGGAACCCGGCCGCGCTTGCGGGGTTGCCCCCGGAATTGCCGCGTATCGCGCTGACGCTTGCGGGGGTTTCCCTGTTTACCTGGATATTCTGGCGACCATTGAAGATTTCGACCTTTGACGAAGGTTTTGCCAGCACGGTTGGTATTCGGACCGGTCCTTTGGGGTTTGCGCTGGTGATCACAGCGGCGATAGCTGCCGTCGCATCCTTCGACGCGGTTGGCTCGATCATCGTGATTGCCATGTTCATCTGCCCCCCCGCTGCGGCGCGGTTGATGACCAACCGATTGGAATCTCAAATCGCATGGAGCGTTGTATTTGCCGTGGTTTCGGCGGTGATGGGCTATGTTCTGGCGGGTTATGGCCCATTATGGCTGGGTGCCCGCGATGCCGTGAGTGCCGCCGGAATGATCGCAACGGTATCTGGTGTGATTCTGGCGCTTGCGGCTGTTTTCGGCCCCTGCCGGACCCGCGCGGGTGCTCCAGGCACTGTTTGATCCGGCATATTCCTGCTGTTGGCTGATGCCGTATTTCGGCTGAACTTTGCCAACGCGAACAGCACGACCAGAGTTAATGAGCCTTAATCTGCAGATCGTGCTAAGGTTGTTGTATTGTTAAGCAACTGACCACCACTCACCCCGGCTTGTTCGGGCAATCGTGATCAAGGTCGTCGCCTTGCGGGCCGACACGGCGCGATTGTCCGAACGCCCCCCTCTTGCACAAAATCTGAATACCATAGCAGTGGCAGAATCGTGTGCGCATGTGCTAGGTCTAGGGGTATGGAGCAGGCAAACCCCAATATCAACGAGTTTCGACCGGTAATTCGGCAGTTGGACGATGCTGCAATCAACCGGATCGCAGCCGGCGAAGTGGTCGAGCGACCGGCCTCTGCGGTCAAGGAATTGATCGAGAACGCCATTGATGCAGGTGCCACGCGGGTTGCGATAGAGATCGCCGATGGGGGCAAGACGCTGATTCGCGTCACCGATGACGGCTGTGGTATTGCGGCGGCGGACTTGCCGTTGGCTTTGTCCCGCCACGCAACCTCGAAAATCGACGGGTCGGATCTGCTGAACATTCATACTTTCGGCTTTCGCGGTGAGGCGTTGCCGTCGCTGGGCGCGGTCGGGCGTTTGACCATAACCAGTCGTGTTCCGGGGGCGGATGCGGCGCAGATTCAGGTCGCTGGTGGCACAATGTCCGCGGTGAAACCCGCGGCTCTGCGCGCGGGTACCGTGGTCGAGTTGCGCGATCTGTTCTTTGCCACGCCTGCGCGTCTGAAATTCATGCGTACCGACCGCGCCGAGACACAGGCCATCGCCGATACGGTCAAACGTCTGGCCATGGCCGAGCCCTCGGTCACCTTTTCCCTGCGCGATGTCTCGGGCGGCGGCGAGGGGCGCGTAACCTTCCGTGCTGACCGCGAGAATGGTGATCTGTTTAACGCGTTGCATGCCCGACTGGCCCGCGTGATCGGGCGCGAGTTTGCCGAGAACGCGTTGCAAATTGACGCCACGCGTGAGGGTATCCGGCTGTATGGCTATGCCGCTCTGCCGACCTATTCTCGGGGCGCAGCGGTGGCGCAGTACCTGTTCGTCAATGGACGGCCTGTGCGTGACAAGATGCTGACCGGTGCATTGCGGGCGGCCTATTTCGACTTTCTCAGCCGTGATCGGCATCCGGCGGCGGCTCTGTTCATCGACTGTGATCCGACGCTGGTGGATGTGAACGTGCACCCCGCGAAATCCGAGGTCCGGTTCTGCGATCCCGGCGTCGCACGCGGGCTGATCGTCTCGGCCCTGCGGCACGCACTGGCCGAAGCGGGGCACCGGGCGTCCTCGACCGTCGCAAACGCGACGCTTGGCGCGATGCGACCCGAGCCGTCTCACTCCACCCCGGCGCGGGTGTATCAGATGGATCGCCCCTCACCCGCCGCGCGCCAGATGGCTTATCAGGCGCAGGCGCCGGGCTTTGCTGAACTGACCCGCGATTACAGCGGCAGCGTGGTCGAGCCGGTCGCGGAGCCCGCTTCCGAGGCGCCGACCGAAGACCTGCCTTTGGGAGCCGCGCGCGGGCAGGTGCATGAAAACTACATCATCGCCCAGACCGCTGATGGCATGGTGATCGTCGATCAGCACGCCGCGCATGAGCGGTTGGTCTATGAAAAGCTGAAAGCCCAGATGGCGGCGAACGGCGTGGCGGCGCAGGCGCTGCTGATCCCCGAGATCGTAGAGTTGTCTGAAGGCGACTGCACGCGACTTATGGCGGTGGCAGATGACCTTTCGCGCCTTGGCCTGACGCTCGAGCCCTTCGGCGGAGGTGCGGTTGCCGTGCGTGAAACCCCGGCCATTCTGGGTGAGGTCAACGCCCGCGCAATGATTCTGGATATTCTGGATGAGCTGTCCGATCAGGGTGAAAGCCAGATGGTGCAGGCGCGGATTGAGGCGATCCTCAGCCGTGTCGCCTGTCACGGTTCGATCCGCTCGGGCCGCCGAATGCGGGCCGAGGAAATGAATGCCCTGCTGCGCGAGATGGAGGCAACGCCTCATTCCGGCCAATGCAACCACGGGCGGCCAACCTACGTGGAACTGAAACTGGCCGATATCGAACGATTGTTCGGACGCAGTTGATCCCGCGGGGTGCGCGGGCTATGAAGAATAAAACAAGAACACCCGAGGCGATATGATCGAGATTGCAGGAACCCAATTTGCATTGAACGACCCCGTGATTCTGATCGTTGGCGGGGTGGTGGCATTGATCCTGTTGCTGCTGTTCCTGTCTTTGCGAGCGGCCAACCGGTCAGCCAGGATGGCCGAGCCACTGTCGCGGCAAATGGCGCATCTGGGTCAGCATGTTCAGCAGTTGGGACAAGGACAAGAGCAGCTGCGCGGTGGACTGCAGCATGTCTCGGACACGCAGGCCAATGCGCAGCTGCAGGTGATCCAGACGGTTGAATCCCGCCTGTCTTCGGTGCAGCAGCAGATGAACGATCGGCTGGCAGATAACGCGATGAAATCCGCACGTGCGCTGGCCGAGATGCAGGAGCGGATGAAGGAATCGCTGCACGGCTCGTCGAAACAGACGGCGACGTCACTGACCCAGCTGCAGGAGCGTCTGGCGGCCATCGACAAGGCGCAGGATAACATCACCAAACTGTCGGGCGATGTGCTGTCGCTTCAGGATATTCTGTCGAACAAACAGACGCGCGGTGCGTTCGGAGAGATTCAGTTGAACGATATCGTCTCCAAGGCGTTGCCCTCGGACAGTTTCAAGCTGCAGGCAACCTTGTCGAACGGGCGTCGGGCGGATTGCCTGATCCACCTGCCCAACCCACCCGGCCCCATTGTGATCGACAGCAAATTCCCGTTGGAGGCCTATGAGGCGCTGATCGGATCGACCAATGATACGGAGCTGAAAGCGGCGGTGCAGATGTTCCGAACAACTGTGCGCAAGCATATCAACGACATCTCCGAGAAATACATTCTGGACGGGGAAACCGCCGATGGCGCGTTGATGTTCCTACCTTCCGAAGCGGTTTATGCCGAGTTGCACGCCAAGTTTCCCGAATTGGTGCAGGAGAGCTTTACCAAACGCGTTTGGATCGTCTCGCCCACCACCTGCATGGCAACGCTGAACACGATGCGCGCGATCCTGAAGGACGCAAGGATGCGGGAACAGGCGGGTGCTATCCGCAAAGAGCTGGGTCTGCTGCACAAGGATGTAGATCGCCTGGGCGATCGGGTTTCCAATCTGGACCGTCATTTCGGGCAGGCGGCCAAGGATATCTCGGAAATCAAGATCAGCGCTGAAAAGGCAGGGCGCCGGGCGCAGCGACTGGACAATTTCGATTTCGAAGAGATCGCACCTGACGACACGCCGGGCGTTGTACCGCTGGCGCGGCACGAAATCTGACAAGCCGTTCGATGCGACATTGGCCGGAATTGGCCAGCACACCGCGTCAGGTCCCAGAGATCAGATACGCAGGAAGGGCTGGAACAAGCGGGGCATGAGCTTGGTGAATTTTAGCGGCGCGTCGGTAACGGCCAGACAGATGCAATCTGCGGTAATGTCTGCGGTCGGGGTGTGATGCAGATCTTCATCGGCAATCTCGACATCGCCGCGTGCAAAGTGATCAACCTCATCCGAGAAAGCACCCTGCAGAACCATGGTCAATTCCATACCGTTATGGCTGTGATCCGGAACTGCGGTTCCGGCCGGAATGAACAGCAGACGTGCCGAAGCGTCGCCGCTCGTCGGCAAGATAGCTTGTCTGACGCCCATTCCGATGGGCCGCCATCGGATGTCATTGACAGTGCCGCCGACGTAGTCCTGCAGGGGGGCAGGTAGGACGGCGCAGCCCTTGTTCACGGGCTTGGGGGTCGGTGCGCCTTGGGCGATCAGCGCCATCGTCGCAGCCAGCGCGCTGTCGCGCATTTGGGCAGGATAGGGCAGCTCGTCCAGTATCTGTCCGCCCACCGCATCAAAGCTTTCAGCCTGCGCGCGGCAATGGTCACACAGCGACAGATGGGTCGCGACCATCAGATCGAACGCTTCGGGCAGGCTGCCGGCGGCATATGCCATCAGCAGATCTTCCGTCAGGTGATGCTTAATCTGTTTGCTCATCGTCTCTGTCTCAGTTCATTGCGTGGCGCAGGCGATCCAGCGCCAGCCTAATTCTTGATTTGATCGTTCCCAGAGGCAACCCAGTCTGAGATGCAATTTCCCGGTGACTCAGGTCTCCGAAATAGGCCTTTTCGATCAAGTCTCTTTGCGCGTCAGGCAACGCCTTCAAGGCAGTGCGCAGCTGCGCGGTTTCTTGTTGCAAGACGATCACGTCGTCCTGATCAGGTTCGGACTCGGGGCCCCAGCCCAGTTCTTCCGGTTCGGGGCGCCGTTGCTTGCGCAGGGCGTCGATGCGTTTGTTCCGTGCGATGGTGAACACCCATGTGGCCACCGTTGCCCGGGTCGGATCGAACAGATGGGCCTTGTGCCACAAGGTCGCCATCACCTCTTGCGCACATTCCTCGGACATGGTCGCGTCCGAGCCCGACTTCATCAGGAACGCCTTGATCCGCGGCGCAAAATGCTGGAACAGCTCGGCAAAAGCCGCCTGATCCTGCGCATCCCGAATGCGCCTGACATGGTCCACCCACTCAATCCTGGTGTCGCAACTGCTTTGTGTTCCGTTCACCTGTCTACCCTTGATGCGTTTTCTTGTGCGCCAAGGCTTGAGGACGGCGGGTGTAGCCGCCGGCTCGTCCAAGGTCACGGTGTCTATCTCGGTAAACATAACCACAATACGGTTGGTGTCCCAAGCCGGATCACTCTGAAGCGATATTTTTGATCCAATCCTGGCTGGATGCCGTATTCTAAGTAACAGAAACCTTCAGAAAACCACGCCCCTCCGGGCGGTTACAAGCGGGTCGGACCATATCGAATGACACAGACCGTTGATCATGTTGCGGGCCATACCTTTCACGGGCGCAAGGGGGCGATCGAAAACGCCTTCCGCTATTCGGTCGACTACATTCTTCTGAACCCTGAACGCGATCTGACCACTCCGGCGCTATTTTCGGTGAACCGGGCCAATCTTGCCAACTGGCGGTCGCAGGATCACGGGGGTGAGCCGGGCCAGGGCGACGGTGCCGCCTGGCTGCGCGCGCGGTTTGATCAGTTGCAGGTGGCGCAACCGGCGCGCCTGATGTTGCTGACCCAGCCTCGGGTTCTGGGGCATGTGTTCAACCCGGTCAGCTTCTGGTTCTGTTTTGATGGACAGGATGTGCTTAATGCGGTGGTGGCCGAGGTGACCAACACCTTTGGCACGCGCCACAGCTATCTGTGCCACAATCCCGGCTTTTCACCCATCAAGGCAACCGACAGGATGGTGGCTGACAAGCTGCTGCATGTCTCGCCCTTCCAGAAAATCGAAGGAAGTTACACCTTCCGTTTTGACTATCGCCCCGAACGTGTTGGCGTGTGGATCGACTATGCCCGCCCCGAGGGCGGTTTGATCGCGACGTTAACCGGGACACGCCGTCCGCTGACCAACCGGGTGATCCTGTGGTCGCTGCTGCGCCGCCCATTTGGTGCGCGGCGGACCTTTGCGCTGATCATCTGGCAGGCACTTAAACTTTGGGTGAAAAAAGCCACCTTTCGCCCGTTCAGAACCGCACCGGTGCCGGATCAGCCGGTTTCGCGTGTGCGCCTGCGCTAACGCGTTTGTTCAAGATCAAAGACTCGGGCTCTGCCTAGTGGTTGTTTCATTCGAAAGCCGCGAACACAGGAGTCGGGTCATGTTGGAAATTTCAGCAAGAAAAGTTGCTCAGGTTGCGCTGATGGGGCGCGAGCTGAATCGGGCCGAGGGCGAGTTGCGCGCGTTCATTGATCACATGAGCGAGGACGAACAGGCCGAACTGGTGGCTATCATGTGGATCGGGCGTGAAAGCTTCTTCGCCGAGGATCTGGTCGAAGCCATCGCCACCGCAAGGGCCGAAGCCTCAACCCCCTGCGCTGATTACCTGATCGGCACGCCGCACATGTCAGATCATCTGGAAAATGGTTTGGATGCGCTGGGGGTATCGGCGGAAGATGTGGAAAACGATCTGATGTAGGCGATTGCGCAACGGATCGAGGACAGAGTTTTCCACACCTTCTTGTCTGGCGGTTTAATCGGATAAAGGGATGGTCGTGGACAATTTCAGCCAGGTTTGATTTAGGTTCGGGTGAACTACTTTTGGTTGAATGAATGACATCCGATACCCCAGCTTCTTTGCGACACAGAAAATCGAAGCTCGCCCGTGTTCTAACGGGTATTGTCTTGATCGCAATCGCTGGGGTTTTGGTGCTAGGCCAAGAACGTAAAAAGCTGATGGCTACCTGCAACTTTAGTAAGGCTGACTTGGAAGACAAGTTGGCCGCCTGTGATACGTTGTTGATATGGGCGGCATATAACCCGTCAACCCGGTCGCTGATCCATCGACACAAGATGCGGGCACATATGTGGAATAGAGACTGGGAGGCTGCCCAAAGCGAGGCTGATCTGGCTATTGCAGAAGACCCTGAAAGCCGCGTGCCGTGGCAGTGGAAGGCGCTGGCCCACGCCCGCGCCGAAGAATACCCAGCGGCGATGGAGGCAATTGAGGCCGCGCTGGAGATTGCCCCGGGTAATGACTATTCGCTAGAGACAAAAGCCAAACTCTTGCGCCGGATGGATCGGTTGTCAGAGGTTGAGCCTCTGGTTGAAGACGCCATAGCCAACCATAAAGTGGGCCCGTGGGCCTGGAGCTATGCTGGCTATTTCAGATTGCGGGCAAAGGAGTATAGACCCTCGGCTTTGGCCTTTTCCGAAGCGTTACATGCCGATCCACACAATGCATATGATCGCCGCAAGTTCCTTGAGGCCTGCCGACTTGCTGGCCCAGATTGCCCGCCTCTGTTTCCTGAAAAACGCGCGAGCTATGCTGAGCTTAGCTGCGAAGACATTGCATTGCAGTTTGCAGAGCAATATCCAGGTTTTGACAGCGGAGCTGGTTTTGATACGCCGTATGACCTGATCGACCAAGGTGATTGGCGTGCAAAGGTCCTGGTGCAGGTTGTTTACCTCGGCACAGCAATCGGATTCGAACAGACTGCGTCAAAAGAATATGCAAATAGGTTGATAGTAGACAGCGCCATGTTTGAGTGTGTTTCGGGTGGCGAATATTACTTTTCGGGCTCGGATAAGGGCTCCGAAGAACACCGCTATGCAGCTGAACACTTGTTTGGACCGGAATTGCGTAGAAACCTTGTCGATCTCGCGTATACGCATCTGAATTGATGTACCAACCCGGCCAATCCAGGTTGGTGCGGGCTTAGTTTTCAGCCCGCATGATCCACCACCTGCAGATGCTGCGCCAGCCGGTCAATTTCAGCCATCCAACTCTGCACCAGCTTTGGATCATTGGGGGCCGCATGAACGCCTGCCGGGATAGCGCGGTTCAAGACGGCTTCGACAGCCAGTGAAACCGGGACCGAGACCAGCCGCGCCATCGCCGTGCCGCGGTCGTCACCCCAGGCATCCATCACATAGGTTTTGTGCCAGACCGGAACGCCGTCTTTTTCCGCCTTCAGGCCCACACACAGAACCACACGGTCCGGCTCACCCTCGTCATAGGCGTTTTCGGCCCAGAACTGGTCCGACATCTCCTTCAGGCGTGCATCGCCTTCGGGCCCGGACAGGGTTTCGATTTCGGAAAACACACCCGACCAGGCGCCGGCCCAACCGTTCAGGCGCAGGGTACCGCGGACGAATTCCTTGACCGGCCAGTGATCCTCGAAATGGTACTGCGCCATGAACGGGATCGAGTCGCGGTTCGGGTAGACCTCAAAGCTTTCGGGTGTGGGCAGGGGTGCGATATAGCTGGTAATCGCATCCCATGGGCGCGCCACGTCCAGCGGAGCATAATTGCGAATTGATTTCGATGGTGAACGCAACGCCTTGAGCACACCCAGCGGTGACCAGCTGAACTTGTACCGGAACGGGTTCGGATGCTTGGGGATACCACCGCAATAAGAGATGAAACTCAGGTGGTTCTGCGGGTCGAAGGCGTCCGAAGCGCGATAGTCGTCGATCAGTGCATGAGCCATCAGGTGATCGATGCCCGGGTCCAGCCCGACCTCGTTGACCAGCGCCACCCCGGCTTCGCGGGCCGCGCCGTCCAACGCGCGCATCTCGGGGGCGATATAGGAGGATGAGACGAAATTCGCCTGTTTCGCGATTGCAAGCTCGGCCAAGGGCACGTGCCAATCGCCGGGCAACATCGAAACGATGACATCGCCCTGTTCCAGCACCGCCGCCAAGGCGTCGATATCAAAAACGCGGATATCGCTGGTCAGATCACCAACTTCGGCCTTGGCCTTTTCGATTGTCCGGTTCCAGACTGTGACCTTTTGCCCGCCTTCGATCAGGCGGCGTAAGCCGGGAATGGCCGACAGGCCGGTGCCACACCAGTGAATCGTCATGTGAAAACTCCTTTACGGCTGTTCAGCCAAACCTCAGTTTTGCAATCACGATCGCGCTGACAAGCAGGATCGAGATCACATTACCCAATATCAGCGGCCATGCCGCAATCATCACTCCGTAAATCAGCCACATGCTCAACGTGGCCAGAATCAACAGGTTCGCCGGCATAGACAGATCCTTGGTCTCGCGGGAGCGCCAGGTCTTTAGGGTTTGAGGAAGCCAACATACAGTGCCTAGAACTGCTGCCGCGCCTCCGATCAGGTGTTCCATGCGTGGCTACTCCTAGACATGGTTGTCGAACGTCTCGCGGGCCCGGCCCCAGACGCCGCTGTCCAGATCGGTCAAGGTCAGCAGAGAAGGCAAAAGCTGTGCTGCATAATCTTCCGAGCTTTCGACCGGTAGCATCGACGGCAGATTGTCGATTGCAACTACATCAAGAACCGGATTGGTCGCCACGCGCAGGGCAGGTGCGTCCCAAGTGGTTGCTCGGTCATAAACCGGAACAGGGTTATAATCGCTGTCAGGGTCACAGGCGACATCGCCGATGGCGGTCAGCTTGCGGTCAGCGGCCAGTGCCTTTTGCGGGACAAAAATCGGCGTACCTGGGCGCGCGAAGATACAGTTCAGGAACAGGTCGTGGTCGAGGATTTCAGGGAACGGCCCGCCGCTGGCGGTTTCGGCCATGTCCCACTTGGTGACACTGACACCCATCGCCGTGCAAAGGTCGCTGGCGCCGGTACCCACGCGGCCAAGAGCACCGATGACGATGGCCCTTGGTCTATTGGCCACGATGGCATCTAGTTCAGCCAGAAGCTCGGAATTCAACGCGTCCTTGCTGGGATAGACACCAACCGGAGGGCATTCCGCGCCCCGCTGCTGCGCGGCCCAAGTCTTGAGTGTCACCGCAGCCCCGGCATAGCCGGCCCAATAGCCAAAGGCGGCGACTCGGCGGTCGTTTTCGTCGACTAGATATTCCAGATCATACAGCGTTCCGCCCCCGGCCTTGAACCGTTCTAGCAGCGCCCGGCCGGAATGCTGACCCTTATAGGCATGGCCGAACATGATGTGGCGGTGAGGCAGGGGCGTGCCATCCTCGGGCAGTTCCTTGAGGCCAAAGATGATCGCGTCCTTAGGTGCATCTGGCCAGGAATTCTCGGGCGCGATCTCGCAGCCAGCAGCCTTGTAACCGTCGATGGGGATGGCGCGAACATGGCTTACCTCGACCGTTACGCGGATGCCAGCAGCGATCAACGCCAAAGCGCCTTCAGGGGTCAGCCCGACCCGTTCTTCGTTCGGGCGCTGTTCGGCCCGGACCCATAGATGCGTCATATTTTGTCCCCTTTATCAGAGCATTCCGGCGGCACGCACGGCTTTCAGTGAAGCGCGCGCCTCTGCCGCCTCACGAAAGGCGACGATCTTGGGGTAGGTTGCAACGTCGACGCCGTCGCCTTCCAACCAACTGCAAACCACATACAAATAGGCATCGGCCAGCGAGAACGCCTCGCCCAGCACAAACGGTCCACGCAGACCGTTCGAACAGATATAGTCGCAGGACGCTGCCATGGTCTGCGCGACTTTTGCCGTCATATCCTTCCAGCTGGATTTCTTGTCGGCCCACCGCGCGCCGCGCAGCTTATGGGCGTGGTTCACATGCATGGTCGAGGCAAGGTAATACATCACCTCGCGCATCCGGGCGGCCATGATCGGGTCCGCAGGCACCAGCCCGGCCTTCGGAGCCATTGCTGCGATGAACTCCAAAAGTGCCCCGGTTTCGGTCAAAATCCCACCGTCTACCACCAGCGCCGGAACCCGGCCTTTTGGGTTGATCTGCTTGTAGGCGGATTTGGTTTGCTCTCCACCGGCAAAGTCCAGTTGGATCGCTTCATAGTCCAGCCCGGCCTCTTCCAGTGCAATCGCAACGGCGACCGAAATCGTGCGAGGGGCATAGTAAAGTTGCATCACAAAGCCTCTGGTTTGGGGTTACAAGTGGGTCTGTGCAAACTGCCGGTCTGGTGCTTCCAGATGCGGAACGGCATTGAACAGAACCGGGCTGAGCTGTGTACCTATCGGGTATAAACGGTGCATTGACGTGTTCATGATGGCAAGAGCCACCCGCGCCATGGCCGGGATATCCAGCCCCATCGCCTGCCGGACAACCATCGAAATCAACCCGCCCGAGGTCACAACGATGGCAGGGCCGCCTTCGGTTCCGATATCGGTCAGCGCGTCGCGCACCCGGGTTTCGAATTCCTCGAAGGTTTCCGGTGTGTTTTTGATGGCGCCATCGGCCCAGGCGGCAAAGGTGCGGGGCAGATGCTCGACAAAACCTTCGCGATCAGTGGGCACTTTCACGCCGTGCTGTTCCTCGAACAGCTGCGCGATGGTGAAATACTCGATCTCGTTCAGCCGCGGATCGCGGATCGGATCAGTCAGCCCCATGCTGGCGGTGGTCTCGGCGTGGCGGATCAGGGTGCCGCAATAGACCCGGGGAAAATGGCTGCGTGTGTCCTGCAAATGCGCCCCCAGCCAGCGGGCCTGCTGATGTCCCAAATCGCTGAGCTTGTCATAGTTCTTTTCGTCGCGCGCGGTGGTGTTGGCCTGCCCGTGACGCACCAGTGTGATATGTGACATGTCGGTCCCTCTTGCGTGGCAAGTCTTAGGACAGGTCTAGGTCCGGGGCCAGAGCCGTTCGTTGCGGTTTGGAAATTATTCTCGCTCACCCCCGAATCTGGCCGGGCGGTATTGTTGTTGACTCGCAAGACCGTCCACAGGAACCTTGGTGATATCAGACTGTCCTGCAAATTCATCGTTGCAAGCTATTCGATGACCTCGGAAAACTGGCTTGGGAAAGGATTTATTTATGACGGATATTAGGCGCACGCCTTTGTATGGTTTGCATGTTGAGTTGGGTGGGAAGTTGGTTGATTTTGCGGGCTGGGAGATGCCTGTTC
>NZ_JBXWPG010000009.1:0-171251 GCF_059611285.1 Ruegeria sp. CDSA236
TTCGGCTTCGGCTTCGGCTTCGGCTTCGGCTTCGGCTTCGGCTTCGGCTTCGGCTTCGGCTTCGGCTTCGGCTTCGGCTTCGGAAGGCGTTTCTTCTACGGGGTCAGCATCGTCAACAGGTGCCTCATCCGGGATCTGGACAATGTCCTCGACTGCGTCAGCCTTGGGGTCATCTTCCGGCTTTTGATCGGTTTTCTTCTTACCAGCCACCGCAATGTTCCCCTTTTCGAATCCAAAACAACCTGAACAACTAACCAGACTAAGTTAATCTGTGGCCTCGCCGCCCTCAACCCGCATCGCATGTTTCACAAGCTTTTTAACGGCTTTCCGCATTTTCTTCGGTGTCGGCTCTTTGGCAATCTTCAGGCGGACATAATCCAAGGAATAAAGGGGTTCAGCCGTGGCCTCGCTGATTGCAGCCAGCCAAAGTGGTGCCGAACCCACCCAGATGTCGGCAAATTGTCGCGCTGTTCTGGGTGAAAATATGGGGGCAATCACCGGTTCATTGCCCTCAGCAACGGCGCCTGCCCGATCTGTGAGCGGTAACAGGTGCTGTTTATAGACAGGTTGTTCACGCACAGCCAGACCGGATTCGGTCAACCGTTCAGCAATGTTACCCCGGCTGTGCTCCCCCCGAAGATGAAGCAGCGGGCTTTGGGGCCGGTGCTTTAGCAGGTTTGCAATCAGCTCTTCGGCGGTAGCACCCACCATCCGGGCATCCCAGCCAGCGCCTTTGGCCGTTCCGGTGGTAACAGGACCCACACAAAAGGCCGGCATCTTTCGAGATACATCTAAAGACATCGCCGCATTTACGGCGTTGGCCGAAGTAAAGATCAGCCCCTTTGCTTCATCCGCATGCACTTGCACCGCCAAAGGTTTTATTTCCAGGATCGGCGAATGGATAACCTCTACCCGGCTTCTGATGCGGGTTGGCAACTGCGCGACGAACCTTTCAGACGCAGCGCGCGGGCGGGTCATCAACAAATACAACAGTTGGCGCCTTCGGCCTTGGGATTGTTTGCATCCGCGCAGGGTGATACCCCGCTTGGCAACCAAGGTGTAACGGATCAGGCCAATGGTGCAAACACTTACTGTCCTCGGGTTGGAAAGCAGCTGTGATGACACGGCCGCCGCAGTCGTGCGCCAATCCGATGATACAGCCGCCGAGGTGCTGTCCTCGGTTGTCTATGGCCAGACCGAATTGCACAGCGCATTTGGTGGCGTGGTGCCTGAGATTGCCGCCCGCGCCCATGCGGAAAAGCTGGATATCTGTGTGATGCAGGCGTTAGAGGCCGCAGGTTTGGGCCTTGCCGACATGGACGCCATCGCGGTCACCGCCGGTCCCGGCCTGATTGGGGGGGTTATGTCAGGCGTCATGTGCGCCAAAGGGATCAGTGCCGCCACGGGCCTGCCATTGATCGGAGTCAACCATCTGGCCGGTCACGCGCTGACGCCACGCCTGACGGACGGGATCGCGTTTCCCTACCTGATGCTGCTGGTCTCGGGCGGACACTGCCAATACCTGATTGCTCATGGGCCTGAGAATTTCACCCGCCTTGGTGGCACCATCGACGATGCCCCGGGCGAGGCCTTTGACAAAACCGCCCGCCTGCTGGGACTGCCGCAACCCGGCGGCCCCTCGGTCGAGGCAGAGGCCCGCACAGGCGACCCCAAACGGTTCCGGTTTCCCCGGCCGCTTCTGGATCGTCCGGGATGCGATTTGTCCTTTTCCGGGCTCAAGACCGCGTTGATGCGGATGCGTGACCAGATCGTGGCCGAAAAAGGGGGGCTGACGCGGCAGGACCGGGCCGATCTTTGCGCCGGATTCCAACAGGCCATCGTGGACACTTTGGCCGAGAAAACCCGCCGCGCGATTGACCTGTACCTATCGGAAGCGCCTGCAGAGGCCGTGGTGTCTGTTGCGGGTGGCGTTGCCGCAAATACGGCCATTCGCACTGCGTTAGAGACTGTTTGTGCCGAAAAGGGCGCCAGATTTACCGCCCCTCCCTTAGCCTTATGCACCGACAATGCCGCCATGATCGCCTATGCCGGGATCGAGCGGTTTCGCACCGGTGCCCGCGATGATCTGACCCTGACCGCGCGTCCGCGTTGGCCTCTGGATCAAACCAGCCCGGCCATGTTGGGCAGCGGCAAAAAAGGAGCCAAAGCATGAGTGTGTCGGTTCTGGGATCAGGGGCGTTTGGAACTGCTCTGGCGATTTCGCTGGCCGGGAAAGGCCCCGTCACTCTGTGGGCGCGGGATCGGGAACAGGCCCAGATAATGCAAAACCAGCGCGAAAACAGCGCGCGCTTGCCGAATGTGACCCTGCCCAAGGCGATTACGGTGACCTCGGACATTGATCTGGCCGCCGAAAGTCAGGTCATTCTTCTATCCGTGCCAATGCAGAAATTGCGCAGCGCATTGCGTGCGCATGCCTCAGCCCTCAAGGGTAAAACGCTGGTCGCCTGCTGCAAGGGGATCGAGCTGACCTCGGGCCTTGGGCCGGTATCGGTCATCCGCGAAACCATCCCGGATGCGCACCCCGCGCTGTTGACCGGGCCAAGCTTTGCGGACGACATCGCGCGCGGCCTTCCCACCGCATTGACCCTCGCTTGTGCGGATGATGCGATTGGCCGTGACCTGCAGCATGAATTGAGCACCACAAATCTGCGCCTCTATCGCACTGCGGATACTGTTGGCGCCGAGCTCGGCGGGGCCCTGAAAAACGTCATAGCCATCGGATGCGGCGCCTGTATTGGCGAGGGCATGGGCGAAAGCGCCCGGGCCGCCCTTATGACGCGGGGCTTTGCCGAGATGCAGCGCTTTGCGCTGATGCGAGGGGCCCGCCCTGAAACATTGATGGGCCTGTCGGGTATGGGTGATCTGGTACTGACCTGCTGTTCCGAACTGTCCCGGAACTATCGATTTGGCCTGTCGCTTGGGCGTCAGGATGCTTTTGACACAAACACAACCGTCGAAGGTGTTGCCACGGCCAAGGCTTTGGCCAAAATTGCCAAAGCAGAAGATTTGGACATGCCCATTAGCACCATCGTGTCAGAAATAAGCACCGGAGAATGCAGCGTTGGTGAAGCCATGCGCTGGCTGCTGAACCGACCCCTGAAGGAGGAATAACATGCTGATCGCCCTTGTCGCCAAGGATAAACCCGACGCGCTGCAAACCCGGCTGGATAACCGTTCCGCCCATCTTGCCTATATCGAAGAAACCGGTGTTGTTGCCCAGGCCGGACCCCTTCTGGAAGGCGATGCGATGATCGGATCACTGATCATCCTCGAGGTCGAGGATATGACGGCGGCGCAAAACTGGGCCGACAAAGATCCCTATGCCAAAGCAGGTCTGTTCCAGTCGGTTGATCTGATCGTCTGGAAAAAGGTGGTCGGCTGATGGCGTATTGGCTGTTCAAATCCGAACCCTCGACCTGGAGTTGGGACCAGCAAGTCGCCAAGGGCGCAGAGGGCGAAGAATGGGATGGCGTGCGCAACTATCAGGCGCGTAATTTCATGCGGCAGATGGCCGTGGGCGACCGCGGATTCTTCTATCACTCGCAAAAAGACAAGGCGATTGTCGGTATTATCGAGGTCTGCGCTCCGGCCCATCCCGACAGCACCACCGATGACGAGCGCTGGGAATGTGTGGATATCAAAGCCGTGCGCCCCTTCACCACGCCGGTCACGCTGGATCAGATCAAAGTGGATGAACGTCTGGATGAGATGGTTCTGGTCAAGAATTCCCGCCTGTCCGTACAACCGGTCAGCGATGCCGAGTGGCAGGTGATCTGCGATCTGGGGCAGACGAAAGCGGATTGATTAAAGGGAAGGTCCTGACAGATGCAGAACCTTCCCTACCCCGCGTGCTCCCGACTCACCACACGCGTATAGAATTTCGGTTCTGACCGTCCTGGTCACAAACTGACACTAGCCCATTTGGCCGGTTTGGCACAAACAACAAGTACCTAAAATTGGAAACGCCCGCCACAGATCGGGCGGGCGCTGATTGGTCGAAACCCGGATTTAGCTATAGACCGACTCTTTGCCGAAATGCTTGGTCAGCATATAGTAAACGACAGCACGATACTTGTTACGCTCTGACATGCCATAGGTTTCCAGCGCCTTGTTGATCGCTTCCATCAGCTCGGGGCCGTCGGAAAGGCCCAGTTTCTTGACCAGGAAGTTGTTTTTGACGGTCTCAAGCTCACCTGACTGAGTGGCTGCCACGGTCGACGCGTCGGCGTCATAAATCGCCGGACCACATCCGATTGTGACCTTGGTCAAAAGGTCCATGTCGGGGTCCATCCCGCATTTGTTTTTCAGATCATCTGCGTATTTGGCGATCAGTTCGTCGCGTTTTCCCATGAATATTTCTCCCGTTGAGCAGCTTTGGCTGCGATTTTCAATGCGCCTATGAACAGGTGTCGGAAGGTTAGTCAGTTGTTCTGTTTACACAAAGGGAAAATTTCAGGTCATTCCCCGTAAGCGAAATTATGGCAGCACAGATAGACTCCGCGTACCACAATGCCTGATTCTGGCCTTCTGCAAGGGTCAGGTGGTTTGGATTTAGGGCGCAGCGGGAAAATGTTGAAACCAGTGCAGCGTGCCGACATGGCACCTGCTAACCGACCGGTGGTTATCTGCAATATCCCCAACCCGGTCCCTGAAGATGGAAGTGGTCCGCATGCAGGCGGTTGTAGTTTGGCCCAAGTACCACCCGAAACCATTCACATGCACCCCGGCCAATCCGGTGTAGAAAATCTGCTTCGGGTCCGGGTGTTGTCCAGTCCGACAGCAGGCTCAGGTTTCGCCCATCTGCCAACTCGACCCCGACAATATCGATGGCATCAGCGGTGGCATGACTGCTCCAACCGCTGTCCTTTCCCTGCGCGGTGCGCATTCGCCGGCAGTTATAGCTGCCCAGGTGGCGCAAGCTGCGCACCCTGCTGCCCAACATCTCGCGCGCGGCGGGTTGGACCACATGGTGTTCCCACATGGCCAATCGCAGAGCCGTGGCACAACGGGTCTCGACGCCATTGACGCTGGCCGTGGTTAAGCCCGAGAGAACCCCGCGCCCGGCTATTCCGCATTTCTCGTCGACAATCAGATCCTCGACCAGGGAAAAGCTTACCCCCGCCCCGGCCAATGCGGCCCTGCACTGCGTTTCATCGGCCAAAGCTCGTCGCATTTGCACAGGTGTGACCGGCGTGACCCGAGCCGTAATGGTCAGATCTCGCAAAGGGTTCCAGTGGTCCGGAACCGGTGATTGCGGGTGGGACAAAAGCCAGTAGCCACCCCCACCCATCAAAACCACCAAGGCGAGTGCTGAGAAAACGAAAGACGCCGCCAGATGCAATATCCGACGGCGTCCAGAAGGTTTGGTCATGCCTGACCCGCAATCAATAGCGGTAATGTTCAGGCTTATAGGGGCCTTCCGGATTCACACCGATATACGATGCCTGTTCGCTGTCCATCTGCGTCAGCTTCACGCCGATACGGTCCAGATGCAGGCGTGCAACCTTCTCGTCCAGATGTTTAGGCAGGATGTAGACCTCGTTTTCGTACTGATCACCTTTGGTGAACAGCTCGATCTGGGCCAGAACCTGGTTGGTGAAGGACGCCGACATCACGAAAGACGGATGACCGGTGGCATTGCCGAGGTTCAGCAGGCGGCCTTCGGACAGCAGGATCAGACGATTGCCCGAGGGCATCTCGATCATGTCCACCTGTTCCTTGATGTTGGTCCATTTGTGGTTCTTCAGGCTGGCCACCTGAATTTCGTTGTCAAAGTGACCAATGTTGCCGACGATGGCCATGTCCTTCATCGCGCGCATATGCTCGATGCGGATCACGTCCTTGTTGCCGGTCGTGGTGATGAAGATATCCGCGCTGTCAACTTCGTCTTCCAGCAGCGTAACCTCGAACCCGTCCATCGCGGCCTGCAGGGCGCAGATCGGATCAACTTCGGTCACTTTCACACGGGCACCGGCACCGCGCAGCGACGCGGCCGAGCCTTTGCCCACGTCACCATAGCCACAGACCACGGCAACTTTACCAGCCATCATCGTGTCAGTGGCGCGGCGGATACCGTCGACCAGCGATTCCTTACAGCCATATTTGTTGTCGAACTTCGACTTGGTGACACTGTCGTTGACGTTGATCGCGGGGAAAGGCAGTTGGCCTTCCCTGACCAGCTGGTACAGACGGTTCACGCCGGTCGTGGTTTCCTCGGACACGCCTTGGATCTGGTCGCGCATTTTGGTGAACCAACCGGGGGACGCGGCCATACGTTTGGCGATCTGCGCCTTGATGGCCTCTTCCTCTTCCGAGCCCGGTACGGGGATAATGTCTTCGCCCGCTTCGGCGCGGGCGCCCAGCAGGATATACAGCGTCGCATCGCCGCCATCGTCCAGGATCATGTTGGGGCCGTCGGTGAACAGGAAGGATTTGTCCAGATAATCCCAATGCTCTTCCAGCGTCTGACCCTTGATGGCGAACACCGGAATTCCGGCTTCGGCAATCGCCGCCGCCGCGTGGTCCTGGGTTGAGAAGATGTTGCACGACGCCCAACGCACATCCGCGCCCAGCGCCACAAGTGTTTCGATCAGAACGGCTGTCTGGATGGTCATGTGCAGCGACCCGACAATACGCGCGCCCTTCAGGGGCTTTGCGTTACCGTATTCCGCGCGCAGGGCCATCAGGCCCGGCATCTCGGTCTCTGCAATATCCAGTTCTTTGCGGCCAAACCCGGCCAGCGAAATGTCTTTGACGATATAGTCCCCGGCCATCAGGTGCTCCATTCCGGTATAATTCAATCCGGGTTGCCCTAGCATCCCTTTCGGGACGTGGCAACGCAGATGGCCGGAAACGGGGTTTTAAGCCGCCAAAATCAACTTGGTATGCCCTCTACCTTGATTTTGGGGATCGCTTGGAAAAAGTCAGTCCCAACGGCGACAATGCAGCTGATGCCGTTCGGACGTGTCACCAAAACGGTATAGCTACCCGTTTCCTCTGAGGTCCAGACCTCCATCACCGATTGCGAGCCACGGGATTTTTGCAATCCGCCAAAGGCCAGTTCCTCGGAATAATTGTCCTGTAGCGTTGAAATCAGTTGATCACGCAACGCACAGCTTTGCTGGGCAAAGGCAGGCGGTGCAGTGGCGGCCATACCAAAGGCCAGAGCAATTCCTAACAAACGCTTGAACATAGCAAGCTCCTTTCGATACGAGTTACGTCCGAGAGGGGCACACCGGGAGGAGCATGCGCCCCCCTCGGTACAAATGTCGGTATCACCGCGCGCTTGTTCAAAGCACGATTGCTCAAGAAAAAGTTGGCAGCTGGTGATCTTGACAGGTACAGCTTACCACAAAAATGCGAATTTAATGTGTCCCACTTCACAAGGCATGGCAGAATGGCAACACAACCCCGCGCATGGCAAAGAATGCTGTCCGGGCGCAGGCTGGACCTGCTGGACCCAACACCGGTGGATATCGAGATTGAGGATATCGCGCATGGGCTGGCCTTTGTGGCCCGCTGGAACGGGCAGACACATGGCGATTTCGCCTATTCGGTGGCCGAGCATTCGCTGTTGGTCGAAGAGCTTTTTGGTCGTATTGCCCCCAAGGCACCGGTCAAATGGCGGCTGGCGGCCCTGTTACACGATGCGCCGGAATACGTGATCGGAGATATGATCTCTCCGGTCAAATCCGCTGTCGGTCCCGACTATGGCGCACTGGATGACCGGCTGGCTGCGGCGATCCACATCCGGTTTGGCCTGCCTGCTGCGGTGCCTAAAACGGTTAAACGGCAAATCAAAAAGGCCGACAAGATCAGCGCCTGGATGGAAGCCACCCAGATCGCGGGCTTTTCCGAGGCCGAGGCGACAAAATTCTTCGGCCGCCCGGACAGGGTTATTATGGAAGGGCTGCAGATCAAATTGCGGCCACCCGTTGAAGTAAGATGTGCCTATACGCATAGACATTCGGCATTGATGGCCGAGATTGGGCCCTGACCACTTTCAGCCTTCTGATCGCGCCACCTTCTGAAAGACTTTGCCGTCAATCTCATGGGCATGCCAACGCACTGGCGTCGCCTTCAGATTTGTTATTTCGGCCTTGCCCTCAGTCTTCTGTACTTCAATCTGCATAATCGTGCTGCTGGCAATGTCTCTATCGGCGAAACCCCACAGCAGACTTCCTAGGGAATAGGCGATTGGCACCGTCCGATCTCCGGTCTGTGTGCGATACAGCTGAATCGGCTGAGGGACATGGGGGTGGTGGCAGACGATAAGATCAGCTCCGAATTCGGCCAAGTCCTGTGCGGCCTCTTGCTGCGCTCGGCGCGGGAACAGCTCGAACTCATGACCCCAATGAATAATCGCAATAACCAGATCACAGCCAGCCGCTTTTGCGTTCGAAATCTGTGTCTTTAGAAGGGTAGTGTCCGGCGCTTGATGCTTTGAAGTCAGCTTGGCGATATTGATGCTCTGCTTTTGACCTTCAGGAAGCGCGTGGCCGTTGGTACCAAAAGCGCAGGACGCAAATCCGAACTTTATCCCTTTTCGTTCGATCGTTTTGACGGCTGTGGCTTCTGTCAAACTCTCATTTACGCCGATTTGCATGATATTTCTGTCACTTAAGACGTTCAGAGTTGTCTCAAGCCCCTCAACACCCATGTCGAGAATATGGTTGTTTGCAAGGTTCAAAACATCAATGAACCTCTCGTTATGGCTGGTCAAAGCATCGAACTGTTCTTCCGACGCACATTCGATCGGCGGGCCGGCGTCCCCGATCACTTCGTCAATCAAAGGCTGTGTCGTTACAGGTGACTCGTAGTTGGCGACCAAAATATCATCCTGAAACAAAAGATCTTCGATCTCAGCATATACCTGGTCTTTTGCGACACTGGCCCTGTGAGTTCTTAGAATGTCCCCGGCAAAGCTCAGAGTGACCGAATTTGATGTGTCACTGATGTCAGCGGTTGAAAGTCGTACGGCCGTTTTAGTCATAAAGCCGGACTGATCCAGCTCCGCTTCAGGCTGCTGAATGGGGTTCTTACTTTTATAGACCCAGTACAGGTTGTCCAAAATGTTCATTTCGGAAAGCTCACCCGCAGCGCCCTTTCGTGGTCGCGCCCAAAACCCAAATCTCTCTGCTGCCCAGGTGACAACAGAGACAATGACTTTAAGGGCAGGGTTGGAAATACGGAGGCTTTCGTATGGCGTATTAGGGAGCGGCGACACTTCGATACATCTCAACTATTTGTTCGGAAAATATAATTATTGAACTTAACGACAACACAAACTGGTTAACAGACACTAAATTAAAGTCTTCAGGGGTGGCGGTCCATCAGCCGCGACAAAGCATATGTTTGGTGGCCGCATGTCGAGACTCAATTCGGCTTTTCGGCTTCATGAGTTCTGGTCTGTTATGCGCAAGCTAAACCCACGATCTCATCGCGGGCTGCGCTTCGCCAGGATCCGTTGCAATGTCCGGCGGTGCATGTTCAGGCGTCGTGCGGTTTCACTGACGTTGCGATCACACAGCTCATAAACCCGCTGGATATGCTCCCAGCGCACGCGATCCGCGCTCATTGGGTTTTCCGGCGGCGGAGGCAGTTCGTCGCCCTTGGCCAGCAATGCGTTGGTGATGTCGGTGGCGTCGGCGGGCTTCGACAAATAGTCGGTGGCACCGATCTTGACGGCAGCCACAGCGGTGGCAATCGCGCCGTACCCTGTCAGAACCACAACCCGGCTGTCGGGGCGCTTTTCGCGCAGCACTTCGACCACATCCAGGCCGTTGCCATCCTCCAACCGCAGGTCAACAACCGCATATGCAGGTGGACGTGCTGTGGAAATTGCGCGGCCAGCGGCGACAGAGCCGGCGGTTTCAACCTCGAACCCGCGTTTTTCCATGGCCTTGGCCAGACGTCTCAGAAACGGTTCGTCATCATCCACCAATAACAGCGATTTATCCGGGCCGATGTCGAGGTCAGAGCTGTCCGCCATATTCTATTCTTTCCGCTAATTCACGCCGTTGGCTTAAACATGAGTAATAGCAGCGCCATTGCAAAGGTCAAACAGACCGTTGCGTTCTAGATCTTGTCCAGAAAGCAGCCCACCTTGTCAGCCATCTGCTCGGCTGTGTCATTGCGATCGAAAAATTCGATAAACCCGTCCTGGGGTGTGACCAGATAAGTAAAGGTCGAGTGATCAACCAGATAGTACTCATCACTTTTGTCATGGGCCTTATAATAGGTCTTATAGGCCTTGCTGGCGGCCTTGACCTGATCGGGCGTACCGGTCAGGGCGATGGTCTTACCACCAAGGTTAAAGGCGTAATCGGCCATAACCGCGGGTGTGTCGCGATCCGGGTCGATCGAGATAAACAGCGGCGTCACCGATTGCCCGCGTTCGGCCAGAATATCCACCGCTTCGGCATTGCGGGACATGTCAAAGGGGCAAACATCCGGACAGAAGGTATAGCCGAAGTAGACCAGCGTAGGTTCGGTTATCACCTGTTTGTCGGTCACAGTCTCGCCCTTGCCGTTGATCAGTTCGAAGGGCCCGCCAATGGTGGCCGTACCCCCTGCGATCTGGCTGGACCGGCACTGCGCGAATTTGTCGTCCGAGCCTGCGCCGCGCGTCAGCAGCCACATGGCCCCCAGACCTACGGCCAAAACAACTGTTGCAAGGATAGCGTATAGACGGACCATGGCATCTTACCTGACGATAGAGGAGTTGTTGATCGTTCCGGCCGGGACACCTATCAAGATGAACAGCCGATGCAACAGGACATAATGGACCAATGGCAGATTCCAACATCACTTTTTGGCCTGGTCAGGAACGCAGCTGGATTCGCCTGCGGACGCTGATCCTGCTGCGCTGGGTGGCCATCTTTGGCCAGATCACCGCAATCACCGTGGCGCAACAGACCTATGATGTGCAGTTGGATGTGACGCTGTGCTATCTGGCCATCGGCATTTCGGTCATGGGCAACTTGACGGCTATTCTTGTCTTTCCACGCAACAAACGCCTGTCCGAGTTCGAAAACTTTCTGATGGTGTTGTTCGATTTGTTGCAGCTGACCATCCTGCTGTACCTTACCGGAGGCCTCAATAATCCGTTCGCCTTGCTATTGGTGGGTCCTGTGACGATCTCGGCCAATGTCATGAGCACCCGGTCTACGCTGATCATCGGTACGGTGGCCATCATTCTGACCACGCTGCTAGCCGAATTTCACCTTCCCCTGCACACGGATGGCGGTGTGGATCTTGAGATCCCCGATATCCTTCTGTTCGGAAACTGGGCTGCCATCGTTATCGCGATCGTTTTCCTGGGGGCCTATTCCCACCGCGTAAGCTCTGAGGTCCAGTCGATGTCTCAGGCGCTGTCGGCCACGCATATGGCCCTCGCTCGTGAACAGAAACTGACCGATCTTGGTGGAGTTGTCGCCGCCGCCGCGCACGAACTTGGAACACCTCTGGCAACAATCAAACTGACCAGTGCCGAACTGATTGAAGAGCTGGACGACCGCCCGGACCTGAAAGAAGACGCCGCCTTGATCCGCGAACAGGCCAATCGTTGCCGCGACATTCTGCGCGACATGGGTCGGGCTGGCAAAGACGACCTCCACCTGAGACAGGCCCCCCTGTCCACTGTCATCCATGAGGCCGCCGAGCCACATATCAACCGCGGCAAGCAGGTACACTTTGCCGAAGGTCCGGTTGGGGATGGCGATGTTCAACAACCTTCGATCCTGCGTAAACCTGAGATCATCCACGGAATGCGCAACCTCATCCAGAATGCTGTGGATTTCGCGCGCAGCAACGTCTGGGTCGAAGCGGAATGGACAGCCGAAAGGATTACGATCAACATCATGGATGACGGCCGCGGGTATCCTTCGCAAATGATTGGCCGGATCGGGGATCCGTTCATGCGCCGACGGCGGGCAGAATCGGAAAAGCGGGCCCGGCCGGAATATGAAGGTATGGGCCTGGGCCTGTTCATCGCAAAAACCCTACTGGAACGCAGCGGTGCGCATTTGGATTTCGCCAATGGCTCTGATCCATATCAGACCTTGTCGGACAATCCCGAACGTATAGGGGCCATCGTCCGGGTATCCTGGCCGCGAAAACTTGTGGATGCACAGACCGGCGACACCCCCGTTCCTTCAGGTGTAAATCAGCATATCCAAGTCTGAGTTAAGACCCCGTTAACCATTTCCGCCCATAGCTATACCCGTGAATTCACCGCGGGAGAGCACATGGTCGACTGGATCATATTGGCCGTCATCAGTGTGGTGTCTGCCAGTCTGGCGGTTCAATGGCTTTTGCCCCGTCGTCAGCAGACAAGTGACAATTTCGGCCTGTCCGAGCCGGCCTCGTTGTTCAATGTCGTGTTTCTGTTCGACGGTGACCGCCTGATCAGCCACACAGACATCGCTCTGGATGGGTTTGAGGCTGTGCGCGACTGGTCAGATCTGCGTCGGCTGCTGCAGCGGGATTTTCCGGGCTTTCCTGAAAGCCCTGAACGCGTCAGGCACGAAGGGAATCTTGTCATCCCCGCCATTGATTGCTCGGTCGAGCGGGACGTTTTGTGCGAATGGATCGACGGGGTCGTGCGCGTACAGCTGCGGGAAAGCTCTGATTACCCCAGAACCGTATTGCGCGAGAATAGCGATCCGATCCGCCTGGCGATGGAACTGGCGCCCTACCCGGTCTGGCATCTGGATTATCAAAACAAGATCCGCTGGTGCAACGCCGCCTATGTCTCGCTTGTCCGCAAAGTGCGCGGTGGCGATACCGACCTGACTGCACCTCTTTTTCCCGGGCCCGAAAATGGCGCGCGTATCAGCGCCAAGACCCGTGTATTCATTTCGTCCGAAGACAGTGCAAACAAGCTTTGGTTTGACCTGACGATGGTGGACCATCCGGAAGGCAGCCTTTGCTACGCTGTGGACATCAACGCCATCGTCGCCGCCGAGACAGCGCAGCGAAAATTCGTACAGACGATGACCAAAACCTTTGCACAGCTGTCCATCGGCTTGGCCATTTTTGACAGAAATCGCCAACTTGCCCTGTTCAACCCCGCCTTGATTGACCTGACCACCCTGCCCCCGGATTTCCTGAGCTGCCGCCCCAACCTGTCCAGTTTCTTTGACCGCCTGCGCGATCAGCACATGATGCCGGAACCCAAGAACTATCGCAGCTGGCGTAATCAGATGAACGATCTGCTGGAGGCCGCAGAAGACGGAAATTACCAGGAAACATGGTCGCTGCCATCCGGCTCGGTCTATTCCGTCAGCGGCCGCCCGCACCCGGATGGTGCGGTGGCCTTTCTGTTCGAAGATATCACGGCCGAGATCACGTTGACCCGCCGCTTTCGGGCGGAAATGGATTTGATGCAATCCATCCTGGATAAGCTGGCCGACGCGGTTGCCGTTTTCGGTGATGACGGTACCTTGGCCTTCACCAATTATGCCTATCAGAAATTATGGGGTGAAGCCGATGGTGCCGGATTTGAACCCGACACGGTTCTGGACGTGACCCGCAACTGGCAGAAACATTGCGCGGCCACTCCGATTTTGGGTGAAATCCGGGATTTCGTGGAAATGCGGGACAGCCGGGCTGAGTGGTCAGCCAGAATCCAAATGCGTAACGGAACCGATCTGAACTGCACCATCTGCCCATTGCAAAACGGGGCCACCATCATTCGCTTTGCCACGCACAATGCGTTGCCACAGCACGAGATACAGCAAATCAGCGCCTGAACCGGGTTGCAGCCAATCCAGCGTGGGGCCATTGTGGCGCCATGACGTTACCACCCCTCAGGATCACCCTGAATTCGCCCGAAGATACGACCAAATTTGCCAGTCGGCTGGGCGCAATTCTGCATCCGGGCGACATCCTGCTGCTGCAGGGTGAGATCGGAACCGGTAAGACCCATTTTGCGCGTAGTCTGATCCAGTCACTGATGACCCGATCCGAGGATGTGCCCTCGCCCACATTCACGCTGGTTCAGGTCTATGACACCCGTAAAGGTGAGATTTGGCACTGCGATCTATACCGGCTGAGCGCGGTGGAGGAAGTCGAAGAGCTTGGGCTGGCCGAAGCGATGGAACAAGCGATCTGCCTGATTGAGTGGCCCGAGAAACTGGGCCCGCTGACACCCGGTTCTGCCCTGACCATGACATTTGAAACAGACCCGGACATGCTGGATATGCGCCACATCACCCTCACATGGACCGACGAAAAATGGGCTCAAAAACTGGAGGTCAGCGAATGACAAACCGCGCCGTCCTTGCCGAAGCTCTGATTTCACACACTCCGTGGTCCAAGGCCCACCGAGAGCCTTTGGCGGGGGATGCCTCGAACCGCCGGTACGAGCGCCTAACCGACCCGGTCACGGGCAAATCCGCTGTTCTGATGGATTCGCCCCCGGGCCAGGCGGAACCGGTCGAAGCCTTCGTACGGATGGCCCGGCATTTACAATCTATCGGGCTAAGCGCCCCACAGATCTACGCCGAAGACACGCAATATGGGTTTCTTCTTTTGGAAGACCTTGGCGATGACCTGTTCGCGCGGGTTCTGGTCAAACATCCCGATATGGAGCGGGAATTATACGAGGCCGCAACAGATGTCCTGATCACGTTGCACGAGGCCCCGACCCTGTCGCTGCAATCTTACGGCCCAGCACTGATGACCGAACTGGCGGCATTATCCTTCACCAAATACGCCCAAGGGGTTCTTGGCGAATATGACCGGGATGCGCAGGATCGGTTCGAACACCGATTTGCTGATATCCTGCATCAAGAAACATCCGGCACCAAAGTTGTTGTCCAACGGGATTACCACGCGGAAAACCTGATCTGGCTCCCTGACCGCCAAGGGGTTGAGCGGGTTGGATTGCTGGATTTTCAGACCGCCATGCTGGGCCATCCTGCCTATGATCTTGTGTCTTTGCTCCAGGATGTGCGCCGCAAAGTGACGCCGGGTACGGAAATGCGGATGGTCAGCCACTATATCTCGGCTATGGGCGTCAACGATCATGATTTCCGCAGTGCCTATGCCGTGCTGGGGGCCCAGCGAAATCTGCGGATTCTTGGTGTGTTTACCCGGCTTGCGACTGAGTATGGCAAACCCCATTATATCGATTTTATCCCCGCTGCGTGGGACCATCTAATGCGGGATCTGGATCACCCGGCGCTGGTGAATGTTGCCGACCTGCTGCGCGCGGCTCTGCCCACACCAACACCCGAAAACCTGAACAGGCTCAGACAGAGATGACCCAGCCCCCCAATGCCGTCATGCTGTTCGCAGCCGGGTTCGGCACCCGTATGGGCACCCTGACCCTGAACCGCCCCAAGCCGCTGATCGAGGTAGCCGGGCGCCCGCTGATCGACCACGCGCTTGATTTGGTTGACGCGCTTGGGCCGGTTCGCAAAGTGGCCAACCTGCACTATCTGCCGGATCAGCTTGAGGCGCATTTGACGCCGAAAGACGTACATGTTTCACACGAACAGCCCGACATTCTGGATACTGGTGGCGGATTACGGGCAGCTTTGCCTTTATTAGGGTCTGATTCAGTGTTCACGATGAATTCAGACGCCATTTGGTCCGGCCCGAACCCGCTGACAATGCTGCGGGCCGCCTGGAACCCTGATTTGATGGACGCATTGCTAATGTGCATCCCGACCGCGCAGGCGATTGGTCATGCCGGTGCCGGAGACTTTACTGCTGATGAAGCGGGCCGGATTACCCGCGGCCCCGGATTGATCTACGGAGGCGCGCAGATCATGAAGACGGAAGGGCTGGTCGAAATTCCAGACAAGGTGTTTTCGCTGAACCTGCTTTGGGATCGGATGCAAAAGAAAGACCGGCTGTTTGCCCTAACCTATCCCGGCCGCTGGTGCGATGTTGGCCATCCGGAAGGGATCGCCCTTGCTGAAGGTCTGTTGGCGGATGTTTGACCCCTCACCCCTGCCCCGCGTCTTTGCCGTACCTTCGGGTGTGGATTTTCCAAAGGCGCTGGTCCGGGGGTTGAGAAATCGCTGTGCCGCTCTTCCGCCCGAGGCTTTGGCCCGAGTGGAGCTGGTTGTTAACACGCGGCGTATGGCTCGCAGGGTGCGTGAGCTGTTCGACCAGGGCCCTGCCTGTTTGTTGCCGCGCCTATCACTGGTGACTGATCTGGGTGTAAGCGTGAATCTGGCGCAGATACCACCCGCAATCCCGCCCCTGCGACGGCGGCTGGAATTGACGCAGCTGGTCTCGAAGCTGCTGGATCAACAACCGGATCTGGCGGCGCGCTCGTCTTTGTTTGACCTGTCAGACAGTCTGGCCGCATTGATAGATGAGATGCAGGGCGAAGGCGTTTCACCCGAAGCGATCCGGCGGCTGGATGTCACCGACATGTCCGGGCATTGGGCCCGCGCGCAGGCGTTTATCGGGATTGCGGATCAGTTCATCGACTCAGAAGACGACATCCTGGACACGCAGGCCCGGCAGCGCCGCGTGGTCGAGAACCTAATCAAACATTGGCGAGTGGATCCACCTCAGCACCCGGTCATTCTTGCCGGCTCGACGGGGTCACGGGGAACGACACTGATGCTGATGCAAGCCGTTGCCTGCCTGCCGCAGGGCGCATTGATCCTGCCGGGTTTTGACTTTGACCAGCCCGATCAGGTTTGGGCTCAGCTGGATGCGGCGTTAACCTCTGAGGATCACCCGCAATACCGGTTCCGGAAGCTGATGAACCAGCTTGGGCAGAACCCGGATCAAATCACAGCCTGGACCCAGGACAATCCACCCTCACCCGCCCGTAACAAACTGATATCGCTTGCGTTACGCCCTGCCCCGATCACGGATGCATGGATGTCCGAAGGTCCACAACTGACCGATCTGCATGGTGCAACCAAGGACCTGACCCTGGTCGAGGCGCAGTCCCCCCGGGCCGAGGCCCTGGCCATAGCACTCCGCATGCGAGAGGCGGCTGAAACCGGCCAGACCGCCGCTCTGATCACCCCCGACCGCATGCTGACTCGTCAGGTCAGCGCTGCGCTGGACCGGTGGAGCATCCTGCCCGATGACAGTGCTGGCCTGCCGCTGCAGCTGTCCCCACCCGGACGGTTCCTGCGCCATGTCGCGGCCCTGTTCGCGCGTCGATTGGACGGCGAAGCGCTGTTGACCCTGCTGAAACATCCGCTCTGCCATGACGGGGGCGAGCGTGGTTCTCATCTGTTGCACACGCGCGATCTGGAACTGGACCTGCGCCGCCACGGGCCGCCTTTCCCGGATGCCGCCAGCCTGACGGCATTTGCCATCCGCAAAGAGGTGCCCGAAGGCTGGGTCCAGTGGTTGGTGCAGCATTTCTGCGAACAGCAAATCGATGATGAGCTGCCGCTGGCGGATTGGGTCGATCGCCTCTGCGGGTTGGCTCAGGCCATTTCCGCCGGTCACACTGACGATCCCGGCACTTTGTGGGACAAGAACGCCGGTCAAAAGGCCCTGGCGGTTGTGACCGAGCTGCGAAATGAGGCTCAGCATGGCGGCACCATGACCGCCCATGACTTTGCCGATCTGCTGGGTGCTTTGCTGGCCGGAGAAGAAGTCCGCGACCGCGACGCGCCACACCCCCGGATCATGATCTGGGGCACGCTCGAGGCCCGGGTGCAGGGCGCCGATTTGCTAATCCTTGGCGGTTTGAACGAGGGCAGTTGGCCCGAGGCGCCCGCACCTGATCCCTGGTTGAACAGGCAGATGCGCGATAAGGCCGGGCTGTTGCTGCCAGAGCGGCGCATTGGCTTGTCGGCACATGACTTCCAGCAGGCTATCGGCGCGCCCGAGGTCTGGCTGACCCGGTCGACCCGGTCCGACGATGCCGAAACCGTTCCTTCCCGCTGGTTGAATCGGTTAACCAACCTGTTGAGTGGCCTGGCAGAACAGGGTGGCCAAACCGCCCTTGCAGAAATGCGCGGCCGAGGGCGGCAATATCTGGGGTGGTCCGAACAACTAGAATACGCTCCAAAAATCAAGGCGGCACCGCGCCCATCTCCGCGCCCTCTGGTCGGGTCGCGCCCGCGCCGACTGAGCGTCACCGAGATCAAGCGCCTGATCCGTGATCCTTATGCGATCTACGCCAAACATGTGCTGCGGTTAAAACCTCTGGACCCTTTGGTTCAGGCCCCGGATGCGCTGCTGCGCGGGATCGTGATCCACGAGATTTTGGAGCAATTCGTCAAGGACAGCGTGCTGGACACGGCCTTGCTGACACGCGAAAGCTTCCTGAAACGCGCCGAAAGCCTGCTGGTCCAGCATGTCCCATGGCCCACAGCGCGCAAATTATGGCTCGCGCGGCTGGAACGGATTGCGGATGATTTCCTGCGGGCCGAGAACACCCGGCGCAGCGATGGTGGGCCTGTGGCTTTTGAGGCCGCGATGAAACTGGCGCTCAGTCCGCTGGATTTCACCATAGTCGGGCGCGCCGACCGCATTGACCTGAACAGCCGCGGGGCGCTGCGGCTGGTCGACTATAAAACCGGTGCGCCTCCGACCGAAAGCCAGCAGGCCAAGTTTGACAAACAGTTGCTGATCGAAGCCGCAATGGCCGAGCAGGGCGGGATCGAAGGGTTTGACCCGCTGCCTGTGGCCGAAGCAATTTTTGTCGGCATGGGCGGCACCTATAAAGAGATACCCGCGCCTCTGACCAAAGAGCCGGTCGACAAGGTCCTGGCTGAGCTGAAACAGCTGATTTCCTCTTATTTAGAGCCTGATCAAGGCTTCACCTCGCGCCGCATGCTGCACAAGGATACCGATATCGGGGACTATGATCATCTGGCACGTTTCGGTGAGTGGGACCGAACCAGCAACAGCGCCCCCGAGGACCTGAAATGAGCGCCCGCAACGACGCCACCGAACGGCAGGTGCAGGCCGCACGACCCGATGCCTCGACCTGGCTGGCGGCAAATGCGGGATCTGGCAAAACGCGGGTTCTGACCGATCGGGTGGCGCGGCTGTTGCTGGACGGGGTGCAGCCGCAACACATCCTCTGCCTGACTTACACCAAGGCTGCAGCCAGCGAGATGCAAAACCGGTTGTTCAAACGCCTCGGTGAGTGGGCCATGCTGGGGGATGCACCGCTATTGGCGCAGTTGACCGATCTGGGCGTTCAGGGCGCGATTGACCCGGACCGCCTGGCGCAGGCCCGCACATTGTTTGCCCGTGCGATCGAAACGCCCGGCGGGCTGAAAATTCAGACCATCCACTCTTTCTGCGCCTCGCTACTGCGCCGTTTCCCACTTGAGGCCGGAGTGAGCCCTCAATTCACCGAGATGGAGGATCGGGCCGCCGCCTTGCTGCGCGAAGAAATCGTCGAGGATTTTGCCCAAGGGCCGATGGCCAATCTGATCGGCGATGTCGCCCGTTTTGTGACTGACACAGGGTTCGACAAGCTGACCGCCGCCATCACGCAAAAGCGCAATCTGTTTGCGCAGACCGTCGATTGGTCGCAGGTTTTGCAGCAATTCAATCTGCCCGCCGGTTTTGACGAACAGCTCTTGCTGGGTCAGGTGTTTTTGGGGGGCGAGGCCGAACTTGTCCGCAGCGTCCTGCCCGCACTGACCGAAAGCGGCGGGAACAACGCCAAGGCAGCCACCAGGCTTGCGGCCTTCACCCGCGCCGAAATCGGTGCGCTGCCGGTGCTTGAAGATGTATTTCTGACCGGAAAGGCGGCCAAGGACCCGTTTACCGCCAAGATTAACGCTTTCCCGACCAAACCCCTGCGCGAAGGTGTTCTGGCGGGTCAGATGCCACAGCTAGAGGCGTTGATGTTGCGCATCGAAGCCGCGCGTGAACAGCGGCTTGCACTGGTTGCGGCCCGTAAAACGCTGGTACTTCACCGGTTCGCAATGGCCTTTCTGCCGGAATATGAGCGGCGCAAACAACTGCGTGGCTGGCTGGACTTTGACGACCTGATCTTGCGCGCCCGAAACGTACTGAACGACCCGGCGGTAGCGTCTTGGGTATTGTACCGGCTGGACGGCGGGATTGACCATATCCTTGTCGATGAGGCGCAGGACACCAGCCCGGACCAATGGGACGTCGTCGAAAAACTGGCGCAGGAATTCACCAGCGGGGAGGGGGCCCGGTCCGGGATTGAGCGCACTATTTTCGTGGTGGGTGACAAGAAACAGTCGATCTATTCCTTTCAAGGCGCCGACCCTCAGGCCTTTGACCGGATGCAGGCCGAGTTTGGGCGGAAACTGGCAGAATCAGGCTCTAAACTGTGGGATTCCACGCTGGAGTACTCGTTCCGATCCTCCAGCGCCATTCTGACTCTGGTCGATATCCTGTTCGAAAACCATGCCGAGGCCGGGTTTCACAAAGAAAGCCAGCACCGCGCCTTCAAGTCCGATCTGCCAGGGCGCGTCGACCTATGGCCGGTGGTCGAAAAAGTCAAAGACGAGGAAGATACCGAATGGACCGACCCGGTGGACCGCCCTGGAGCGCGCCACCATACCGTTGTTCTGGCCGAGCAGGTTGCACAGTCGATCAGGGATATGATCGAACAGGGGGAAACCATCCCCGAAGATGGCGAGGTACCGGGCAGTTTCGTCCGGCGAAAGGTACAGCCGGGGGATTTTCTGATCCTCGTCCAGCGCCGCTCGGACCTGTTTGCTGAGATCATCCGCGCCTGCAAGGCTGCCGAACTGCCGATTGCAGGGGCTGACCGGTTGAAGGTCGGAGCCGAGCTTGCGGTCAAGGACCTGGCCGCTCTGCTGAGCTTTTTGGCCACGCCCGAGGACAGCCTGTCGCTGGCCACGGTACTGAAATCTCCTCTGTTTGGATGGTCAGAACAGCAGCTTTTTGATCTGGCGCATCGGCGGCAAGAACAATTCCTGTGGGCGGCGCTGCGCAATCGGGCCGATGAGTTTCCCGATACGCTGACAATTCTGAACGACCTACGCGGTCAGATCGACTTTCTGCGCCCCTATGACCTGATCGAGCGGATTCTGACCCGTCATCACGGGCGGCGCCTGCTGTTGGGGCGGCTGGGCCCCGAGGCCGAAGACGGTATCAACGCGCTGTTGTCCCAGGCGCTGGCCTATGAACGTACCGACATTCCCAGCCTGACCGGCTTTCTGGTCTGGATGCAGACCGACGATCTGGAAATCAAACGGCAGATGAGCGGTGTCGGCAACATGATCCGCGTGATGACCGTGCACGGATCGAAAGGGTTGGAAGCCCCCATCGTGATCCTGCCGGATACCGGCAGACGGCAAGCCCCGCGCGATGCCGAGATCATGGTGACGGATGCTAAGCCACTATGGAAAGTACCGGCAGACGCGTCCCCGGCGCTGATAGCGCAGGCGCGAGCCGAGGCGCGCGAACGGGAAGAGAATGAACGGTTGCGCCTATTATACGTGGCGCTGACCCGTGCAGAGAAGTGGCTAATCGTAGGTGCGGCAGGGGATGTCGGCAAGGACGGATCCAGTTGGTATCAACTGGTGCAGGCGGCTATGGCGCGGGCAGGGGCAACAGCTCTGCCCAACAGTGAGATCCTGCGCTTGTCGCACGGAGATTGGCATGATCCGGAATTTATCGAACACACAGGCGCCGTTCATGCCCACAGCGAATTGCCGCCGACCTTCCTGAATTCCGCCCCCGCGGTTGATGCGGCGCCGGAAACCCTCAGCCCGTCTGATCTGGGCGGGGCCAAAGCCTTGCCCGGGGACATGGGCCAGGATGAAGAGGCCGCCAAGCTGCGCGGCACCCGCCTGCACCTGCTGCTGGAGCATTTGCCGCGGGTCCTTCCTGAGAACTGGCCGCAGCTTTGCGCACGGGTTCTTCCCGATATGCGTGAGGCCGAGCGGCAAGGATTGCTGGCCGAGGCGCAAAATGTGTTAACGGCGGATCACCTGAAGGCAGTGTTCGCCCCCGATACCTTGGCCGAAGTCCCGGTAACGGCCGATCTGGGCGGGCGGCGTATCCATGGTGTCATTGACCGGCTGATCGTCACTGAAACGGACGTCCAAGTAATTGATTTTAAATCTAATATGACAGTTCCAGACAATGCAGCAACCTGCCCCGAAGGACTGCTGCGACAGATGGGTGCCTATGCTGATTCATTGTCGCAGATCTATCCAGACCGCGAAGTCAGAACTGCAATTCTGTGGACCCGAACAGCCCAGCTGATGTGGCTGTCACACGATCTGGTGAAAGCTGCGCTGACCCGTGCGCTGACGCCTTGACCTTGGCATACCCGACACCTAGTTTCAGTGACCAAGCATTCCCCATTCAGGAGACAGAATATGTCGACCGTAGCTGTTACCGACGATACTTTTGACGCCGAAGTCAAGAATTCCGACATCCCCGTAGTTGTCGATTTCTGGGCCGAATGGTGTGGCCCCTGTAAACAGATCGGACCCGCTCTGGAAGAGTTGGCGGCTGAATATGGCGACAAGGTCAAGATCGCCAAAGTCGATGTAGACAGCAACCCGAACTCTGCCGCCGCCATGGGCGTACGTGGCATCCCGGCGCTGTTCATCTTCAAGGATGGTCAGGTCGTTTCGAACCGCGCAGGCGCCGCACCGAAAGCCGCGCTGCAAAGCTGGATCGAAGAAGCGCTCTGATCCGGTTCGGGAAACAACGTTTGAAGGCGCCTTATTCGGGGCGCCTTTTTTCGTATCTGGGGCAAAGCGCTTCCGGCTGAATTGTCTGACTGGAAAAAGCTGCGCAGAAAAAGCCGCCCAGACCCGGGCGGCTTATCTTGAATTCACGAATTCTCGTGGATCAGAGGGTGGTGATATCCGCGCGGCACAGGCCGATATCGTCCAGCTGTTCATCACTGAGAGCCGACAGGGCATTGCGAGTTTTGCGGGATTCATTCCAATCGGCGGCTTTTTCAAAAGCGCCAAAAAACGCGTCCACTACATGCAGGATGGTAGCTGCTCCGAGCGGCGCATGGATATTTGCGGTAGTTGCCATTTGCGCATTCCTTATAAACAGAAACAGCCGACCCGTTGTCGGTTGTGGGCCTCATGTAGGATTTTCAACTGAGTCCCACAATTGCTGGTTTTACAGCCCCGATTTGCGTTTTTTGCATATCTTATAAGCAAGTTGTGAACTGTTGCGCTGCGGATGAGACCGGCCCATATAGAACAGCAGGCGAAAACGGAGGCCCCCATGGCAGACAGCGACTTTCCCGGTTGGCACGGCACAACCATTATTGGCGTCAAAAAAGGCGGGCAGGTGGTCATTGCCGGAGACGGGCAAGTCAGCTTGGGCCAGACCGTGATCAAAGGGACCGCGCGCAAGGTACGCCGCCTATCACCCGGCGGGTTCGAAGTTGTCGCTGGTTTCGCCGGATCAACCGCCGATGCCTTTACCCTGTTGGAGCGGCTGGAAACCAAGCTTGAGGCCACGCCCGGTCAACTGGCCCGCGCCTCGGTCGAGCTGGCCAAGGACTGGCGCACCGACAAATACCTGCAAAAGCTTGAGGCGATGTTGATCGTCACCGATGGCACCGATCTGCTGGTGATCACCGGGGCAGGGGATGTGCTGGAGCCGGAACACAACGTGGCTGCCATCGGATCGGGTGGCAATTTTGCCCTGGCGGCGGCGCGCGCGATGATGGATGGCGACAAACCGGCGGAACAAGTCGCCCGCGAAGCCATGGCCATCGCCGCCGATATCTGCGTCTATACCAATGGCAATCTCACGGTTGAGAAGATCGGCGGCTAATCCGGCTGCTTACCTTTTCGACGGCAGTTTTGGCCCCAGAATCGTTCCCGACCGGGCGCCAATATTCGGACCCGGCAGGTTTATCTGCCGAGAAGACCCTAGCCGCCCCATGAATTGCCCAGACCGCGCGCCGAGATTTGGACCAACAGACTCAAGTGGGTAAAAACTGCGACCCATGAATTGCCCAGATCGCGCTCCAAGATTTGGGCCAACAGACTCAAGTGGATCAAACTTGCGCCCCATAAATTGGCCGGATTGGGAACCAGGCGGTTTCCTCGGCCCCAAAACTGTACTCGAACTTTCGTGTGCTGCCCGCTTGTTGACAACGTGACCGCCTAGATCAGAGGAATCTGCCAGAAACGGCGGCGGCGGCGCCACCTGCTGCGAAGGCAATGGGCCCGTGGCCAACAGCCCAATCAATAGTGCCGCGCCCGTAATCCTGAGGGATTGGATTACCTTCATCTTCCCTGCTCTCAATCGTGGACAATATCCGTCTAAGCCAATAGAGCCGAGATTTCCTTGGATTTCCAGCGCCGATGCATGCCGATCAGCCCCAGTATCGCCGCGACGATCACGATGTAATAGGGCAGGCGGATGTCGATACTCATCAACCCGCCGCCGATCAGGGACATGACGCCCCCGGCCAAACAGAAGACAGCCGTCGTCACCCCCATGACCCAGCCTTGATCGGTGTCGCTGACACTGGAGGAAAACAGGCCCAGCAGTGTCGGGTATGAGACGCCAAAGAAGAAATAGAAGAAAAAGACCGGGACATAGCTCAGCACACCGCTGGGGCTGAAGGCGAAACCTAGGCCGCTGATCACCATCACAACCAGTGAGACATAGATGATCTGGTGTTTGCTGAACCGTTCCTGCGCAGGTTTGACCAGGAAGGTGCTGGAAAAGGCCAGCGCAACCCCAATGACGACCATGGCCATGCTGCCGCCGATGACCCCGTATCCAAATGCGCTGGTCAGGAAGTTGTCGACAAACACATAGAAGGTCACATTGGCGATCATGAACAGGCCATAGACCGGCATGATTTTCAGAACCATCGGATGTTCGCGCACCGCTATCAGGCTGTCGGTGATATCGCGGGGGCGAAAGACAAAGGGCTCACGCTCGGTCCGGGTATCCTTGAAATACGCGGCGACAAGGAAAATGGCGATCAACACCAGAACAAAGGCGCCGTAGAATGGCGTTTTCAGCGTCGCCGCGCTGCCCAGCAGGGCCGAGTCCGACAGGACCGCGCCAATAATGGGACCGCCAACCAGGCCAAAGCTGACACCTGTCACGATATAGCCCATGTTGCGGTCGCGGTCAGCGGCATCGGTGCTGCCGTCAATCATTGCCGCCTGCGCGATAGGCTGGTTGCCAGCTGTGAACCCGGTGATCGACCGGCCGACAATCAACAGCAAAAGGCTGTTGAGATACAGCGCAGTGATGGTCAGCGCATAACCTATCAATGCCCCTCCCAGACACACTAGCAGCGCGTTCTTGCGACCAATGGAATCTGAAACCTTAGAGACATAGACCACGCCCAGAAACCAGGACAGAAAGAAACAGCCAATCACCAAGCCGTAGTAGAAATGCCGGGTGCCCATGGCCGTGTTTTCAGGCAGGAACCCCGATTTCGTCTCCATGATCAATGAGTTGATGATCGGAAAGACCAACCCTTGCCCGATCAGGTCGACAAACACGACAAACAGCAGGGTGATCTTGGCAATCTTGGTCATTTCCGCGCTCCAGGCCCTCAACGCTTTGAAATCACTGTACCAGAGGCCGGGCGCTTTACCTATGGAAAGCATTTGCAAACCGGGTGGGGCGTTGCTAACCAACGCTGCCGCTGTTGTTTTCGCCGTTGCGGTGATTACCTAGACCGCAGCCAACTTATGCCGACCGAAAGGACTGCCCCCGTGACCGACCTGACCCCGCGCGAGATTGTCTCGGAACTGGATCGCTTTATCATCGGGCAGAAGGATGCCAAGCGCGCGGTCGCCGTGGCGCTGCGTAATCGCTGGCGGCGCAAGCAACTGGCTGATGACATCCGGGATGAGGTTTATCCCAAGAATATCCTGATGATCGGCCCCACCGGCGTTGGCAAGACTGAGATCAGCCGGCGTCTGGCCAAGTTGGCCCGCGCACCCTTCATCAAGGTCGAGGCCACCAAATTCACCGAGGTTGGATATGTTGGCCGCGATGTGGAACAGATCGTGCGTGATCTGGCCGATGCCGCGATCCTGCAGACCCGTGAATTCATGCGTGAGGACGTCAAAGCCAAGGCCCATCAGGCCGCCGAAGACCGGGTGATTACTGCCATTGCCGGGGAAGACGCACGTGAGGGCACCCGCGAGATGTTCCGCAAAAAGCTCAAATCCGGAGAGCTGGACGACACAGTGATCGAGCTGGAACTGACGGATACCTCAAGCCAGATGCCGATGTTCGATATCCCTGGCCAACCCGGCAGTCAGATGGGGATGATGAATCTGGGCGATATTTTCGGCAAGGCCTTTGGCGGGCGCACCGTCAAGAAACGCCTGACCGTCGCCGAAAGCTATGACATGCTGATCGGAGAAGAGGCCGACAAACTGTTGGATGACGAAACCGTAAACCGCGCGGCGCTGGAATCGGTTGAACAGAACGGCATCGTGTTTCTGGACGAGATCGACAAGGTTTGCGCCCGTTCGGACGCACGCGGCGGTGATGTCAGCCGAGAGGGGGTGCAGCGTGACCTGTTGCCTCTGATCGAAGGCACAACCGTCTCCACCAAGCATGGGCCGGTCAAAACCGACCACATTCTTTTCATTGCCTCAGGCGCGTTTCATATTGCCAAACCATCCGACCTGTTGCCGGAACTGCAGGGGCGCCTGCCGATCCGTGTCGAGCTGCGCGCACTGACCGAAGAGGATTTCGTCCGCATCCTGACCGAGACAGACAACGCGCTGACCCGCCAGTACACTGCCTTGATGGGCACCGAGGATGTCACGGTCAGCTTTACCGAGGACGGCATCGCAGCCCTGGCGAAAATCGCAGCGGATGTGAACCAAAGCGTCGAGAATATCGGTGCACGTCGGCTTTACACCGTGATGGAGCGCGTATTCGAGGAATTGTCTTTCACAGCCCCCGATCAGGCCGGTTTGGAAATCACCGTGAATGCACAGTTCGTTGACGACAATCTGGGTGAGCTGACAAAGTCTACGGACCTCAGCCGTTACGTTCTGTAATATCTCCAGCCGGTTTTTGCCGGTCCGTGTCATTGACCCCGCTGGACCTGGGATCAGAATAGAGTAGCGTGTGCGCAAATTCCTTAGGGGGCGACAGGTGCTGCGCTATATTATTTTTGTCCTGACTGCGGCAACGCTAGCCGCATGTGTCGACCGGACCGTATCTCAAACCGTGCCCTCGGCACTGGAGATTGGCACGCCCAAAACCATTTACGCAGCAACCACCCGCGCGCGCGAAGCGGACGGATCCTATGGGTACCGCCGCAGCGATCAGCTGCAGTTTCTCGAGATGACGGTCTCGATTCCACCCAATCACACACCCGGGACATTGGATTTTTCCTATGCCGACCCGGACCCGGAAAATCAGTTCGTGATGGCTGATGAAGACGAGCTTGCTGGACCCCAGGGCCTTGCCTCGCGACTAAGAGGTGTGGACGAGGTTTCGATCTTTATCCACGGCTATAACACGACCCAGTCGGAAACAGTGTTCCGCGCCGCGCAGTTGGAACATGATCTGGAAATACCGGGTGAAACCATGGTCTATTCCTGGCCAAGCCAGGCAACGGGTTATGGCTATGCCTATGACATCGACAGCATGCTGTTCGCACGTGATGGTCTGGAACAAACTGTTCGCCAGCTGAAATCAATGGGGGTCGATCGGGTTATCCTTGTGGCGCACTCCATGGGGACTGCCCTGACGATGGAAATGATGCGGCAGGCCGAAATACGCGACCCAGGCTGGTCTCATCGGAATATCGAAGGGGTTATTCTGATCGCGCCAGATCTGGATGTCGATCTGTTTCGGTCGCAAATGGACAGCATAAAAACGCTTCCTGATCCGTTCATTGTGATGATTTCGCGAAAAGACAAACTGCTGAGCATATCCTCACGCCTGCGCGGCACCACCAAAAGCGAACGCCTGGGAAATATCAGCTCGGCGGATGCTCTGTCCGAATACAAAATCAGCATTCTGGATACGACCGCCTTCAATAGTGATGCCGGGTCTTCTCATTTTGTGGCCGCAACTTCTCCGGCGCTTCTTGCGATCATCAATTCCGCGCGGCGAGTCAGCAGCACCTTTGGCAGGCAACGCGGAATTGACGTGATCGCACCGGCTGAGGTACGAAACCCGACCGGGGCGACCGAGATTGAGCTGACCGAGACCGGGCAGGCCAAGGTCAGCTCTCCGTGATGTCCTTTCACTTGGGGCATTATTTGAAGGCAAATGCCTCATGGCTTGGCGCCGGAGTTCTGCTGACTTTCCTGTCCTGTTTTGGGCAAACGTTCTTCATCTCGATCTTTTCCGGCGAAATTCGTGCGACGTTCGGGTTGAGCCATGGGGCTTGGGGTGGGATCTATTCGCTGGGTACGACCGCATCCGCCATCATCATGATCTGGGCGGGCGGACTTACGGATATCTTCCGGGTGCGTGTGCTCGGCCCCGCTGTCCTGGCTGGGCTAGCCGTGGCGGCGCTAGCGATGGCGTTGAACCGCTGGCTGATCCTGCTACCGCTGCTGATCTTCCTGTTGCGCCTGTTCGGGCAGGGGATGAGCACCCATCTTGCCTTGGTCGCGATGGCGCGTTGGTTTACCACAACGCGCGGCAAGGCCTTGTCGATCGCCTCGGTCGGATTTGCGGTTGGCGAAGCGCTTTTGCCGGTAATCTTTGTCGCTGCGATGGTGTTTTTGGATTGGCGCCTGCTCTGGATCATCTCGGCAGGTATTTGTGTGGCCGGCATTCCGATTCTGCTGCGCTTGCTTCGGCAAGAGCGCACACCGCAAAGTCTGGCCAGCGAGTACTCAGCAGCAGGTATGCAGGGGCGGCACTGGACACGCACCGACGCTTTGCTGAACCCGTTGTTCTGGTTCATGGCCCCCGCCTTGCTGGGTCCTTCTGCCTTTATCACCGCCTTCTTCTTTCATCAGGTCCATCTGGCCGAGGCCAAAGGCTGGCAACATATCGAGTTGGTGGCGCTGTTTCCCGTCTACACAGGTGTTTCCCTGATCTCGATGTTTGTCGCGGGATGGGCACTGGATAAATGGGGAACCGCCCGAATGATGCCCTTTTATCAGGTGCCAATAGCTATCGGCTTCATGTTGGCGGCTGCAAGCACCTCGATTGGGGGTGCGGTTGCTGCATTGGTCTTTCTGGGGCTGACCGTCGGCGCAAACAGCACCTTGCCCAGCGCGTTCTGGGCGGAATTCTATGGAACCCGTCATATTGGCGCGATCAAGGCCATGGCCACGGCGGTCATGGTCCTTGGGTCGGCGATTGGCCCCGGACTGACCGGCGTGTTGATTGATCAGGGGGTTCCGCTGGACACGCAGTTCCTGTGGATCGGCGTCTTCTTCCTGCTGGTTTGTCTGCTGACCTGGATTGGCATCAGCCGCGCCGCACGCACGCTTTAGCGACTGCGGCGCAGATAGACGTAATAGGCCCCGTCGCCACCATGGCTGATATGCGCGGGCGTCACCTGCATCACAGCCTGTGCCAAGGGCGGCAGTGACAGCCATTGCGGTACCTGATTGCGCAAGACGCCGCGCGGAGTGGGGATGGGGCCGGGCTCATCCCGGTCCTTGCCTTTGCCGGTCACCACCAGAACCAGACGCTTGCCCGAAGCCTGCGCGGTTAGCACAAAGCGCACCAGCGCCGGATAGGCCGTGTCCATCCGCAAGCCATGCAAGTCCAACTTGCCCTCGGGTCGGAGCTTGCCACGTTTCATCCGGGCAAAAGCCTTGCTGTCCATTTGCACTGGGTTGGCGCGTAACCCTTCGGTAACGGATGGTTTCAACACATGCCGTACACCCCTGCCAGCCGCGTTCTGCCCGACTTCAAACGCCTCGATCCGGGGCTTAAAGGTCTTTGTCGGTTTCGGCCTGGGCAATGAGGTGGGGTACACCGACTGCGGGAGTTCGGGATGCAGGCGATCTGCCTGTTTGGTCACCTTGCGCCACAGATCCATTTCGTCAGGGGTCAATTTGCGGCGCGACATCAGAACTCGTCCGGTAAAAGAGCATATGCGCGCTGAATCGGCAGCAGAACCACCATGCGACCCGGATCTTTCAGGCGCCCCGCTGCGGCCCCTGCGGCATCGCCGGTTCCAAAGAAAATATCAGCCCGCTGCGCGCCCTTGATTGCGGACCCGGTATCCTGAGCGATCATCAGCCTGCGCAAAGGATCCTTGCCGTCCTTTTCGACCCAGACTGGAGCACCCAGCGGTGTGTATGCCGGATCGGCGGCAATGCTGCGCATGGTGGTGACCGAACGGTTCATCGCACCCAGAGGACCAAATTCCGGTGCAACACGATTCACCTCGCGGAAGAACACATAAGACGGGTTGTGAAACAGCAATTCGGTACCCGCCTCGGGGTTCTTGCGGACCCAGGATTTGATCATCTGCGCACTGACCTGATGCGCACCTAGGGCACCGCGCCGGATCAGTTCGGACCCGATCGAACGATAAGGATGCCCATTGGCGCCCCCATAACCGACCCGCAGCGCCCTCCCATCGGGCAACCGGATACGGCCTGAGCCCTGAATCTGCAGAAAGAACAGCTCGACTGGGTCGTCCACCCAGGCGATTTCAAGACCGCGGCCCTGCATGACATCACCGGTCAGCAGATCGCGACGGGATAACCATTTTTCGGCTCCGCGCGCCTCAGGAGGCATTTTATAGATCGGGTATTTATACCGCTCCGATCTGGTTTTGGACCCGTCCAGTTCGGGTTCAAAATAGCCTGTGAACAGGCCATCCTTCCCGTCTTCGACCAGAACGGGACGGAAGAACAGCTCAAAAAATGACCGGGCCGCATCGGGCTTATAGGTGCGCGCCACGCCGCACAATGCCTGCCAGTCCGGATCATCCAGATCACCGCACGTGTTCAGAAAAACCGAAAGGGCCGCCCCGTGATCATCGGCGGCCCAACCATTCAGGTCATCATAGGACAGTATGGATCGTGTCACCTCGGCGCTGGCAGAGGTGGTCATGACAGCCACCAGGAAAAGCGACCGAAACGCTTCAATCATGCGTCCGTGGCAACAAGCAGCCAGTTCGGATCGTCCGAGCCCATAACGCGGGCAAAGGTCCAGCTGTCCTTTTGACGTTTAACCGTGTTTGGGTTGCCCTCGATGATATCGCCACCACGATCCCGCACGGCCGAAGTCAGCTCTCCAACAAATTTCATGGTGATTTCGGCCTGGTTGGTATCCTTGTCAAAGCTCACATCTGCCAGTGTGGTTTCGCGCACACCGATAAATTCGGCCTCGATGGTCAGCCCCTGATCCTCGCGCGCGGCAACGACCGAAACAAAGGTATCAAATACCTCTTCCGACAGGAAGGGCTGGATTTCATCCAGATTGCCCTTTTCGAACCCCATGACGATCATCTCATAAGCGCCGCGAGAGCCCTGAACAAATTCACCCACCGAAAAGCCCGGCTCGATCCGTTTCATAGCGGATAGGGTCTGCGCCTGTTCGCTGTCCTCGGGCACGTGATCGGTAATGTCGTGATCTGGCCCGCCCTCAATCACCTCAAAATCACGGCGCGACTTATTGGCTTCGGACTGTTGTTGAAGCGGGGGTTTCTCAAAACCCTCACGTGTACCCAGTACGCTTTTCAGGCGCAGGATCAGGAAAACGGCAATTCCGGCCAGGACCAGCAACTGGATCATTGGTTCGTTCATTTCATCCTCTTGGTCAGACCGCGACTTTGTATACACGGCCTCTTGCCACTATGTAGGTGACAGTTCGGGACAAGTCTACCGCCCGACCTGCAGTAAAGGATAATGCAAATGTACCTGTTCCTGGCTTTTTTACTTGTTCCGATCATCGAAATCGGCCTGTTCATTCAGGTTGGTGGGCTAATCGGACTGTGGCCAACCCTTGCGATCGTGGTTCTAACGGCCGTTCTGGGTACCGCTTTGGTGCGGACACAAGGTCGCATGGCGTTGGAAAACCTGCAACGATCCTTTGCAGAGCTTGACGACCCGACCGAACCTTTGGCCCATGGCGCGATGATCTTGCTGTCTGGTGTCTTGCTGCTGACACCGGGGTTTTTCACCGATGCCGTTGGATTTGCGCTGTTAATCCCTGGCGTCCGGGTCTCTGTATTCCGCTATCTCCGCTCGAAGGTCACAATCACGCAGTTTCAGATGGGCGGCGGGACGCAGTTCAGGACCGGGCCCCAAGCATCGACCCAGGGCGATGTGGTCGACGGTGAATACACCGAGGTTCGCCCCCGTCAGAACCCGTCAAAGCCATCGAAATGGGTCGAAGGGCCGCACCAGCATTGAGGTGCCTCGCCCAACTTGCTAAGCAGTGGCGAAATTCAGTTTCGGAGTAGACCCATGGCCGAAGACGGCGCCCAAGAAAACACCGCGGCCCAGACCGCACCCCAGATCCAGATGCGCGTTCTGGGACAATTCATTCGCGATATGTCCTTTGAAAACGTGATGGCGCAAAAAGGCGTGTCTGGCGATGTCCAGCCCGAGATCGCGGTTCAGGTCAATCTGGACGCCAAAAAGCGCCCGGCTGAGCATCAATACGAGGTGTCGATCAAGCTGAACCTCAAATCCAAAGCCAAGGGCATGGAAGACATCCTGTTCCTGTGCGAGCTGGATTATTGCGGCCTGTTCCATGTGGAAGGTGTCGCCGAAGACCAGCTGCATCCGTTCCTGATGATCGAATGCCCGCGGATGCTGTTCCCGTTCCTGCGACGCATCGTCAGCGACATCACGCGCGACGGTGGGTATCCGCCGGTGAACCTGGACAACATCGATTTTGTCAGCCTGTACCGGAATGAATTGATGCGCCGTCAGGCCGAGACGCAAAAAACACAGGCCTGATCAGCCTTACCCGCGCCGGGGCTGACCTCAGGCGCGGGACCACAAGGCGTTTTCGCCCAGTTTTTCCACAAATTCCTCATGTGCCGCGCGTTCGTCCTGGGTGATCCGGGGCGGCAGGGCGTCTTTGCGCGGCGATGGCCGCCACTCTTCTGCTCCGCCAGCGGAAGACGACGCAGAGGTCGAAAGCCCGAAATCAGGCTGACGGCCCCCGATCAGCTCAAGATAGACCTCAGCCAGAATTTCCGAGTCGAGCAAGGCCCCGTGCAAAACCCGGTTCGAATTGTCGATATTGAACCGCCGGCACAGCGCATCCAATGAGGCGGGCGATCCCGGAAACCGTTTGCGCGCAATCGCCAGCGTATCCAGCGCCTGATCCATCGGGATCGGCGCCAGACCCATCCAGCCCAGCTCGGCATTCAGGAATTTCATGTCGAATGACGCATTGTGGATCACCAGTTTCGAGTCAGCGACAAAATCCCGAAACCCCTGACCAACCTTGGCAAAAACCGGCTTGTCCTTCAGCGTGACCTGACCTTTTTCCACCGAGCGGGGCGGTTCCAGCAGGTCCGGGCCAATGCCATGCACGCCAAACGCCTCTTCGGGCATGAACCGTTGAGGGTTGATATAGACGTGATAGGTTTCGCCCGTGGCGACGTGATTCCAAAGCTCAACCGCACCGATTTCCACAATCCGGTCGCCGCTCTCAGGATCAAAGCCCGTGGTTTCGGTATCGAGTACAATCTCACGCATCTGCCAGCCCTGCCCGTATCTGCCTGACCACATCCTGCACCTGTGTGCGGGCGTGGTCCAGACTGTCCGTGACGATCACAAAATCAGACCGCGCGCATTTTTCGTCATTCGGCATCTGCTTGGCTTTGATCTGCTCGAACTGCGCCTCGGTCATGGTACCGCGCGCCATCACACGGCGTTTCTGCTCGTCAGCCGGGACCGAGACACAGGCGACCGCATCCATCGCCGCATCTCCATCGGTTTCAAATAGCAGGGGAATATCGAAAACCAGAATATCTGCGGTGGCTTGTTCCCGGAACGCCGCTCGATCCGCCGCCACCAGCGGGTGAACAACGGCCTCAATCGCTTTCAGCGCTGCCGGGTCTGCTGAAATGAGCCGTTTCAATACTTCCCGGCTAACCGCGCCGTCGATAATGGCCTCAGGAAACGCCCTACGCATCGGCTTGATCGCTGTCCCGCCACGCGCGTATAGCCGATGCACGGCGGCATCTGCGTCCCACAACGCACAGCCTTCGTCGACGAACATGCTGGCAGTTGTGCTTTTTCCCATGCCGATAGAACCGGTCAGGCCAAGTGCAAAGCTCATCCCAGCACCGCAGCACGCAAATCAGAAGTGACTTCAGGGCGCACCCCAAACCAGCTTTCAAACCCAGGTACGGCCTGATGCAACAACATGCCAAGGCCATCTACGGGTGTGCATCCCGCCTGTTCTGCTGTTTCCAGCAAGCGTGTCTTAAGTGGCGCATAGACCAGATCGGTGACTATGGCACCGGGCTGTAACCCGTCCAGAGGCACCCGCAGCTCGGGCTGGCCTTGCATCCCAAGCGAACTTGTGTTGACCACAAGTTCCGCATCTTCAACCACGTTGCCCGCTTTCAACCAATCCACCACCGTTATGGTCGTACCAAACTCTTCCTTCAGGCGATCTGCACGTGTGCGCGTCCGATTGGTCAAGAAAATCTCGGGCACACCTGCATCGACCAACGCTTGAAGAACAGCACGCGCGGCGCCTCCGGCACCAAAGACAACCGCGGGACCATCCGCTGGAATCCAATCTGGGGCGCCGCTGCGCAGGTTCTGCATGAACCCGTACCCATCGGTGTTATCCGCATGGATCGAACCGTCGGGCTGAAACACAAGCGTATTAGCAGCCCCGATCTGCTTGGCCCGGTCCGAAGCCGTATCCGCCAGATCCAAGGCCACCTCTTTATGGGGCACTGTGATGTTGGCCCCGGCAAATCCGGCTTTGGGCAAAGTTCGTAGAACAGCCTCAAGATCATCCGGTGCGACATCCATGGGGATATAGTGACCGGCCAGGCCATAAGTTTTCAGCCAATGGCCATGCAGTATTGGGGATTTCGAATGGGAAATCGGATGCCCGATCACACCCGCCAGCGGGATCTGCTTGCCACTCATTGATCAATCACCCCTTTGACCGCCAGAAAATTCAACAGCTCCAATAGGGGCATACCCAAAACGTTAAAATAGTCACCGTCAATGGTTGCGAACAGCCGCACGCCTTCTTCCTCAAGCTTATAGGCCCCGACTGCGTGGCGGATGCTGTCCCAGTTGCGCGCAACATAGTCGCGTAGATAGGCGTCCGAACTCATCCTCATCCGCAGGCGCACCTGACCTACATGTCGCCAGATCGGCTCGCCATTCTGATAGATGACGGCTGCGGATAACAGCATATGCCGCTTGCCCCGCATCGCTTTGAGCTGCGCCAGCGCATCCTCGGGCGATTGCGGTTTGGACAAAAGCTGACCTTCGAAATCCAGCACCTGATCACATCCCAGAACCATCGGCCCCGGCACCTTGTCGCTGACCTTGCGGGCTTTCATCTCTGCCAGAGTATCGGCAATATCACGTGGAGATGCCTCTTCGGCCAGCAAAGCCCGTTTGGCGGTCTCTTCGTCCACGCGTGCAGTTTGAACGGTAAACCGCACGCCCGCATTCTCTAGCAACTGCGCACGAATGGATGACCCCGAGGCCAATATGATGGGGACAGAAATGTGGAAAACCCCCTGAGCAAATGGTTGATCGTTCAAGGATGGTTTGTATGGTTTTCCTGTTGACACGCAAGCCCGGTGTTTTCGCGAAAAACTTCTATGAGTCGCCCGAACCCTGTCCAGTCTGGACAAGGATAACTTTGAACATCGGGACAAGCGGGATATCCCAGCTTATTCATCAAGTTATCCCCGGAAGTCTACGCATTACATATTCATAACATATTGTTTTATTGTAGTTTTTTATGAAATCAACAGAAGCACCCAGTTCTCGGGTGAAACTATCCACCTGGGGAAAACAGATGGGTAAATAAGTAATCCACGGAATTTGATCTCCCTACAAAACCATCATCCTTTCTCTTTTCCTATTTTTTTTATAGGGAGAGATCCAAACCACGCCCGGAGCTGGAATGACTGATCTTCTTTTCACCATCTATCCTTGGGTGAAGTCCCTGCACATCATGGCCGTGATCTCTTGGATGGCCGGTTTGTTCTATCTGCCTAGATTGTACGTCTATCACGTAGAAAAAGCCCAAGGCGTTGACGGGGCGCAGGAGATCTTCTTTGAAATGGAAGAAAAGCTGCTGCGGGTGATCATGCGCCCGGCGATGTACGTGGCCTGGGCCTGCGGCCTGATCATGGTATTCACACCAGGCATAGTCGGCTGGGATTTTGCCTGGCCCTGGGTCAAAGGCGCAGCAGTGATTGCGATGACTTGGTTCCACTACTGGCTGATGGTACGTCGAAAGGACTTCTTAGAGGGCCGAAATACGCTCACTGGGCGGCAGTATCGCATGATGAACGAGGTGCCCACTATTTTGATGGTTATCATCGTTCTGGCGGTCGTTCTGAAGTTCTGAGCAGCTATTTGACTCTTTGTAGGTAAGTGCTTATTTATCGCGTAACACGCCCGTCCGGGCGGCGTATCTTCCGTATTGAAATTCCAGTCCGAGCCGCATCCATGCGGCCAAGGTTCTTATCATCATGTCTAATGAATCCCTCAATCTGGCCGATCTGAAAGCCAAAAGCCCCAAAGACCTTCTGGCGATGGCCGAAGAGCTTGAGATCGAAAACGCCTCGACCATGCGAAAAGGCGAGATGATGTTCCAGATTCTGCGCGAACGCGCAGATGAAGGCTGGACCGTGGGCGGCGATGGCGTACTTGAGGTTCTGCAAGATGGGTTCGGGTTCCTGCGTTCGCCCGAGGCGAACTATTTGCCCGGTCCTGATGATATCTATGTCTCGCCAGAAATGATCCGCCAGCATTCGTTGCGCACCGGTGATACGGTCGAAGGTGATATCAAGGCGCCGGACGAGAACGAACGGTATTTCGCACTGATCAAGGTCACCAAGATCAATTTCGAAGATCCCGAGAAAGCCAGGCATAAAGTTGCTTTCGACAACCTGACACCGCTTTATCCGGATGAGCGCCTGAAGATGGAAGTCGAAGATCCAACCATCAAGGACAAGTCCGCCCGTGTCATCGATCTGGTTTCGCCGATCGGTAAAGGTCAGCGGTCGTTGATTGTGGCACCGCCACGGACCGGTAAGACGGTGATCCTGCAGAATATTGCGAACTCGATCGAAAAGAACCACCCTGAGTGCTATCTGATCGTCCTACTGATCGACGAGCGGCCGGAAGAAGTGACCGACATGCAGCGTTCGGTGAAGGGCGAGGTCGTGTCGTCGACCTTTGATGAACCCGCCACCCGCCACGTTGCCGTATCTGAGATGGTTATCGAAAAAGCCAAGCGTTTGGTCGAACATAAACGAGATGTTGTTATTCTTCTCGACTCGATCACAAGACTTGGTAGGGCATTTAATACCGTGGTTCCATCCTCGGGTAAGGTTCTGACCGGTGGTGTCGATGCAAACGCCTTGCAAAGGCCCAAGCGCTTCTTCGGTGCGGCACGGAATATCGAAGAGGGCGGCTCGCTGACCATCATCGCCACCGCGCTGATCGATACCGGAAGCCGGATGGACGAAGTCATCTTCGAAGAATTCAAAGGCACCGGTAATTCGGAAATTGTTCTGGATCGTAAGATCGCAGATAAGCGCGTGTTCCCGGCTATCGACATCCTCAAATCCGGTACGCGGAAAGAGGATTTGCTGGTCGATAAGGGTGATCTGGCCAAGACCTTTGTTCTGCGCCGTATCCTGAACCCGATGGGCACTACCGATGCGATCGAGTTCCTGTTGTCCAAGTTGAAACAGACCAAGACAAATGGCGAGTTCTTCGATTCGATGAACACCTGACACAGGTCCTGGACGCAAGCGAGGCGGTCGAATGGATACGATATTCGCCTTGGCCAGCGCGCAAGGCAAGGCAGGGGTGGCGGTCATCCGTCTCTCGGGCCCCTTGGCGCATCCTGCCGCGGCTGCTCTTTCCGGTGCTGCTTTGCCCTCCCGCGGGATGCGGGTACGCAGCTTGTATGGAAAAGACGGATCGCGCCTGGATGATGGTGTAGTTCTGACCTTCCAGGCCCCGGCCAGCTTTACTGGCGAAGACGTGGCAGAGCTACAGATTCACGGCAGTACAGCGGCGGTCAACGCCGTCATGCGCTGCCTTGCGGACATGGATGGTTTGCGCCTGGCTGATCCCGGGGAATTCACCCGCCGTGCCTTGGAAAACGGCAAAATGGATTTGACACAGGTCGAGGGCCTTGCCGATCTGATCGACGCTGAGACAGAGGCTCAACGCAAGCAGGCACAGATCATTCTGGCCGGAGAGCTTGGGAATTTGGCTGAACGCTGGCGGCGCGATTTGATTCGCGCCGCATCGCTGCTTGAGGCAGTGATTGATTTTGCCGATGAAGAGGTGCCAACCGATGTTACCCCTGAAGTGCGCCAGTTGATCACAGATGTCATTGCAGATCTACAACGTGAAGCTGAAGGGGTTCGTATTGCAGAACGCATTCGAACCGGGTTCGAGGTTGCGATTGTTGGCTTGCCAAATGCTGGAAAGTCGACATTGCTGAACGCTCTGGCCGGTCGCGATGCAGCGATCACGTCGGAATATGCCGGCACTACGCGCGATGTGATTGAAGTTCGAATGGACCTTGAGGGACTTCCCGTTACTTTGTTGGATACAGCGGGCTTGCGGGAAACCGACGATCACGTCGAAAGCCTGGGAATTGAGCGAGCCAAAAAGCGCGCCGAGGCCGCCGATCTGCGCGTATTTCTGACTGATGATCCAAAAGAGCTGGGCGTTCAGATGTTGGAAGGAGATATTCAGGTTCTTCCGAAATCCGATCTGAGAAACAGTTCTGATGAAGGAATCTCAGGGAAAACCGGGCAGGGTGTGGATCGGTTGATTTCCAACATATCGCGTGTTTTGGGTGATCGTACTACTACCCATGGTATCGCCACGCGTGAAAGGCATCGTATAGCGCTGATCACAGCGCGCGACGCACTTAGTGCTGCAATCGCTGTTCTGGAATCAGGTCCCGACCTGTATGATATTGCAGCCGAGGAACTGAGGACCGCGATCCGCGCTTTGGAAGCTTTGGTTGGCAGAATTGGTGTAGAAGACTTGTTGGATGAAATATTCTCAAGCTTCTGCCTGGGAAAGTAAGGAGTGTTTCACGTGAAACATTCGGATTTTGACGTCGTCGTTATCGGAGCGGGCCACGCCGGAACAGAGGCGGCCCATGCGGCCGCCCGGATGGGTGCGACTACCGCCCTTGTGACTCTGTCGGCCACTGATATCGGCGTAATGTCCTGTAACCCGGCTATTGGGGGCCTCGGGAAAGGGCATCTTGTTCGCGAAATTGACGCGTTGGACGGGGTGATGGGGCGCGTCGCAGACCAGGCGGGAATTCAGTTTCGTTTGCTGAATCGCCGTAAAGGCCCCGCTGTGCAGGGGCCCAGAACGCAGGCAGACAGGGCTTTGTACCGAGCTGCGATGCAGCGAGAAACCACGGCACAGCCGAACCTCAGCGTCGTAGTCGGCGAGGTGACAGATTTCCTGGTGAATGGATCTGCTGTTACCGGAATTCGATTGGCGGATGAGTCTGAAATACGGGCCAGCGCTGTGATCCTGACGTCTGGGACATTTTTGCGAGGGGTTATTCACATTGGTGACGTATCGCGCCCTGGCGGCCGTATGGGGGACCGTCCCTCGGTAAAGCTGGCCGAGCGTTTGGATAGCCTTAACCTGCCGCTAGGACGCTTGAAAACGGGGACACCGCCCCGGCTGGATGGTCGGACGATTGATTGGTCAGGTCTCGAAAGTCAGGACGGCGATGATGAACCTACGCTGTTCTCATTCCTCTCGATGGGGGTGGTGGCGCCGCAGATTTCTTGCGGGATTACGCATACCAATGCCAGAACACATGAGATCATTGAAAAGAACCTTTCCAGATCGGCGATGTATGGGGGGCATATTGACGGTATAGGCCCCAGATATTGCCCTTCGATCGAAGATAAGATTGTGCGGTTTGCTGATAAGGAATCTCATCAAATTTTCCTCGAGCCAGAAGGTGTGAATGATCACACAATCTATCCGAATGGAATTTCTACCTCACTGCCGCAGGATGTTCAGGTCGACTATGTCAGATCCATTAAGGGGCTGGAAAAGGCAGAGATCCTCCAACCTGGCTACGCCATCGAATATGACTACGTAGATCCTCGCGTTCTGACATCATCACTGTCGTTGCCTGAGGCGCCAGGACTATATCTTGCGGGTCAGATTAACGGCACCACAGGATATGAGGAAGCTGCAGCTCAGGGAATGGTGGCTGGCCTCAATGCTGCCCTTCAGGTCTTGGGTCGGGATCCAATCCATTTCACGCGTTCCGACAGTTATATTGGCGTCATGGTCGATGACCTGACTACTCGCGGAGTGGCGGAACCTTATCGGATGTTTACCTCACGGGCAGAGTTTAGATTGTCGTTGCGCGCCGATAATGCCGACCAACGACTGACACCTATTGGCCTACGCCTAGGTTGCGTAAGCGAGACACGCCGCAAGCACTTCTCTGAAAAGATGGAGAAGTTGGGGGCTGCGAAAAAGAAGCTCACAGATCATACCTATACTCCGAAAGAAGTGCGAGAAGCTGGTATCGAGGTCAATCAGGATGGCAATCGCCGCGATGGTATGGCGATTTTGGCCTTTCCTGATGTGAGCTTTGAGGATCTTGTTCCCTTGATTCCTGAGTTGCAGGACGTTGATTCAGGCATTCGGCAGCAAGTGGAACGCGATGCGCTGTATGCGAATTATATCGAGCGGCAGAGACGTGATGTCGAAGCGATGAAACGCGATGAAGCCTATGAGATTCCGCGTGATTTTGACTTCTTCGCATTGGATGGGCTGTCGTCAGAGATGAAGCAGAAGTTGTCCAACGCCCGTCCCGAGAATGTAGCGCAGGCAAGCCGGATAGAGGGTGTGACACCGGCTGCGCTGACTCTGGTGTTGGCCAAGCTTCGCCGCGATCAGAGGGTGCGCAAAGCATGAAGGAAGAGCTGTTTGACGGTCTGAATGTTTCACGTGAAACATTTGATCGACTGGCAACATATGTTGCCCTTGTCGAGCGCTGGAACCCGAAAATCAACCTCGTATCGCGCAAAAGCTTGTCAGAAATCTGGACACGGCACATTTTGGATTCCGTTCAGGTTTTTCGATGTGCCGAGAACTTTTCGCATTGGGTTGATATTGGAAGTGGTGGCGGGTTTCCCGGTATGGTTTGTGCAATTATGGCGATCGAAGAAGCGCCAGACGCAAAATTCACCTTTGTTGAAAGCGATCAGCGAAAATCTGCGTTTTTACGCAATGTATCCCGGGAATGTGGCGCAAACTGTAAAGTGGTGGCGAAACGCATTGAAGCGGTGGACCCCCTGAATGCAGATGTTTTGTCTGCCCGCGCCTTGGCAGATCTCGGGGTATTATTATCTTTTTGTGACAGACATTTAGGCGATTCTGGCGTCGCTTTGTTGCCGAAAGGTGTAAGCTGGAAAAAAGAGGTACAGGATACGCAGGAAGAATGGAATTTCACCTGTGATCCGATTACAAGTTTAACAGAACCCCAAGCCGTCATCCTCAAGGTCAAAGGAGTATCACGTGGTTGATCTATCTCGTCCCTCAGGCCCCCGGATCATAGCGGTAGCCAACCAGAAGGGCGGGGTTGGGAAGACGACAACAGCCATAAACTTGGCAGCAGGCCTGGCCGAGGCCGGATGCAGGGTTTTAGTGGTTGATCTGGATCCACAGGGGAATGCTTCAACCGGTTTAGGTGTCGAGGATCGAGATTGGACAACTTATGACCTGATTCTGGATGATGCGCCTTTGGATGCGGTCGTTCAGGACTCGGAGATTGAAGGCATTCTCGTTGTCCCCGCTACGGTAGACCTCAGTTCCGCCGATATCGAACTGATTTCGAACGAAAAACGCAGCTATTTACTGCATGATGCGTTACGCCAGACTGCTATTGATAAGTACGATCTGGATTTCGTCCTGATTGACTGTCCGCCATCGCTGAATCTTCTGACGGTAAACGCGATGGTCGCAGCGCATTCCGTACTGGTGCCATTGCAAAGCGAGTTCTTCGCATTAGAGGGTTTGTCCCAGCTCATGCTGACCATTCGCGAGGTGCGACAGACTGCGAATCCAGACCTCAGAATCGAAGGTGTTGTGCTGACTATGTATGACAACCGCAACAACTTGTCCCGTCAGGTCGAAAAAGACGCACGTGACAATCTGGGTGAGATGGTATTTAAAACCAAAATACCCAGAAATGTACGGGTCAGTGAGGCTCCGTCATACGCGTTGCCGGTTTTGCAATATGACTCGGGGTCTCTGGGCGCGATGGCCTATCGGCATTTGGCCCGGGAAGTCATGCATAAGAACAATAAAACCGCAGTCTGAGCGGTACTAGGAGGACCCTGTGACAGCCAGAAAATCAAAACCAAGAGGGTTGGGTCGCGGGCTTTCGGCGTTGATGGCAGATGTCACACAAGAGCCCCAGGGACGCGTGCCAACTGATTCACGGCGGCCGGACCTGACGATTCCAATCGAAAAGCTTCACGCAAACCCAAATCAGCCGCGCCGCACCTTTGCCCGGGAGCATCTGGATGAGCTTGCCGCTTCGGTCAAAGAGAAGGGGATCATTCAGCCGCTGATCGTCCGCGAGATTGCCGAAGGCGATTATGAAATCGTCGCGGGTGAACGCCGCTGGCGCGCGGCGCAAATGGCGCAGTTGCATGATATCCCCGTTATCGTTCGCGATTTTGATGACACTGAGGTTCTGGAAGTCGCCATTATCGAAAACATTCAGCGCGCGGATTTGAATGCGGTGGAAGAGGCGGCCGGCTATAAGCAGCTGATGGACCGCTTTGGTCATACGCAAGAAAAGCTGGCTGAAGCATTGGGCAAAAGCCGCAGTCATATTGCCAATTTGCTGCGCCTGTTGTCCCTGCCAATGGATGTACAAACCCTTGTAATAGAAGGAAAATTATCGGCTGGCCATGCACGGACGCTGATCACGGCCGAGAATGCCTCGGATCTTGCAAAGCAAATTGTCAAAGACGGGCTGTCGGTGCGGGCAACGGAAGCGCTGGTGAAGAAGCAACAGCAGGGGGATGCGGCCCGACCGGCACCAAGGTCTCGGGATCTGAATGCGGGTAAAGATGCGGATACCCGGGCGCTGGAAAAGGATCTTTCCGCGATTCTAGCGATGAAAGTGGCGATCAATCACAAAGCGGGCTCGGAAACGGGGCAGGTGGTCCTGACCTATGAGAACCTGGATCAACTGGATGATCTTTGTTCCAAGCTCAGCCGCTAGGGCGGGTCCAGATAAAGAACATCACGCCGCCTAGTACAATCGCCTGGATGATCAGGACATGAGACGGCGCAGACATCATGACCGATAGTCCAAATACGGCGGTGACCGACAGGGTGGCCGCCTTTTTTGCGGCCGGACGAATCGCGCCTGAACTCTGCCAATCGACGATCATTGGGCCAAACAGTCGGTGCGTTATCAGCCAGCTATGCAGCCGTGAAGACGAGCGGGCAAAGAAGAAGGCGGCGAGTAGCAGAAATGGAACCGTTGGTAGTAGGGGAAGCACCACCCCAACAGCGGCCAGCCCGACGCATAACAATCCAAGCCCTGCCCACAGATATTGCATGGTCTATCCCAAAAGTTCGCGGATCACCGCGTTCAAGACGGCCCGCCCGTCGGTTGTGGCCATCAGTTTACCATCCAGCATTTGAACCATGCCGATATCCTGAAGATGGCCCAATGGGTCTTGTGGTAAGGGGTGGCCTGATATTTCCGTATATCTATCTATATCTAGCCCGTCGGTAATCCTAAGGCCCATTATAAGGTATTCACTTGCCTGGTCTTCACGCGACAATGCGGCGCGTTCTTTCTCTCCGCTACCACAGGAAGCCGCGTCCAACCACCGCTGCGGATTCAGATAGGTTTCAGTCGCGTATTTCTGGCCATTCTGGGTGATCCGCCCATGGGCGCCGGGGCCAATGCCGACATAGTCACCATAGCGCCAATAGATCAGATTGTGCTGTGATTCCGCGCCGGGGCGGGCGTGGTTCGATACCTCATAGGCGGGCAGACCATGAGCCTCGCAGATTTCTTGCGTGGCCAGATACATATCGGCGGCGCTATCATCCAAGGGTAGGCCGCGTAGCTTGCCCACGGCATAGCGATCACCAAAGGCGGTTCCGTCTTCTATGGTCAGTTGGTACAGCGACAGGTGATCGACCGCCATCGACAGGGCTTCGGTCAACTCTGCGCGCCAGGCATCAAGGGTTTGATGTTGCCGCGCATAGATCAGGTCAAAGCTGACCCGTTCAAAACAATGACGGGCTATGTCATAAGCAGCCCGCGCTTCGGCCACGCTGTGAATGCGGCCCAGCCGGCGCAAATCGTCATCATTCAGCGCCTGTACCCCCATCGAGATACGGTTGACGCCTGCTTCTTGGTAGGCAGCGAACCGTCCCGCCTCGACCGAGCCGGGATTGGCTTCAAGTGTGATTTCCATGTCATTGGCGGCGTGCCAAAGGGCGCGGGCGGTATCAATCACTGCGGCGACGGTTTCGGGATCCATCAGAGACGGGGTGCCGCCGCCAAAGAATATGGTGTTCAGGACACGGTTGGGGGTTTCGGAAGCACTACGGCGCAACTCGACCAGATATGCATCAAGCCATTGCTTTTGATCAATATTTCTTGAAACATGGCTGTTGAAATCGCAATAGGGGCATTTGGCCTCGCAAAAGGGCCAATGCACATACAGGCCAAAGCCCCCATTGCGCCAATCATCCGCCAAAGCAGCCTTTCACGAACATCTCAACCGCGCGACCGCGATGGCTGATCTTGTTCTTTTCCCAGCGATCCATCTCGGCAAAGGTAATGTCATGACCCTCGGGCACAAACATTGGATCATAACCAAAGCCGTCCGCACCGCGAATGGGCCAGACCAGATGGCCGGGGGCGATGCCTTCGAACACCTCATCATGCCCGTCGGGCCAAGCCAAAACCAGCGTGCAACGAAATTGTGCGGTGCGGGGATGGGCGGCGTTCTTCGCCTCAAGCTCCCCATGTGCGCGTGTCATCGCCACTAGGAAATCGCGGCCATTGCCGGTTTCTGCCCAATCGGCGGTGTAAACGCCCGGCGCCCCGTCAAGCGCGTCGATGGTGATCCCGGAATCGTCCGACAGGGCAGGAAGGCCGGTGGCTTTGGCGGCGGCATGGGCCTTGATCCGGGCATTGCCGACGAATGTATCCTCGGTCTCTTCCGGTTCAGGCAGGTCCATGTCCGCGGCGCCGATAACACTGACGCCAAAGGGTTCAAGCAGATGTGCCATCTCCTCAAGCTTGCCTTTGTTATGCGTGGCCACCAGCAACCTGTCGCCGTCGAACTTGCGGGTCATGCGGTGGCGGCCTTTTGCGCAGCAGCCAGTTCACTAACGCCCTGTTCAGCCAGATCCATTAGTTGATCCATCTGAACGCGGCTAAAGACCGAGCCCTCGGCGCTCATTTGAACTTCGATCAATTTGCCGGACCCGGTCATGATAAAGTTGCCGTCCACGCCGGCTTCGCTGTCTTCGGGGTAATCCAGATCCAGCACCGGTTGACCGGCGTAAATACCGCAGGACACGGCCGCAACCGGGTCAACCAGCGGGTCCGAGATCACGTCACCCGTTTTCATCAGCTTGTTGACCGCAAGACGCAGCGCAACCCAACCGCCTGTGATCGAGGCACATCGGGTGCCACCATCGGCCTGGATCACATCGCAGTCGACGGTGATCTGGCGTTCACCCAAGGCAACCCGATCGACACCTGCACGCAGGGCACGGCCGATCAAACGCTGGATTTCCACGGTACGACCACCCTGCTTACCGCTGGCAGCCTCGCGCCGCATCCGTGTATTGGTCGCACGGGGCAGCATGCCGTATTCAGCGGTAACCCAGCCCAGGCCCGAACCCTTGATGAACGGTGGCACGCGATCTTCGATCGTGGCAGTGCACAACACATGGGTATCGCCCATCTTAATCAGGCAGGAACCTTCGGCATGTTTGGTAAATCCCGTTTCGATTGAAACGGCGCGCATTTCGTTTAGATCACGTCCTGAGGGTCGCATGGGAATTCCTTTGTTTGCTGGTTTGGGGATACCGCCCCGCAGCGTCAGGATGCAACCCTGATTGACCTTTCGCCTACCTGCTATTTAATGGCCATCCAGCAGAGGATTGCCGATGAGTGACGCAAGCAAAATTCTGAACGAGATGAATGACCGGTCGCGCGAGGTGTTTCGGCTGATTGTCGAAAGCTATCTGGATAGCGGTGAGCCTGTCGGCAGCCGTACCCTGACGCGCACTTTGTCGGAAAAAGTCAGTGCGGCGACGGTTCGCAATGTGATGCAGGATCTTGAGTTTCTGGGCCTGCTCGACAGCCCTCATGTCAGTGCGGGGCGGATTCCGACGCAACACGGGTTACGGATGTTCGTGGACGGATTGCTGGAGGTCGGTGATCTGGGCGCGGATGACCGGCAGAAGCTGGACGACACACTGGGCGCTAACTCGGGGGATGTCGGCGGGATGCTTGATCGTGTCGGCGCGGCCTTGTCACACGTGACACAAGGGGCCTCGCTGGTTTTGACGCCGAAACACGAAGCGGAAATCAAACATATCGAATTTGTGTCGCTTGGGCATGACAGGGCCCTGGTGGTTTTGGTCTTTTCCGACGGTCAGGTGGAAAACCGGCTGTTCAAGCCGCCACCCGGGCAAACGCCCAGCTCGATGCGGGAAGCGGCGAATTTTCTGAACGCGCTGATCGAGGGCCGCACCATCAGCGAGGTTCGCCGTCAGATGCTGACCCAGATCGATGTGCGGAAACAGGAAATTGACGTGCTGGCCCGTGAAATGGTCGACAGCGGCATGGCCGCATGGGACGGGGATGATGGCGACTCGGCTCGTTTGATCGTCCGAGGGCGGGCGAATCTGCTGGGTGAACGTGGCGAAGCAGATGAGTTGGAGCGCATTCGCACCCTGTTTGACGACCTCGAACGCAAGCGCGACATCGCCGAATTTCTGGAATTGACCGAAGAAGGCGAAGGTGTGCGCATTTTTATCGGGTCTGAGAACAAACTTTTCTCACTTTCGGGTTCCTCTTTGGTGGTGTCTCCATATATGAACGCTGATCGTAAGATAATCGGTGCGGTTGGGGTCATCGGGCCCACACGTCTGAATTATGGACGGATCGTGCCGATCGTGGATTATACGGCGCAACTGGTCGGCAAACTGATATCCGACCGGAGCTAGAGGGTAAGAGATGGCAGAGCCCAAGAACGAAGATTTTCTGGACGATATCGCAACGGCCGAGGCCGAAGAGCTGGCTGATGAATTTGCTGAGATCAGCGAAGAAGCGCTGGAGCTGGATGAGCTGCGCGCCGAGCGCGACGACTACAAAGACAAATTCATGCGTGCATTGGCCGATGCGGAAAACGCGCGCAAGCGCGGCGACAAGGCACGGCGCGATGCTGAACAATATGGCGGCTCGAAACTGGCTCGTGACATGCTGCCGGTCTATGACAATATGAAACGCGCGCTTGAGGCCGCAACCGACGAGCAGAAAGAGGTCGCAGGCGCTTTGCTGGAAGGTGTTGAACTGACCATGCGCGCGCTTAAGGACGTGTTTCAGAAACACGGGATTCAGGTGATCACGCCAGAAGTTGGCGATCGGTTTGACCCCAATGTGCATGAGGCGATGTTCGAGGCCCCTGTGCCCGGAACACGCGCTGGTGACATCATCCAGGTATCTGCAGAAGGCTTTATGCTGTACGACCGGCTCTTGCGCCCCGCGCAGGTAGGTGTGTCGTCCACGCCGGCAAGCTAAGCACCTAAGATATCAATCAATTATTGAGGCGGTCAGGATCTGGCCGCCTCTTTCAATTTATAGATCAGGTCCAATGCCTCGCGCGGGCTTAGCTCATCCGGCAAGATCTCACCCAACATATCCGCAACGGGTGAAGCTTTTGGGGGAGGCGGTGGCGGCGGGGCAGCCGAGAACAGCGGTAGATCGTCGATCAAAGCCTTTTGCTTGCCGCCTTCGCGTTCGGTTTTCTCCAGCTGGTCCAGCACAACGCGGGCACGTTCGACAACGGATGCCGGCAGGCCAGCCAGTTGCGCCACCTGGACACCATAAGATCGATCCGCGGCGCCTTTGTGAACCTCGTGCAAAAAGATCACCTCGCCCTCCCATTCCTTGACCGCAACGGTGGCGTTGTCGACACCTACCAGATTTCCGGCCAGCGCGGTCAGCTCGTGATAATGCGTTGCAAACAGCGCGCGACATCTATTGGCGGCGTGCAGATGTTCGAGCGTGGCCCAGGCGATGGAAAGCCCGTCATAGGTGGCCGTCCCGCGTCCGATTTCATCCAGGATGACCAGCGCATGATCGTCGGCCTGATTGAGGATGGCGGCGGTTTCGACCATTTCAACCATAAAGGTCGACCGCCCCCTGGCCAGATCGTCAGATGCCCCGACACGGCTGAACAGCTGGCTGACCACGCCGATATGGGCTTGTTCGGCGGGAACATAGCTGCCCATTTGGGCAAGCAGGGCGATCAGCGCATTCTGCCGCAGGAAGGTTGATTTACCCGCCATGTTGGGGCCGGTCAGCAACCAGATTGCAGCACCACCTTCCGCGCTGAGATCACAATCATTGGCGATAAACGCGTCACCGCTTTGTTGGCGCAGCGCATGTTCAACAACCGGATGCCGCCCGCCCTGAATATCAAAGGCACGAGAGGCATCGACCTGCGGGCGACACCAGTTCTCGCCCCGTGCCAGATCGGCCAGCGCAGTGGTTAAGTCCAGTTCTGCCAGCCCGCGCGCGGCTTGGTTCAGCTGCGCAGCACGGGTAAGAATCTCATCAGAAAGCCTTTGATAGAGCCGCTTTTCGATTTCCAAAGCATGGTTGCCCGCATTCAAGATACGGGTCTCGATCTCGGAGAGTTCGACAGTGGTGAACCGCACCTGATTGGCCGTGGTTTGCCGGTGGATATAGGTTTCGGAGAACGGCGGGTTCAACATCTTCTCGGCATGGGTGGCCGTGGTTTCAATAAAATAGCCCAGCACGTTGTTATGCTTGATCTTCAGTGAGGTGATGCCGGTGTGCTCGGAGTATTTCTGCTGAAACCCGGCGATGACGGATCGACCTTCGTCGCGCAGGGTCCGGGCTTCATCCAGTTCCACATCATAGCCGGGGGCAATGAAGCCGCCATCGCGCGCCATCAGGGGCGGTTCGGCCACAAGCGCCTCATCCAGCAGGGTCAGCAGATCATCAAACCCTGTCAGGTTTTGCACCGCAGTGGCCAGCAATACCGGCAGATCTCCGGCATTGCACAGTTCGGCGATGGTTGCGGCCTGCGCCAGCCCGTTGCGGATGGCGGCCAAATCGCGAGGGCCGCCACGATCTAGCGACAGGCGCGACAAGGCGCGGTCCAGATCGGGGGTTTTGCGCAAGGCATCGCGCAGATCTTGGGCGATCAGGCTGTCATCGGCTGTAAAACTTACCGCATCCAACCGCCCGTGGATCACATCCAGATTGCGCGAGGGGCTGGACAGGCGCTGTTCCAACAGCCGCGCGCCGACCGGCGTCACCGTACGGTCAACCACCGACAAAAGCGATCCGGCGCGCCCGCCAGACAGCGACCGGGTCAGCTCCAGATTGCGGCGTGTTGCGGCGTCGATTTGCACCACGCGGTCCTCGGATTCTTTCAGCGGCGTTTGTAGCAGTGGTAATTTGCCTTTTTGCGTGATCTCCAAATAGTCAATCAATGCGCCCATAGCGGACACTTCGGCCCGGCCAAAATTTCCAAACGCGTCCAGCGCGCCCACGTGAAACAAAGCGCAGATGCGCTTTTCAGCCGCCGTGCTGTCGAAACTGGCACGGCCGATGGGCGTCAGTGAGATGCCCAGATCGCGGGCAGGTTCGTGCAGGACCTGTTCGGCCCCGTCCGCCACGATCAGCTCCGACGGGGCCAGCCGTGCCAGTTCAGGGCTTAGGCGCACAGAGGTCAAAGGCATCACGTGAAACGCCCCGGTTGAGATATCGGCCCAGGCAAGCGCCGCTTCATCCCTCACCTCGGCATAACAGGCCAGAAAGTTGTGGCGGCGTGCCTCTAGCAGCGCGTCCTCGGTCAGTGTTCCGGGTGTCACCAGCCGGACAACACCGCGCTTTACAACTGATTTAGAGCCTCTCTTCTTGGCCTCAGCCGGGCTTTCCATCTGTTCGCAAACGGCCACGCGAAAGCCTTTTCGGATCAGCGTCAGCAGGTACCCTTCGGCGGCATGGACCGGCACACCGCACATCGGAATGTCGGCGTCGTTGTGCTTGCCGCGTTTGGTCAGGGCGATGTCCAGCGCCTCGGCGGCGTTGACGGCATCTTCGAAAAACATCTCGTAGAAATCGCCCATCCGGTAAAACAGAAGGGCGTCGGCATGGGCCTCTTTGATTTCGAGATATTGCGCCATCATCGGCGTGACTGTGGACAAGGCTGATCCCTTTTGACGGCGTTCGGTCGCGACCTTACAAATCCGCCATCTGGTGCGAAAGGCAAAAGTATTCTCGTTGAGGCGCGCGCGTGCCTGCGCTATGAGGCAGAAGCCCCGTAGTTGCAGAGAAACGACGTATCAAATGCCCAAAGCGAAGATCACCAACGAAGAGGCGCTGGCCTTTCACCTGGACCCAACTCCTGGCAAGTGGGAGGTACAAGCCACCGTTCCCATGACCACGCAGCGCGACCTGTCGCTGGCCTACAGCCCCGGAGTAGCTGTTCCATGTGAAGCAATCGCGGAAAATCCAGAAACGGCCTATGACTATACCAACAAGGGAAATCTGGTCGCCGTGATTTCGAATGGGACGGCGGTTTTGGGTCTTGGTAATCTGGGCGCGCTGGGCTCAAAACCGGTGATGGAGGGCAAGTCAGTCCTGTTCAAGCGTTTCGCTGACGTAAACTCAATCGATATCGAGCTGGACACCGAAGACCCGGATGAGTTCTGCCGCGCCGTGCGTCTGATGGGCCCGACCTTTGGCGGCATCAATCTGGAAGACATCAAGGCGCCCGAGTGTTTCATCATCGAACAGCGCCTGAAGGAAGAAATGGATATCCCCGTCTTCCACGATGATCAGCATGGCACGGCGGTGATCTGTGCGGCGGGCCTGCTGAATGCGCTGCGTATCTCGGGCAAGAAGATCGAAGATGTGAAGATTGTTCTGAACGGTGCCGGGGCTGCTGGGATAGCGTGTATCGAACTGCTCAAGTCCATGGGCGCGCGGCATGAAAACTGCATCGTGTGTGACACCAAAGGCGTGATCTATCAGGGCCGGACCGAGGGCATGAACCAGTGGAAATCGGCCCATGCGATCACCACGGATCTGCGTACGCTGGAAGACGCCATGAAAGGCGCAGACGTCTTTCTGGGCGTGTCGGTCAAAGGGGCTGTGACGCAAGATATGGTCGCCAGCATGGCCGATAACCCGGTGATTTTTGCCATGGCAAACCCCGATCCGGAAATTACGCCGGAAGAGGCCCACGAAGTGCGCGTGGATGCCATCGTCGCCACCGGGCGCAGCGATTATCCGAACCAAGTGAACAACGTGTTGGGCTTTCCCTACCTGTTCCGCGGCGCGCTGGATATCCACGCCCGCGCCATCAATGACGAGATGAAAATTGCCTGTGCCCACGCCCTGGCCAACCTTGCGCGCGAGGATGTCCCGGATGAGGTCGCGATGGCCTATGGTAAGTCGCTGACCTTTGGGCGCGATTATATTATCCCGACACCCTTCGATCCGCGCCTGATTCACCGCATTCCGCCCGCCGTTGCGCGGGCCGGGATGGATACCGGCGCGGCGCGGCGCCCGATTATCGACATGGACGCGTATGAGCTGAGCCTGAAATCCCGCATGGACCCGACCGCCAGCATTCTGCGCGGCCTGAACGCGCGGGCCCGTCAGGCGCAAAGCCGAATGATCTTTGCCGAGGGCGACGATCCGCGTGTGCTGCGGGCTGCGGTGATGTATCAACGCTCGGGCTTTGGTAAGGCGCTGGTCGTAGGCCGCCCGGATGACGTCAAGCAAAAGCTGGAAGAGGCCGGGCTGGGCGATGCTGTGCGTGAGCTGGAGGTCGTGAATGCCGCCAACACTGCGCATCTCGATACCTATTCTGACTTTTTGTACGATCGCCTGCAGCGTAAAGGCTTTGATCGAAAGGATATTCATCGACTTGCCGCGCGCGACCGGCATGTGTTTTCATCGCTGATGCTGGCGCATGGGCATGGCGACGGTTTGGTCTCGGGCGCGACGCGTAAATCGGCGCATGTGCTGGATCGGATCAACCATGTGTTCGACGCAGATGCGACCCGTGGCGCGGCCGGTGTGACGGCGTTGTTGCACAAGGGGCGGATCGTGCTGATCGGCGACACTCTAGTCCATGAATGGCCGGACGAAAACGATCTGGCCAATATCGCCGAGCGTTCAGCAGCCGTTGCCCGCCATATGGGGCTGGAACCGCGCGTTGCCTTTGTCAGCTTTTCGACGTTTGGCTACCCGGTGTCGGAGCGGGCCGAAAAGATGCACCGCGCTCCTGCCGTTCTGGATCAGCGTGGCGTAGATTTCGAATACGAAGGTGAAATGACGGTGGACGTGGCGCTGAATGTCGACCAGCAGGCAAACTATCCGTTCCAGCGCCTGACCGGACCGGCGAATATCCTGATTGTCCCAGCACGGCATTCGGCCTCGATCTCGACCAAGTTGATGCAGGAAATGGGTGGGGCCACGGTGATCGGCCCGATCTTGTCGGGCATCGACAAGCCGATTCAGATCTGTTCGACCATATCGACGGCCAATGACATTCTGAACATGGCCATTCTGGCCTCCTGCGATATTGGTTAAGCCATGACAATCTGGAATCTAGGCTCGATCAACGCAGACATGATTTATGATGTGCCACACCTGCCGGGCGCGGGTGAGACGCTTTCGGCCAACCGTTTGGATCGGTTTCTGGGCGGCAAGGGCGCGAATATGTCCGTCGCCGGCGCGCGGGCCGGAGCGCGGGTGGCCCATATTGGGGCCATAGGGCCCGACGGACGCTGGGCGCGTGACAGGCTGACCGAATATGGCGTCGATACCCGGTGGATTGCCGAAGTTTCAGATCCTACCGGGCACGCCATTATCGCCGTAGACGCCGAGGGTGAAAACAACATCATCCTGTTTCAAGGCGCGAATCATGCAATTACGTCAGATCAACTGGGCCAGGCGCTGTCATCGGCGGATCAGGGTGATCTGATTGTGACGCAAAACGAAACCAACTTGCAGGTCGAAGCCGCAAAAATGGGTCGCGAAATGGGGCTGACTGTCTGTTACGCGGCGGCCCCTTTTCAAGCCGATGCGGTGCAGGCGGTTCTTCCGTATCTGGATTTCCTGATCCTAAATGAGGTCGAGGCCGAGCAGCTGCGGCAGGCAACCGGACAGGGCCTATCCGAGTTGGGGATAGAGCATGTCATTGTGACCCTCGGATCAAAGGGCGCGCGATATCATCATAAGGGGACGACCTCGGATTTTTTGGCTCACAAGGTTCAGGCGGTGGACACAACTGGTGCGGGCGATACGTTCACAGGTTACGTTCTGGCAGGAATGGATCGTGGCATGCCGATGGAGCAGGCCATATTGCAGGCAAACCGGGCTGCCGCGTTGATGGTGACACGGCACGGTACGGCGGATGTCATTCCTGATCTGAAAGAAGTGCGCGAAGCGCGCTTTGATTAAGACCCGGCAAAAGGCGCGTCACTGCCCCACAGCTGTTTGACGCGGGCGTCGCGACCGCAGGCTTTGCGATAGGCCTTATAGGCGTTGCGCTGGCGTTTGGGACCGAACCGCGTAAAGACCAGTTTATCGCCCTTATAGTAATCCTGATGATAGGCTTCGGCCGGGTAAAACCGATCCTGTTGCAGGATCGGGGTGACAATCGTTTGACGCAGGACGTTCTGCGCTTTGGATTTTGCAGCCTCAGCCAACGCCTTTTCGCCTGTATTAGAGACGAAAATCGCTGTGCGGTAACTCTCTCCCCGATCGCAGAACTGTCCGCCCGCATCCGTAGGGTCGACCGAGCGGAAAAACAGGTTCAGCAGGGTTTCACGGGAAACACGGTCCGGATCAAAGGTGATCTGAACAGCCTCATAATGGCCGGTGCCGCCTTTGGTTACCTCGCCATAGGTCGGGTCCGCCGTTGCGCCCCCGGTATAGCCCGAGACCGCCTGAACCACGCCCGGCACGGATTCGAAATCGGATTCAACGCACCAGAAACACCCCCCGGCCACGGTCAGCGTCTCGGTACCGGCAGCCGGTGCAGGCGCGGCGCGCAGCATTGCGACGATGAGGATCAGCGCAAACAGAAGCCAAGGTTTGACAGCGTCAATGTATGTGGTTCGGATCATGGTGGGTCTCCTTCCATGATCAGACTGCCTTGGGAAACCCCCGGGCGCAACGCGCTGACATCTGTTCTCACGCGCTGGTGAGACGAGTTTATCGCCTTAGCCCAGCAACTGCCCCAGCTTCATCGCCACACCCATATTGCCCGTGATCTTGAGCTTGCCCATAGCAATACCGGTCATCGGGTTCAGCTTGCCGGTCAACAGCTTGGTCAGGTTCTCTTGCGAGATACGGATGGTGCAATCCGTGTCCTGATCCTGCGTCGTCGCCTGATTGTCGGCCAGAACGATCACACCGGCATCGCCGCAATCGAATTTCAACGACCCATCAAAGTTGCGCCCGACAAGGTTTTTCTGAATGCCTTCGACAATAGTGCTGAGTTCCATATGACCCCTCCTGATCCCAGAACAGGGTTAGGGGGCTTCAAAATCACAGGCAAGGGCCGCGATCTAATGACCTTGGGTAAGGGATTTCAGATTGTCTTTTCGGTCATCGAAACCGGGATGTGTGCTGAACCAGCCGTCATCTTGGTCGCCAAATCGGGCAGCCATCAGATCAAAGAACTCTTCCGGCCCGCCGGGATCGAACCCCGCCTTCGCGGCCAGATCGACGCCAAAACGATCCGCCGATAATTCATGTTCGCGGGAAAAGGACAGGGACAGGATCAGATTTCCCTCAAGCAGGATCTCATCAAGGATCGGCCCGGTATCACCTGCCAGCAAGCCAATCAGCACATACCCTCCGGCCGAGCGATAGACCTGGTGCAGCCCGTGCTGTTCCGCGACATGCCCCATCTCATGCCCGATCACCCCGGCCACGGCATCGGTAGAGGCGAGGTTAATCAGATCATCCGTAATCACGATGGTGCCATTTGGCAGGGCAAAGGCGTTTGGACCCATACCCGGCATGTGGCGAAACTCTAGCTGGTAGTCGTGATCCTGCGCGTCCGCGCCCATAGCGGCCAGAATACGGTCAAAGCTGTCTTGCACCTCGGCCTTTTTGCTGTCGGAGAGGGCGCTGGGTTCGGCTATGAAGCGATCCACAAACTGCATCACCCCGGCGTCAATCGCTGCAACCAGCGGCGGCGGAGTCATCCAGACCGCCAGCGCAACCAGCAGCGTAAGCCCAAACTTCCACACCGCCCAGGCGCCGGCCAGACAGGCCATCGTGACGACGATCAGGCGAGGGTGAAACCGTTCAAACCCATGCAGAACTGATCCACTGTTGCCCCCGACCAGATGTTCCAGCGCCGCGTGCTGATCTGTCAGGAACAATGTACCATCGGCAAAGATAACCCGGCGTTCGGTCTGGCCGATGCGCGGTTCGATCTGCAATTCATCAGGGTTGCAGCGGGTCAGGATCTGGCCCTTGTCATCGATCAGCCAAGTGGTGTTGGTGCCGATCGCCAGCCGGCACGGCAGTTCACGCGAACTTAACGCAGGATAGGCGCGCCCGGTGACGGACGCGCCTTGATCATTGGTCGGATCGGCCACAGGCCTAGACCGCAATGCCGATATCGAACCCTTCGATATCGCCATAAGCATCGCCAATGGCGCTTACATTTGTGGTGACCTCATCGACAAACTCATCCAGCGGGCCACCGGGGATGAAGATGGTGTGGTTTGCCAGATACCGCACCCGACGCACATGTGCCCAGGGCAGCATCAGGCCCAATGTCATGACAACAACGATCAGGTTAGAAACGGTGATCCACAGAAGGTGCAGGGCAGAAATGTTGGAGTGAAAACGGTGGTTTTCACCCAAAACCGAGTGGTTATAGACCGTGTTGCGCACCATGGCGTGATAGATGATCGTCGCCGGGATGATGGCCAACAGAAGGAACCCATAAAGCGAGGCAACGGAAATCAAGGCAGCGATGTTTTCCGGGTCACTTTCCAGCGTCTGAAGCGCGCTGAGGCTCGAAAGGCCAAAGCCAAAAAGGGTCACCGACAGGACCAAGGCAATGAAGACCCAGGCTGCGGCCGCAAGGAAGGCTTTGTAGAACGGTGCGATTGGGCTGTCGAAATTCAGCGGCGTTTTCCCGAAGCTGTGCCCATTCACGTGAAACCGTTGGATCGAGCGGGTGACAAAGGGCCATGTGGTATAAAGCGTCAGCGCCGAAACAATGGGATAGAGGAAGTAATTGGCCGCCGCCGATCCGGTGGTTCCGTGGAAATTGAACCTCACATTTGACCAGCTGGACATGCGCGCCTGAAACCGCAAGGAGCGGACCAGTAGGTAAGGGATCAAGAACAGCAGCCCTAGAAGCATGATCAGGCCGACAAGCGGAATCGCTGCCAGAACAGAATAGGCAACGATGCCCGCAACTACGATGATCCGACCGATCAGGATCTGCAGGCCGGTTGCGTGATAATCAAAGCTGCGCCCAGCTACATAGGTGTTCTGATAAAAGTACTTCTTGGTCCGAACCTTGGCCCAGGCGCTGTAGATGCCCAGGGTCAGGATCGACAACAATAGGTTAACAATCCAGATGCCAAAATATTCTCTAGCGGAGCCTCGGAACTCAAAATCCCTGGGGGTTCCTTGCTGTCCATCTGTCTGCATGACCGCCTCAATAAAATAGATTGAATTCGGCTGACCCGGATTTGAATCAGCTCGCGGTATCAATCATCTCACAAGCAGGTAATTCTACGGCAAAGTTGCGACAGAATTCGTATGTTGCAACTTTGCCGTGTGTCTTACTTTGACAGCCGTTTGTCGCGTGCTGCCAGCAGTTTCAGGCGCAGGGCGTTCAGTTGGATGAATCCCGCAGCGTCTTTCTGATCGTAGGCACCAGCATCCTCTTCGAAGGTCACGTGCGCCTCGGAATACAGCGAGTGTTCCGACCAGCGGCCCACGGTCGATGCCAGACCTTTGTACAGCTTCACGCGCACGGTGCCGGTGACATGATCCTGAGATTTGTCGATGGCGGCCTGCAACATTTCCCGCTCGGGCGAGTACCAGAAGCCGTTATAGATCAGCTCTGCATATTGAGGCATCAGCTGGTCCTTCAGATGCATCGCGCCCCGATCCATGGTGATGGATTCGATGCCACGGTGTGCTTCCAACAGGATTGTGCCGCCCGGTGTTTCATAGATACCGCGCGATTTCATGCCAACAAAGCGACCTTCGACCAGATCGAGACGCCCAATGCCGTGCTTGCCGCCATATTCGTTCAGCTTGGTCAGGATGGTGGCCGGGCTCATCGCCTCGCCATTGATGCTGACCGCGTCACCTTTTTCGAACCCGATCTCGATGAATTCTGGTTTATTCGGCGCGTCCTCGGGGTGGACCGTGCGCTGATAGACGTAATCGGGCGCCATATCGGCGGGGTCTTCCAGAACCTTGCCCTCGGATGAGGTGTGCAGCAGGTTGGCATCAACCGAGAACGGTGCCTCGCCCCGCTTGTCCTTGGCGATCGGAATCTGGTTGGCCTCGGCAAATTCCAGCAGCTTGGTGCGGCTGGACAAGTCCCACTCGCGCCACGGGGCAATCACCTTGATGTCAGGGTTCAGCGCGTAAGCGGCCAGTTCGAACCGCACCTGATCGTTGCCCTTACCGGTCGCGCCATGAGATACGGCATCCGCTCCGGTCGCCTCGGCAATCTCGACCAGACGTTTCGAGATCAACGGGCGCGCAATCGAGGTGCCCAGCAGGTACAGGCCCTCATACTGCGCATTCGCGCGGAACATCGGAAAGACGAAATCGCGGACGAATTCCTCGCGGATGTCCTCAATATAGATGTTTTCGGGCTTGATCCCCAGCAGCTCGGCCTTCTTGCGGGCGGGCTCCAACTCCTCGCCCTGACCCAGATCGGCGGTGAAGGTTACGACCTCACAACCATACTCGGTCTGCAGCCATTTCAGGATGATCGAGGTATCAAGGCCACCGGAATAGGCCAGAACAACTTTCTTGGGCGCGGACATCTGACTTCCCTTTATGCGTAGAACGACTGGCCCCTAGCGGGTTTTGAACGCGGGGGCAAGTTATCTGCGTTGACGCAGGTCGGGATTTGGGGTGAAACAGAAGGAAAGAAAACAAGGATTGGTTGAAGGGATAGATTTCAGATGCTGGGTTGGAAGATTTTTGCACATTCGGTGCGGATGGTTATTGGGAATCTCAAACAGGTTTTGCAGATTACGTTCGGGCCATCTTTGGTTGCGACAGCGGTGATTGTCGCCCTGTTTTTTGTATTGGACGTTCCGCTGGATCAACTCAATACAACCACCGGAGAGTTACCTGCGGGCGTTTCGAGCGGATCGGTGATTGGCTTCCTGGTGGGCTTTATGGTGGTGATATTTGTGACGATGTTCTGGATTGTGGTGTCGTGGCACCGCTTTGTCCTGCTTGAGGAATATCCAAGAGGTATTTTCCCAACCTTCCGGTTCGATAGAATTCTGGCCTATTTCGGGCGGGTTCTTCTGTTGGGTATCCTGATGGCCATCGCGTTCCTGCCGGCGGGCGCGGTACTTTCAGCGCTGGGCGGTGGAGCATTGTCAGTTGTGTTTGTCATTGTCCTTGTCGTCTTCCTCATCATCGGCTTCTACCGTTTGTCCATAATCCTGCCTGCAGCAGCGATTGGGCAACCGTTGACACTTGGGCAAGCTTGGAACAACACCGCCGGTGCGGGTGGTGCGATCATCGTTCTTTTGCTTGTAAGCTTTGTGTTCCAGGTCGTGGTCCAGTTGGTCTTTACAGCGCTCGCTTTCATCCCAGTTCTGGGTGTTTTGCTCTCACTGTTCTTTGGGGTTCTGGTTTTGCCGCTGATCAATGTCAGTATCTTGACCACCATGTACGGCGTGTTCGTTGAAAAGCGCCAGCTGACCTGAACTCGTACACATATGTATTCCTTGCTCTTTCAGCGATGATGGGGCAGGGAAACCGGCATGAGTGATTTCATGACCCGCGCCCGCGCTGCCGAACAGGCGATGCGCTCTGTGTTTCCGGTGACGCCTCTGCAGCGCAATGCCCATCTGTCTGATCGTTTCGGGGCCGATATCTGGCTGAAACGTGAGGACCTCAGCCCGGTGCGGTCCTACAAGATCCGCGGTGCGTTCAACGCCATGCGCAAACAGCAGGGGCAGAACCTGTTTGTCTGCGCCAGCGCGGGAAATCATGCGCAGGGCGTGGCCTTTATGTGCAAGCACATGGATGTGAAGGGTGTGATCTTCATGCCCGTGACGACGCCGCAGCAGAAAATCCAGAAAACTCGTATCTTCGGCGGCGACAATATCGAGATTCATCTGACCGGCGACTATTTCGATGACACGTTGGCCGCCGCGCAGGCGTGGTGCACCGAACAGGGCGGCCATTTTCTGTCGCCCTTTGACGATGTTGATGTGATCGAAGGGCAAGCCTCGCTTGCGGTTGAGATCGAAGCGCAGTTGGGTGGGTTGCCGGACCACATCCTTTTGCCAGTAGGCGGTGGCGGCATGTCTGCGGGCGTGGCTACGTGGTTTGGCGATCGAACCCATTGCCTGTTTGTGGAACCCAAAGGCGGTGCCTGTCTGCACGCGGCAATGGCAGCAGGACATCCGGTGGCATTGGATCAGGTGGACAATTTCGTTGACGGTGCTGCGGTTGGTCGGATCGGTGAAAAACCGTTCGAATTGCTGAAATCCCGTCATCTGTCGGATGCTCTGGTCCTGTCCGAAGACCGCATATGCACAACCATGATCGATATGCTGAATGTCGAAGGCATCGTTCTGGAACCCGCCGGGGCCCTCGCGATTGAGGCGCTGAGCGATATTCAGAGTTTTATCCGAGGGAAAACCGTTGTCTGCGTAACCTCTGGTGGCAACTTCGATTTCGAACGTCTGCCCGAGGTCAAGGAACGCGCGCAGCGCTATCTGGGGGTGAAGAAATACTTCATCCTGCGCTTGCCACAGCGCCCTGGCGCATTGAAAGAGTTCCTGAACATCCTTGGCCCCGAGGATGACATTGCGCGGTTTGAATACATGAAGAAATCGGCACGTAACTTCGGCTCGGTTCTGATTGGTATCGAAACCCGCAAGCCCGAAAACTTTGCCCGTCTGTTCGCGCATCTGGATGAAGCCGGGTTCACTTTTACGGATATCACCGAGGACGAGACCCTCGCCCAGTTTGTGATCTGAGCAAATGACCAGACTGCAATGTTGTCTGTCGCGGCGATGGATCAGCTGCGTTTGAAACAGACAATATACAGGGCCGGGTTGTCACCCATCGCTAGTGTACCTGTTTGCTGCCTGTACGGCGCCGCTCAGAGCTCGTTCAATCCTGCCTGAAACTCCGTTGCTGAGGTCCGGAATGTGCCGACTATTTCGGCGATATCGACGGTTGCGGCCTGACCCTGTGCCGAATGGCGCTCACCATCTTGGCAGAGCCTGGCCAATGTCCTGAATCCCAGACTAAGCGCGCTGCCCTTCAAGGAGTGTAGATGCTGTTCGAAGTCAGACCGATCATCATCGACCTGCAAATGCTCCAGGCCTTGTTGCACCTCATCGAGAAAGATTTCCACTACCTCGTCAAACTCGTCGGCGCCGACCTCGTCCCGCAGCTGTCTGACCCTGGACCAGTCGATCATGGCCATCCTTTCCCTAAAGATAACGACCCGATTATCACTACAGGCCGTTGGTAAATCCGTGGTTAAGATGGATGCATTTACGACCTTCACAGGATGTTAAACAGCCGTGCGCTAGGGTCGTCCCGTTCCGCATTATGTGGCAGAGCTGAGGGTCAGGTGGCAGAGGTCAGTCAGGCAGAAACAAAGGCAGAGCTGGATTTTGGTGCGATTCGCAAGGTGCTGGTCGTTGATGACAGTCGTCTGCAACGTCGCATCCTTGTGGCCTCGCTGAAGAAATGGGGCTTTGAGGTGCTCGAGGCAGACAGCGGAGAGGCCGCCATCGAAATCTGTGCGGCCATGTCCCCCGACCTGGTCCTGAGCGACTGGGTCATGCCGGGGATGAGCGGGCTGGAATTCTGTCAGGCATTTCGGGCGTTGGAGAATGACGAATACAGCTATTTCATCCTTCTGACTTCAAAAAGCGAAAAGCAGGAGGTTGCGCGCGGACTGGATGCCGGGGCGGATGATTTTCTGATCAAACCTCTTGAGGCGGATGAATTGCGGGCGCGCATATCTGCGGGCGCACGGATATTGGATATGCAGCGTGAGCTGTCTGATAAGAACCGAATGATCGAGACCGCGCTCGAAGAACTGAAAGTGGTCCATGATGCGATCGACAAGGACCTGATTCAGGCGCGTAAGATACAGGAATCTCTGGTCCCCGAACTCACGCGTGATTTCGGTAGGTCGCGTATCAGCATGTTGCTGAAACCTTGTGGGCATATCGGTGGCGATCTGGTGGGAATGTTTTCACCGGGGGTCAACCGTGTGGGGTTTTACAGCATCGATGTGTCCGGCCACGGCATCACCTCGGCGATGATGACAGCACGGCTGGGCGGGTATCTGTCCAGCAAACATTTCGATCAGAACGTGGCGATGGAAAAGCGGTTCGATAAATTTTACGCATTGCTACCACCTGATCAGGTGGCAGAGATGCTCAATTCCCGCCTTATGGCTGATGCTGGCGTCGAAGAGTATTTTACCATGGTCTATGCCATTATCGACCTGCGAAACGGACATCTCAAGATGGTGCAGGCAGGGCATCCGCATCCGCTGTTGTTGCGACAGGATGGTGGGACCGAGTATCTGGGGCAAGGTGGACTGCCCATCGGACTGTTGCCGGATGTCACGTTTCAGCGAACCGATACCTACATGAAGCCCGGTGACAAGCTGTTGCTATATTCAGACGGGTTCACGGAATGCCGGATGGCGGATGGATCCCTGCTGGAAGAAGAGGGGCTGTGTAGAATGGTGACGGATTGTGCCACCGATCTCAGCGGGCCCGAATTTCTGGACGATATGTTCTGGCGGCTGACACAGGCCATGGATCCGGACCAGGGTATGGATGATGACGTATCTGCGGTTTTCTTTGAATACAGCGGGCCTTAAAGCCCCATCAGGTGTCCCGAAGCGAAATGTCGGTCGCCGCTGTTGCCCAGCATCTGCGCGGCATCCGCACTGTCCAGCCAAAGGGCTTCGTGGAATGGCTCTGAAGGTGGACCTATGCGGCGCACAGGGCGGGCTCGATATATCAAACAGACCTTTTCGGCCCACAGGTCATATTCGGGCATGTATGTGAAACGGCGAAAGGCGCCGACCCGCCGCGGGCCGGCAATCAACCAGCCGGTTTCTTCAAAGACTTCGCGATGCAGGGCGGTGATGGGCGATTCGCCCGGGTCAATACCGCCACCCGGCAACTGTAGATCAGGGCCGGGCTCTGTCTGGCAGGTCAGCAACAGATGTCGTCCTCGAGGCAACAATGCGTAAACACCCACACGTCGTGTGTATTTGCGCCCCGCTTGTGGGGTTTCACCGAACCGTCTGATCATGTATGGCCCCTTACAACCCGAAATCTTCGACCTATATGCTGGCGGTATGCCAATCTGTGGCGTTTAAGGAAACCCCATGTCTCTTGGAACAAAAATCGCGTGGGACGACACCGTCCTGCCCTTTCAACTTGATATACCGGATATGCGCGGACGTGTGGCGCGGCTGGACGGAGTGTTGGATGGCATTCTGAAACAGCATGACTATCCCGAAAAGGTCGAGGCTTTGGTGGCCGAGATGGCCTTGCTGACTGCTCTGATCGGCCAGACCGTCTCGCTGCGCTGGAAGCTGTCGCTTCAGGTTCAGTCCAAAGGCGCCGTTCGGATGATCGCAACCGATTACTACGCTCCGCAGGCCGAGGGCGAACCGGCTCGCATCCGCGCCTATGCCAGTTTTGACCCGGACCGCCTGACCGATTCCACACCGTTTGATCAGGTGGGTGAAGGCTATTTCGCCATCATGATTGATCAGGGCGAGGGCACGCAGCCTTACCAGGGGATCACACCGCTGGCTGGCGGCTCTCTCAGCGCATGCGCAGAGGCGTATTTCGCACAGTCCGAACAGTTGCCGACGCGGTTTTCACTGAGTTTCGGCAAATCAACTGAACCTGGCGTCGGTGAGCACTGGCGCGCAGGCGGCATCATGCTGCAGCACATGCCCAAAGCGTCACCATTTGTAGCCAATGCAGAGGGTGACGGTCAGATTCTGTCGGCGGATGATCTGGTTGACGGTGAGGAAGGTGAAAATTGGGGGCGCGTCAACATCCTTCTGGATACTGTTGATGACCTTGAACTGATCGGCCCTTCGATTGCGCCAACCGACCTGTTGATCCGGCTGTTTCATGAGGAACAGCCACGGGTTTATGATGCGCAATCGGTTCAGTTCGGCTGCACCTGCTCGGAAGAGCGCGTGCGCCAAAGCCTGTCGATCTATTCGGCGCGCGACATCGAAAAGATGACAACCCCCGAGGGCCAGGTCACCGCCGATTGTCAGTTCTGTGGTGCCCATTACGTATTGGACCCCGTCACCGTTGGCTTCGATGCCGGTGAGGCCTGATCCAACAGAACAGCTGCGGGCGGCCCTGAGCCGCCCCGGCAACGGGTCCAGCGATTTCGATTTGAACCCTGATGCGGTTTTGCCAGCGGGGCGCAAGCTACGTCCAGCCGGGGTTCTGGTTCCGATTCTTGTAACGGATGAGGCCCCGCGCCTGCTTTTGACCAAGCGCTCATCGGCGCTGAAACACCATCCCGGCCAGATCGCCTTTCCTGGCGGAAAACAGGATGAGACCGATCCGGATGTAACCGCAACCGCCCTGCGGGAAGCACAGGAAGAGATTGGCCTTTCCTCGGATTTGCCTGAAATTCTCGGGCATTTGCCTACCCATGAAACCGTGACGTCTTTTGTCGTAACCCCGGTTGTCGCGATCCTACGAGACGGGTTCGACCCAATTCCTGAGCCGGGTGAAGTTGACGAAGTTTTTTCAGTCCCACTTGCGCATGTTCTAAACCCTGCGAATTATATCGTTGAGTCGCGTCGCTGGCGGGGCCAGCGGCGGTATTATTTCACCGTGCCCTATGGCCCTTATTACATCTGGGGGGCTACGGCCCGGATGTTGCGGGGCTTGGCTGCGCGGGTGAGTGAATGATGAAGCTATCAGAAAGCTGGGTTACAAACCCGGCAACCCAGACAGTCTGCGCCGTTTTGATCGATGCCGGTTTTCAGGCGCTTTTCGTCGGCGGTTGCGTCCGCAACGCGCTTTTGGGGGCGCCGGTCTCGGATCTGGATATTGCCACGGACGCTCCGCCCCAGCAGGTGCTGGATTTGATGCGGGCGGCGGGGTTGAAGGCCATTCCGACTGGGATCGAGCATGGCACGATAACCGTTGTCAGCCAAAGCATCCCGCATGAGATCACGACCTTCCGGCGAGATGTCGAAACCGATGGCCGCCGGGCTGTTGTGGCGTTCTCAGACAATGTTGATGAAGATGCCAGCCGGCGCGATTTCACCATGAATGCGCTGTACGCCCGCCCGGATGGGACGCTTTTGGACCCGCTGAACGGACTGCCCGATCTAAAGGCCCGAAAGGTCCGGTTCATAGGCAACGCCCAGCACCGCATCCGCGAAGACTATCTGCGCTCTTTGCGCTATTTTCGGTTTCACGCCTGGTATGGGGATATCGAAGCCGGGTTTGATCCCGAAGCGCTGTCGGCCATTGCAACCAATCTGGACGGATTGGCAAGCCTGTCGCGCGAACGGGTTGGGGCCGAGTTTATGAAATTGCTGACCGCGCCTGACCCTGCGCCTTCGGTCGCTGCCATGCGCAGCACGGGCGTTCTGGCACAGATATTGCCGGGGGTTGAGGATCGATCACTTGCCCCGCTGATCGCCTTGGAACAGCAGGCTGGGGCAAAGCCCGAGCCGGTCCGGCGGCTTTCCTCCATCGCCACGCCCGAGATTGCCCAGACCCTGCGTCTGAGCAAGGCCCAGATGCAACGCCTGACACGGATGCGGGATGAGGCCGCGGGAACCGCGGGCACTGCCGAGCTTGGGTTCCGTTATGGCGAAGAGGACGGCCTGCACGAAGTTCTGCTGCGTTGTGCTTTGTTGGAACAGCCCTGGTCCGAGGATAAGCGGCAAGCGCTCCGGGACGGGGCAGCAGCGGATTTTCCCGTGCGGGCCGCTGACCTGATCCCTGACTTTACCGGCCCGGCGCTGGGCAAGAAACTGGCCGAGCTTGAGGCGCGCTGGATCGCCTCGGGTTTCACCCTGACGCGCTCCGAGTTGCTGGTCGAGTAAATTGAAGTCTCAAAAGGGGATGACAAGCCGGATCGTTTGTGTTTTCTTGCGCCTGTAACATGAATGGAGGGATGCGAATGTATTACGGGATCTGGTTCGGCTAAAGCCATAACACTTGACCCGTAGGGGTGGTGTTCTGGCGCCATCTTTTTTCGCATGACTTGTTATCTGCTCAATCGGAGCACTCTCTATGTTTCGCTATTTCGAAAATCTCGTCGACCCTTTTGTCGACTACGAAGAAACCGACACGCCGCCGACACGGCTGTGGCCCTTTATGTTGAACTATTCCCGCCCTTTTATGCGGGTGTTCTTTTGGGCCGGATTGATTTCGGTCGTGGTGGCCGCGGTTGAGGTCGGTCTGATCTATTATATGGGTCGCGTTGTTGACTTGCTGTCCGCCCCGCCGGACGAAGTTTGGCAGACCCATAGTACGGAACTGATCCTGGTGGCGCTTTTTGTGCTGCTGCTGCGACCCATGCTGCATGTCGTTGACGTGCTGTTGCTGAACAACACGATCCTGCCGAATTTTGGCACTTTGATCCGTTGGCGCGCGCACAAGCACGTGTTGCGGCAATCGGTGGGCTGGTTCGAGAATGATTTTGCAGGCCGCATTGCCAACCGGATCATGCAGACGCCGCCCGCTGCGGGTGAGGCCGTGTTTCAGGTGTTTGATGCGATTTCTTTCTCGCTGGCATACCTGATCGGCGCAGCCATTTTGTTGATGACGGCTGATGCCCGGCTGCTGTTGCCGTTGTTGATCTGGCTCGTGCTGTATGGGTTTCTGGTGCATTGGACGGTGCAGCGGGTGGGGCCGGCTTCGAAGGCGGCCTCAGACGCGCGCTCGGCCGTAACGGGCCGGGTTGTGGACAGCTATACCAATATCCATTCCGTAAAGATGTTTGCCCATGGGGCACAGGAACTGGATTATGCGCGCGAAGCGATCGAGGAAACCCGCCGTACCTTTCAGGCTGAGATGCGGATTTTCACCATCATGGATGCGGTTCTGGTTGCATTGAACGGGTTGCTGATCGTTGGTGTGGTTGGCTGGGCGATTGCTCTGTGGATGCAGGGCAGTGCTACGGTCGGTGTGGTCGCGGCGGCCACAGCCCTGACCCTGCGCCTGAACGCGATGACCGGATGGATCATGTGGGCGCTGACCAGTTTTTTCCGCCAGCTTGGTGTCGTTGCCGAAGGTATGGAGACGATCGCTCAGCCGATCGACCTGTTGGATGCGCCGCAGGCCAAGCCCCTGCATCTGTCCAATGGCAAGATCGAGATTCGTGATCTGTCGCATCATTACGGTCGCAAGACCGGCGGGCTGGATCATATCAACCTGACCATCGAGCCGGGCGAAAAGATCGGTCTGATCGGACGGTCGGGGGCTGGGAAATCGACCCTAGTTAAGCTCCTACTTCGGTTCTACGATGTGGAGCAGGGGGCCATTTTGATCGACGATCAGGACATTGCCCGGGTCACTCAGGACAGCTTGCGCATCCATATCGGTATGGTGCAACAGGACAGCGCGTTGCTGCACCGTTCGGTGCGCGACAATATCCTCTATGGCCGCCCCGAGGCTTCCGAAGAGCAGATGATTGCCGCGGCCAAACAGGCCGAGGCGCATGAGTTCATCCTTGACCTGCAGGACCCGAAGGGGCGTACCGGCTATGATGCGCATGTGGGCGAGCGGGGCGTGAAGTTGTCAGGTGGTCAGCGGCAGCGGGTGACGCTGGCGCGGGTGATCCTGAAGGACGCGCCGATCCTGTTGCTGGATGAGGCGACCTCCGCGCTGGATTCCGAGGTTGAAGCGTCCATTCAGGAAACGCTCTATGGCATGATGCAGGGCAAATCCGTGATCGCGATTGCTCACCGCCTCAGCACCATTGCCCAAATGGATCGCATCCTGGTGATGGATGGCGGCCGGATCGTCGAGCAGGGCACCCATTCCGAATTGCTGTCACAGGGCGGGCTTTACGCCCAGTTCTGGGCACGGCAATCTGGGGGCTTCCTGAACACGGAGGCAGCTGAGTGAAACTTGCCGATCTCATAGATCCGTTCAAACCCACCGAAACGCCCCCGCCGCAAAGGCTGGGGGCGTTCATTCGCTGGTGCCTGTCCGGAGCTTGGCCGATGATCCTTGTCGCCTCCGTGTTTTCGGCCTCGGCCGGGGCGATGGAGGCCGGAACCGCCTGGATGCTGGGTCTGGTGATCGACATGGCAAACGAAAGCGGGCCGGATGGGGTTCTGACGGCGGGCAATCTTTGGATAATTGGAGGGGTCGCCGCATTTTTCATGCTGCTGCGACCGGCGCTGTTTGGTCTTTCGGCCTTTTCCAACAACTATATTGTCATGCCCAATATCCCGCCCCTGGTTCTGGCCAAGCTGAACCGGTGGACTTTGGGTCAGTCTGTGACCTATTTCGACGACGATTTTGCCGGGCGGATCGCTCAGAAACAGATGCAAACTTCGAACGCGATGGCCTCGGTCGTGTCCGAGACGATAAGCGCAATGGTTTTTGCGCTGGCGTCTCTGGCAGGGACTTTGCTTTTGTTAGGGTCTATTCATCTGCTGGTAATGCTGCCCTTCGCCGCCTGGTTGGCGGTGTATTTCCTGCTGATCCGCTGGTATTTGCCACGCATCCGGGCACGCTCAGCGGCGCGGGCCGGGGCGCGGGCGATGGTGTCGGGGCAGGTGGTCGACACGATCACCAATATCAAAACCGTCAAGCTGTTCGCCCATTCCGAGTTCGAGGATCAGGCAGCCCGAAACTCGATGGTCGATCTGCGCCACAAGATGCTGGCCTTTGGCAAGCTCTCCGCCAGTTTTAGGTTCATACTGATGGTTCTGGCCGGGGTGTTGCCCGTGCTGCTGCTGGGGGTGACCTTGCTGCTGTGGCGGTCCGGGATGGCCAGCGCTGGTGATATCGTTGCGGCGGGCGCGATGTCCGTGCGAATTTCGCAGATGACAGGCTGGGTCAGTTTCACGCTGATGGGGCTTTATGCCAATGTCGGCGAGATCGAGAATGGCATGAAAACCCTGGCCAAACGCGACCGGGTTGAGGATGCAGCCGACGCCACCCGGCTGAGCGCGCCCCAAGGCCAGATCGAGTTTGACCATGTCAGCTTTGCCTATGGCGGTGATATTGGTGGCGTGACTGACGTGACCATGACCGTACATCCCGGCGAAAAGCTGGGTATCGTCGGGGCATCGGGTGCGGGGAAATCTACGCTCGTTTCGCTTCTACTCAGGCTCTATGAAGGGGAAAACGGCGCAATTCGGATTGACGGGCAGGACGTCAATCAGGTGACGCAGGACAGTTTGCGCAGTCAGATCGGGATGGTCACGCAGGAAACGGCGATGTTCAACCGCTCGGCGCGCGAGAATATCTTGTATGGTCGCCCCGACGCCTCAGAAGACGATATGATCGCGGCTGCGCAAAAGGCCGAGGCGCATGAGTTTATCCTTGGCCTGCGGGATGCCCATGGCCGCAAGGGCTATGATGCTCATCTGGGCGAGCGCGGCGTCAAACTGAGCGGCGGTCAGCGGCAGCGGATTGCGCTTGCACGCGCCATCCTGAAAAACGCGCCGATTCTGGTGCTGGATGAGGCGACCTCGGCCTTGGATTCCGAGGTCGAAGCCTCAATCCAGACCGCGCTGCATCGGGTGATGCAGGGCAAGACGGTGCTGGCCATCGCACACCGGCTGTCAACGCTAAGCGAGATGGACCGGATCGTCGTTCTGGATCAGGGGCGGATCGTCGAAAGCGGCAGCCATGACGACCTGCTGGAACAGGGCGGGCTGTATGCCCGGTTCTGGGATCGCCAATCGGGCGGGTTTATTCAGGCCGCCGCCGCCGAATAAGGGTTTTGTTGTGGGTAAAGCCCAGCTATCAGGCCCTCATGACGCAGCATTACAGCATTTTACGCCTTGGTCATCAGGGCGACGGCATCGCCGATGGACCGATCTACGCCCCCCGCACCTTGCCAGGGGAGGTTGTCAGCGGGACATTGGTTGGTCAAGTGCTGAGCGACATTCGGGTCGAGACCCCCTCTGACCGGCGGGTCAAAGCACCGTGCCGGCACTACAAAGCCTGCGGCGGATGTCAGCTACAGCATGCCGCAGATGATTTCGTCGCTGATTGGAAGGTTGAGGTCGTGCGCAACGCACTGGCCGCGCAGGGGCTCGAGGCCCCGATGCGGCCGATCTATACCTCGCCGGAACGATCACGGCGACGGGCTACGATTGCGGTTCGGCGGACCAAAAAAGGCACCATGGCCGGGTTCCATGGCCGCGCCTCGGACACGATCACCGAGATTTCCGATTGTCATCTGCTTGATCCGGCCCTGATTGCAGCCGTCCCCGTGGCCGAGGCGCTTGCCCTTTTGGGCGGTAGCCGAAAGGGGGCGTTGGCCGTTACGTTGACCCTTTCCGAGGGTGGTTTGGATGTCGCCGTCAAAGGCGGCAAACCGCTGGACGGTCCGTTGGAACTGGCCCTGGCACAGGCGACCGAGGCACATGGGCTTGCGCGGCTCAGCTGGGATGGCGAGGTGATCGCCTCGCGTCACGCCCCGATTCAGCGATTTGGCGTGGCGGCTGTCGTGCCGCCTCCAGGGGCATTCCTGCAGGCCACGAAGGACGGAGAACAGGCTCTATTACAGGCAGTATTGCAGGCAACCAAGGGCGCCAAGCGGGTTGTGGACCTGTTTGCGGGTTGCGGGACATTCTCATTGCCACTGGCCGAGGACGCCGAAGTACACGCGGTTGAGGGTGAGGCCTTGATGACCGACGCGCTCGATCAGGGCTGGCGTCGCGCGCAAGGTCTGAAACGGGTCACGACCGAGGCGCGCGACCTGTACCGCCGCCCATTGATGCCTGATGAGCTGAAGAACTTTGACGCGGTTGTCCTGGACCCGCCCCGCGCCGGGGCTGAGGCGCAGGTGGCCGAGCTGGCGCAAGCGCTGCCCCCGGTCATCGCCTATGTCTCATGCAACCCCGTGACCTTTGCGCGGGATGCAAAAAACCTGATTAACGCAGGCTATACCCTTGAATGGGTACAGGTGGTGGACCAATTTCGATGGTCGTCACACACGGAACTTGCCGCGCGGTTTGCACTAAACCCCGCATCATGACCAAACAGGAGAGTTTCAGAATGGGGCTTGCCCAGCGCCTGCATGATATCACTGAAAACCCGACCTTCGGTCGGTTCATCACAGGTGTCATCATCTTCAACGCCATCCTGCTCGGCATGGAAACCTCACCGACGCTGATGGAGGCCGCGGGTCCCTTGATCGTGGTGTTGGACAGCCTCTGCCTGACCATCTTCGTTGCCGAGATCGCGATGAAGCTGGTCGCCACGGGGCGGCGGTTCTTTACCAATGGCTGGAACCTGTTTGACTTCATCGTTGTTGGCATTGCCCTGATCCCAAGCGCCGGTGGCCTGTCAGTTCTGCGGGCGCTGCGGATCCTGCGGGTCTTGCGGGTGATCTCGGTCGCGCCACGGCTGCGCCGGGTGGTTGAGGGTTTCATCTCGGCCTTGCCGGGTATGGCCAGCGTTTTCCTGCTGATGGCGATCCTGTTTTACATCGGCGCGGTAATTTCAACCAAGCTGTTCTCGGGCACATTCCCGGACTGGTTCGGCGATTTGGGCCTGTCGGCCTATACGTTGTTCCAGATCATGACGCTGGAAAGCTGGTCCATGGGCATCGTGCGCCCGGTGATGGAGGTTTATCCCTATGCGTGGATATTCTTTGTGCCTTTCATCATGGTTACGACATTTGCAGTGGTGAACCTGTTGGTTGGTCTGATCGTGAATTCAATGCAGGATGCCCATCACGCCGAGGATGAGGTGAAAACCGATGCCTATCGTGATGAGGTGCTGGAAAGGCTGGAATCCATCGAACGCCGCTTGCTTGAGCAGTCGAACAGCAAAAAGTGATTTCAGTTTTCTGGATTTCTGGCATAATCACAAAAAAAAGCAGAAGCAGGCATTAAACATGGATCGTCGAGCATTTGGAATGGGTGCTGTGGCTACGCTGGGTCTTTCGGCCTGCGCCTCGGCCAACCCCAGATTTCTGGCCTATGATGGCCCCGAGGTGACCTCTATGGTCATCAACAAAAGCGCGCGGAAGCTTTATCTTCTGCACAATGAACATGTCCTCAAGGAATATAAGGTCGATCTTGGCTTTGCCCCCAATGGCACCAAAACAAAACGCGGCGACGGCCGCACGCCAGAGGGCACCTATTTGATCGACCGGCGCAATCCCAAAAGCCGCTATCACCTGTCGCTGGGGATTTCCTATCCGGATTCGAAGGATATCGCAGAGGCCAAGGCTGCGGGCGTTGATCCGGGCGGTGACATTTTCATCCACGGCGAGCCGAAAACCCGGTCCGAGAAAAAGCGTGCCAAGAAGCAATCGGATTGGACGGCAGGGTGCATCGCTGTCAAGAATGAAGAGATCGAAGAGATCTATGCGATGGTGAATCGCGGCACAGTGATTACGCTGCGCCCGTAACCGGCTTCCAGACGTCAAACCCGAATTGCATATAGTCGCGCTGGTAGGTTTCGGCCGCCAGCGCCTCAAGTTTGGTGTCATAGATATCGCTCAGTGAAAACGGGATATCTGGTCTGGTATTGCCGGGCGCGGGCGGGCTGTCATGACCCAGCCGCCGCGCCAGATCAGGCAGGGCAGTTGCAATTTCTTCCTCGCGCAGGATCAGATCCGGCAGGGCAAAACCGACTACGCCCTCCAACACCTGCGCCTGACTGCACCAAACGCCGTCAACGCGCACAGGGGTTTGTCCCGCCAGGTTTTGCCGCAGGAAGGTCAGAAAAGCCGAGAATGCCTCATAATGCTGTTCGATGGGGTAGTTTTCAGCGCGTAACTGTCCGGGGATCGGAAGCTTGAACCGGTTGCGCAGCATATTGCGGATTTTCAGATAGGCGCCGGGCTCGGTGCTGAGGATGTAGGAACAAAAGGCCGAATGTGCGCGTACCAGCGGGTGCCGCACCACGGTGAATTTGCGATGCCCCGGATGATCCTGTAACCACTGGCGGGTCTTTTTGCGGTTTTGATCAGTGATCAGGTCATCCGCACTGATTGAATCAAGCGCTGCCATCCATTGCTTCACAACCCCTTCAATGCCGCTCCGCACGGGCAGATACATTAACGGGGTTTTCGGCGTGGCGACATAGGTCGCAACGGCCGCGCCACGCCGAGGTTCAAAATTCGGAGTTCTGTGCAGGCTGAAACTGTCGATGCGCGACAAGGCCTGTTCGGTCTCATCAGGGTTTGTCACCTTGGACAAGGCCGGCTCAGGGTTTTGGGGTTTGAGCGTGTCGTCGATCGTGGTCAACCGACCCGATACCCCAAGCCAGGCCGCCAGGCCGTTCAGGCTGTCGAGCCGGTTCAGATCGTCGTAAGCGATGAAAAAGGCGGTTTGCCCGCTGGCCTGAAGATGATGCAGCAAAGTCAGTTGAAAGGCCTGTTGCTGGTCCAGATAGTTTTCGAATTCACGAGGGTTGAAGGCGATCTGCTCGGTGCGCCGCCGCTTGACGTTTTTCAGCTGCCATTGCTTGGTCTCGCGCGCAATCTTCAACGAGATATAGCTGTCCAGAGGGTTGCGCGTCAGAATGATCTTGGCGCAACTCGGATCATCTAAAACAGGCTCTAACACACGCGGATCATGGCCCTGGAAAAAGCGAAACCCGTTCATTTCACCCTCAGCTGATCGGATGGCGTTCAGCAGGGTTTTAGGGTCATTGTCGCGTTCTTCGAGAGTGACGCCCAGCAGGCTGTCCCCCTTTAGCCTGCCAATGAAATGAGGATTGAAGGCCTCACCATGGCTGGAGACACCTTCCAATGCGTTCAGATTTGCCTCAAGCAGGTTCGATCCGGTCCGCATGGCGGCAAGTATTACGAAATAGTCGAATTTGGATGACATGAAACGCTATTGCACCAGATATGGTTTTCGATAAGGCCTGAGTTGCCGGCCAAAAATGTCATCGGCTGGAAAATCTCCCATAAGATAAGGGTGCATACCCTGGTTCTTCAGGTTTTGCAGGAACTTCCCGAACCCGGACAGGTCAACCATCGTAGGGGCTTGGGTCAGGTGGCTGGGGTTCTGGCATCCGGTTTCTTCCAGAATGGATTGCAGAGGCTCCATCGGAGATTCCACAAACTCGGCCAGCGACCAGGTGCGCACATTGGCCTTGGTCCAGACCGAAGTTAAAACCTCAAGCTGTTTGGTCTCGATTTGTTGCAGGCGGGCGGCTTCGTTACGGATATCCGCGAAATTTCCATTCGAACGGAACAGGGGAATGGCCCAGGCGCCTGTGACAACGGAAATCTGCGCATTTCTGTCGCGCGCCAGAAACCAGTTGATGTCCTGCGTATCCGTGGGGCCAAATTGAAAGCACTGCCTCTCGCCCCGAGTATTCCAGATCAGGTTCGACAGAAACGCTGTAGGGTTATAGTCCCGCAGGCTGGCACAATCGCTTAGTGCGCCGTTGACCAGAGGCGCCCCGCCGGCGAATTCCGCACGTTCGGGACCGAAGAGGTGACCGTGGACCTTTGTTCCGGTGGCTTCCGACAGCCAGGGCTCGAAATCTGCGAACAGTTCGGTAAACCCTTGGAATACCGAATAGGGGAACGACGTCAGTCCGTTCTCGCTGCCGTGGCGGGGAAAGCGGCTTTGCATATACAGGCCATCCCGGCCTCGAGTCCTGCGCTCGACCGCTTTCGAGAATAACCGGTCGATCTTGCCCGGGTTGGGTTCTGTAGGCTTCATCGCCTGTGCCTGGTTGGTCAGAAACGCCTGATAAAGCCGATTGGCCTGGGGCCAGATCTTGCGTGCTACAAAACAGTCCGACCGTCGCAATAGCTGTAGATGATCGTCATAAAAGATATGCGGGCGACCTTGATAATCAAATTTGGACAGCGTCAGGGAGCGACTTTCGATATGTGTTGAATAAAGCCGGGTTAGGGTCTGAAAATAGCTTTCGTCGGGAATCCAGACGCGCCGGAAATAGCGGTCATATGTTTTGCGTTTGGGATCTTGCAGAATGGCCGACAGCGTTTGACGGGTCAGGCACCACCATTGACTGCCCATATGCGGCACCAGACCTTCGGGTATCGACCGTCGGATTCCGATGGTCCGCTGTAGCTTTACGTAAGCGTCGAACAATTTGCGCTGTTTACGCCACGAGAACGGAAATCTCAGAGTAAATCGTTCCTGATCCAGTCCGCCAATCGTCCAGCTTACATCAGCTGTTGTCGCGCTTTCGATAAAGTCGACACGGGGCCGTTCCGCTAGATATGTGGCCAGCTCATCGACGGGCCGTAGCGGCAGGCAGGCGCCCGAGGCCAGAAAGATATGGTGTACATCGGGAAAGGCCTTCAGCATCAGTTCAGCCGCTGATTGCGAGGCTGCAACAATGCCCCAACCGCCCCAGTTGCAGGTGTGGCGCTCCGAGAACCGGATCAGAGGTTCGTCCGCACAGGAGGCTACAAAGTCATCAAAAACAGTGTCCGCAACCTTGCGGTCGACATGGATCACCACCGGGCAGCCGGATGCCGCCCAATGGCGCGCGACCTGTTGCGCCCTTGGAAGCGCGGCATGCACCAGCATGATGACGCCAAGGCTGCTCATGCCCAGTTCCCTTTCGACATGAGGCCAAGAATCTCAAGCTGTCGCCAGTTTATATAAGCCTCGGACCAGTCGCACCAAAACACCGGACGGTCGTTCAGCCCTTCGGCATAGGCGCGATATTCGCCGGACCCGCGATAGTGCTGACGCCGCTCCATCTCTTCATGTGCCTTGTCGCCCAAGGTGTTGATCAGCTTGGCATGCAGCAACGCCCCGCTGGTTTTTTCGCCACCCCAATCGTCATAGACTTGGTTCAGCCCGCGTGGCAGCAGCGAATGGGTCGAACTGACATAGACATACCGACGGTCCCACTTGACCAGCGGTATCTTGTTCAACGCAGGCGCCTTTTCCGGAGCCTGGCGGAAAAAGACACGGGCGCGCGGCCCACCCTGTATCCAGAGATTCCCGTATTCAGGGTTTTTGCTGATCACATAATTCCCGGCATCGAACCAACGGGCAATCTCGAAGGGGTCTTGCCCCTCACGATAGGGTTCGGCATCTACCGGGCCCTGCGGGTACATGTCGATCAGCATGGTGCCGAAACTGCGGACGGCACAGCCATCAAGCCAGTCGGTCAGGGCACGAATGGGCCGCGTGTCGCAGAACGGATAGATGAAGAACTCATCCGGATCGACCGTCAGAACCCAGTGCCCATCGGCGTATTTGCGCAGCAGATAGTTCGACCAATCAGTGCCATATGTGGCCCGCTTATAGCTGCCGTTGGACTGCCAGACCGATACGTCCGGCTGACGACTCAGAAACTCGCGGGTGCCGTCGTCGCTGTTGTTGTCCACAAACAAAAAACGATCAACGCCAAGTTTTCGGTAATATTCCAGAAAATAGGGCAGGCGGATTTTTTCGTTTCGCACAACGCTCATCAACAGGATGTCACCGGGTTGAATGGCGTTGGTTTTGTCGGAAACCGCTTCTAATTCGCGCCGTTTGCGAACGCAACGCAACAGGCGGCGCTTGCGCCGCAATCTCATTCGGTATGAATCCAACAGGCTCACGCGACTGCCCAACCTTTGTTTATACGCGAGCATACCCGGGGCCTGAACAAGCCAGAGTGGAGCCGGGCGAATGCCATTTTATGCCACTTTACCATCTAATGAAGCAACGCATTTAAAAGTAGTTAGTCCGAAACGTTGTTTTACCAGTCAGTTTTGCCCATCAAGCCAAGCTCACACAGTTGGCGCCATCCGATATATTCCACTGATTGTGGATCCCACATGATCGGGCGGTTAATTATGCCGTCATAATAGCTGTCGAACTCCGCCGGGTCGTGAAAATGCTGCGCTCGGGTTTTCTCGATTCTTGATTTGATGACCACCTCGGGCAGGAACTTTGTGTGCAGCAACACGCCTGAAGGGCCGTGGCTCCCCGGTCCGTCATATGTGGCGTTCAAACCTCGGGGCAGGGCGGAATGGCAGGAGTTCACGTAAGCATAGTGCCGCGACCAGCGTACCAGCGGTATTTTGTTTAAAGTTGGTGACCGCTCGGGCCGGTCAGCAAAAAACACACGTTCCCGTGCACCGCCCTGAACCCAGAGATTGCCCAGCGGCGATTGCCGATTGGCGCGCAACGGGCCTGGATCAAACCAGCCCAAAACTTTGGTCGGGTCGGTCCCGGGGTCATAGGGCTGTGTGCCGAGCTGATCTTTGGGGTACAGGTCCAACATCAAGGCTCCGAAAGCGTCGCGCCCCTGCACCTCTAGCTGTTGGGTCAAATCCTGCAGCAGATGGCTGTCCCATTCGGGATAGATAAGCAACTCATCCGCATCCACCATCAAAGTCCAATGGCCGTGACCAAATCGCATCTGTAGCCAGGTCAGCCAATCCAGCCCGTATCGTGAGGCGCGATAGCTGGCATCGGTTTGCCACAAGGATACATCCGGTTGATCTTTCAGATATGCGACCGAGCCATCATCGCTGCCGTTGTCCACGATCAGAAAATGATCAACGCCCAGCGACCGGTAGTGATGGAAATACCAGGGCAGGCGCGTGATTTCATTTCGCAGGGTGGTAAAGACCAGTATCGCACCCGGGCGTATCTGGTCGGTTCGGTCGACCAGTTGGGTTAACTGATGGCGGCTGCGAAAGGATCGCCACAACAGCCGCCTGCGTTTCAGGCGCAAGCGATAGCGTTGCACCCATCCGATTGGCGGCAGGGTATCGCTCACGCGGCCCTCATCTGTCGTAATGCCCGTTCTGATGCCAGCGCCAGGCATCGGCAATCATCGTCTCTAACACGGACCTTTTGGGGGACCAGCCCAGTTCTTGCCCGGCCCTGTCCGAGCCCGAAACCAGCTTGGTGCAATCTCCGGCGCGGCGTGGACCGATTGTATAGGGCACTGCGCGATTGGTGACGGATTTCGACTGTTCGATCACCTCCATCACTGAAAAGCCGGACCCGGTGCCCAGGTTGAAAACGCGACTGTCTTTGCCCTGTTCCAGCCAGCGCAGCCCCAGAACATGCGCGTCAACCAGATCGCAGACATGCACGTAATCGCGGATACAGGTGCCATCGGGCGTGTCATAGTCGGTTCCGAACACAGTCAGCCCGTCGCGCTTGCCGTCAATCGCATCCAACATCAGCGGAACCAGATGGGTCTCGGGGCGGTGGAATTCGCCTACCTCTCCGTCCGGATCGGCGCCAGCCACGTTGAAGTAGCGAAAAATCACGTGGTTCATCCCGTGAGCGGCCTGGAAATCACGCAGGATATCCTCGATCGCGCGTTTGGAGGCGCCGTAAGCGTTCAGCGGGTTTTGCAGGGTGTTTTCGTCCAGGACCACATTGTCATGTTCGCCATAGGTGGCGCAGGTCGACGAAAACACGAAATCCAGACATCCAGCCGCCACGGCGGCCTCGATCAGGGTCAGCGAACCGGTGACATTGTTCGCCCAATATCTTCCGGGTTCAGACATCGCCTCACCCACCTGGCTGAGCGCTGCAAAATGCATCACGGCGGCGGGCTGATACTTGGCGAAAACCTCATCCAGCCGCGCCCGATCCAGCAGATCACCCTGTTCGAACGGGCCAAATTTGACCGCGTCCTGCCAGCCGGTGATCAGGTTGTCATAGGTGACAGGTGTGTACCCGGCCAGCGCCAGCGCCTTGCAGGCATGGGATCCGATATATCCGGCACCGCCGGTTACAAGGATATGTGTCATATCAGATCCCGTTATTCCGGTTTTTCAGGGTGCGACAGCCTGCGGCACTCAGTCCAGCCCCATCGCGGCCATCATCTCTTCAAGTTTGGGAACGTCCTGCGGATTGTTTAGTTCCCAGAACTGGCGGCCTTTGGATTCGACTTCAACACACAGAACCTTACGCCCGTTTTCCATGAAACGCAGCTGTTCCAGCCCTTCCAGCTGCTCTAATGGACCGACAGGCCAGGACGGATAAGCCGCCAGCGCGTCAGGGCGGTAGGCATAGACGCCGACATGGTGAAACACCGGCGTTTCCTCCCCACCCGCATAAGTCTGTGAAGTAAAGGGCACGACCTCTTTCGAGAAATACATCGCGCCGTGATCAGCGGCGAAAACGGCGGTTGTTCCACCGACGCGCCCGTGTTTGCGGTCATTCAGCAGGCTGTTGAGCGCATCGCCGTCGCAGCGCAGAACCGGAGTGGCCACCCCAGCCTTGGGTGCGGCACGCAGACCGGTGATCAGATCTTCGACGAACCAATGCGGGGTCAGCGGTGCATCGCCCTGCAGGTTCACCACGATGTCATAGCTTGCCCCCAGCACATCATGCGCTTCGGCGCAGCGTTCGGTGCCATTGCCACAGGTTTCCGAGGTCATCACAACCTCGGCCCCGAACCCTTCGGCCACCTCGCGAATGCGGTCGTCATCGGTGGCAACCACAACGCGGTCCACGCCCGAGACCGAACTGGCAGCGCGCCATGACCGCTCGATCAGAGTCATTGCATTGCCACTGGCCCCGGTGAGCGGCACCAGAGGTTTGCCCGGATAGCGGGTCGAGGCGTAGCGGGCGGGAATGGCGATCAGAACGGACATCAGGCCTCCTTCAGGTCTACACCCGGAGCGTAGGCGATAAAGAACGGGTTTGCATAGCCGTCCTTGCCATAGGTCAGCGGCGCATGATTGTCGAACCGGACAACTTTGCCGCCCGCACCTGTCAGCACGGCGTGACCTGCTGCGGTATCCCATTCCATCGTGCGGCCAACGCGGGGATAGATATCTGCCTCGCCCGTCGCAATCAGGCAGAATTTCAGCGACGAGCCCGCGCTTTTGCTGTCCTGCACTTGATATTTGTTGATGTAATCGTCGGTCGCCTGGTCACGATGTGACTTCGAGGCCACGACCAAAAGCGCGGAATTGTCTGGATCAGAGACCGAAATCGGAGCCACGGCGCCGGGTTGATCCTTGTCCAGCGCGCCGGTTTCCTCGACCGATTGCCCGTCGGCCAAAGTATAGAACATCCGGCCGCGGGCTGGCGCATAAACCACGCCACGCGTTGGGGTGCCGTTTTCGACCAGCGCGATATTAACGGTGAAATCGCCGCGCCGGTTGATGAACTCTTTGGTGCCATCCAGCGGATCAACGATCAGGAACGTATCGCCTTTTTCAGAATGCGAGGCGGCCTGTTCCTCAGTCACCAGCAGGATATCGGGGAACGCCACGCGCAGACCGGCCGAGATCAGCGCATCGGCGGCCTCATCTGCTTCGGTCACGGGGCTGGCATCGGATTTGACCTTCACGTCAAACTCATCCGAGTTATAGATGTCCATGATCGTATCGCCCGCTTCCAGGGCCAGACGTCGGATGACGGGGATGAGGGCATCATAGGTCACAAAAAAGCTCCGTTCCTGTGATTTGTTGATCGAATAACCTGACGGCCTTATGCTGTGCTGGTTACGGAACGGCAAGAATTTCGTGCCAGATTGCAGGCAATAATACAGGAAAGACGCTTCGGGTGTTTTATTACAAGCGAAACCGGTCGCTTATAGGCGGTGCGTTTACGACGGCGGAACTGGTGTTTCACGCCGTGGTCCGGAATGTCCGATCTCAACACAGCAATGCCGTGCTTTCGGTGCTTATCAATATTTTCCAGGTTCTGGTGCTGGTGAGTGTGTTTTACGTGATCATGTCCCTTCTTGGCGCGCGCGTTGCCAAAATCCGGGGTGAGTTCATTCTGTATCTGCTGTCTGGGGTTTTCCTGTTTCTAACGCACATTAAAGCCGTCGGTTCGGTTTCCGGAGTGGACACGGGTAATAACCCGATGATGCTGCATTCGCCGATGAACATGATGGTCGTGCTTATGGCTGCCGCTTTCGGGTCGCTGTATACTCAGGTTTTGACAATCGTCATCATCCTGTTTGTCTACAGCGTATCGGTTGCTCCGCTGGAAATTCAGGAGCCCGGTGGCGCCTTTGCCATGCTGATGCTGGCCTGGTTCACGGGCTGTGCGGTCGGCGTGGTGTTCATGGCGATCAAGCCCTGGTTTCCGACCACTGCGACGATCATGAGCACGATTTACCGGCGCCTGAATATGGTGTTCTCGGGAAAAATGTTCGTCGGCAATGCGCTGGGCGGGTTCATGTTGACCATGTTCGCCTGGAATCCGTTGTTTCACATTATCGACCAGTGTCGGGGTTTCGTTTTTCGAAATTACTATCCGCGCAATACCAACTGGGAATATCCTGTCTGGGTCGGGTTGGCTCTGTTGTTGATCGGCTTGCTTGGAATTTTCTTTACCCGCCAGCATGTGTCGCAAAGCTGGAGCGCACGCCGTTAACCCGCCACGCGTAAGGTCAGGTTGATCCGCCCGCCCTTTGGCAACAGTTTTGAAGACCCGAAACGAATGCGATCTACCCCGTGATAGGTCAGGCGCGCAGGTCCGCCCATCACAACAACATCACCCGAGCCAAGCCAGATCGATTCCGTTTTGCCCCCTCGGGTCGTGTTGCCAATGCGGAACAACGCGTCGTCACCTAATGAGATCGAAAGGACCGGCCAGGAAAAATCGGCCTCGTCCTTATCCTGATGCAGGCCCATTCGCGCCCCTTCGCCATAGTAGTTGACCAAGCAACAGTCGGGGTCACGTTCGGGGCTGGCAAGATCGCGCCAGATATCCAGAATGAAGTCTGGAATGGTGGGCCATTCCATGCCCTTTGGATGGTGCGGCTGGTACCTGTACCCGTTCTTGTCAGTGACCCAACCCAGCGCCCCGGCCGAGGTCATGCGAACAGACATTTCCTTGCCCGAAGGGGTGGTCGGGCGGAACAAAGGTGCTGATTTCAGAATCGGACGCAACAGCGTGATCAGCTGTGCCTGGGCAGCTCCGTCAAGGTAAGCTTTCCTGATTTCAAAACCGCGTAAAAGCAGCCGCGCCATTCCAGATTCCTCAATCCTTGCCAAAACCTTGCTAAAAAGGCTGCAGATTCCTGAAAACCTGCATTTGTGAATGCTTGCAGGCCCCTGTTCCCGTCCTTATATACGCCGGGACGCGCGATGGTGTAGGACCATTGCGCAAATCAGATCGGGGCCAGATGCCATAACGGGTCGGGCCTCGGGACATCGCCTTGAAGAGAAAGGGATTGAACATATGGGAAAAGTAATCGGGATTGACCTCGGCACCACCAACTCGTGCGTTGCCATCATGGACGGCTCGCAGCCGAAGGTCATCGAAAACGCCGAAGGGGCGCGGACCACGCCCTCGATCGTCGCCTTCACCGAAGATGAGCGACTGGTCGGTCAGCCTGCGAAACGCCAGGCGGTCACCAACCCTGACAACACGGTTTTTGGCGTCAAACGCCTGATCGGTCGTCGTGTAGATGATGCCGAAGTCGAAAAAGACAAGAAAATGGTACCATACGCCATCGTTGATGGCGGCAATGGCGACGCGTGGGTCGAAGCCCGCGGTGAAAAGTACTCCCCAAGCCAGATTTCGGCCTTCACTCTGGGCAAGATGAAGGAAACCGCTGAAAGCTACTTGGGTGAGGAAGTCACACAAGCCGTTATCACCGTTCCGGCCTATTTCAACGACGCACAGCGTCAGGCGACCAAAGATGCCGGTAAAATCGCCGGCCTGGAAGTGCTGCGGATCATCAACGAACCGACAGCTGCCGCTCTGGCCTATGGTCTGGACAAGGAAGAAACCCAAACCATCGCGGTTTATGACCTTGGTGGCGGCACCTTCGACGTAACCATTCTGGAAATCGACGACGGGTTGTTCGAGGTTAAATCGACCAATGGCGACACCTTCCTGGGTGGTGAAGACTTTGACATGCGCATCGTCAACTACCTGGCGGATGAGTTCAAAAAGGAACACGGTGTCGATCTGTCCCAGGACAAGATGGCGCTGCAGCGTCTGAAAGAAGCTGCGGAAAAAGCCAAGATCGAACTGTCCTCGACCTCACAAACCGAGATCAACCAGCCGTTCATCTCGATGGGCGCCAACGGCCAGCCGCTGCACATGGTCATGAAACTGACCCGTGCCAAGCTGGAATCGCTGGTTGGTGATCTGATCAAGAAGTCGATGAAGCCCTGCGCGGCTGCTCTGAAAGATGCTGGCCTGTCGGCTGGCGATGTAGACGAGGTTGTTCTGGTCGGTGGTATGACTCGGATGCCGAAAGTGATCGAAGAGGTCACTAAATTCTTCGGTAAAGAGCCGCACAAAGGTGTGAACCCGGACGAAGTGGTTGCCATGGGCGCCGCCATTCAGGCCGGTGTTCTGCAGGGTGACGTCAAAGACGTTGTTCTGCTGGACGTGACACCGCTGTCGCTAGGTATCGAAACGCTGGGTGGTGTGTTCACCCGACTGATCGACCGCAACACCACGATCCCGACGAAAAAGTCTCAGGTCTTCTCGACCGCCGAAGACAACCAGAACGCGGTGACCATTCGCTGTTTCCAAGGGGAACGTGAAATGGCTGCGGACAACAAGATCCTGGGTCAGTTCAACCTCGAAGATATCCCGCCAGCACCGCGCGGCATGCCGCAGATCGAGGTGACTTTTGACATTGACGCCAACGGCATCGTCTCGGTTTCGGCCAAGGACAAAGGCACCGGCAAAGAGCAGAAGATCACCATCCAGGCATCGGGCGGCCTGTCCGACGAGGACATCGAAAAGATGGTCAAGGACGCCGAAGAGAACGCGGAGGCCGACAAGGAACGCCGCGAGCTGGTCGACGCAAAGAACCAGGCGGAAAGCCTGATCCACTCGACAGAAAAGTCGATGGAAGAACATGCCGACAAGGTTGATCCAACAACTATCGAAGCCATCGAGCTGGCGATTGCCGCGCTGAAAGACGAGCTGGAAACCGAGAATGCCGACAAGATCAAGTCGGGCATCCAGAACGTTACCGAAGCGGCCATGAAGCTGGGCGAAGCCATCTACAAAGCGCAAGCTGAAGACGGCGAAGATGAACCTGCCGCTGCGGATGCTGCACCGGGCGAGGATGACATCGTCGATGCCGAGTTCGAAGATCTGGACAACGACAAGCGTAGCTAACGGGTAACCGGGCCAATTCGGGCCGGTCCGGTCACCGGGCCGGCCCGATTACGTTGAGGCAGAAGGAAATACTGATGTCAAAACGCGACTATTACGATGTGCTCGGCGTATCCAAGGGTGCATCAGCGGACGAGATCAAGAAAGGCTTTCGCAAGAAGGCCAAAGAATTGCATCCCGACCGCAACAAGGACAATCCGGAGTCAGAGGCACAGTTCAAAGAAGCGAACGAGGCCTATGACGTCCTGAAAGATGCTGAACGCAAGGCGGCTTATGACAGGTTCGGTCATGCCGCATTCGAAAATGGCATGGGCGGCGGTGGCCGACCTGGCGCTGGCTTTGGTCAGGGCGACTTTTCCAGTGCATTCTCGGATGTGTTCGACGACCTGTTCGGCGATTTCATGGGTGGCCAACGGAGCGGGGGCGGTGGACGTCGTGCCGCACGCGGTTCGGATCTGCGCTATAACCTGCGCGTCTCGCTGGAAGAGGCGTATTCAGGTCAGCAGAAAACCATCAATGTCCCGGCAGCGGTTGCCTGTTCGTCCTGCGACGGATCCGGGGCTGAAGGCGGTGTTGAGCCCACCACCTGTCCGACCTGTTCGGGTATGGGCAAGGTGCGTGCGCAACAAGGCTTTTTCACAGTAGAACGCAGCTGTCCGACCTGTTCGGGCCTAGGTCAAATCGTCAAGAACCCCTGCAAATCCTGTCAGGGTGCGGGCCGTGTTGAAAAAGAACGCGCCTTGTCCGTTAACATTCCAGCCGGTGTCGAAACCGGCACGCGCATTCGTCTGGCCGGTGAAGGCGAGGCTGGAATGCGCGGTGGCCCTCCGGGTGATCTATACATCTTTGTAGAGGTCTCAGATCACAGGCTGTTCGAGCGTGACAGCGTGAACCTCTATTGCCGCGTGCCGGTCAGCATGGCCAAAGCCGCGCTTGGTGGTTCGATCGAAGTTCCGACCATCGACGGTGGCCGCGGGCGTGTGCAGATTCCAGCGGGCAGCCAATCGGGTCGCCAGATGCGCCTGCGCGGCAAGGGCATGCCAGCCCTGCGCGGCGGCGGTGTTGGAGATATGTTCATTGAGCTGGCCGTGGAAACTCCGGTAAACCTCACCAACCGCCAGAAAGAGCTGCTGCGCGAGTTCGACGACCTGGGTGAAGATAATCACCCGGAATCCAACAGCTTTTTCTCCTCCGTCAAATCCTTTTGGGACGGGATGAAGGGCTGAAGTCTTTTCCCAAAAAAGGGGGGCGCTGCCCCCCCGCGACTCCCCCGAGGTATCTAGGGCCAGATGAAGCGGGTGATCCGCATTTCATCTGGCCAAAAATACCTCGGAGCGCGAGGCAGAGCCTCGTAATTCTTCGCTTGATTATTGTCGCCGCGCCTGAGATGGTCCGCGCAACCGTTGGGGTGCCTTGTTCGCAAGGCTGAGAGGTGCTGCTGCATCAACCCATCGAACCTGATCCGGGCAATACCGGCGGAGGGAACGGTCTTATGAATACAGACGTTTTCCATCCTCCGTTGTTGCCCCTAGAAGATGGAGCAACGACATGGCAGCTATTGCCCTGACCATTGCAGGGTCCGACAGCGGAGGCGGGGCCGGAATTCAGGCGGACCTCAAGGCGATGTCTGCGCTGGGCGTTTATGGGGCCAGCGTTATTACGGCGGTGACTGCGCAAAACACCCTGGCCGTGACAGCCGTTCATGGCATTCCTCTGAGTGTGATCCGCGCGCAAATCGACGCCGTGCTGAACGATCTGGATGTCGGGGCGATCAAGATCGGCATGCTGGCAACACCCGAGATTATCGAGACCGTTGCAGATGCCCTGTCGGGCTATGCCGGGCCCATAGTTTTGGACCCTGTCATGATAGCGAAATCCGGGGATGCACTGCTGGCGGGTGACGCAATCCGGACCCTTATGGACCTTCTGATACCACGCGCGACTGTTCTGACGCCCAATTTGCCCGAGGCTGCGCGCCTGCTTGGACAGTCCGAAGCGCAGTCTCCGGATGAAATGGTGGTTCAGGGACAGGCCATTTGCGCAAAGGGGGCCGCGTCTGTTTTGATGAAAGGCGGGCATGGTCAGGGCGAGATATGTCATGATCTGTTGGTCGACGGTTCGGGATTGGTGGATGAATTCACAGCGCAGCGCCGGAACACAAAGAACACCCACGGGACTGGGTGTACATTGTCCTCGTCAATTTCCGCCGGGTTGGCCAAAGGTCTGAGCTTGCGGGATTCCGTGGCAGAGGCACATGCTTATTTGCAAGGCGCTATCGCCCAGGCTGATGGGCTGTGCGTGGGTCAGGGCCATGGTCCGGTGCATCATTTCCATCGGGTCTGGCCAGCGTGACGATCTGGTCTGTCATAGGGGCAGGCGTGGCCGGTTTGGCTGTTGCGTCCGAATTGGCCCATCGCGGCGCACGGGTGCAAGTCTTTGACCCCGCCGGCCTGCCGGGTCCGCATGGCTGTTCTTGGTGGGCCGGGGGAATGCTGGCCCCGTGGTGCGAGTTCGAAAATGCCGAAGAGCCGGTCTTGCGCCTGGGGCAGGGTGCTTTTGACTGGTGGGCGACCCGGACCAAGGTTCATCAGCGCGGTACTTTGGTCGTTTGCGGTGCGCGCGACTTGCCGGATTTGCGTCGGTTTGGTCGTCGAACGCAGGGGTATCATGAGGTAGATCAGCAGGAGCTAGCCGCATTAGAGCCTGATCTACATGGTTTCGGCAACGGTCTGTATTTCAAGGACGAAGCCCATATAGACCCACGCAAGGCGCTGCAGGATGTGTTCGACGATCTTATCGCGCGGGGCGTTGCCTTTCATCGCGAACCCGCCCCTGCTGGGTTGGAGAACGCGATTGACTGCCGTGGTCTTCAGGCGCGGGACGCCTTGTCTGATCTTCGGGGCGTAAAGGGTGAGATGCTGGTGATCCGCTGCCCTGATGTGACGCTGACCCGGCCCGTGCGCCTGTTGCATCCCCGGATGCCGCTTTACATCGTGCCGCGTGGCGATGGCATCTACATGCTGGGCGCGACGATGATTGAATCCGAGGATAAAACCCGCATCACCGCGCGCTCGATGCTGGAACTGCTCAGCGCGGCCTATGCGTTGAACCCCGCTTTTGGCGAGGCCGAGGTGCTAGAGATCGGCGTCGATCTGCGCCCGGCCTTTCCCGACAATCTGCCTCGGATCCGGCGTCGGGGCAGGACGATTTACGCCAACGGGCTGTACCGCCACGGGTATCTGTTGGCACCGGCGCTGGCCCAGGGCGTTGCCGATCTGGCGCTTGAACACAAACATTCGGAGATGGTCGATGAAGATCGTGCTTAATGGCAAGCCGCGCGAGGTGCGGGCCGAGACCTTATCGGAATTGCTGATGGAATGCGGCTACTCGGGCCGTGTCGCCACTGCGGTGAACGAAGATTTCGTGCCCTCGGGGCTGCGTGTTGCCCATGCTTTGGCAGAAGGGGATCGGATCGAAATCGTCGCGCCGATGCAGGGGGGCTGAGGATGAAATCCTTTTACGGAACCACATTGGCCAACCCGCTGATGCTGGGCACGGCGCAATATCCCAGCCCGGCTATTCTGGAGCAGGCCTTTCGCGAAAGCGGGGCGGGTGTTGCCACGGTCTCGCTTCGCCGAGAATCAGGGGCGGGGCAGGCATTCTGGCAGATGATCCGCGATCTGGGCGTGTCGGTGCTGCCCAACACCGCCGGATGCCATACGGTCAAAGAGGCGGTAACCACCGCCCAAATGGCGCGTGAGGTCTTTGATACCAAGTGGATCAAGCTGGAACTGATCGGCCATACCGACAGCCTGCAGCCGGATGTGTTCCAGCTGGTCGAAGCCGCGCGCATTCTGACCAGCGACGGGTTTCAGGTCTTTCCCTATACGACCGACGATCTGATTGTTGGCGAACGGCTGCTTGCCGCCGGGTGTGAGGTGCTGATGCCATGGGGCGCGCCGATCGGGTCAGGGCGGGGGCTGAACAATGAATATGCCCTGCGGGCGATGCGGGCAGAGTTCCCGGATGTGCCCTTGGTGATTGACGCGGGCATCGGCCTGCCCAGCCACGCCGCCCACGCGATGGAGCTGGGTTATGACGCTGTACTGCTGAACACTGCTGTGGCCCGCGCCGGGGACCCCGTTTTGATGGCCCGCGCAATGGCCCGCGCCATCGAGGCCGGGCAACTGGCCCATCAGGCCGACCCGATCGAGGCGCGCGATATGGCGGAACCTTCGACCCCGGTTATTGGAAAGGCATTTCTGTCATGACACTCGACCGGTTTTATCCGATCTTCGATCATTCGGACTGGCTGCGCCGGATGCTGCCGCTGGGCATCAAGTTGGTACAGCTGAGGGTCAAGGACCAGCCCATGGATGTGGTGCGTGACCAGATTGCCAAGTCGCGTGACCTGTGCCGCGCAAGTGGGACAGTTCTGGTGGTCAATGACTATTGGCAGGCGGCCATCGACGCCGGCTGTGACTGGGTGCATTTGGGGCAAGAGGATCTGGACGAGGCCGATTTGATTGCCATCCGCAAGGCGGGTTTGAAACTGGGCGTGTCCACCCATGATGATGATGAGTTAGAGCGCGTGCTGGCCATGGACCCCGACTATGTGGCGCTTGGCCCGGTCTATCCCACCATCCTGAAAAAGATGAAATGGCAGCAGCAGGGTCTGCCCCGCGTCGCAGAATGGAAAGCGCGTGTTGGAGATACGCCGCTGGTTGGCATTGGCGGGATGAGCGTCGAACGTGCGCCGGGTGTCTTGCAGGCGGGGGCGGATATCGTCTCGGTTGTGACCGATATCACCCTGAATACCGACCCCGAGGCGCGCTTGCGCCAGTGGATCGAGGTCACCAGATGAGCCGATATGCCCGTCAGACGCTGTTGCCAGAGGTTGGGGCAAAAGGGCAGGGCCGACTGTCCTCGGCGCGTGTCTTGGTGGTAGGGGCAGGCGGGTTGGCTGCCCCGGCCCTGCCATTGCTGGCCGGGGCAGGGGTCGGGCAGATCACGATCCTGGATCGGGATCAGGTTGAGCTGTCCAACCTGCATCGGCAGACCTTGTTTTCTGAGGCGGATTGCGGACACCCCAAGGCCGAGCGTGCGGCGGCACGGTGCAAGGCGATCAATGGGGACATAGACGTCAGCGGCAAAAAACAGGCTCTAACAGGCGAAAATGCCAGTAACTCGGTCGCTCAGGCGGATGTGATCCTGGATTGTGCAGACAGCTATGCGGCCAGCTATATCCTCTCGGACACTTGCTTGGCGCAGGGCAAGCCGCTGATCAGCGCCTCGGTGCTTGGGCTGTCGGGCTATGTCGGAGGTTTCTGCGGCGGCGCGCCGTCTTTGCGGGCGCTGTTCCCGGATGCGCCGGACAGCGGGGCCAGCTGCGCCACCGCTGGTGTTCTGGGTTCGGTCGTCGGGACGGTCGGCGCGATGCAGGCACAGATGGCGTTGAACCTGATCCTTGGACTGACGCCCTCGGTGCTGGGTCAGATGGTTCAATACGATGGTCGGACACTCCGTAGCACGGCCTTCCGCTTTGACGATGCGCCCGAGCCGAACAGCTGTTTCCGGTTTCTCTCGGCCGGGCAACTGACGACAGATGACCAGATCATCGAGCTGCGCAGCCCCGAGGAATCCCCGCGCCCGGTACATCCTGATGCGCAACGGATATCGCCGGATGATCTGAATCAGATAGACCCTAATAAGGGCAAAAGGCTGGCATTGTGCTGTGCTACCGGATTGCGCGCCTGGCGCGCTGCCGAACGAATTCAACCGAATTGGCCGGGCGAGATTGTTCTTGTCGCGGCTTCAACCTCGTGAACAGAAGGAACCGCGAGATATGAAAAAACTGATCGCTGCAATCGCCCTGCTGGCTGCCGCGCCGGCCTGGGCCGAGGATAAGATGACCGTCTTGTTGGATTGGTTTGTGAACCCTGACCATGGTCCAATTATCGTCGCACAGGAAAACGGCTATTTTGCCGACCAGGGGCTTGAGGTTGAGATCATTCCGCCCGCGGACCCCTCCGCGCCGCCGCGTCTGGTGGCCGCTGGTCAGGCCGATCTGGCGGTGTCCTATCAGCCGCAGCTGCACCTGCAAATCCATGAGGGCTTGCCGCTGAAACGGGTCGGCACGCTGGTTGCCACCCCGCTGAACTGCCTGCTGGTGCTGGATGATGGCCCGATCAAGTCGCTGGCCGATCTGCGGGGCAAGAAAATCGGTTTCTCGGTCGCCGGTGTCGAAGAGGCGATCCTGACAACCCTTCTGGGTCAGCATGATATCGGTCTGGATGAGATTGAGATGGTCAACGTCAACTTCTCGCTGTCGCCGTCGCTGATGACCGGTCAGGTGGATGCGGTTATCGGGGCGTTCCGGAATTTTGAGCTGAATCAGATGGATATCGAAGGTGTCGCGGGCCGGTGTTTCTATATCGAAGAGGAAGGCATCCCGCCCTATGACGAGCTGATCTATGTCGCCAATCCCGATACGATGGATGCCGACAAAATCGCCCGTTTCTTGGCTGCGACCGAGAAAGCGACCCAATATATCGTCAACAACCCGGAAAAAAGCTGGGAAATCTTCGCGGCCACCTCGACCGAGCTGAAGGATGAGCTTAATGCCCGCGCCTGGGTCGACACGCTGCCCCGGTTTGCACTGCGTCCGGCGGCGTTTGATGCGGGTCGTTATGCGCGGTTCGAGGAGTTCCTGAAGAACAGCGGCATGATTGACAGCCTGAACCCGGTCAGCGACATTGCCATCGATGTGACCGCGCAATGAGCAATTACGGCAAAGCTTTCGCATTGATGCGGGATGCCGCGCAGGGGCCGTGGCGGGATTACACTCGCCACACCTTTGTGGAAGGGATGAAAGACGGAACGCTGCCGCGCGCGGCGTTCCTGCATTACCTGCGACAGGACTATGTGTTCCTGATCCATTTTTCCCGTGCTTGGGCACTGGCGGTTGTCAAATCCGAGACTCATTCGGAAATGCTGGCGGCCGTGGCCACGGTAAATGCGTTGGTTGCCGAGGAAATGCAGCTGCATATCGGTATCTGCGAGGCCGCCGGGATTTCCCAGGAGGAGCTGTTCGCAACCCCCGAACGCGCCGAAAACCTGGCCTATACGCGCTTTGTGCTTGAGGCCGGGTATAGTGGCGATTTGCTGGACCTGCTGGCGGCTTTGGCCCCCTGTGTGATGGGCTATGGCGAAATCGGCACGCGGTTGGCCTCTGAAGCTACATCCGAGGTCTATCGTGATTGGATCGATACCTATGCCAGCGACGACTACCAAGGCGCGTGCAAAGCGGTTGGAGAACTGCTAGATCAGGCTCTAACACGGCGTATTGGTGAGAACTTTGCAGCCTCGCCTCGCTGGGACCGCCTGTGCCAGACCTTCCGCACCGCAACCGAGCTAGAAGTCAACTTCTGGCAAATGGGCCTGACCCCATGACACGGGCGCCCGATCTGAGCATCAACGGCACGGCTACGATTGACGGGGCGACGTTGTTCGCGCCGCTTACCCTGACCCTTGGGGCCGGGCAGTGGACTTGCCTGCTGGGCGGATCGGGCGTCGGTAAAACCACAATTCTACGTCTGATTGCCGGGCTTGATACAGGTGCCGTGTTCACCGGGCAGATCACCGCCGGTGACGGTGCTCCGATGCAGGACCGCGTGGCCTATATGGCGCAGGATGATCTGCTGCTGCCCTGGGCAACGGTTGCACAGAATGTCTCGTTAGGTGCGCGGCTTCGGGGCAAGTCGGTCGATCTGGAGCGGCGCAACCGTCTGATTCAGCGCATGCGATTGCAGGATCATATGACCAAGAAACCCGCCGAACTGTCGGGCGGCCAACGCCAACGCGTCGCTTTAGCCCGCACGCTCATGGAGGATCGCCCGATTGTTCTGCTGGATGAGCCGTTCTCGGCGCTGGATGCCCGCACCCGTGCCGATATGCAGGATCTTGCAGTCGAGGCATTGCAGGGCCGGACTGTTCTGCTGGTCACCCATGATCCGGGTGAGGCCGCCCGGCTGGGCCAGTCCATCATGGTGATGACACAGCAGGGCCTGACCCCTTGTGAACCGCCGCATGCACCTGCCCCGCGCCATGTGGACGACCTTGAGACGCTTGAGACGCAAGGTGCGCTGTTGCGCTTGCTGCGCGAGGCGGTCGCATGAAATATCTCTCAGCCCTTGCAGCTACCGTGTTCGCGATTGCCATCTGGCAGGGTATCGTCTGGACGACCGGCTTGCCTAAGTTCATCCTGCCAAGCCCCGCCGTGGTGGCCGAGACTTGGTGGCAGAACCGTTGGCTGATCGCCGAACACACTTGGATCACTGCGGTCGAAGTGGTGATTGGATTGGCCTTTGGGACGGTTCTGGGTGTGGTCACTGCGCTGCAACTGGCCAATTCGCGGGCGGCGCGCGTGCTGGTACAGCCGATGCTGGTGTTCACGCAGGCTCTGCCGGTTTTTGCGCTGGCCCCGTTGCTGACGCTTTGGCTGGGCTATGGTCTGTGGTCCAAGGTCGCGATGGCGGTGCTGATCATCTATTTCCCGATCACCTCGTCTTTCTTCGATGGGCTGATGCGGACGCCGCAGGGCTATCTGGACCTTGCGCGCACGATGCAGGCCAGTCCGCGTGCAGTGCTGTGGTATATCCGCATTCCGGCGGCGATGCCCTCGCTGGCGTCGGGGATGAGGCTGGCCGCCGTCTATGCGCCGATCGGGGCGGTGATTGGTGAATGGGTCGGCTCGTCCCAAGGGTTGGGATATTTGATGCTGTTGGCCAATGGCCGTGCAAAGACTGATCTGATGTTCGCCGCAATGCTGACCTTGGGGGTGTTTTCCATCGTGTTGCATATGGTTGTCCGCCGCGCCACTGCCCGCATGGCAGGTGAGGTGCGTTAACCATCTGGAAACCGATTCTGCGTCAGGCTGAGAGCATGACACAGGACGCCTTTTCCGAAGCCCCAATGCTGTTCGATACAGACGAAGCCCCCGCGCAGCCGCTGCCGACGGGTCGGTTACCCTCCTACATCAAAGATCATCGCAAGCGGCTGCGCGAACGGTTCCTGTCTGGCGGGTCCGCCGCCATGCCGGATTATGAGCTGTTGGAACTGGTCCTGTTCCGTTCAATCCCCCGGCAGGATGTGAAACCGCTGGCGCGTGCGCTGATGGAGGCGTTTGGCGATTTCAACCGGGTGCTGACCGCGCCCGAGGAACGGCTGCGCCAAATCAAAGGTGTCGGGGATAGCGTGATCACCGATCTGAAAATCCTTGAGGCCTGCGCCCATCGCATGGCCCGCGCACGGGTGATGAGGCGACATGTGATTTCCGGATGGGACGCATTGCTGGACTATTGCCACACCACCATGGCCCATCGCGAGACCGAACAATTCCGTGTGTTCTATCTGGATCGCAAAAACGTGCTGATCGCTGATGAGGAGCAGGCCAAGGGCACGGTGGATCATGTCCCTGTCTATCCGCGCGAGGTTGCCAAACGGGCGCTGGAGCTGAATGCCTCGGCGTTGATACTTGTGCATAACCATCCGTCAGGTGACCCGACCCCGTCGCAATCGGATATCGACATGACCAACCGAATTCAGGATGCCTGCCTGGCACTGGGCCTGACGCTGCATGACCATCTGATCATTGGAAAGTCGAACGAGTTGAGCTTCAGGTCCGAAGGCTATCTATGAGTGCTATTGAACCCAGACCTCGACCCGGCGGTTGACCTTTCGGCCCCATTCCGTGTCGTCGCAGGCCATGGGCATGGCCTCGCCAAATGCGTCGACCGTGATTTCGACGCTGTCCCCGATAGCGGTTTCAATCTCGGCCAATACGGCATTGCGAACGGTTTTTGCCCGCAACAATGCGATCCGCGCATTGGTTGACGCTGCCCCTTCGCCATCGCTGAAGCCGACAAACCTAAGCTTTCGGGCATCGAGGGTCCCGGATTCCAAAAGAAGGGCAAGATGTCGGATATTGGACCGTGACTGCGCATCCGGGCGCGAGGAACCGGGCTCGAACCGGAAGGACAGTGACAGGCGGGACATGGGTCTGAAAATCTCGACCAGCCGCTGAAGTTCCTCCAAACCAACTTCTGATCCGCCCGACGCGATCGCATTGGCAAGTCGATCCCCTTGCACCCCAAGACCCATAGTCTCTGGGGTTTGATCGACAAAGCCAACCTCGCGTATTGCCATCTGTGCCTCGGCTCCCTGGGTGTAGGCCAGGAATTGACGTGCAAAACGCGGCAATCGCCGGTCCGGCAGGTATAGAAACATAGGCGAGGTCAGCGGATAATCTTCGGTCTTAATTGACTGCCGAGTTGCCGCCAGCACATGACCGCATCCGCCGGTCAAAGGCAGGGCACGCGCGGTGCTGGCTTCGGCTTGGCTTGCGACACCTATTGAAAAGGGATCCGCAGCAACGGAACGCACCAGATCAGTACTGCGGTTATGCCGAATGGCCGCCTCGGAAAGGGCTGTGCCGGAGGGTGCCAGAAGCCTGTCTTCGACATTCTGGGCCAGACCCGAACCGGCTTCCGGAAGGTGCAGTGAAATTGGCGCATCGGGTCCGCCCAACTCGGCCCAACTCGTAATCTCGCCCGAAAACACCCGGGTTAATTCCGCAAGCGAGATTTGCTGTAACGGGTTCGAGTTGGCAACGATTGGTACCAAAGCGTCAAGCGCGATGACGCGGGCCCGGCGGGTGCGGGTCAGATCGCCAAGGCCTACCGCTTGTGTGGCTTGCTCCTCTTCGGGTCGGATTTCGCGCAACGCCAGAACAATATCAGCCTGGTTTTCTGCCTGCGCCCTAAATCCGCGCTCAGTATTCCCTGCGTCAAAGAAGAACCGACCCAGCGGTGCTGCCCTCCCGGGTTGGTGCAGTTCGTAAGAAAATGTGTTGGCGGTCAGCCTGTTTGGGGTCGCCGACAACCCTTGCTGCTGTGCGAAGCCAACAATCAGCGCTGGTAGAACCTTTTCCGCCATGACCGAAGATCCGGCAAATCGGATTTCAGCCACAAAGTCGGTCAGGCTTGGGCAGGCAGGTCCGGTACAGGTCACACCGGACCCATCAACTGTCAGCGTGCCGAATTGTGTTGCCACGCGATAGAACTCGCCGTCAAATCCCAGCAGGTCACCGGTGACTTCGACCTTGCCGTCATGCGATCTAAGCGAGATGTCTTGCGCCTGTGCGCCCGACGCGATTGTAACGGAAGCCAGTGCAGCCGCTGCCACACGAAAGAATGTCATAAGATGCCCGAGCCTGCCTGCGGATTTAGTTTGCGGCGATTGTCAGGTCTTGGAAGAGATTATTCAACACCAGAAACTCTCCGGTGCGGGAGCATTCAGGAAAACTCAGCGTCCTGTCTTTTGATCTCAACCGATCATCCCGCAATTCAAGCGACTGGATGTTCAGGTCGCGCCCGCAATTTTCTGAAGTCACCTCGGTTTCGACAGTGATTTCTATCGACCCGTTTTGGTTGGAAAGACCAGCAGGGAACGAATAGATTTCGATGTTTTTCATGTCCCCGGTTCCGGTATTGCCCAGACGCACTACCTGTCCGGCGCCTTCGGTCGGGGTCTCGGCCGAGACATGGCCATTGCCGCCATAGATGGCCCCGAATTCCAGCGCATGAATTTGCAGGTCAGTTTCACCCTGCCATTGCAGGGCAATGCGTTCGTAATTGGCAATGTCAGCGATATGGGTGGTTGCGACTGTTCCATGCTGGTCTTCAAACGAGATCAGAAAGATCGCATATTCTGACAGGGCCGGGATTGTCATATCCATGCGCCCTACTGCGTCGGTGCGCTGTGTGACTGTCAGACCGCTGTGGTGAATTTCCACGGATTCATTACTGTGGCAGGGGGCGTTGACGACCAGCCGGGCGGCAGCACCGGGAACGGCAGTAGCGCGCGCACTGAGGGTGCAGTCAACGGAATTGACAGGTTCTGATCGACTGGATTCGATAAAACGGCTGTCGGACCCGGTCTCTTCGCTTGTTCCGTGAACCGGCGCAGATGAGGTCAGAACGACTTCGCTTAACCCGGGGATGATTGAAGCCTGATCCGTAACTGATGCCACATCAACAGAAGCCCGCTCCCCTCGCGGTTGCGCAGGGGTTCCGTTCTGCATGAGGTAGCCAATGGCCAATGCACAAGCAACGGTGCCGCCAGTGGTTACGTAGTTCTTAATTACAAACAAGACACCCTCCCCAGTTGAAGGAGCGATTCGCACCCTGCAGTTGAATCACGGCTAATATGTGGCCGTGAGGCGGACTCATTGTGTCTCGATTGTGATGACGTTAGGTCAACCGGCCATGGCAATGCTTAAACTTCTTGCCTGAACCGCAGGGGCACTTGTCGTTGCGCGACGGGTTTCCCCAAGTTGCCGGGTCGTCTTCGACAAATCCAGGCCGCGCATCACCCGATGCTTCGGCCTCGGCCACCGCTTCGGCGTGACCAGTGGCCTGATCTACCGCCTGCTGCGCCCGTGCCTGCTGCGCTTGCATCTGGGTCAGCATTTCGCGCTGTTCCTCTTCGGTCAGCGGTCGCACGCGGGACAGCTGCTGGGTCACGGTTTCGCGCAACGAATCCAGCATGGATTCGAACAGCTGGAAGCTTTCGTTCTTGTATTCGTTCAGCGGGTCGCGCTGGGCATAGCCGCGGAAGCCCACGACCGAGCGCAGATGTTCCAGCGTCAACAGATGTTCGCGCCATTTGCTGTCGATCGTGTTCAGCAAGACCTGCTTTTCGATGTTGCGCATGTTCTCGGGGCCGAACGCGGCCACTTTTTGCGCCATCATCTCGTCAGCGGCGTTGATCAGCCGTTCGCGCACCTGCTCGTCATCTACGCCTTCCTCAGCGGCCCAATCCTGAACCGGGGCGTCAATGGTCAATTTTTCCTTGACCGCTGCGTGCAAACCCTCGGTATCCCACTGATCAGCATAGGATTTCGGCGGCATATATTCGTCGATCAGATCGTCGATCACCTGTTCACGCATGTCTGATACGATTTCGGACAGATCGTCGGCGGACATGATTTCGCGCCGTTGGCTGAATACCACCTTACGCTGGTCGTTCATCACATCGTCGAATTTCAGGACGTTCTTGCGCATGTCAAAGTTGCGACCTTCGACCTTGGATTGCGCCCGCTCCAGCGATTTGTTCACCCAAGGGTGGACGATGGCCTCACCTTCTTTCATGCCCAGCGTGGTCAGAACCTTGTCCAACCGTTCCGAGCCGAAGATGCGCATTAGGTCGTCTTCGAGGCTGAGGTAAAACACGGTGCGGCCCGGATCACCCTGACGGCCGGACCGGCCCCGCAGCTGGTTGTCGATACGGCGGCTCTCGTGCCGTTCGGACGCCATGACATACAGCCCACCGGCAGCCAGGACCTTTTCTTTTTCTTCAGCATGGCGGGCTTCTTCCGCGGCACGCAGCTCGGCCGGATCTGCCTCGGGGTTTTCGGCCAGCGCCTGCAGAACCTTCATTTCCACATTGCCGCCCAGCTGAATATCAGTACCGCGACCGGCCATGTTGGTGGCGATGGTTACTGCGCCATATCGGCCCGCATCGGCAACAATCTGCGCCTCTTGCTCGTGTTGGCGGGCATTCAGAACATTGTGCTGGATACCTTCTTTGGTGAGCATCTGGCTGAGCAATTCGGACTTTTCGATGGACGTGGTGCCCAGAAGGACCGGTTGTCCGTTTTTCTGGGCTTCCTTTGTCTCGTCGATCATGGCGCCGTATTTTTCGGCTGCGGTACGAAAGACCTGATCGTCCTCATCCAGACGCGCGATCGGTTTGTTGGTTGGTACTTCGACAACGCCCAGACCGTAGATTTCGGCAAATTCCTCAGCCTCGGTCAGCGCGGTGCCGGTCATGCCGCCCAGCTTGTCATACAGGCGGAAATAGTTTTGGAACGTCACGCTGGCCAATGTTACGTTTTCGGGCTGAATCTGCACGTTTTCCTTGGCTTCGATGGCCTGATGAAGACCTTCCGACAGGCGACGACCTGGCATCATGCGACCGGTGAACTCATCAATCAGAACGACATTGCCGTCCCGCACGATGTAATCTTTGTCACGTGTAAACAGCTTATGCGCGCGCAAGCCCTGGTTCACGTGGTGAACGACCGTGGTGCTTTCAGGATCATACAGCGAATGGTCTTCTGGGATCAGGCCGTTGGCAATCAACTGTTGCTCCAGAAACTCGTTACCCTCATCCGTGAAGGTCACGTTCCGGGACTTTTCGTCCAGCGTGAAGTGATCTTCTCCCAATGACGGGATCAGCGCATCAATCGCGGTATACAGGTCCGACCGGTCCTCGGAGGGCCCGGAAATGACCAGCGGCGTCCGCGCCTCGTCAATCAGGATCGAGTCGACCTCATCCACGATCGCGAAATTGTGGTGTTTCTGGTAAATTTGATCCAGTTCCGCCTTCATATTATCGCGCAGATAATCAAAACCCAGCTCATTGTTGGTGGCATAGGTCACGTCACAGGCATAAGCAGCCTTTTTCTCGGCATCGGGCTGCCCTGACCAGATGACACCGGTGGTCATGCCCACGGCGGCAAACACCTTGCCCATCCATTCCGAGTCGCGCTTGGCCAGGTATTCGTTCACTGTGACCACGTGCACGCCTTTACCGGTCAGCGCGTTCAGATAGGCGGGGAGGGTCGCAACCAATGTCTTGCCTTCACCCGTTTTCATCTCGGAAATATTGCCCTGATGCAGGAAGGCGCCGCCCATCAACTGCACATCAAAGGCACGCAGGCCCAGCGCGCGTTTTGCCCCTTCGCGTACGTTGGCAAACGCCTCGGGCAGCAGATCATCCAGGCTTTCGCCTTCCAACGCACGTTTGCGCAGCTCGGCGGTCTTTGCGATCAGGCCGTCATCCGACAGATTCTCGAACTCGGGTTCCAGCGCGTTGATCTGTTCGATCAGGGGGCGGGTCGCCTTGATCTTGCGGTCGTTCGGTGTTCCGAACACCTTTTTGGCGAGCGTTCCGAGTCCCAGCATGTTCACTCCAGCGGATCTGTTCTTGTCTTGGTTTTGACAGGCTTGCCCACCTTGCGCGCAACCCATAGATACGGGGGGTGAAAGGCGGCCCTGTCCAAGGCTTCAAAGCGATGTAAGCGGCAGGTTCCAGAGTGTCAACGCTGCGCCCTGCCGTGGCAAAGAAATAGGATGATTCCATGCCCAAAGGCCTCACTTTTCTGCCATCGCTGGCCCTTGCAACGGTGATGGCGCTGCCATTGGCCGCCGAAACCAAGCCCGATGCCAGCACGGTGGTCGCCCGCGTAAACGGCGAAGAAATCACTCTGGCGCATGTGATCGCAACAGTTGCGACACTGCCCCCCAACTACCAGCAGGTCGAAGATGATGTTCTGTATGATTTCATCATCGAGCAGCTGATTCAGCAGCAGTTGCTGGGCCAGGAGCAAGAAGGGCTGAGCAATCTGAACGCCTTGGCCATCGAGAACGAGACGCGGTCGTTGCTGGCGGTTCAGACCGTAAATGCCCTGATCGACGAAGTTGTAACGGCAGAAACCATTCAGACCGCCTATGATGCGCGCTTTGCCGAGTTTGAAGGCGAAGATGAGTTTAATGCCAGCCATATTCTGGTCGAGACCGAGGATGAGGCAAAAGACCTTAAGGCTCAGTTGGATGATGGCGCCGACTTTGCCGAGCTGGCCAAAGAAAAATCAACCGGTCCTTCCGGCCCGAATGGCGGGGTGCTGGGTTGGTTCGGCAAGGGGCAGATGGTTCCCGAGTTTGAAACCGCCGTTGTCGCGCTTGAGAAGGATCAGGTGTCTGACCCGGTGCAGACACAGTTCGGCTGGCACGTGATCATTCTGAATGACAAGCGCAAATCCGAAGCGCCCGCACTTGATGCGGTGCGCGACGAGCTGGCACAGGATCTGCAAAGTGAAGCTATTCAGGCCCGTATCGGCGAATTGACCCAGGCTGCACAGATCGAACGTCCTGCGCTCGAAGATGTGACTCCGGGCATCGTGCGTCAGTTGGACCTGATTCAGGAGTAACCCCGTGGCCTCGATCACCAAAGTCTCTCCGCTGGCCCCGGCGGCGTTTCCCGAATTGCCCGCGATTGACGGTGTGCGCTTTGCGACCGTCGAAGCCGGCGTACGCTATCAAGGCCGCACTGATGTGATGCTGGCGGTCCTGGATCCGGGCACATCAGTGGCTGGGGTCTTTACCCGCTCTGCCACACGCGCGGCACCCGTGCTGGATTGTCAGGACAAGATCGGCGGGCCAAGTGACGGGCCGGCGGCGATCCTTGTGAATTCGGGCAATGCTAATGCATTTACTGGGCATTATGGCCAAAGCTCGGTCGCCGAGGTGACGCAAGCAGTGTCCAAGACCACAGGCGTACCGGTCGAACGGGTTTTTACCTCGTCAACTGGTGTGATCGGTGAACCCTTGCCGCATGACCGCATCGTGGCGCAGCTTGAGGCCCTGAAATCCGGCCTCAGTCGCCACGCAATCGAAGATGCAGCGCGGGCCATCATGACCACGGATACCTTTCCGAAAGGAGCCTCGGCGCAGGTCGAGATTGATGGAAAAACGGTCTCTATTGCGGGGATTTCCAAGGGTTCTGGCATGATCGCGCCTGATATGGCGACGATGCTGGTTTATATCTTCACCGACGCCCAGGTCGAGCAATCCGCGCTGCAGCAGATGCTGGGTGCGCAAACCGACCGCACTTTCAACTGCATCACCGTCGACAGCGACACTTCGACGTCGGACAGCCTGCTGCTGTGTGCTACTGGGGCTTCGGGGGTGGATGCGACAGACAATGCCGCCTTTGCCGAGGCTTTGGAAACCGTGATGCTGGACCTTGCCCAACAAGTGGTACGCGATGGCGAGGGCGCCACGAAATTCGTAGAAATTCGTGTGACCGGGGCCGTCACCGATGCCGACGCCAAGGTGCATGGATTGGCGATTGCCAATTCACCACTGATAAAAACCGCCATTGCGGGCGAAGACCCGAATTGGGGCCGCGTCGTCATGGCCATCGGAAAATCGGGTGCAGCTGCCGACCGTGACCTGCTGAGCATTTCTTTCGGAGACATCCTTGTGGCCGAAAAAGGCTGGGTCAGCCCCGATTACCGCGAGGAAGACGCCGCCGAATACATGAAGGCTCAGGACCTTGTAATCGGCGTCGATCTAGGGCTGGGCGCGGGTAAATCCACCGTTTGGACCTGCGACCTGACCCATGGCTATATCGAGATCAACGCGGATTACCGGTCGTGAAAACAGTTCTGGTTTCTGCGGTCGCCCTGATAGACATTGAGGGCCGGGTGCTGCTGGCGCAGCGCCCCGAAGGCAAATCCATGGCTGGACTTTGGGAGTTTCCCGGCGGCAAGATCGAACCCGGCGAAACGCCCGAGGTCGCCCTGATCCGCGAACTGTACGAAGAACTGGGCATCAATACATGGTCCTCCTGCCTCGCCCCGCTGACCTTCGCCAGCCACAGCTATGATGATTTCCACCTGCTGATGCCGCTGTTTGCCTGCCGCAAATGGGAGGGCATTCCGCAATCGAAGGAAGGACAGGCGCTGAAATGGGTGCGTGCGAATGATCTGCGCAGTTACCCGATGCCTGCGGCAGATGTGCCGTTGATCCCGATTTTGCGGGATTGGCTTTAGGGTCCCGGTTCGATCTTGTCTGGACGCTGGAATTCAGCGGGCGATTTAAACCTATTGCAGCGCTTAGGCGCAGGCAAGAAATGGAAAAGCGCACGAGCGCAATCGCTTGAAAATTAGGGAGATGTTTGGAGTTTGGTGCCCAGGAGAGGACTCGAACCTCCACGTCCATACGGACACTAGCACCTGAAGCTAGCGCGTCTACCAATTCCGCCACCTGGGCAGGTGTCGTGGAGGGGCGTTTAAGCCTACTGGCGGAAGGCGTCAACCGGATTCGGGAAGTTTTTCGAAAGTTTTTTGACCACCGCTTTCAACCGTCTGTGCCGCGTTGCTTTTTCGTGGCTGCGCGGCGTTATTGCGCCTTGTTTGAAAGGGCATTGGGCGGTAGATCGGATCAGGACCCAATAGCAGGAGCCCTCAAATGTCCAAACTGGTCACGATTTATGGCGGATCCGGATTTGTCGGCCGGTATATTGCGCGACGTCTGGCGAATGAAGGCTGGCGCGTTCGGGTTGCGGTGCGCCGTCCGAACGAAGCGATGTTTGTTAGACCCTACGGTGCGGTGGGGCAGGTCGAACCTGTCCTGTGTAACATCCGCGATGACGCTTCGGTTGCTTTGGCGATGCGGGGGGCTGATGCGGTGGTGAACTGTGTTGGTGTGTTGAACGAGATTGGCCGGAATGAATTCGATACCGTTCAAACCGAAGGGGCTGAACGCATTGCGCGTCTAGCAGCCGCTGAAGGTGTAACCCGTATGGTCCATATCTCGGCCATTGGTGCTGATGCCGAGGCGGGGAGCGAATACTCTCGTACCAAAGCGCAGGGCGAGGCCGGTGTTCTGGCGCATATGCCGGGTGCAATGATCCTGCGCCCTTCGGTGATTTTCGGAACCGAGGATCAGTTCTTCAACCGTTTCGCTGCGATGACCCGGATGGGGCCATTTCTGCCGCTGGTCGGGGCCCAGACGCAATTTCAGCCGGTCTATGTGGATGATGTCGCTAAGGCTGCGGTGCAGGGCGTGCTGGGGCAGGCCAGCGGGGGTGTCTACGAACTGGGCGGACCCGAAGTGAAAACCTTCCGTGCGTTGATGCTGCAGATGCTGGATGTGATCAACCGCCACCGGATTATCCTTGGGATTCCCTTTTGGGTGGCCCGGATCATGGCGGGAATGCTGGACATAATGAAATTTGCGAGCTTTCAGTTGTTTCCGAACAATATCTTGACGCGTGATCAACTCAAGAATCTGCGTCACGACAATGTTGCTTCGGATAGCGCGCTTGGCTTTGCCGATCTGGGGATCGAGCCGGCGACGCTGGAATCGGTCCTGCCGGATTATCTGTGGAAGTTCCGCCCCTCGGGTCAGTATGATGACATACAGAACTCGGCCAGCAATATGCGGACCTGATCAGCTGTAGGCGATGACCAGAAGGATTGCGCCCACTACTACGCGGTAGATCACGTATGGCGTAAAGCTGACGCTGCGCAACAGGCGCATCATCAGCGACAAGGCAAGCAGCGCGGACAGAAACGCAAAGAAGGCAGCAACAGCACTGTCGAACGCCAGTTGGGCATTTGCCTGGCGGATGACCTCTGTGGACAGCAGCGCTCCGGATGCCAGAATCGTGGGTATGGACATCAACATCGCGATGCGTGCGCCGTCTTCGCGGCTGTATCCAAGCTGGCGCGCCCCGGTGATCGTGATCCCGGACCGGGATGTTCCGGGGATCAGTGCCAGAACTTGCCACAGGCCCATGATCATCGCATCGCGCAGGCCCCAGTCAGAGGTTTCTTTGCTTTGCGGCCCTTTCTGGTCCATCCAGTAGAGCAATATGCCGAACCCCAGCATCGTCCAGCCGATGACCGTCATTGAGCGCAGAGACTGGCTGAGCCCGGTTTTGAACAGGATCGCTCCGACAATGACGGTTGGGATCGTGGCCAGAATCAGCCCCAGGGCCAATCGGGCTTGTGGTGTATCGGTGCGCCCCAAAAGAGCCTGCGGCAGTCCGGAAATCGCCATTTTCACATCAGACCAGAAATACAGAATTACGGCGCCCAGAGTGCCCACATGCACAGCGACATCGATGGCCAACCCCTGATCGTCCATACCGGTCAGGCTGGGTAAAAGTATCAGATGACCCGAAGATGAGATCGGCAGAAATTCGGTAATTCCCTGAATGACTGCTGCAAGAATCAACTGAAAAAGACTCATTTACCTGCCCGTGCTGCCGTCACGTGTTCTTTGTGATCCCTGCGTATAAGCGCGGTAAGGAAAAGAAAAGGATGCAAATAGGTCCGAATCGGAACTAAAATCCTGTATTTCTCACTGGTCATCGGTGGAATCCCGCAAAGTTTTTGAAAAAAGGTCAGTACACTTGACTTTTAATCCCCCTACGCATCTTTTAAAGAGGCGCGACCAAGCCAATTCATGGAGTCTGACCCGTGGCCAAGCAACCGATGCTGAAATTTGTGCAGATCGACCGAGTAATGCCGGAAAAACGGGCCGCAGATGCCCGCACGGAAGACTTTGACGAAATCTATGCCGAATTCGCTGCTGCCAAAGCTGAAGAACAGGCCAGCCGCTGCAGCCAATGCGGTGTGCCTTATTGTCAGTCGCATTGCCCGCTGCACAACAACATCCCCGACTGGCTGAACCTGACCGCAACGGGCCGTCTGGAGGAGGCCTATCACACCAGTCAGGCCACCAACACCTTCCCCGAGATTTGTGGGCGCATCTGCCCACAGGACCGCCTGTGCGAAGGGAATTGCGTGATCGAACAATCTGGGCACGGCACTGTTACCATTGGCTCGATCGAGAAATATATCACCGACACTGCCTGGGAAAAGGGGTGGGTCAAGCCGGTCGTACCGGGTGCTGAGCGCCGCGAAAGCGTCGGCATCATCGGCGGCGGCCCTGGTGGACTGGCAGCGGCGGACATGCTGCGCCGTGCGGGTATTCAGGTCTCCGTGTATGATCGCCATGACCGGGCAGGCGGACTGCTGATGTATGGAATTCCGGGTTTTAAGCTGGAAAAAGACGTTGTTCAGCGCCGCAATGACCTGTTGGCTGATGGCGGGGTTGAGTTTGTTCTGAATTGCGACGTGGACGCCGCCAAATTCGCGGAAATCCGTTCCAAACATGATGCGATTATCATCGCAACCGGCGTTTACAAGTCGCGCGACCTGTCCATGCCTGGGAGCGGTTTGACGGGTATTGAAAAGGCCATCGACTTCCTGACAGCCTCGAACCGCAAAAGCTTTGGAGACGAGGTCGAAGATTTCGACAATGGCCGTTTGAATGCCGAAGGCAAAAAAGTTGTCGTGATCGGTGGCGGTGATACCGCGATGGATTGCGTGCGGACTTCGATCCGTCAGGGTGCGACCTCGGTCAAATGCCTGTATCGCCGCGACCGCGCGAACATGCCCGGATCGCAGCGCGAAACGCAGAATGCCGAGGAAGAAGGCGTCGTATTCGAATGGCTAAGCGCGCCAAAGGGCTTTACCGGCGATGATCAGGTTTCCGGCGTTATGGTCCAGAAGATGCGTTTGGGTCAGCCCGATGCCACCGGCCGTCAGGCCCCCGAGTTGATCGAAGGCGCGGATTATGTCGAAGACGCTGATCTGGTGATCAAGGCGCTGGGGTTCGAGCCCGAAGACCTGCCCACCCTGTTTGGCCAGCCTGACCTGCCCGTGACCCGCTGGGGCACTGTAAAAGCAGCATTCGAGACCGGCGAGACCGAGATGGACGGGGTCTATGCCATCGGTGACATCGTGCGGGGTGCCTCGCTGGTGGTCTGGGCGATCCGCGATGGGCGCGACTGCGCCGACGCGATCCTTGACCGTTTCAACAACACGGCTGCGGTTGCAGCCGAATAAGCCCCGCGACAGGAGGGACAGAGATGCCCGAATTGCAAGGCCAATGTATGTGCGGCGCGGTCACAGTGACTGCCACCCCGGCGAAAGAGTCGTTGGGCGCGTGCCATTGCGACCAGTGTCGCCGCTGGACTAGCTCGATGCTGATAACGTTTCCCGCGCAAGAGGGGTATGCGGCCCTTGGGCCGGTTAAGACCTTTACGTCCTCGGACTGGGCGGAACGTGCATTTTGCGCCGATTGCGGATCGGCCCTGTGGTACCGGATTACGCTGCCGGGTGAAATGCACGGGCATACCCAAATGGCAGCAGGCCTGTTCGACGACACGGACAATCCGCTGCAACTGGAACTTTATATCGACAAAAAGCCTGACGGGTACGCGTTCGCAGGCGAGCGTCGGCAGATGACCAAAGCTGAGGTCGAAGCCATGTACGGCCTGCCGGAAGAAGGAGACAGCCAATGACCAAATATGATGCCGATTGGGTACGGGCCGAAGAAGCCAAACGTCAGTTCATGGCCGAAAACGGTCTCTATTCCGAGGAAGAAGAGCATTCGTCCTGCGGTGTGGGTCTTGTGGTCTCAGTCGATGGCAAGCCGTCACGCAAGGTTGTGGATGCTGGCATCGCCGCGCTCAAGGCGATCTGGCACCGCGGCGCGGTAGATGCGGATGGCAAGACCGGCGACGGCGCGGGTATCCATGTGCAGATCCCGGTTCCTTTCTTCTATGACCAGATCCGTCGCACCGGGCACGAGCCCAAATTGGATCAGCTGATCGCGGTTGGTCAGGTCTTTCTGCCCCGCACTGATTTCGGTGCGCAGGAACAGTGCCGGACCATCGTGGAATCCGAAGTGCTGCGCATGGGTTATTATATCTATGGCTGGCGCCACGTTCCGGTTGATGTCACCTGCCTCGGCGAAAAGGCCAACGCGACCCGGCCCGAGATTGAGCAAATCCTGATCTCGAATTCCAAAGGCGTGGACGAAGAGACATTCGAGCGTGAGCTTTATGTCATCCGTCGCCGCATTGAAAAGGCTGCCGCAGCGGCCGGGATTTCCGGGCTGTATCTGGCTTCGCTGTCGTGTCGTTCGATCATCTACAAAGGCATGATGCTGGCCGAGCAGGTCGCGGTTTTCTACCCCGATCTGATTGATGAACGGTTCGAATCCGCCTTTGCCATCTATCACCAGCGCTATTCGACCAACACCTTCCCGCAATGGTGGCTCGCCCAGCCCTTCCGCATGCTGGCCCATAACGGTGAGATCAACACCCTCAGGGGCAACGTCAACTGGATGAAAAGCCATGAAATCCGCATGGCCAGTGGCACCTTTGGCGATTACGCCGAGGATATCAAACCGATCATCGCTGGTGGATCGTCGGATTCTGCCGCATTAGACTCTGTATTCGAAGTTCTTGTACGCGCAGGCCGCTCGGCCCCGATGGCGAAAACCATGCTGGTGCCCGAAAGCTGGTCCAAGCAGGCGGTGGAATTGCCGCAGGCCTGGCGCGACATGTATTCTTACTGCAACTCGGTGATGGAACCCTGGGATGGCCCTGCCGCGTTGGCCATGACCGATGGCCGCTGGGTCTGTGCCGGTCTTGACCGGAATGGATTGCGTCCGATGCGTTATGTGGTCACTGGAGATGGTCTTGTAATTGCAGGCTCCGAGGCCGGGATGGTCCCGATTGATGAGGCCAGCGTGACCGAAAAGGGCGCGTTGGGCCCGGGCCAAATGCTGGCCGTGGATATGAAAAAGGGCAAGCTGTATCGCGATACGCAGATCAAGAACAAGCTGGCCCGCGCACTGCCATTCGGCGATTGGGTCGGCAAGATCAACGATTTGGACGAGTCTCTGGCTGGAATCACCGAAGCGCCGATCTATGCGGGCGAGGAGCTGCGCAAGCGTCAAATCGCCGCCGGATATTCGATCGAGGAACTGGAGCAGATTCTGGCGCCAATGGCCGAAGATGGAAAAGAGGCACTGGCTTCAATGGGCGATGACACGCCATCGGCTGTTCTGTCGAAACAGTACCGTCCGCTCAGCCATTTCTTCCGCCAGAACTTCAGCCAGGTGACCAATCCTCCCATCGACTCGTTGCGCGAATATCGTGTGATGTCGCTGAAAACCCGGTTCGGAAACCTGAAAAACGTGCTGGATGAAGACAGCAGCCAAACCGAAATTATTGTGCTGGAAAGCCCGTTTGTGGGCAATGCCCAATGGGAAGCATTGGCTGAAAACTTCAATGCTCCATTAGCAGAAATCGACTGTAGCTTTGAAGCCGGACAAGGGGCGCTGGGCGCAGCTTTGGCCCGTATTAGAGCCGAAGCCGAAGAGGCCGTGCGCTCGGGCGCGGGGCATTTGGTTTTGTCCGATATGAATTCAGGTCAGGGTCGCGTGGCGATGCCAATGATCCTGGCAACAAGCGCGGTGCACTCGCATCTGACCCGCAAGGGTCTGCGCACCTTCTGCTCGCTGAACGTGCGGTCGGCGGAATGCGTTGATCCGCATTACTTCGCCGTTCTGATCGGGTGTGGGGCCACTGTGGTCAACGCCTATCTGGCCGAAGATTCTCTGGCCGATCGTATTGATCGCGGGTTGCTGGATGGCAGCCTGACCGAAAATGTCGCGCGGTACCGCGAGGCGATTGACCAGGGCTTGCTGAAAATCATGGCCAAGATGGGGATTTCGGTGATCTCATCCTATCGTGGCGGATTGAACTTTGAGGCCGTGGGCCTCAGCCGTGCCATGGTCGCCGAGTTCTTTCCCGGTATGACCAGCCGGATTTCCGGCATCGGTGTTACGGGTATTCAATCCAAGGCCGAAGAGATCCATGCCAAGGGCTGGGAAAGCGGTCTGGATGTTCTGCCGATCGGTGGTTTCTATAAGGCGCGGAAGTCGGGCGAAACCCATGCGTGGGAAGCGACCTCGATGCATATGCTGCAGATGGCCTGCAACAAAGCGTCGTATGAGCTGTGGAAGCAGTATTCGGCCAAGATGCAATCGAACCCGCCGATCCATCTGCGCGACCTGATGGATTTCAAACCGCTGAGCAAGCCGATCCCGATTGAAGAGGTGGAATCTATCACCTCGATCCGCAAACGGTTCGTGACGCCGGGCATGTCGCTGGGGGCGCTGTCGCCGGAGGCGCACAAGACGCTGAACGTTGCGATGAACCGGATCGGGGCGAAATCCGACAGCGGCGAGGGCGGCGAAGATCCGGCGCATTTCGTGCCGGAACCCAATGGTGACAACCCCTCGGCCAAGATCAAACAGGTGGCTTCGGGCCGGTTCGGTGTAACCGCCGAATACCTGAACCAGTGCGAAGAGCTGGAAATCAAGGTTGCCCAGGGTGCCAAACCCGGTGAGGGCGGGCAGTTGCCTGGCATGAAGGTCACCGACCTGATTGCGCGCCTGCGCCATTCGACCAAGGGTGTAACACTGATCTCACCGCCGCCGCACCACGATATCTATTCGATCGAGGATCTGGCGCAGTTGATCTATGATCTGAAACAGATCAACCCGCGCTGTAAGGTGACGGTCAAGCTGGTGGCGTCCTCGGGTGTTGGCACGATTGCTGCAGGTGTAGCCAAGGCAAAAGCGGACATTATCCTTATTTCGGGTCACAATGGCGGCACCGGCGCGTCGCCTGCGACATCCATCAAATATGCTGGTCTGCCGTGGGAGATGGGCCTGACCGAGGCGCATCAGGTTCTGGCGATGAACAACCTGCGGGATCGCGTGACCCTGCGAACCGATGGCGGCTTGCGTACCGGTCGTGACATCGTCATGGCCGCGATGATGGGGGCCGAGGAATACGGTATAGGCACTGCCGCCCTTATCGCGATGGGCTGTATCATGGTGCGTCAGTGCCAGTCCAACACTTGCCCAGTTGGCGTGTGTACTCAGGACGAAAGCCTGCGCGCCAAATTCACCGGTAATGCCGATAAGGTCGTCAACCTGATCACCTTCTACGCGCAAGAAGTGCGCGAGCTGCTGGCCAGCCTGGGTGCGCGCTCGATTGACGAGATCATCGGTCGGGCAGATCTGCTAGCGCAGGTCAGCCGAGGGTCGGCGCATCTGGATGATCTGGACCTCAACCCGCTGCTGATCACCGTCGATGGTGCCCATAACATCGTCTATAATCGCGACAGAGACCGGAACGCGGTGCCCGATACGCTGGATGCGGAAATCGTGCGCGATGCCGCCCGGTTCCTGAAAGACGGCGAGAAAATGCAGCTGTCTTACGCAGTGCAAAACACGCACCGAACCGTTGGGACGCGGGTTTCCAGCCATATCGTGCAAAATTTCGGGATGCGGAACACGTTCCAGTCGGATCACCTGCACGTGAAGCTGCAGGGCTCTGCCGGTCAGTCGCTGGGAGCGTTTGCAGCGCCGGGACTCAAGCTTGAAGTTTCGGGTGATGCCAATGACTATGTCGGAAAGGGCTTGTCTGGTGGTATGATTGTTGTGCGTCCACCGCAGGTCAGCCCGCTGAAGGCGGATGACAACACCATCATTGGCAACACGGTTCTGTATGGGGCCACGGACGGGTATCTGTTTGCAGCAGGCCGCGCCGGGGAACGGTTCGCTGTGCGCAATTCAGGCGCCAAGGTGGTGATCGAAGGCTGCGGCTCGAACGGGTGCGAATACATGACCGGCGGGGTCGCCGTGATCCTGGGCAGTATCGGCGCCAATTTCGGAGCGGGCATGACAGGCGGCATGGCTTATCTGTACGACCCCGACGGCAAGGCGCAGGCGCTGATGAATATGGAAACGCTGGTGACATGCCCCGTGACCATTGGCCATTGGGAAGATCAGCTGAAATCGCTGATCGAAACCCATCAGGCCGAAACCATTAGCCGCAAGGCTGCGGATATCCTGCAGCACTGGGAGGTCGAGAAGGCGAACTTTATCCAGGTCTGCCCGAAAGAGATGCTGAACAAGCTCAGCCATCCGTTGGCGGTCGAGGCAACAGCGGTTCCTGCAGAGTAATCTGAGGACTAATGAAAATGGCAACCCCGCGTGTCTTTTAAAACACGTGGGGTTTTCTTTTATTGGTCCTAGGTGGTCGTTTGCCTTGTCGAAACGGGCCCAATAAGCCTAGATTTCGTCACTTTTTGTTCGGAAGTTGCGGTTAGGCTGCCTTGCAGTCGTGCGAACGCGTAGGAGTCTGTTAGATGCCAACCACCTATCTTGATCAGTTTTATTCGTTTGACCCCGCGAATCCGCCACCGGGCGGTACATCGGTAGTTGTTGATAAATTCAACCTCACCGATGTGGATGACGATGGCGAGATCGACGCGCCCAGCGGGGATACGGTAAACGGCCAGGATGTAACTTCGTCGTGGCCGGGTGATGTTGTTACGATTAACGTGACAGGCGTTGGCAATGTCACCTATACCGGCACGACCTTCTATCTTGCTGACGGAACCCGTGTCTTTACACCAACAGACGGGCAGGTTCTGCAACCGGGCACGTTTGTCTCATCAACATTTGTCAACACGCAGGGGCCGCTAGATGTTGGCAATCTTGGCCCGCCCTGTTTCACCCCCGGAACGCTGATCGAAACGCCTGACGGCGCTTGCTCAGTCGAAGATCTGAAGCCCGGCGATATGGTCATCACAATTGACAACGGTGCGCAGCCGCTGCTTTGGGTGGGGCGGACCACGGTTGAGGCCGAAGGCAAGCTGGCGCCCATTCGGTTTGAGGCTGGCGTGCTAGGGCTGGAACAGCCTTTGATCGTGTCGCCACAGCACCGGATGCTGGTCTCGGACTGGCGGGCGCCGTATTTGTTCGGCCATTCCGAAGTGCTGATCGCAGCGCATTGCCTGGTCAACGGGGATTCTGTTACGCGTGTTGAGGGTGGTCAGATCGACTATATTCATCTTCTCTTTTCGCGCCATGAGATCGTCATTGCAAATGGGGCCAAAAGCGAAAGTTATTACCCGGGGCACGCGCTCTCTCAGTCTGACGCCGAGACAAAGGCTGAAGTTCTGGCCCTGTTTCCCGAATTGCAGACCCGCGATGCGGTCCTGCCAGAAACCGCCCGTCCCGTGATACGTCCGCGCGAGGCGCGCGCTTTGGCGATTTAATCCGTTCCAAACATCGTCGCCGCGTCGTATAGCAACAATATGGCAAAGAAAGCAGCGCGCAAATCGAGCAGTAAGAAAAGCAAGGCGTCGAAGGCAAAGAACCAGACACAATCGCGGATTCGCCGCTGGGTGACCCGCGCAGTATTGGGTCTGGTTGCGTTTGTTGTGGCGCTTGTGGTGCTTTTTTCTGTGGTGAATCCCCCGGTAACCCATACGATCTGGTCTGAATGGCGGCGGCTGGGCAAAGTTCAGCGCGATTGGGTGCCGATTGAACAGATCTCGCCCGTCATGGCGCGATCCGTGGTGGCGGCAGAGGATGCCAATTTCTGCCTGCACTGGGGGTTTGATGTCGATGCCATTCGCGATGCTTTGGAGGAAGGCGGTACACGTGGCGCCTCAACCATCACGCAGCAAGTGGTGAAGAATGTGTTCCTGTGGCAGGGACGCAGTTGGGTGCGTAAGGCGCTTGAGACATCTCTCACCCCCGTGGTCGAGATTTTCTGGAGCAAGCAGCGCATTCTCGAGGTCTATTTGAACGTTGCCGAGACTGGCGAAAGTGTGTTTGGCGTTGAGGCCGCAGCCCAGCGCAACTTCAATGTGACCGCGGCCCAGCTGTCGCCAGTTCAGGCCGCACGTATTGCCGCAATCCTGCCTTCTCCCAAAAACAGGTCCGTTCGGGATCCGTCGGTCCGCACACGCAGACGGGCTGCCTCGATCCTCGATGGGGCGGCCACCATTCGCGCAGATGGTCGCGCGGATTGTTTCGAGGATTGAAACCCAAGGCCCTGCAAGGCTAAAGCTTGAGTGTATTCACTGGTTCGATTGGAAGCCCATGGCGCGTTTGTTTCATGTTCCCTTGTCCCCCTTCTGCCGCAAGGTGCGCCTGTCACTGGCGGAAAAGAAGATTGAGGTTGAATTGGTCGAGGAGAAATACTGGGAGAAAGATCCCGATTTCCTGCGCCGCAACCCGGCCGGAAAAGTCCCGGTTCTGCGTCTGGACGGAAAGATCATGTCCGAAAGCAACGCGATTTGCGAATATATTGAGGAAACCCGCCCAGAACCTGCCCTGATGCCCAAAACGCCCGAGGCGCGATATGAAGTGCGCCGGTTGGTATCCTGGTTTGATGACAAGTTCCATCACGAGGTGACATCCAAACTGGTTTATGAGCGCGTGAACAAGAAAGTTACCGGTCAGGGCTATCCTGACAGCAAAAATGTCAAGCAAGGTGCCAAGGCCATCAAATATCATCTGGATTACATGGCCTGGTTGCTGGATCACCGCCGTTGGCTGGCCGGGGATCAGATGACATTGGCCGATTTTGCTGCTGCGGCGCATCTATCGGCGCTGGACTATATCTCGGACGTAGATTGGAATCGGTCTCAGGCAGTCAAAGACTGGTATGCCAAGATCAAATCCCGACCTGCTTTCCGGTCGATTCTGGCGGATCAGGTTCCTGGGTTCAGGCCGCCCACCCATTACGCAGATCTGGATTTCTGATAGGGTCACGTAAGGGGGGCAGTCTGCCCCCAATCGCGCCTTGAGACGCGATTTCCCCCCAAAGGTATTTAGGGCCAGATGAAGAGCGGATCGGGTTTAAAGGGTAAGTTGGTGGCGCAGGCGCTGAGCGAGGGCTTTGTGTCGTGCCGTATTTGTCGCCCGTGGGATGTCCCCCTAGTGCCCGACCGGCTTGAGGCGTTCCTGCAGGCCGGATATCACGGGCAGATGGAATGGATGGCCGAACGGACCCATTGGCGGGGCGATCCGGCAGCGCTCTGGCCTGAGGCGAAATCGGTGATCATGTTGGCAGAAAGCTATGCGCCCGAACATGATCCAACCGAGATTCTGGACCACCCCGAGAAAGGGGCGATCTCAATCTATGCGCAGAACAAGGACTATCACGACCTGGTCAAGAAGCGGCTCAAAAGGTTAGCCCGCTGGTTGATAGCCGAGGCTGGTGGCGAGGTGAAGGTCTTTGTCGATACCGCCCCGGTTCCGGAAAAGGCCTTGGGTCATGCTGCGGGGTTGGGATGGCAGGGTAAGCACACCAATCTTGTAAGTCGCGATTGGGGAAATTGGGCCTTTATAGGGTCTGTTTTTACAACTCTGGACCTACCTTCGGATCAAGCAGAGGTGGATCACTGTGGATCCTGCCGGGCCTGTTTGGCCGCCTGTCCGACAGACGCATTCCCGGCGCCTTATCAGTTGGACGCGCGGCGCTGCATTTCTTACCTGACAATCGAACACAAGGGTCCGGTTGATGAAGACCTGCGCGCGAAACTCGGCAATCGGATCTATGGTTGCGATGATTGCCTTGCCGCCTGCCCCTGGAACAAATTCGCAGTCACGGCCAGTGACATGCGCTATGCAGCGCGTGAGGATCTGAAGGCTCCTCGGCTGGCGGAATTGGCTGGCCTGGACGATCCGGAATTTCGAACGAAATTCTCGGGTTCTCCGATTAAGCGGATTGGACGGGACCGGTTTGTGCGAAATGTGCTGTACGCCATTGGCAACTCGGGCCTGCAGGGGTTGATACCGATTGCACAGGATTTGACAGAGGATCCGGATTCAGCCGTGGCAGATGCCGCGCGCTGGGCGGTCAAACAACTCTCCTAGGTGCCGCAAACAGGCTGGACGTGTCGGTGCAAACCGCTAAACCCAATCACAGCGAACAGGAAGGAGAACCCGATGGCGCTGGCTTTGGGGGTTGATACAGGCGGAACCTATACGGATGCGGTGCTGGTCCGGGATGAGACTGTGGTGATTGCTTCAGCCAAATCTCTGACAACACGAGCTGATCTGGCGATTGGCGTCGGCAAGGCGATTTCCGCGGTTCTGACGCAGGCTCAGGTGTCGCCCGAGCAGATCTCGATGGCGTCGCTGTCAACGACATTGGCCACGAATGCGCTGGTCGAAGGGCAGGGTGGCCGGGTTGCCCTTGTCTATATCGGGTTCAGGGAAGGAGATCTGGAAAAGCATGGTCTGCGGGATGCTTTGAAAGGGGATCCAGCTTTGGTTGTGGCGGGCGGTCACACGCATGCAGGAACAGAGGCCAGGCCATTGGATGTTCAGGCGATTGAAGCCTTTTTAGACTCTAATCCAGGGGTTTCAGGTTTCGCTGTGGCCGGTCAGTTCGCCACCAGAAACCCGGCGCATGAACTTGAGGTCGCCCGCATTATTACTGATCGGACGGGTGCGCCGGTGACATGTTCGCACCATCTGTCGGCCAAGTTGAATGGCCCAAAACGTGCGGTGACAGCGGTATTGAATGCACGGTTGATTGGCATGATCGACCGCTTGATCGGACGGGCACAGGATCAGCTTGTGACGCTAGGTATTTCAGCGCCAATGATGGTGGTTCGCGGCGACGGAGCGTTGATGAGCGCCGAACAGGCGCGGGATCGACCGATTGAAACGATTTTGAGCGGCCCTGCGGCCTCGATCGTCGGGGCGCGCTGGCTAACGGGAGCCGAGAACGCTCTGGTATCAGATATCGGAGGTACCACGACCGATGTCGCCTTGATCCGGGATGGCAAGCCCGCCATTGATCCCGAAGGTGCCAGGGTTGGCGGCTTTCGCACCATGGTGGAGGCCGTCGCAATGCGGACCCACGGGTTGGGCGGGGACAGTCAGGTACATGTTGTAACCGAAGGGCTGGGCGGCGGCATCTTCCTGGGACCGCGCCGTGTTTTGCCCGTATCTCTGATCGCGTCAGAGGCGCCCGACGAGGTTCACACGGCCTTGGATGCGCAGTTGCGAGCCCCAACCGTGGGTGAACATGACACCCGGTTCGCACGTCTGGTACCGGGTGTTCATGCCGAAGGTCTGGGGGCAAGGGAAACCGCCCTAGTGGATCGTTTGGGGCAGAAGGTCCTGCCGCTGTCCGATTTGCTTAAAACGCGGATGGAGACAGGCGCACTTACTCGTTTGGTGGATCGTGGAATCGTTCAGGTATCCGGCGTGACACCTTCGGATGCCAGCCATGTTCTGGGCCGTTTGGATGCCTGGGACGCAGAGGCTGCACGCAAAGCGCTGGAACTGGTGGCGCGAAAACGGATTGGCACCGGTGATATGCTGGCTGCAACACCGGATCTGTTGGCGCAGATGATCGTTGATCAGTTGACCGAACAGACCTCTTTGACCTTGTTAGAGACCGCTTTCTCAGAAGAAGCCGAGGAGTTCGGCGTTCCGGCACCCGATCTGGCCCGGCATGTTTTGACGCGGAAAGGTCTGGCCGGGCATCGCGGTTTGGTGGCGCTGGACGCGGCACTGAATGTGGATGTGATCGGTCTTGGGGCGTCGGCCCCCAGCTATTACCCCGCAGTCGGGGAAAGATTGCGATGCCGCATGATTTTGCCGGAACACACGGGCGTGGCCAATGCGATTGGAGCTGTGGTTGGCAGGCTGACACTGCGCCGGGCCGGGACCGTCACCGCGCCATCCGAAGGGCGGTACAGGGTGCATCTTGAAGACGGGCCTCAGGACTTTAGCGATTCTGACGAGGCGATGGCGCTGCTGGAATCCATCCTGAGGGCTGAGGCGGAAGGGGAAGTGCGCGGGGCCGGTGCCGAGGATATCCGAGTGATCGTCGACCGGGATATCCGCACCGCCCGTATCGAAGCGCAGGAGGTCTTTGTTGAGGCATTGGTCACCGTCGAGGCCAGTGGAAGGCCGCGGGTGGCGTCTGACTAGCCCCTGATTCGGGCCTAATCCTTACTCGGCCGCGTCGCGTTTGGGCAGAACCCAATCCGGGCGCGGGAAATGGCAGGTATAGCCGTTCGGGATGCGTTCAAGATAATCCTGATGCTCGGACTCGGCCTCCCAGAAATCGCCAACGGGTTCCAGCTCGGTCACGACCTTGCCGGGCCAGATACCACTGGCATTCACATCGGCAATGGTGTCCAGGGCGACCTTTTTCTGGGCGTCATCGACATAATAAATGGCCGAGCGATAGCTCATCCCCATGTCGTTCCCTTGCCGGTTCACCGTAGTCGGGTCATGGATCTGAAAGAAAAACTCAAGCAGATCGCGATAGGTGGTCACGGTAGGATCGTAAAAAATCTCGATCCCCTCGGCATGGGTGCCGTGGTTGCGATAAGTGGCGTTGGGCACGTCTCCACCTGTATATCCGACGCGAGTGCGGGACACGCCCGGGCGTTTGCGGATCAGATCCTGCATGCCCCAAAAGCAGCCCCCGGCAAGAACGGCGCGGTGTTCGGTCATTCGATCTCCTCCACATGAATCAGGAATTCGCCATAGCCTTCGGCTTCCATCTGATCGCGATGGACGAACCGTAATGAGGCTGAGTTGATACAGTATCGCAGCCCGCCATGTTCGCGGGGGCCGTCGGGAAATACATGCCCCAAATGGCTATCGCCATGTTTCGAGCGAACTTCGGTCCGGATCATACCCAGCGAGGCATCGTGAACCTCTTCAACATGCTCAAGTACGATCGGCTTGGTGAAACTGGGCCAGCCGCAGCCGGATTCGTACTTGTGCGCCGAGGCGAACAAAGGCTCGCCCGAGACGATATCCACGTAGATGCCGGGTTCTTTGTTATTCAGCAGTTTGCCAGTTCCGGGCCGTTCGGTGCCGCTGTTTTGCGTGACGTGGTATTCCTCGGGCGACAATGCGGCGATGGCCTCAGGGGATTTGGTGTAACGGGTCATGGCTCCTCCGGTCGCTTTGGTGGTTCGCTTTATAGATGGGGTTTGGCGGCGGAAAGCAAAGGGGGTTTTGCGTTCCTCGCGCTTATGTGTGGGTCAGGCCGGTTTTGCAGCGGGTTGGCGGGACAGTTGCACCGCCAGAATGCCCAGTGTTGTGATAAGAACCCCGACCGCATCCAGCGGCCCCAGTTTTTCGCCCAACAAGATCGCGGCGATGGTGACACCAAAGACCGGGTTGAGAAAGTGAAACGTGGCCGCCCGGGTTGCGCCGATCCGATCCAGCAGCAGGAACCAGATGAACGTGGCCAGAAGGCCGGGAAACAGAGTTGTATAGGTGAAGGCCAGGACCAGCGGCACCGTCAAGTGGATATGAATCGTTTCGAATACCGGTGCTGCAACAAACAGAATGGCCGATCCGACCAGCATCTGTAAGCCAACCACCATCATGAAATTCCCGCCCGATGTCGCCCCTCGCACTGCGAGCGTGGCAAATGTCAGCGCAAGCGCTCCAATGCCACAAAGCATGACGCCGAACAGATCAACGCCGTCGCCGATCCGACTGCTCATGATCAGAGCAACACCGGCGAACCCGGCACACAGGCCGACAATTCCAACTGGCCGTAATCTGTCGCCCATAAACAGCCAACTGGCCAAGGCAACCAGCAATGGCATGGTCGAGGCGATGATTGCGGCAACAGAGGCCTCGATTGTTTGCATCGCATAGAAGTTTAGGCCCAAATAAAGGGCATTTTGACATATCCCGAACAGGATGGTGGCATACCATTGTGACCGCGTCAGCCGCCAGCTTTGGCCCATCGCCCGTGCAATCACGACGCCAATCAAACCCGAGATCAGAAACCGCAGAGCCAGGGAAAACAACGGCGATGCGTCCGCCACGATGATCCGGGCCGAGGTGAAGGCCGAAGACCAGATAAACGCAAATGTCAGCCCCATGGCCATTGCGCGAAAATCCATCGCGACCCCCTGTTCAGATTTTCGCGCACTGTTGACCGAATAAGCGCGCACCGCAAGCAGTGCTGTTTTTATTGATTGATCAGCCAATAAACTATAACAGCGTCATGAACTGACATTAATGGGAGGATTGTCGGTGCTATTGGAGTACATACTATCATTTGGCGTCTTGCTGGCGTTGGGCCTTGTTGCCTTCTTTGTGGTGAAGTGGTGGAATCTGCGGATCGTTGGCGTAACGCCGGTTCATCTGTTCACCTTCATCGCGATTCTGTTCACATCCGGGTTGGATGTCGGCCTGATCATGTTTCCGCTGACCGAATTCGGCGGCTATGCCGAAGACCCCGCCTATGCGTTTGCCAACCCACTGGCGATCGAATTCGGGTTCTGGGGCTTTCTGATCTGGGCGTTCTACTTTCTGACCGCGTTCTATTTCTGTGTCATCGAGCCGCGCGTGAAGTTCTTTGAAATCCCACTGGTCAAGCTGATCAACAATGTGGTCATCATCGGCACCTGCGCTTTCACCGCCAGCCTGTTCCTGATCTACCTGCCCGGCTACCTGCCCGAGGTCGGAGACGGCGAGTCAGTGGTCACCACCTTCTATGTCATCGTGTTTGTCGTCATTCTGGCAGCGGCCTATTCTTCGACCGACCTGAAATACGTGCGTATCCTGTCGGTGGGCTCGACCTTTTTGTTCCTGGCACTGATCCTGGGCATGTGGGTTGCTGCGGGCATGGGCGTGAATGGCTTTGTGGAAACCGGAAGCAATGTTGGTGCCTATTTCACCAACCTGCACAAGTTTGTCCTGCCGCTGACAGATTATCACGCCTTCTACCTGTTCTGGTGGTTTGCCTGGTCGATCATGATCGGCCAGTTCACATCTCGCTTTGTAGGTGGGCTGAAGACCTGGCAACTACTGGCTGCTCTGCTGATCTTTCCGTCGATCCCTTTGGCGATCTGGTTCACCGTTCTCTACTATTACCACCTGAACGGCATCAGCACCGCAGGCATCACCAACATTGCGATGGTGATTGTGGGCGTGACCTTCGTGATCAACTCACTGGATTCGTTGATCAGGCTCTATACGGACAACCTGAACATGACAGTCGCCCGCTTTGGTAAAGCGATCTATGTGGCGGGCAATGTTGTGCTGCTGTTCGTCCTGACCTTGCTGTTCCAAAGCCAGTGGTTGCAGATCCAGTGGATCGGTGCAGTTGTTGTCGGCCTCTATCTGGCCTGTGTGGTTTATATCCTGATCACCAAACGCAAAGAGGTGCTGAGCATAACTGGGATGCCCGAAGACCGTGATCTGGATTTCCACAAGGTCGAGACGGTTCACTGATCAACATCGACAAAAAGCTAATACGGGCGCTGAGGCGCCCGTTTTTTTGGCCGGCACTGTGTAAGCAATGCAGAAAGAGTCAAAAAGGCGAAACAAAAGCGACACGTGTGAAATCACAAACTTGCAATATCTTTTACTTATGTTGGTTTAGTTCAATCTTCACTCACTGAAGAGCTATCTTGAGGCACGCTCTTCCTTGGAGTTGATAACCTTAATGGTCCCTCAGGCGCGTTTTTCACCAATCGTGGCCACACCCAGAACAGACAGGACCTTGGCCTCGATCTGTTCGGCATTCATACCGGCAACCGCATACATATCCGCCGGGTTTGCCTGATCAATGAAGATATCCGGAAACACCATCGAGCGGTATTTAAGGCCCTGATCAAACACACCCTCATCGGCCAGTAGCTGCGCCACATGGCTGCCGAAACCGCCAATCGCACCCTCTTCGATGGTAATCAGCGCCTCATGATCGGAGGCCAGATTCAGGATCAGGTCGCGGTCCAGCGGTTTGGCGAAACGTGCATCGGCGATGGTGGGGGTGATGCCGCGTGCGGATAAGGCCTCGGCGGCTTTTTGTACCTCGGCCAAGCGCGTACCGAAAGACAGCAATGCCACACGCGCGCCCTTCCGAATTATCCGGCCTTTGCCGATTTTAAGCACTACACCACGCTCGGGCAGGTCCACGCCCACGCCTTCACCGCGGGGATAGCGGAAGGCGATCGGGCCTTCGTCGTGGGCGACGGCGGTGGCCACCATATGCATCAGCTCGGCCTCATCTGCGGCGGCCATCACGACCATGCCCGGTAGGTTGGCCAGATAGGCAATGTCAAACGATCCGGCATGGGTCGCCCCATCAGCGCCCACCAGACCAGCGCGGTCGATGGCAAATCGCACGGGCAGGCGCTGAATGGCCACATCATGCACGACCTGATCATAGCCGCGCTGCAGGAAGGTCGAATACATGGTGCAGAATGGCTTCATCCCGCCCGCAGCCAAAGCCGCCGAGAACGTCACACCATGCTGTTCCGCAATCGCTACATCGAAACAACGTGACGGGTAGCGTTCGGCAAACAGGTTCAACCCGGTTCCATCGGGCATGGCGGCGGTGACGGCGACGATCTTGTCGTCCCGCGCGGCTTCTTCCACCAGGGTCTTGCCGAAGACCGACGTATAAGAGGGCGCGTTTGACGGCGCCTTCTTTTGCTCACCCGTCACAACATCGAATTTCGCGGTCGCGTGACCCTTGTCGCGGGCCTGCTCGGCGGGGGCATAGCCCTTGCCCTTTTTTGTCAGCACATGGATCAGGATCGGGCCGGTGGCCCGCGTCTTGACCGTGCGCAGCACCGGCAACAGCTGATCCATGTCGTGTCCGTCAATCGGGCCGAGATAGGAAAAGCCCAGTTCTTCGAATAAAGTACCCCCTACGGCCATGCCCTTGAGCATTTCCTTGGCGCGTTTGGCGCCTTCGCGGAACGGTTCCGGCAACAAGGACACCGCGCCCTTGGCGGCGGCCTTCAGATCGTGGAACGGTTCTTCGGCATAAATGCGCGACAGATAACTGGACAGGGCGCCAACCGGCGGTGCGATGCTCATTTCATTGTCGTTGAGGATAACGATCAGGCGCTTTTTCAGGTGGCCCGCATTGTTCATCGCCTCAAACGCCATACCCGCCGACATCGAGCCATCGCCGATTACCGCAATGGCATCGCCCAGACCTTCGGGCGTCACGCCACCCAGATCGCGCGCCACGGCAAAGCCAAGGGCAGCACTGATCGAGGTGCTGGAATGCGCCGCGCCAAACGGGTCATAGGGGCTTTCGCTGCGCTTGGTGAACCCGCTCAACCCGCCGGGTTGGCGCAGGGTACGGATCCGGTCGCGCCGCCCGGTCAGGATTTTATGCGGATAGCACTGGTGCCCGACATCCCAGATGATTTTGTCACGCGGCGTATCGAATACCGCATGCAGCGCAGTGGTCAGTTCCACCACGCCCAGACCCGCACCCAGATGCCCGCCGGTGACCGACACGGCCGAGATCGTCTCGGCCCGTAATTCCTGCGCCACCTGATGCAGCTGCGCGTCCGAAAACTGCCGCAGGTCGGCCGGGCGGTTCACAAGATCCAGCAGAGGAGTGTTCGGGCGGTCAGACATATGGCGCGTTCCTGGCTTAGCTGTCCCGGGCAATAACGAAGCGGGCGGCGTCCTTCAAGGTTTCAGCCGACGCGCCATAGCCTTCCAACGCGGCGCAGCCCTGTTCCACCAGCTCCGCGGCACGGGTTCTGGCGGCGTCGAGGCCCAGCAGAGACACAAACGTGGCCTTTCCCGCCTCGGCATCCTTCTGAAGGCGCTTGCCCGCAATTTCGGCGTTACCCTCTATATCCAAGATGTCATCTGCGATTTGAAAAGCAAGACCAAGGGATTGGGCATATTGGCGCAAGGGCGCAAGATCAGCTTGGGCCAGACGCGCGCCGGCGCATGCAGACCACTCGATCAGCGCTCCGGTTTTTCCTGCCTGCAAATGGGTGATTTCTTCCAGCGTCAGCGGAGAGTCTGCCGATTCCGCCGCGATATCCAGCGCCTGGCCCAGCACCATGCCCTGCGCTCCGCTTGCCTGCGCCAGAGACAAGGCCAATTCCGCGCGAATTTCGGCGGGGCCAATTTCGGGACGGGTGCAAAGTTCGAATGCCAGCGTCTGCAACGCGTCGCCTGCCAGAACCGCGATGCCCTCATCCCATTTCACATGAACTGTCGGGCGCCCGCGACGCAAATCGTCGTTATCCATGCAGGGCAGGTCATCATGCACCAGAGAATAGGCGTGCAATGCCTCGATCCCCGTGGCAGGCCAGATCGCACGCGCTGTATCCACATCATGCAGCCGCGCGCTTTCCAGCACCAAAAACCCGCGCAGACCTTTGCCGCCTTGCGTGGCATAGGCCATCGCCTGTGTCAAATCCAGATCGTCCAGCGCGCCCAGAACCAGATCAAAATGGCCCTGAATCAGCGTTGCATCCTGCGCCAGTCTTTCGCGAAACATTTACTGACCTTCGACAACCGTCGTCCCGGTCGGTTGACCATCGGCGTCCAAGGTGATCGCGGCCACTTTTTCCTCGGCCCGCTTCAGTTCATCCTCGCAGCGTTTCTTCAGCGCTGCACCCCGTTCATACAAGGCGATGGACTGGTCCAGCGCCACATCGCCACGCTCCAGCTGGCCGACAACGGCCTCAAGCTCTTTCATCGCCTGTTCGAATGTCATCTGGTCAACGGGTGTATCTGTCATCGGGCTGCCTTCATCAACTCTTCCACATGGGCACGTGTGGCCTCGGCCAAGGCTTTCAGATCATACCCGCCTTCCAAAGTCGAGACGATACGTCCCGCGCAATGCTCATCGGCAATCTTGCACAATTCGGCAGTGATCCAGGCGAAATCTTCGGTGGCCCAGTTCAGATTGGCCAGCGGATCATCCTGATGGGCGTCAAACCCGGCAGAGATTATGATCAGCTCGGGTTTGAAGGCGCGCAGTCGCGGGAAAGCCAATGTTTCATAGGCGGCGCGCATCTTGGCGCCGCCGGTTCCGGGGGACAGTGGAATATTCAGGACGTTTTCAAAGGCGCCGGTCTCGTCGGCGCGGCCTGATCCCGGCCACAAGGGCATCTGTTGGCTGGTGATCACCAACGCGCGCGGCTCATCCCACAGCAAATCCTGCGTGCCATTGCCGTGATGCACATCGAAATCCACCACAGCGACGCGGCGCAGACCGTGATGATCCAACGCGTGTTTCACCCCCAATGCGGCGTTGCCGAACAGGCAGAATCCCATGGCGGTTTCATTCTCGGCGTGATGGCCGGGGGGGCGAATGGCACAGAACGCATTTGGGGCTTCTCCGCCCAGCACTAAATCCACGGCTTTTACCACAGCCCCTGCAGCCCTATAGGCCGCATCTACAGATCCCGGCGACATGAATGTATCGCCGTCCACTTGCCGGAATCCCTCTGTCGGGCGACTTTTGCGGATGTCGCGAATATGGCTTTCGGGGTGAATACGCAGCAGGTCATCATCGGCTGCAAGCGGCGCGGTCACACGATCCAGGTCCAGCCTATCCAGCGCATGAAGGATATGTTCCAGTCGCGCGACTTGTTCCGGATGCCCCTCGGGTGTCACGTGCCCAAGACAATCCGCATGGGTCAAAAGGGCAGTTTTCATCACAATCCCCTGTTCATCTGGTCAAAATACCTTCGCCGAAGGCAAAGAACCGCCACGCAGCGGCTCAATCAATCCGGTGCCAGCATGTACCCGGCCCCGCGCACGGTCTGCAGGTACCGGGGTTGTTTCGGGTCTTGCTCGATCTTGCGTCTCAGCCGTGTGATCTGCACATCCACGGCACGCTCCTGCGCCTGACCCTTATCACGGCCCAGATCCTCGACCAGCTTGGCGCGACTGATAGGGGCGCCGGGTTGGGCCGAGAAGATCTTCATCAGCTGGCTTTCCGTTGCGGTTAGGCGGACCGTTTCTTCGCCCCGCCACATCTCACCGCGCTCAACATCATAGCGGATCGGGCCGAGATGCAGAATCTTGGTTGCGGCATCCTGTGCCGGGGTTTCCGGCATCCGGCGCAGGATCGCATTGATCCGCAACAAAAGCTCTTTGGGCTCGAACGGTTTGGCCAGATAATCATCGGCCCCCGCCTCAAGCCCGGCGATACGGTGTTCGGTTTCGCCCCGCGCCGTCAGCAACAGGATCGGGGTGGTGTGGGTCTCGCGCAGGGCTCTGGTCAGGCTGACACCATCTTCGCCGGGCATCATCACATCCAGAACGATCATGTCGAAATCCAGCCCCGACAGCACCCGACGTGCATGGGCCGCATCCCGCGCCGCGGTCACCAGAAACCCGTTTCGCATCAGGAATTTCTTGAGCAGATCGCGAATACGCTCGTCATCGTCAACGATCAACAGATGGGCGTCCATATCACTCATGAGGTCGTATCCCGCAATTTGGTATAGGCATGACGCATATCAGCATCCATCATTGCTTCAAGCACTTTGCGAAACCCAGACACCGCTTCTGGGCCTGCGTCCTTATAGGCCGCGCGCATCCGCACGCGCTGGGCCTCGGACAGCCTGGTTTCAAGCGCCCTCCCGGCTTCGGTCAGAAACAGGTGCCGTTCGCGCTTGTCCACTGTACCGACCCTGCTTTCGACCAACCCATCGTCAATCAATGTCCGAAGGACCCGGTTCAGAGACTGTTTTGTCACTCCTAGAATAGCAAGCAGGTTATTGACGGTCGTCCCCGGCGCGCGATTTATAAAGTGGATAGCACGGTGGTGTGCCCGCCCATAGGCCAGCTGTGTCAGAATGCGATCCGGGTCCGCCGTGAACCCGCGATAGGCGAAAAACATCGCCTCGATCCCCTGCCGCAGCTGTTCATCCGTAAGAAACAACAGGCTTTCTCCGCCAAAGGCCTGGGCGGGGCGGGTATCTGACATATTCTGCCTCATTCGTTACACAGGTCCGAGTTTATGTCAGCGTTGTTGACATTCCAAGAGCGGACAGGTATCGAATCGCAGTTTTTGCGCAACTTTATGTCCACTTCGGACCTATATTGCGCAATAACCGGAATATTCAACCCAGGCAGGGAGGTTTCGCATGGCGGGGTATGATGATCGTGACGGTGTCATCTGGATGGATGGAGAACTTGTGCCCTGGCGCGAGGCGAATGTCCACATTCTGAGCCATGCGATGCACTATGCGTCTTCGGTCTTTGAGGGCGAGCGGGCCTATAACGGCAAAATTTTCAAAAGCCGGGAGCATTCTGAACGGCTGGTCGCCTCGGCCGAGGCGCTGGACATGCCGATGCCCTATACGATCGACCAGATCGAAGCGGCAAAGGAAGACGCGCTGAAGGCAAGTGGCTTGCAGGACGCCTATGTCCGTGCGCTGGTCTGGCGTGGTTCCGGCGAGGATATGGGTGTGGCTTCGGCCAAGAACCCGGTCCGCATGGCCGTAGCGGTCTGGCCCTGGGGTGCCTATTACGGCGACGCCAAGATGCAGGGCGCCAAGCTGGATATCGCGGAATGGAAGCGGCCCAGCCCTGAAACCATCCCGGTCCATGCCAAGGCGGCCGGGCTGTACATGATATGCACCATTTCCAAGCATAAGGCCGAGGCCAAGGGCTGCTCGGATGCGCTGTTCATGGACTGGCGTGGTTATGTTGCCGAGGCGACCGGGGCGAACGTCTTCTTTGTGAAGGACGGCGAAGTCCATACCCCGCTGGCCGATTGCTTTTTGAACGGCATCACCCGTCAAACCGTGATCCAGATGCTTAAAGACAAAGGCATCAAGGTGCATGAGCGCCGCATCAAGCCCGAAGAGATGGCCGATTTTGAACAATGCTGGCTGACCGGTACTGCGGCCGAGGTCACGCCTGTGGGCCAGATCGGCGACTATACGTTCGAAGTCGGTGACCTCACCCGCGAAATCGCCGCAGATTATGAGGCGCTGGTCCGCGCCTGATCGCAGATTTGAGACAGATAGAGCCCCCGCGATTTTGCGGGGGCTTTTCTTTGCCGTTCATTCGCAATTCATTGCAGATCGTACAGGTAACTGGACGAACGCATGGCGGGGTGTAGGTTACGGTAATGTTAGACCTTCTCAGCGATATCCTCACCCGTCTGTCCTTGCGCGGGACGTTTTACTTCCGCACTTCTTTTACGCCTCCGTTCGGAATTCAGGTTCCAGCCTTTGAAAACGTCGCCCGGTTTCATTTTGTTCAACGGGGTGAACTTCATGTTTTCGTCTCTAATACAGGGGAAACTCTGCGTTTGAAGCAGGGTGATCTGATCCTGATTCCCCATGGTACGGCCCATGCGTTGCTGTGCAACGAAGTCAAGCCGTTGGACGCTTTGCCTCTGGAGCAGGTGCTGGAAGATGCGGGTTACACGGGGGATGGGGTTTTGATCTATGGCGGAGAGGACAAAGGTCGTGACACGCAACTGATCTGCGGCCACTTCTCGTTCACCGGCCCTCCGGGTCGACAAGGTACCGGGCATATGTTGCTGGATCGGTTGCCGCCTTACATCCTGATCGAGAATTACGGTGAAGAGGCTGGGGCCTGGTTCGAGTCCACCCTGCGCATGATCGGATCCGAGGTCAGCGGCACGCGTATCGGTGGCGACCTGATCGCGTTGAAACTGTCCGAAGTGCTGTTCGCGCAGGCCATCCGTGCTTATCTTGAACATCAAAGCCCAAGTGACTCGGCCCTGGCAGGATTTGCAGATCCGCGAATTTCACGCGCGCTGACCGCGTTTCACCGCGCACCAGCGGTAGAATGGAGCGTTGAGACCCTGGCCCGAGAGGCCGCTATGTCCCGCACGGCCTTTGCCCAGCTCTTTGCTGAAAAGATGGGGGCCACGCCCATGCAATACCTCACCGATTGGCGGATGCAGATCGCCTGTCAGGGATTGGTCGAAAGCCGCTGGAACGTTTCCGATGCGGCGGCCGAGGTGGGGTATGCCTCTGAGGCCGCGTTTTCCCGCGTGTTTAAGAAACAGATCGGTCTGTCACCGGCGGCTTATCGAGCCATGCATTGATCCTCCATCATTCTGAATGATCTGCAAGGTTTCATGGACGATCCAGAATTAAGCGTTCGACCTACTTGTCCTAGTTTGAGATCATCTCAAACAAGGAAAGGAAAATGCAATGTCTCTCCGTTTCGTTACCCGCAATATTCATGCCTACCTCGATTACCCGGTTGCCATCGCCCTGATGGCGCTGCCGTTTGTTCTGGGATTGGGTCAGTCCAATCCGATGGCCCTGTGGCTGTCGGTTGTGACCGGCATTGCAGCCTTTGTCCTGACCGTATTGACCGATCATCATCTGGGGATTTGGAGGGTATTGCCTTATCGCGTCCATCTGGGCGTCGATCTGCTGGTCGGGGTGGTGTTTCTGGCGGCACCCAGCCTGTTTGGGTTCCAGGGTCTGGATGCGATATTCTACTGGCTGAACGGCGCGGCGGTGGTGGCGGTCATCTCGCTCAGCGCGCCAGAGCAAGAGGCGTTTGCTTGAACGGGCACATGCCCTGACGCCTCGATACCATTGCTTCCCACTCGGAAAACAAAGCCGCCCGTTCAAACAACGGGCGGCTTATCGCGGTGACCTTGATAAAGCGCTCAGAAATCTACGCCGCGCTGGGCTTTGATCCCGGCTTGAAACGGGTGCTTTTCCTCGGTCATTTCGGTGACCAGATCAGCATAGTCGCGCAGTGGTTCTGGCGCATCGCGGCCGGTCAGGAACACGCTGGTCTTGTCGGACCGCGCCTTGAGCCCGTCGATCACCTGATCGACGGTCAGATATTCATAACGCAGGGCAATATTGATCTCGTCCAGAACGACCAGATCATACTCACCGCTCTCCATCAGCGCGCGCGCCCTGTCGAAGGCCGCATTGGCAGCGGCGATATCGCGCTCGCGGTCCTGGGTGTCCCAGGTAAAGCCCTCGCCCATCGTGTGCCAGGTGACCAGATCGCGCTCTTCAAAAAACCGCCGCTCGCCGGTTTTCCACTTGCCCTTGATGAACTGGACCACGGCAACCTTTTGCCCCCAACCCAGCGCGCGGATCACCACACCAAAGGCGGCCGAGGATTTGCCCTTGCCCTTGCCGGTATTGATCAGCACCAGACCGCGGCCCGGATCGACGGCCTCAGAGACCTTTTTGCGGTGCTTGGCCTGCACCTGCTGCATCTTTTCTTTGTGATCCTGCGCGTCGCTCATTCGGGCACCTCTGTGATTGTTGGGCCCAAACTAGGGCAAGTTTGAAAAAGGTAAAGTCACGCTTTGTGATCGGTCAGGGACCGAGCCTTGCCGCGTTCCAGCCCCAGCTGGTGTTCGCGCCAGATCACGACCACATTGCCCGCAATCACCAGCGTCGCACCCAACAGGATCGCAAGCGTCGGCAGCTCATCAAACCAGATATAGCCGATGAATATGGCAAACAGCATGGTGGTATAGTCATAAGGGGCCAGCATCGAGGCCTGACCAAAGCGATAGGACGAGGTGACCAGAATCTGTGCAACACCGCCGATCAACCCCATTATGATCATAATTAGAGCCTGATTAAGCGTCGGCATGGTCCAACCCCAAAACGCGGTCAGAGCTGAAAGCAGGGTAGCGGTCATCGAGAAATAGAACACGATCGCGGCCGGGTGATCCACCTTGACCAGCTGCCGGATGTGGATCTGAACAAAGGCACGGGCGAGTGTGGCCGCCAGCACGCAAAGCGCCCCGATTGTGGCTGCCATCTCCATCTGGGTGGTGCCCAGCCTGGGCCAAACCATAATCAGCACGCCCAACAATCCCAGCGCGACGGCACCGATGCGGATCATGCGAATGCGCTCGCCCAGAATCAGCGCGGCCAGAATCAGGGTGAAGATCGGGGTGGCATAGCCAATCGCGGTGACCTCGGGGAGTGGCAAGAGGCTGAGACCCGTAAAAGTCAGACCCATGGCGCTGGTGCCCAGAACGCCGCGCCAGAAATGACCCATCGGCTTTTTGACCACAAAGCCCTGCGCCAGCTCTCCGCGCCAAAGCAACCAGGCAATGATGACGGGAATGGCGAAGAGCGACCGGAAAAACACCAGTTCACCGGGGGGGAAGTCCTCGGACAGTGCTTTGACCAGCGCCGACATTGAGGTGAACAGAACCAACGCAGCCAGTTTCAGGCCCACGGCAAGCATGGGTCGGTGGGAAGTCAGGGATTGTGCCATTGGCCGGGAACCTGAGCCTTTGACTGCGAAAGATCAACGATTGGATTGTACCAATCAGGCAGATTTCCACGTGTCGGGCAGGGGTTGGCCGATCTCTTCGCTGAACGCCTCAAGAAACCGGATCATCCGTGCTACACGCGCCTGTGCCAATTCGCGCCCGTTGGGCGTCAGCATGTCTGCCGGCAGGCTCAACAGTTTGACCTTCCAGTGGTCAATCGAGAATTGCTGATCGTTCAGATCACGGGCGCGGGCAAAGGCATCCTCGGCGTCATACAAGTCGCGCCCCAATGCGCCAGCCACTACGAAGGTGCGCGCAATGCCGATGGCCCCCAGTGCATCAAGCCGATCTGCATCGCGTAGGAAGCGGGCCTCGGGTGTTTCTGGCGGTATCCCGGCCGAGAAACTGTGTGCAGCAATGGCGTGCTGGATGGCGTCGATCTCGGGTCGTGAAAACGTCAATTCCTCCAGAATAGGCTCTGACTCGGCAGCAGACCGGCGTGAGGCCAAGTGGCGGTCAGGGTCATCTTTGGGCAAGTTGACTAGGTCATGAAGATAGCTTGCCGCAAGCAGAACCCGAATATCTGCTTGCGTGTCCGCGATGGCCTGTACATTGATCCAAACGCGATCCAGATGCGCCAGATCATGGGCAGGATCTGTTTTCATGCGCTGTGCGACGATGCCGCGCAGCCGGGTGCGCAGCTCAGCCGATATGGCCACGGTTCTCGCCGATCTGACCCCGGTGCAACAGCAGGTGGTCAAGGATTACGCAGGCCATCATCGCTTCGCCAACCGGAACCGCTCGGATGCCGACGCAAGGGTCATGGCGGCCTTTGGTGATGATCTCGGTCTCTTCTCCGGATTTGGTGATCGTTTTGCGCGTGGTCAGAATCGATGAGGTCGGTTTGACCGCAAAGCGTACGACTATATCCTGCCCGGTCGAAATCCCGCCCAGTATGCCGCCTGCGTGGTTCGAGCTGTATTGCGGGCCATTCTGCCCCATGAAAATCTCATCGGCATTGGCCTCGCCCGTCAGTTCAGCGGCGGCCATGCCTTCGCCGATCTCAACACCTTTGACTGCGTTGATCGACATCATCGCTGCGGCAAGATCAGTGTCTAACTTGGCATAAACTGGCGCACCAATCCCGGCAGGGACACCTCGCGCAACGACCTCAACCACTGCCCCGACCGAATTGCCGGACTTGCGTAACCCGTCTAAATAGGCGGCCCAATCTTCGGCGGCTGTCGCATCGGGCGTCCAGAATGGGTTCTGTTCAATCTGTGACCAATCGAAATTCGTGCGGTCGATCTTGTGCGGGCCAATCTGAGTCATGTACCCGGTGATCTGGACATTCGGCGCGATCTGCTTGATGGCTTCGCGGGCCAGGCCCCCGGCGGCAACGCGCGAGGCGGTTTCGCGCGCCGAACTGCGGCCACCACCACGATAATCGCGGATACCGTATTTTTGCCAATAGGTGATATCAGCATGGCCCGGGCGGAATTTTTCCATGATATCGCCATAGTCTTTTGACCGCTGATCGGTGTTCTCGATCATCAGCTGGACCGGAGTTCCGGTCGTCTGCCCTTCGAACACGCCGGACAGGATTTTCACCTGATCGGGCTCGCGCCGCTGGGTGGTGTATTTATTCTGTCCTGGTTTACGCTTGTCCAGCCAGTGCTGGATCACCTCTGCGTCGATGGTCACCCCCGGCGGGCAGCCATCAACAGTGGCACCCAAGGCGGGCCCGTGGCTTTCACCCCAGGTGGTGACGCGGAAAAGATGGCCAAAGCTGTTCATCGACATAAGGCGTGCTCCTTCTGAGCATCGTGATTAGCGGGCAAGGCCCGTAGCCTCAAGCGGATTTGCGGTTGGGGCGCAGCACCCCAACCCTTTCCGGTCAGGCCGCCGAGGACAGCTGCGTCCGCATGGCGGTGATTTTCAACGCCGCCTGTGCCGCCTCGCGCCCCTTATCCACGAAATGCGCGCGGTAGATGGCATTGTGGTGGTCCGTCTCTTGATACTGGTGCGGCGTCAGCGAAACAGACAGAACCGGAACACCGGTATCCAGACCTGCGCGCATCAACCCGTCGACCACAGCTTGCGCCACGAAATCATGCCGGTAGATGCCGCCATCCACCACAAAGGCCGCGCAGGTCACAGCTGCATAGCGCCCAGTCTGGGCAAGATCGCGGGCCAGCAGGGGCATTTCGAATGCACCTGGAACGTCGAACACGTCCACTTGATCGGCGGGTATCAATTCCAGAAACCCGTCGAGTGCACGGTCGACAATATCGGCATGCCAGCTGGCCTTAACAAACGCATAGCGGGTGTGTGTCATCAAGATCTCCTTCCGGTTTGGTGGTCTGCTGGCGGTTGCGAAAACCGGTTCCCACTTTTCGCTGCCAGCACGACATGACACGTCACCCAAGGCGATCACGAGCAGGCGCGCGGGGTTACCGGCACACTGCACGTTCTCTTTCATCCGGACTGTAACCGTCGGCTCTGGCCTCTCACCAGATCTGCTGACACCCCGAAAAGGGGCCGCTCGCGGGCTTACGGGTCATCGCCCGCATACCGCCGGTGGGGAATTCCGCCCCGCCCTGAGAACGAGGCGCACCTTGCCAATAGGTGCGCGGTTCTGCAAGAGCTTTTGCAGGAGGACCGCCATGCACCCCAATCCCGCCTTCCGCGCCGAGGATCGTGACAGTCATATTGCTTTTGCGCGCGAGCGCGCATTTGGTGTTTTGGCTTTGTCAGCGGACCAGGGGCCTTTGCTTAGCCATGTGCCGTTTCTGTTGTCAGAAGATGGCGCAGAAGCCTCGCTGCATCTGGTGCGGTCCAATCCGATCGTCCGGGCATTGAATGAACCGCGCACGGTTCGAATCGCTGTATCGGGGCCTGACGGATATATCTCGCCCGACTGGTACGGGATTGAGGATCAGGTGCCCACTTGGAACTATGTGGCGGTGCACCTGACCGGAACGCTTTCGCTTCTTCCGCAGGACGCGTTGCGCGATTTACTCGATCGTCAGTCGGATTTTTATGAGCGCCGGTTGAACCCCAAGCCACCCTGGAGCGCCAGCAAGATGAGCGCGGAGGCTCTGGACAAGATGATGCGCATGATTGTGCCCTGCAAATTGCAGGTAGATGACATTCAGGGCACCTGGAAGCTGAACCAGAACAAGCCGGACGATGTCCGTCTAGCCGCCGCAGATCATGTGGCGGTAGACGGGTTCGGAAGCGAGACCACTCACCTCGCCGCGCTCATGCGGTCTAGGTGAGCGGACGGGCTGGTCAGTTGCTGAAGGTCGCCAGATAAGCGGCGACATCCTCAGCCCCTTTTTTCAGTTTGACGCTCATGTTCGGACGGGCGGTTTCGTCATCCAGATAATCCCTCAGGAAAACAATCGGGTCCTGCGAATATTCGACGATGTTTTCCTGTGTCCAGACCAGCCCTTCCTGGCCAGCACGGATCATGTCATCGGTGTACATCCCGATTGGTAGGCGTTCGCTTCCGTTCAGGTAATCGGTTTCTGTTCCGGCCACCCGGCCTACAACCCCATAGAGATTCGGCCCGGTGATGCCGCCTTTGACCAGAACTTTTCCATCTTTGATAATTGCATGGCACGAAGAGCACCGATTGTAGAGGCTTTCCCCCTTTGCCGGATCGCCGGCGGCGAAGGATTGCGATGAAAGAGTCAGGGCGAAGGTCAGAGTGGCTGTAAAAAGCTTTGGCATGGAAAAATCCCGCTAAGGTTGGTCCTGTTACAGGCCCTTCGGACATTCCAGCCAAATGTGCAATCGAATTGAGACTCATCTAGTGTGTTGAAAAATATCTATTTTTAACTCATTATTTTTACCAAGGTAGATTCAATCGAAGTGGATTTTTGCGTGGCAAAATCAGGTCAGAATTTTGCAGATTTTCGCCGATCAACAGTCTTCGGTTCTGTGTTGTGAGGGTGTTTTCGTTGCCTGGTTGCCATCCGAATCACTCCCTGTACCACCCGCGCGGCAGGGCAAACCTTCACGGGTAATCCGGCCCATCCCTTGAAAAAAACGCCTTTCGTTGTGACATGAATGCCAAGATGCGGCGTAGTGCGCGCCTATGACCGCTGGACGAACCGATTTCTCCCGGATAGATAGCCGCGATGAGACGCCGCTTTGATGCGGTGCTGATGCATGTTTGCCCGGTATTGCCGGGCGCCGGAATCGGAGAAAACCTCGTGTCCCACGCAGAAGACCACGAAGGCACCCGCAGAGATTTCCTCTACTACGTCGCTGGCGGCGCAGGTGTCGTTGCGACGGGTGCAGCCGTATGGCCCCTGATCAACCAAATGAACCCCTCGGCAGACGTTCAGGCCCTGTCCTCGATCCGCGTGGATGTGAGCGGTGTCGAGCCCGGAACCCAGCTGACCGTCAAATGGTTGGGCAAACCCGTGTTCATCCGTCACCGCACCGGTGTCGAAATCGACGAAGCGCAGAAGCAGGACGCCGATGGCGTGGATGCCCTGCCTGACCCGCTGGCCCGTAACTTCAATCTGAATGCTGATGCACCGGCCACGGATGCAAACCGCGTGATGCCGTCGCCGGAAGGCGAAGCCGCAGGTGCCTGGATCGTCCAGATGGGCGTCTGTACTCATCTCGGTTGTGTCCCGCTGGGCGATGCTGGTGACTTTGGCGGCTGGTTCTGCCCCTGCCACGGTTCGCATTACGATATGGCTGGCCGTATCCGCAAAGGTCCTGCACCTGAAAACCTGCCCGTTCCGCCCGCTGAGTGGACGGACGCCAGCACCATCAAACTCGGCTAAGGGAGACCCAGATGTCCGGAATTCCCCACGATCACTATGAGCCGAAGACAAGTGGCGAGAAGTGGCTGAACAGCCGCCTGCCCATCGTCGGCCTGATCTATGACACCCTGATGATCCCAACCCCCAAGAACCTGAACTGGTGGTGGATCTGGGGCATCGTCCTGGCGTTTTGCCTGGTCCTGCAAATTGTCACCGGTATCGTTCTGGTGATGCACTACACTCCGCATGTTGATCTGGCCTTTGCTAGCATCGAGCACATCATGCGCAACGTGAATGGCGGCTATATGCTGCGATATCTGCACATGAACGGCGCATCGCTGTTCTTTGTCGCGGTATACATCCACATCTTCCGCGGCCTGTTCTATGGCTCGTACAAAGCCCCGCGCGAGGTTACGTGGATCATTGGGATGCTGATCTATCTCTGTATGATGGGCACTGCCTTTATGGGCTATGTTCTGCCCTGGGGTCAGATGTCCTTCTGGGGTGCGACCGTGATCACCGGCCTGTTTGGTGCGATCCCGTTTGTGGGCGACGCGATCCAGACTTGGCTGCTGGGCGGACCGGCTGTGGACAACGCCACGCTGAACCGCTTCTTCTCGCTGCACTACCTGCTGCCCTTTGTAATTGCGGCGCTGGTCATCGTGCATGTCTGGGCTTTCCACACCACCGGCAACAACAACCCGACAGGTGTTGAGGTTCGCCGCGGTTCGAAAGCCGAGGCTGAGAAAGACACGCTGCCCTTCTGGCCTTACTTCGTGATCAAGGACCTGTTCGCACTGGCGGTCATCCTGGTTGTGTTCTGGGCGATTGTTGGTTTCATGCCGAACTATCTGGGCCACCCGGATAACTACATCGAAGCCAACCCGCTGGTAACACCGGCACATATCGTGCCCGAATGGTACTTCTTGCCGTTCTACGCGATCCTGCGTGCCTTTACCGGCGAGGTCTGGGTTGTTCAATTCGCCAGCTTCATCACCGGCGGCATCATTGACGCCAAGTTCTTTGGTGTTCTGGCGATGTTTGGTGCGATCCTGGCTATGGCTCTGGCGCCGTGGCTGGACACGTCGACCGTACGTTCGGGTAAATACCGGCCGATGTTCAAATGGTGGTTCTACCTGCTGATCGTCGACTTCTTTGCCCTGATGTGGCTGGGTGCGATGCCCGCAGAAGAGCCCTATGCGACCTTCTCGTTAATCGCATCGGCCTACTGGTTCGGCTATTTCTTCGTGATCCTGCCGGTTCTGGGTGTCATCGAAAAACCCGATGCACAGCCGGAAACCATCGAAGAAGACTTCAACGCGCATTATGGCAAGGCTGACGCCGATGCCACGCCGGCCGAGTAAGAAGAGGGACCGGAAACATGTTCAAGAAACTTGCAATCGGTGCCGCGTTTGCTATCGCACTCGCTCCTGTCGCGTCTAACGCGGCAGGCGGAGGCGAACAGCATATCGAGGACTTCCAATTCTCATTCGAAGGCCCGTTCGGAACCTGGGATCAACACCAGTTGCAGCGCGGCCTGCAGATTTACACCGAGGTTTGCGCGGCCTGTCACGGCCTGCGCTATGTGCCTCTGCGTGACCTCGAAGCGCTGGGCTATTCGGAAGACGAAGTCACCGCCTATGCGGCGGGCAACTTTGAAGTGTTCGACCCCGAGCTGGACGATTTCCGCCCGGCTAAACCCGTTGACCATTTCCCCGCCAATGATGGCGTTGGCGCACCCGACCTTAGCCTGATGGCCAAGGCGCGTGCCGGTTTCCACGGCCCTTACGGTCTGGGGATCAACCAGCTGGTCAACGGCATGGGCGGCCCGGAATACATCGCCTCGTTGCTGGATGGTTATACCGGCCACGAAAAGGAAGAAGCGGGAACGGTTCTGTACGAAAACACCGCCTTCCCCGGTGGTTGGATTTCGATGGCGCCCCCGCTGTCGGATGAGCAGGTCGAGTTTGCCGATGGCCACGCAAATGACGTCGAGCATATGTCGGAAGACGTTGCAGCCTTCCTGATGTGGACGGCTGAACCGAAGATGATGGAGCGTAAGTATTCGGGCTTTGTCGGTGTTGTCTTCCTGACGCTTCTGTCGGTGCTTCTGTATCTGGTCAACAAGCGTCTGTGGGCAGGCGTTAAAGGTAAGAAGAAACACTAAGCGCCTTTTCTGAAAAGTTAAAAACCCCCGCGCCACTGGCAGCGGGGGTTTTTTGTTGCATGCAGGTGGAAGGGGCGGATCAGGCGCTGAGCTGTGTTGCGGAGCGGCCGGTGATGGTGGCGGTCACGACTTGCCCTTCGGATTGAGCGGTTTTGAACGTGACTTCGGTGAACTGCTCGGTCCGGCCCATATGCGGGTTTTCCATCAGGATGTGATGTATCTTGCCAACCTGGGCGGTCAGGTGCTTGGCAATCTGCACCTCGCCAGCGGCACGCAGACGGGCGGCGCGGGTTTTGATGACATTGCCGTTGACCTGCTGCGGAATGCGGGCAGCGGGTGTACCTTCGCGTTTGGAGTAGGGGAAGACATGCAGCCATGTCAGATCGCAATCGGCAACCAGCCTTAGCGAGTTTTCGAAATGGGCCTCGGTCTCGGTCGGGAAACCGGCGATGATGTCAGCGCCAAAGGTCATCTCGGGGCGCAGCTTGCGGGCCTCTTGGGTAAAGCGGATCGCATCGTCACGCAAATGGCGGCGTTTCATCCGCTTCAGGATCAGATCGTCGCCATGCTGCAGCGACAGATGCAAGTGAGGCATCAGGCGGCGTTCTGTGGCAATGGCCTGCATCAGGTTTTCATCGACCTCGATCGAATCGATCGAGCTGATCCGCAGGCGCGGCAAATCCGGCACCAGTTTGAGGATGCGCATAACGAGATCACCCAGCTTTGGCTGGGCAGGCAGGTCAGCCCCCCATGAGGTCAGGTCGACGCCGGTCAAAACGACCTCATTATAGCCCTTATCGACCAGACGCTTGATCTGGTCCACAACAACGCCCGCGGGGACGCTGCGCGAATTACCGCGGCCATATGGGATGATGCAGAAGGTACAGCGGTGGTCACAGCCATTCTGAACCTGTACATAGGCGCGGGAACGAGTGCCAAACCCGTCGATCAGGTGGCCAGCGGTTTCGGTAACCGACATGATGTCATCAACCTGGACGGCTTCGGTTTCACCAATGAAATCCGCCGCCATGCCTTTCCAGGTTTCGGGTCGCATCTTTTCCGAGTTGCCAATAACGGCATCGACCTCTTCCATCAGGGAAAAGGTCTGCGGTTCTGTCTGCGCAGCGCAGCCGGTCACAATCAGCCGGGCATTCGGGTTTTCGCGGCGCAGTTTGCGGATTTCCTGCCGGGCCTTGCGCACTGCCTCAGCGGTCACGGCGCAGGTGTTCACCACCACCGCATCGGTCAGACCTGCCTGTTGTGACAGCTCTTTCATCGCCTCGGTTTCATAGGCGTTCAGGCGGCAGCCCAGCGTGGTGAATTTGGGCGGGTTCATCCCAGCGACCTTAGGAATTCCGGCGTCAGCAGGCCCGAGAAGACATGGGCCGTGGGGCCGGTCATCCAGACGCCATCGTCGCGCCAGTCGATCCAGATTGTGCCGCCGTCCAACTCGATCTGCACCTTGCGTCCGGTCAGGCCGCGCCGGGCTGCGGCCACGGCGGTTGCACAGGAGGATGACCCAGAGGCCAGGGTGATGCCCACGCCGCGTTCCCACACCCGCATGCGGATGTGATCTGGCCCGATGATCTGCGCGACCTGCACGTTGGTCCGCTGCGGGTAGAGCGGGTGGTATTCATAGCGCGAACCGAACTCTGCCAGCGGGATCGCCTCGGCATTTTCGACGAAAAAGGTGCAATGCGGGTTGCCCATGCCAGTGGCGGTTGGGGCGCCCTCAATCGGCAGCTCCAGCGTGTCCACGTCTTCGGCCAGCGGGATATCCTGCCAGTTCAGCTGCGGCGGCCCCATGTTTACCGAGGTCAGCCCGTCCCCCGCATCGCTTGCGTATAGCGTTCCCCGCTCGGTGGTCAGGGTAAGGGTTTGTTTGCCGGTTTCCTCCATCAGAAACCGCGCGATACAGCGGGTGGCATTGCCACAGGCGGCCGAGGTCGAGCCATCGGCGTTATAGAACACCAGATGCGCATCTGAGGCGCCTTTTTCGATGACGGCGAGCTGGTCGAAACCAACCCCAAACTGCCGATGCCCAATGGCTTGAGCCAAGGCTGGTGTCACCCCGACCTCATGCGCGCGCGCATCCACAATGACAAAGTCATTGCCCAGCCCATGCATCTTCATAAAGGGCAATCCGGTGTTCTGAATTCCTTGCATGGCGGGCATATAACGTTGCTGCGGATGGGAATCCACCCTGTGGCGCAGATTCGTGAAAAAAGGGGTTGACCCCCTTGCGCCACCTGCCTAAGTAGGCCGCCTATCGGGACGCCGTTTCGAAAGAAACTACAGGCGTAACGAGGTGTGAAATAAGGCCTTGAACCCAGTCGGGAAAATGCCTTACAGAGCGCCACGGATCCAAAGGATCCAAACAAAAGAGTGGGCCGTTAGCTCAGTTGGTAGAGCAACTGACTTTTAATCAGTGGGTCGCAGGTTCGAATCCTGCACGGCTCACCACTTTTTTATTAAATAGAGCAAATGCTTGGAAGGTTCTCCGCATCACCAAACTGGGTGACGTGGATGTGTCATTGTTGTGAGGGGGGACATATGGGGGACAATTGGTGGGATTTCTCTGCTTAATCAATGCCCAATACCCCTATTCCAGCGTTACTGGAAAATGGCTTGAATAACGCCATGTTCGTGCCTCTGATTGTTTGCCCATTATAGTCATGTCTATGACATGTTCAGACCAGAGTGAAAGCAACACTCCGCGTGCGTCCTTCCCAGGCGGCATTGGAATCTCGACTATCTTGCCTGTGTCGTCTTTCCACATTGCAATTGAGTGATTGGCATCGAAATGGCCTTGCTTATTGGACCTATCAATCAGCCCATAGGAGGTAAAAGTGAGCACAGAACTGCCTGGGTCATCGGCCAAATTCGACGCGTATTGAGCGGGCCACCTGTTTCTAATTTGAGGACCATCCAGAAGAAGTGCAAAAATCAAGTTTGGGGCCACCGACCTGAGAATTTCATGGCAGGGGTCCGAGCGCGCCAACTCCTCACATATCAACACCGAAAAAACGGATTTCTCGCGAAACCGATGAAAATATATTTCTCTCCTTCCGAGAGGGGTAGTTTCCCACCAGTTCTGGATCTTTGGATTTAGCGATGCTGACAGGGCATACGTTTCAACCTGTTTGCGGTCCATCCGCCAGCGGTGGTGTTTCTTTCTGCTAACAGTAGTGTGCAGGTTCCTCTCTACCCACACACGCGTCAGTACAGTGTTTCCAACCTCGCCATCGCAGTTGTCTCTACTGCCCGAAATGATGAACTCTAAACCCTCTTCTTCCGCCTTCAACTCATCGCAAAGCAACTCGAAAAAATTGTAATCTAGGGCATATTCAGGTAAAATGACACCATTTACGCAGTTTGACTCTTTCTGCGCTTGCTCAAGCAGTGCCTTGCACTTTGCCAGTAAGCTCTGTCTATCTTCTTCAGATTTTATCCAGTTTTGGTCTAAGTGAAAGTTCTCCCAATTCTTCTTTGAGTACCTGAGGTCCTTCTTGTTGACTTTACCATTGTCGTGTGCACGGAAGTCCTTTGAATGCAGTAGAAAAGGCGCTGGGATCAATAGGATATCTAGGGTTTCGTAGTCCTCGTTGGACGGCAGATCAACTGAAAGGTCCCAGTAGCATCTGACTTCCCCTTTTGGAGGAAGAAGAGAAAGACTCCTTGTGGCATTACGGAGGGTTGCACCAACTGGAGCGACGCGTACCTTCGGCTGCACGCATGCAACCATTGGATCGGCCATAAACCCTAATGTCGCGGGTGGCCTGAAGTCGTCTTCGTCCTTGCCTTTGTACAGCAGCTTAACGCCTTTTTCGAACTTGCTGACAGGAACATTTGGGAGCGGATCGCGAAGAATTCTGTCGCATACCATATCGGAAACCAACACCAAGAACATCGCAGCGCGCCACCAGTCTGGTGCTGACTGTTGTTGGTCGTCATAGGTCGCTGCGTAAATGGACATGTCCCAAGCTGCGATCAATTCACGCCAAGCGGAGTTTACAGATTCCGGTGGTAGGCTCTCTGCGTTGTTCTGCCATGTTTTGGCTGCACTGTCCGCCAAGTTTCGTACTTTTCGTGACAGTGTAAAATGGCAGCCGGGCAAGTCTTCAGCGAAAGGTGATGGATCAAAAAAGGGGATGACACCTCCCACTTTGCAAAGAAACCCGGACACTGCAAACATGTCGGGTGGCAATAAAGGAGGCTCCAACCAGAGAGCATGGGGGGCTTGTTCGGCGTTGTTGTTGCCGATCAATTCGTGAATAAGGTCATGCACGGTTGATGGGTTCGTGCCTTGAGGTAGAATGCGGCTAATCGCATCACCGACCGTCATAAAATGTGTCGTCATAACGCTACTTATGCTATAATTCGGCGTTGAGGCTTTTAGATATGATGAATTATGTCAAGAAAACTTTTCAGGCACGTTTCCGCGCGCGGGTGGTCAACGCCCTATTAAAGCCGCATTCTGCATGATATTCAGCACTTGACAGTAGGCTACTCGAGTATAGCTCACTGTCACATACACCGTTTTGGCTGGGAGCTAAAAAATGACTCGGATCGTGTCCGAAGAACTTGTTTTGAAGGTGAAAAACGCCTCTGAAAGCAAGTGGAAAGAGGCATTTGAAGAGCTCGTATCTACCTACGAGGCCTATATTTCTGCGCGCGCAAAAGCTGCAGGGAAACCCCATAAAAAACTCAACGAGAAGCAACGCGAGCGTCTTGAGGAGAGTGTGAAAATTCAGCTCGAGGCAGCCGAATAGCAAGAGATTGCTTCGTGTAAGGTGGTTTTTTACGCTGAAGATTCGATTAGCTTTTCGCCACCACCAACGGTGGATCTTCAGGGAAAGACCGGATATCAAACCACTTGAAGCACGTCCCGTCTGGGTTGCGCTTGTCACCCATGTGCAAATGAGCACCTGATGTCCTGTGCCGGATCAGCGCCGCCCTGAACGCCCGCAGGTCAATCAACCACCAGTTTACAATCGATTGTCCGTTCGGTCCTGCATGGCCGTAGAACATCCAGTCCCCGTAGCCGTTCACTATCTTGGACAACTCTGTTTCAGCGCCAGTTGGCAGCTTGGCCCGAATGGTGAATTGATGCGGGTATCTGGCTGCATATCCATGTCGCCGCACCCTCGCCGCGATCCGCATGTCCTTGGCGTCCAGCATCAACAGGTCCGTGGCTTGGAAATGGTCCAGTGGATCTGGCGCGGCCTGCAGGAGTTGCGAACCAATGATGCTCTTTATTTCGGGCAAGAACTGGTCCGACCAATGCCGGTTGGTGCTGTATTGGTACATATCAAATCTCAAAATGTAAAACGGGCGCAGGAAATGCCGCGCCCTTCTTTGGTACTTAAAATTCAGGTGTTGTCGGCAACCAGCCTTTCTAAGCCATCGCCTATTCCGATGACGGCGCTGCGGAGCCGATTCAGTTCTGGGTCCTGAATCGCTGCCTGAGCAAAATCAGAACAAACCAGTTGCAAGGCTTCAACTAGATTTCCGACGCTGATTAGCTTGAATTCAAAAGCCATCGCTTTTTCTCTGTCCGTCATGGCTGCACCCTTGGCAAGCTCACGCTGTCCAATCTTGCCGCCAAATGGTTTGCCATGCCACCGGACACTTTCAGCAGAGCCGTAACGCCGTTGGGATATGTGCCTTCGTTGTCGATTACAGCAGCCGACTCAATCAGGCTGGAAATATCTGTGGCCATTTCCTGGCATTCCTGGATGTATTTTTCGAGCGTGGCCGCACTTTCCCGGTTCGCGCTGGCGCGTTGTTCTTGCATTGCTATGTCCTCCGGCTGTAGTATTGATAGAAAATATATCATAACGAGCAGTGCAAATGTCAATAGAAATTCTATCAATTAGGCAAATCAAAGCGGCAAGGGCCCTTTTGGCTTGGTCCCAAATGGACTTGGCTGAGCGTTCAGGGGTTTCTTATCCAACCATAGCAAGGCTCGAAACCAAGGACGGACCTATTGGTGGCCGCAAGGATACAGCGGATGCGATACGCTCAGCTCTCGAAGCCCAAGGCATTCAGTTCCTGGACGAAGGCGACACGGCTAGCGGGCCGGGTGTGGTATCGGTCAGGAAGGATGGTCAATGATATTCCGCTTGGCACCCTATCACAAATTGAGCCGAAACTTCGCTCCGCCTGGGTATACAGAGCCCCAACTCGGCGGGGTTTTTTCTATCCATTTAACTAGGTGATCGTCTCTGAGCTAAAGACACTGCCTTTTGCGAATTCCCAACGAATTGACGCGTGAATCCCAATAAAGCTGCCGCCAAATCCCGCTAAGGAGATGCATTCAGACCGATGGCCCTAATCGCCGTGCCACAGGCTACTTCGCGGCAGAGGCCACCAAGTGGGCATTCGCTGCAGGTGCGACACTGGCGGTCGCGAACCGCAGCAGTGGGCTCGGTGCAGCCATTTTCTGCAGTGGGTTCAGACAGGTAGTTTGAGCCCAAACCAGACCTTCACCGTATGTGTCGCTTCGTTCGTGAAGTATGTTACGAACCGCCGAGTGCATTACCGCTATGAGTGTGACTAAGCGTATACCATACTCCACCAAGGCGTCTAAACGGACCTGATCAAATTTTGCTTTCGGCGTTCGAAAGCTCGAACCCGACTTCGCGCCGCAGGCGGTTCAGGGCATCCAGTAGTTTTTGCGCACCGTGCCGATGTTCGTCAGCCAAAGAAAGCAAATCCTTCTGTGCGGCCTTCAGCTTTCCACCGAACATGCCGAATCTTATGCCGCATAGGCGATCCGTAATTGCCTGCAACTCTGCATTTTGATCGGCAGCGGCATCTTCGATTTTTTGGTACCCAGTCATCGCGGTATCAAAACGCTTTGTCAGGGTCTGAAACTTTGAGACGCTAGGGCCGCGACCGCCCTCAAAGCTTGCTACAGCCTTGTTCCAGCTTTCTGAGACCTTGTTGGTTTTGGGGGAAAGGGTGTTAAAAGCACTTGCTTGGCGATCTAAGAGTTTCCCCAGTTGCAACAACTCGTCTTCTGGCCTCATGGTTTTGGCATCGGACCACCCGGTTAGCTTGGACCAAGACAGGCCCGCCCCCGGAATGCCTACCGTAGTGCGCACGCCCTTGGAACTGAGATTGACAGTTCCACCTCTGCCACCAAGACTTGTGCTTACACCGCTTTTGGACACGTTCAGCCGCACACCCGGCGCGAATTTAATTCGTTTCTGAAATCGAAAAGCCATCAAATTATTTCCTTTGAGTAACAGCTCAGAGCTTAACCGCGCTGCAGAAGAGCAGCAATGGAGCTCGAACCTGACTTTCTCCGCCATTACAGGCCTCGCTCATGCAGTAAGTTGCAAGCCGCACAAATCGGAAAATCGTACGCGCCATGTCTGAACCAGAAAAACACTGCCGGAGCGAACCTCTTATTTTATACTATTCAGAGAAGAATAGTGAAGACAAAGGAGTGCAATTCCATGACACGGTTCGAAAAGTTACTGACTAATATGCCTTTCTTTGATCCGCTGAGTCGGTTTGGCCGCAGTTGGTGGTGGTTAGGAGAGAGGCTTAGAAGTAAAGCTGTCAAATCTGCCTTAGTTTGGGTTTACATGGTGCCCCCTCTTGCTTGGCTTATGAGCATAGCAAAAGAAAAAGAAATTGAGATTTTTCATACAAACTTCCTAGATAAAGTAGTCGTTCCATTTGCTTGGGAGGTTTTTTTCTTCGGTTCTCTCTGCTTTTTTTTGGCAAACTTGCTTTTCTCGCTGTACTGTCCAAAATTCATTGTCGATTATGGTAACGAGGCTAACTTTGGCTCCAAAGTTCTTCATCCAAAACAACTCGCGAACTATCTCGCAATTCACCTCCATCAAAACCAAAACGAGAGTCAAGACATCGGTGTAACCGTGCTTCGGAAATACGCATTGGACGTGGACCCCAATCTACTGGATTCACAGGTTACTACATCAGTGCTCATGATGGTTGAGTACGATGAAGGTAAGCTAGTTGAACTTTATGTCGAGGTTAGAGATTATTTCAACGTTTGCCGCCGACTAACTAGAGATGCCATTTTTTCACTCTATGCGCTTGGCATGGTTTTCTTCGGGTATGTAATTTCCGTGAATTTGGTATTTACCTGTTGGGTACTGTTGTTCAATTAACTTCGGCAAGAGAGATCCGGCCTTCCATCGTTGAGAATATAATTGTCTATTCCGCTCAACTTTTAACACCGCCGGCCTTCGTCAATTTGCGCCACTAGCGGAATCACCCTCTGCCAAGGTACCGTCAGGCATATTGGAACCAAAAGGAATTGGTTAACATTCTCCGACAGTCGATTTCGGATGCCATCCATAAAAAACGACAACTGACCTTTATCTATCACGGCGAACATCGCACGCCTGAACCTCATTGCATTGGTGCTGACACCAAAGGCCATGATGCGCTCAGGGCCTAGCAAATTAACAAGGCTTGGTGTCTTTTCTATGTGGCCGACATGAGCTCTATGAATGTTGGGGGCTGCTTTCTAGATTCGCGTCTAAATAATCACCGGAATGACTAACATATGGTTCGGATTTACGCCCAGTTGTAAGGCTACAATCACACGATCCCGCAGGCACATTACGAACAGCGTAATCTGAGGCGTGATCGATTTCGGGGTTCGAAGAACGTTTAGTCATATGCGCTAACCTCACTACGCTTACGCGCCGCCATCTTTCGACACGCTTCCTTGCAATACTTGGCATCAACTCGTTTCCATTCAGGCATGAGGTTCCCGCAATAGACGCAATGCCAACCCTGCGAATAGTTACGCGCAAGCTTATTTGCCCGCTTTGCGATACGGTGCGCGTTCTGCCACGGGTAGTGCGTGAAGCTGAGCCGCACATGAGGAGGGTTCAGCTCTTCAATCCAGATTGTTGTGTTTTCACGGTCAGTCATGCTTTACCTTTTCCGGGAACTGCCATTGATATTGTTGGAGAGTCTGGAGCTAACTCCCCCTTCAAGGTTTACAGCCCATCACCGAGGGGCCATCTTTAGCGTATGACAGTTGCCGACCTATCCATTTTTGAACTGTATTGCGTCATTGCTGCGTCGGCCTCCCTGTTTGCCTTCATCTGCTGGTCACTGTGGACTTTGGCTAATGACACCGACCGACAATTTTCCTTACTCGGTTGGGGTGCTTTGGGCTGTGCCGGGATGATTGGAGTAGTAGGCCCCGTGCTATACGGGGCCTGGATACTTTACTCAGGACTTAACTGAGGCCCCGTAGCATTCATCATCAAGGCGCGAACAATCGTTTCCCGAACCTTATAGGGGGCTTTGGATATTGTGCTTTGCAGTTGTGCTGGCACACCGGCCTCAGTCAGCATTTTAGCAATCACCGGAGCAACCTTTGCTTCCCGGCCTGCTGTGGCCTTTCGGATTGCCGCTGCCCCGCCGTGTCGTGCCGCCAACAGAGCAGCTGCACCTGCGCCAGCACCTTGCAGGTCACCCGTGGTTGCAAACCCCGCACCGCCGCCGATTCCACCTAACAGGCTTTGCTCAATGAGCTGGCGCGCTGTAGTGGAATTCGCTGTCAGCGCTCGATGGGTATCAGCGAAGGTGCGCTCGTTCGCAATCTGACTGCGTACCGTTCGGGCTCCTTCCAGCCCCAATGCGGCCTGCATGGCGTCCTGCTGCCGTCTCGGGCCGAACAGAGTGTCTAGCGCGCTGGGTGTGTCCCTGCGGTTCTGCAGGGCGTCTATCTTGCCGCTAGCATAGCCCTGCGCGACTTCTTCGGGGTTGGTCTTTGTGGCTGCCCGCGCCCGATCCGCATAGTTCGCCGGGATCCGAGGTTTCGCGCCTTCTGCACCAAGGCGCACCGCGCTCTCCTTGGCAAATCTTTCGGCGGCCATATCCCGTGCGCCACCATAAGCCGGTGTCAGGGCGTCTGTGCGCTCCCTAAGCCGCTTTGCCAGCATCCCTGCAACCGCCTGCTCGTTGGTCGGTCCCTGTCCGAGTGCAGGCCGAGCCATGGCGTCCAGTGTTTTTTTAGCTTCATCCAGCACGGCAAGAGCGGAAGGTTCACCGGAAACACCCTCGGCGGCCATACGATCCCCGGCGAGACGTTTTCCTTGCTGGAACGCCTTGCGACCCATGTCGGTCTGCAACAGATCATCAAACGCCGTTATGTCGATGTCATGACCCAGAGAACGCGCCTCAGCATATGCACGGTCTATGTCAGGCTTAGCACGTGCACGAATGCCCTGAATTAAATCGTCCGCCGTTTGCGGTTGATCCATGCGCGATGCTCTAAGCAGCTTATCTGTCATCCGATCGCTCTGGCCCGCCATCCGGGCCTTGGACGCGCTTTCCAGCAACTCACGGGCCTCTGGGCTGGAATTGGCCGCAGAACGCGCCAGGGCGCGCCCACGTTCGCCCATGGCGTCCATCAGCATACCTTCGGAGCCAAGGTCATCCAGCTTAGCCGACGTATCAGGTGTCAGGGCCCGTGCGATACGTGCTTGCGCCTGAGAAGCAGGTTTACCGGCTCTGCGGGCGACATACCCACGGACGGCAGGGGCGGCAGAAAAGACGCCCGCTGCAGCACCACCAGTAGCCGCGCCGATACCGCCACTTTCTAAAGCTCCTATGCCACGATGCGCCAAGTCACCGTCTGTGTGACCAGCGCCTGCTAGGCCACCATACAGCAAGCCATCGCCCGCAGACCCAGCGACCACTTTACCCGGTGTCGAAGCCTTAGCCGCGAGACTCAGCCCAGCTTTGCCAATTCCCGCGACACCAGTTGCCAGCCCGGCCACATCACCAACTGTCGAGGCCGTTGGGTTGTTAGCCCGCGTAGCTTTTGAGCGCGCCTGTTCTTCGCCAAGGTTTTCACCGAAACTGTCTGTCTCGTGTGGAAACAAGCCGGGGGGCATTCCATATGCAACCGGACCAAGCGTTTCGGATAGTGCGCGGGCTTCGTCACCGAACCCGAACATTGCGGTATCAACCGCGCTGCGAACACCGGCCCCGATACTTTCGAAGTCGCGGATGTTGGCGCGCGGTACAATGCCGCTCTGGCGCAGGCCTGTCATTGCCCGTTCGAAGAAAGACGGGTCATAGGGGGCAACTGTCGAGCCGTCGCCATGTGGAGTGTCCTGTGCGGCCTTTGCCGCTGCTTGCCGCGCTTTCAATTGGCGCAGTCTGAGGTCTGAAATCGGATCGTTACTCAATATCCCAACTCCTGAAAGCGACGCGACAAGGCCTCTTGCTGCGCAGGCGTGAGGGTGTCTAAGTCAAGGTTGATGAGGTCGTTAAGACCCATCTTGGAATACTCGGCGACACCAACCTGGGTACCAGATCCGCTTGGCGCCAATCCGCCAACCTCTATTTGGCGGTACATCTCGCGCGCCTCTTCTTCCGGAATGCCCTCGTGAATGACGCGGGAATAGAGTTGTTCCAGTCGATCGAGGTTATAGAGGATATCTTCCTGATTCTGTGCCTGTTCCAAGCTGCCGAAAACTGACTGTAGCAAACGGTTTTCGAACTCGGACACCTGACCAAGCGCCCCGCCAGTGGGTGAGGCGTCGCGCATGCTTTGAAGTTTATCAAAGCCGATGTTGGCTTTGACGGTTGTCAGCCTGTTTTTCAGTGCGCCGGCACGGGTGCTGTCAATGGTAGACGCAATACTGCCAGTCAGCCCTGTTGCTGGGGACAAGGCTGATTGTCCCGCAATCAGTTCTTTAGCAATGCCGATTTCATCCATGACGATGTTGGCCGATGTGGTTTTGGCTTCAGCCGCTTTGGCGTCTGCAGCGCTAGTGTCCTCAGGCCCACCCGGAACCGGCTCATAGGACAATAATCTGCCTTGCTCATCCCTAATTGCACGGTAGCCTTTCGGGATCGCGGCTTCGGTCGAAACACTGACATTCGTTCCGCTGCCGCCAATCTGGGAAACCTTGCCGTTCAGCCCAATCTGATAGTTACCCGTTGGATCAAGGCCCATCTGGATTTCTTGCTCATCGGTCAGGAGGGAGTAGCCGGGCTGCGGGTTCTGCAACCTCTCAAGTTCAAGCTGCGCGCGCTTTATCTGCATTTCCCGCATTGGGTCATTGGCTTGCTCCCAGCGGTCATAGGCACGGGCGTCTGCCGCCCTGCGGTCTTTTAGTTCCGCCATGAGCATTGCACGTTGACCTTGGTTGACCCACGGGCTGGAAAGCGCCTCATAAAGCGCGCTGTAATCAGACTGCGGAGGTTGTGAAGGTTGTGGAGAACCGCCACCAAACTTGCTTACCCACTGATTTGCGAAGTCGCCCGCGCTCATGCCCGCTTCACCAGCATTCAAGGATACAGCGTCATTCCCCACAATGCTTGCGGCTCTTGCTTTGGGGTTTGATAGAAGTTTGGCCGCACCGCCCGCACCCTGTTGGTGGGCAAGGTACAATTCCCCAGATGTGGGCTCTCGGCCCAGTGCATTGCGCAGATGCGCCGCGTTGTCTGCTGCCAGTCGCGCCGCGGCTCGTGCGGCCGCCTGCGGATCGGTCTTGTCTGTCAACCCGTACTGCTGCGCTGTGCTGTCAATGAACTGGAAAATTCCACCGGCGCTGGAATTTGGATTCTGCGCATTGGGGTTCATGCCGCTTTCAATTTGGGCGGTTCGTTCCAAATATCCCGCTGGCAAGCTGTGCTCTTGCTCCAAGCTCTCGAACAAGCCGGGAAGGGACATGGCGTTGGGCTTGCCGAGTGCCGCCATGGCATCGTCACCGATTGCCTGCGCCTCTGAGCGCGGCTGAGTAAAAGAAACACCTGGGCTTGGGTTGGATGAATCGAATACACCGAAGCCCGTATTAGACGTAGCGGGCTTACCACCTGACAGGGCGGCGGCTATAAGGCTGTACGCCTTTTCCTGGCCCTGCGTTTCGCTGCGTTTGATTTGCTTGTTCAATCCGCGCACCATCAAGGCATTCCCGATAGCGTGAAGACCTTCACCAAGATTTTGTGGCATCCGGTTTGAGTTTGCCATCAAGGCGTCTACAACCTGTCGCTTACGCTGCAAGTCATCATACGATACTCCAGTATCGCCACCAAAGACGAACCCCGTCTGCTTTTTAGTTGGTAGCCTCATCATGGCCTTACCTCATTTGATTTTTGATCCCTGGCTTTCATCATGGCCATTGCTTTGTTGATTTCCGCCCAGCGGGCCTTTGCCGCTTCTGATTGCTTTCTTCGGCCTTCCGTAGTCTTAGCCCCAGTGGACGCGCCGCCATGCAGGCGGCAGCGTGTCTTGCCCTGCACTGGCTCCGACATGCAGCGTGTACCGCCTCGCAGCTTTGCGCGGCAAATCCGTGTTTCTTTCAGTGACATTTGCGATACCCCCATGTGATTGCGGGACCGTGCGAAAGGGGCAGCACCCCGGTTTGATGAAAGCCCGCTTGCTGATGTAGCCAGATGTTAGGCCAGTCCGTGGGGCTTACCGCAGTGATGTACTCGGGGCTTTCTTCGTCCCAGAACGCGTTGACGATAGCTTTAAGTTCCTCGTCAGGGCATTCGCTGGTGTCGCCCAAAAAGTGCGTCTCCAGATTCCACACGTTTTGAATGTGGCTCAGGGAGAAAATGCCGAAAGTGCCGTTCAGCCTCCAATACTGAACCAATCCGCTACGGATCATCTCTGCGGCATTACCGGCCAATTCTTCAAACTTGTCTTGTCCGAATTCACGCGCCAGCGATATGCGTACCGCCTTTGGTTGTGAATCCTTCTTTTCTTCCTGCGCCACCTGCATTTCCAGCCCTCATTACCTATTCAAGTATACGGTATCATAATACCCCATAAAAACAAGAACAAGATAGGAACATAGCTACACAATTGGTTCAGGTTAGCTTCAAGTCGACAGATGAACAGCCAAAGCAACTCTAGGGCTGTTTACCATCCGTTAACCAACCCGCCGTCATTGTTGTTGTGTGCAGGAAGGTACGGTGATGAAAAACCAGATATTGGGACAGTTGATGGAAGTCATCGGCCGGGACAAAACGAGGTTTGGCAAGTTGGTCAAATACGACGGGCAGAATGGTTTTTCAGAGGAGGCGAGGCAGGGGCTTGAGGATCTGGAAGCACGAACGCCGCCACCTGAAGCAATCACTGAAACGGCGCACGCACCCTGTTATGCTTACCGCAACCGCCTCTCGCCAACGAACGCAGCAGGGGGCGGTCTTGTAAAGGGCGATGACGGGTTGAAAAGACCGCACTATTGGGGGCATCGTGAGCGTTTGAGGACTCGGTTTCTCAAGGGTGGGCATGCACCAATGCCCGAATACGAACTGCTGGAACTTCTGCTGTTCAACGCAATTCACAGGATCGACGTCAAGCCATTGGCAAAGCGTTTGCTGGCTGAGTTCGGAGATTTGAATGGGGTGATTGCAGCTTCGAGGCACCGTATTCTGCAAGTCGATGGTGCAACCGAATGGGTTTACTATCACCTGCGCCTTGTTGAGGCCTTTGGGCAAAGGATGGCGCAAGCGAAAGTTCTGCAGCGGGATGTCGTTTCATCCTGGGAATCGTTGGTCACGTATTGTCGCACGGCAATGGCGCACCGCGAAGTTGAGCAATTCCGAGTTCTGTACCTGAACCGTAAGAACGTTTTGATTGCGGATGAAGAACAGGCCGAAGGAACTGTAGACCATGTGCCCGTCTATCCGCGTGAGATTGCGAAGCGCGCACTTGAACTGAACGCAAGTTCTCTCATCCTTGTTCACAACCATCCGTCCGGAGATCCTACACCTAGCAGGTCAGATATAGAAATGACCGAGAGGGTACAGGCGGCCTGTGACACACTTGGGGTTATGATTCATGACCACGTCATCATCGGTAAAGAACAGGAGTATTCGTTCAGCGCAAACGGGTTGCTCCTTGGTGTGTAGCCGATAGATTGGCGGAAGAATTTATAGCCAAGAAGAAGTTCTTATCCGATGAAGTACCTTTTCATAGCTGCGATATTTATCGCCCCGCTTGCGCATGCTGGCACCCTACACGTTCGGGACGCTGACACTATCGTTGTTGACGGAACACCCGTCCGGCTGAACGGCGTCGATGCACCTGAACTCGGCACTCGATCTGGCCAGAACGCGAAACGGTGGATGGTGAACTATCTGCGCGGCAAGTCCATCTCCTGCGACCTGAACGGCGAACGTACTCACGACCGCTGGGTGGGTGTCTGCTATGCTGACGGACAGGACATAGGCGCGGCAGTCATTGCTGCTGGTCATGCTCTGGATTGCGCCCGCTATTCGGGCGGGCGGTACAGGCACTTAGAGACGCGCGCGGCCAGGTCACGGCTCAAGCGGGCAGGGTATTGTAGATCACGATAAGGAGAAGGCATGGGTAACTGGAAGGGTTTCAGGCTGTGGGTAGTGGTTGCGGCCAACTTGGGATACGCAGGTTGGTCGGTAAACACGGGTGATGCCCTGAGTGCCGCTGTTTTTTCTGCTATTGGAGCGTTCTTGGCAGCTATCCTTTTGTCTCGATGGATTTGGGCCATTAGTGACGAAGAAGCGGAGATGCGTTTCGATAGGCTTTGGAGCAATGTCAACAAATAGGAGCCAAGGCCGAATGACGTATGAAGAGTGCTTTCAATCCACGTTCTTTGATTGGCAAGGCTGGACGATAGCATTCGCTGGCTTACTCGGGTCTCTAGCCTTGGCGAAATACGGAAAAAGGCGTCTCGCATTCGCAGCTGTTTGTACTGGCCTAATAGCAGGTGTTGTGTGGGGGTATTTGTACTACGAGATGAACTGCGTTGAAAAGATCCGCCCGTATGGTTTGAGTTTCGCAGCAATTTTTTGAGAGTCCACAAATAGGAGAAATTTTCATTGCACGTTACTCATTTCAAATCGGCTTTATTGAAGGCTTTGGTCGTGTTGGTTCCGTCGTACACCGCAGCTTATTTGAGCGATAAAATGGTCTGGGTGGTTCCCACACTTGCAGCCTCTAGTTTTTTCGCGGCCACGATTGGTGTGCGGGACGACCACTTCGAAAAACGGGTTGATGAGGACCATCAAGATCAGGAAACGGCAGATCAGATTGATCAGTACGAAAGTCTGCAGGCAGAAATCGAGAGTTCGTAGAGGGGGCGGGGTTGGCTAGATCGAGAAGTCCACAATAGGGAGCAACGAGTTGGCTGATACTAGAGCAATTATTGTGCCTTTGCTTCTACCCGCGTTGATTGCGATGGCAGGATGCCGCGGTGAAAGTTCTCAGGCCCAAATAGAATCTACAAGCAGTGCCTCGTCATCCGCGCCCACATCGAATCCTGAAAAGCCTGTTTCTGCTGGCATGACGAGGGCTGAGGTTCTAGAGATTCTTGGGCCTCCTAAAGAAACCGAAAAGGCAACTATCCGCCCAGCCAGATGCGATTTTTTTGAAATATGAGACAGCGTTTCCGAAAGGCATCTGATAGTTTTTACTTAAACGAAGTTGCGAAGAGAGTGGTCTGGACATCTCCTGAGGGCTGTTACTTCGTCATAGAGTGAAAGCCTCTGAAAACCTGGGTCCGCAATATGGCATGAATACTTGGGAAAACTGTAGACGACAAATAGGAGGGCGAGCAAATGGGTCGCTACAGGGGAAAGTGCGTGGATTGTGGTTGGACAGCACATCCCAACGCTAGGGCTATCAATACTAAACGCTGCCCAATGTGCGGAGGGGGAGTTTACATCCCCGATGAAGACCGACCCTTGGTTGTTAAGTTTACCCTGTTTGTGGTTTTGTTTTTGCTACTTTTCGCGGCTTGGACTTTCAGTCGATAGTTGCAGTACAGCCTGTAGTTCACAAAAAGGAGCGACGGTAATGAGACGCAGAGCACTTATCTTTCTCGCCGCGACCTTTGTGTTTGGGCAATCACAGACAGCTCATGCAGACTCCCTCACGTTTTTATGCAGCTGGAATGAGCAGAGCCCGGTTGAAATCTCAATAGACAGTCAGAAAATGATCGCAACTCGAAGCGATAGTGACAGCGCCTATGACGTTATCAAGATAAGTGAATTCGGTGTTTGGCTTGCTCTTCGCGAAGTGCAAAACGTGCACAGCGTCGCGTTTCATATGATCCAAAGGTCCAAAGAAAAACCTGGGCGATGGGTTGATGTGGTTATTTCGTCTATTGGAACAGTTTCTCCGCTTTTCTCGGGGAAGTGTTGGGAGACTTCACAATAAGGAGCCCGGCTTGAGGACCTTTATCCAGTACTTAACGGGGTACGACTACGCAAAGCCCGACGAAAGACGGGAAGTAAACAAGTTGTTCCGGTCTCTTGGATTAGCTGTTCTGTGCCTGATCATATTGATCGTTTTCAAAGATCAGTTTCTGTACCTTGCGAGATTTGAGTATTAACAAATAGGAGCGGCAAAAATCGAATTGGATAAGTTGGGAATGTTCTCTAAATGTTCTCATCATGCCCGCCGCGAATCCGCCGATACGAGAACACCCGGGAAAGCCGTCTCGAAAGATGGTCGACGCGGCCCGCGCTCATCAGTTAATCACGCTGCGCTGTAACCTCTGCCACAAGCGCATGAACTACCTGGCTTCGGATCTGGTTGAGATATTGGGGCCGGATTGGCCGCTGAATCACGCCCCTTTTCCCTGCAACAAGCACGGGCGCGAATATCTCGACGTCAAGGTCTGGTCGCCAACGGCTGAGGATCTTGGCCGCGTGGCAATCAGGCGACCGGCCCGGGTGATCCAGACCTGGAAGACTGTGATGCTTGGGGACTGAGCAACAGGGCCTCAAGCGGAACTAGAGGTAAATCGCTCCAACACCCAGTATGAATATTGCGATCCGACCGGGCCAACCCTGGAAGATATCGAAAGTCCGCCCTAACAGAAGCCAAATCAACAAAGTAACAGAGACTGCGCCTAGAAAGATTCCCAAGACCTCGGTCCAGGTCCGCGACGTCTCTTCCACTTTGTCGAACGGCTCGGCTTACTACTTGTGGGTAACGCCAGTCTCTCGACCAAAGGGTACACAGTGTGGTGTTGTGTTCCGTTAAAACTCTGAGAAAACTGGAAAAAGACACCTTATTCCAATGGCCATTCTAGATTTTCGACGTCGTGGGCTAATAGCTAAAGTTGGTTGCTAATTGGTCACCCCACTTTTGCACTACATTCTGTTTTTTCGCCTCTTCCCAACTGAGTCGGCTTATACGGTCAAGCCGCAATTCAAACGCGAAAATGGTCTCAGATTCAGTGCGGCTAACCGTTGCACAGCGACCCTGTCCCCAATCAACAAGAGCGTAAACAACCCCCGCTTCCTTATTCACGTTCCCTTCTTTGTCTTCAAACAGAGTATTGAAAATGGTGACTTTGGGTTTCACACAGCCATTTAGTTGCTCGAGTCTCTTCATGCGATTTTTCAAGCTCATTTTTCTGCCTCCAATGCTGTTATCCTGCGCTCTAGCTCTGTGATCTCAAGTACCCGCCTGTATTGTTCCACCAGCCCCATGACAGTTGCTCCTTCCAACGGGGTTACTTCTCCTTCAGATACAGCCCGCAGAACCGCCTGGGCCGCTTCTGATGCTTCTTGCGCAGATCCGATAGGCGGGAGGTCGAAGTTAATGGGAGCGTCCTTCCTTGTTGGTGCTATTCGTTCTAGACACAGGCGCAGTGCCGTGCTGTCGCCCTCTAGGGCCAATTCCACCGCTTTTTGGGTGATGGCCTCGGATTGCCCCTCAAGCAATTCTTCAACAGCCCGCGTAACCCTGTGCCGGGTGCCGCGTGGTTTGCCAGGGTTGCCCTGTGCAAATTTACCGCTTTCGTCTGTGTACGTATTGCCCACGTTTTTACGTTCGGAGTCATCCGTCATCGCTCATACCTCGCTTGATTGATCGTCGGTGCAGAAGGTGTCTATTTCCCCGAGACCCCCTGGTAGATTAAAGATGTCTTAAAAACTGAGACGTGCGGGCGCCGAAAATGGCGGTTTACGTCTTCAAAATTGCGACGTGCTGTCTTCATTTTTGAGACGTCCTTTCACGACACGTCTCAAAATCTAAGACGTCCCCGTCTTCAAAATTGAGACAGGGTTTTGTTTTTCCGCCTTTGCCCGTCGGGTTGTGTGCTGCTGCTTTATCCACTCGGAAATCATTGCCGGGTGCCCATTGCCGATAGAGCATTCTCCCGCCCCTGCGGTCGCTGTGCGGCAGTTCGATTTCCGTCAGTTCATACAAGGGCGAGCGGGCCTCGCCCCCTAATCCAAGCTGGGCCGGTTTCGTAACCACCAGGAAGCCCTTGGCCTGAAGGTCATGGAAACCGCGCGCTGCTGTGTTCAGCGCCACTCCCAGTACTTCTGCAGCCTGTCTGACGCTAAATTGAATCTTGCCGTTGTTGTTATTCTGAGAGCCACGCCACTGAAGCTTGAGCCATGGGTACAGCGCCTGTGCTGTAGCTGAGAGGGCCCGCCAAGCGGGCTCCTCCATTGTGTGCCGGATCATCTTGGCGAAGTGCTCGCCCCGTTTTTCGTTCTTCTTGTCACGCCCCATCTATGCAGCCTCCGCCTTGCTGAGCGCGTCAACGAAGTCAGGCAGCAACTCAGCCCGGAATGACACACCCTGTTTGCCAGGACGCATCTCACCGTCTTCTGAGACGAAGTAGACGCGGATGTTGATGAGGTCGTGCCCCCGGAACTCATCGCGGCTGACACGGTATTCCTCACGGCTGTTCTTGGGGATCTGTGTGATGAGGGCCATTAGCGGCCCTCCCCATAGTACAAGGTTGCGACAATGCGAGCTGCAGCCTCTGAGAGACCATGCTTGCGGCGAATGACGTGGATCTGGAGGTCGCGGGTTCTCATGCCGCCACCTCGCGATTGTCGATCAGTTCAACCTTCGAAACCAAGAAGTAGATGCCGAAGCGTTCGCGCCCGGTTTCAGGGTCGTTATTGTACAGCTTGCACTCAATATTCACGCCGTCATCGCGTCGCAGCGGCAGTACCTTGTCCGACAGGCGGCAGTAGCTGGCAGCGTACAATGGCGACCGCCTCAGCCCTTCAAGGACTTGGCGCTTGTGCTTGGACGCGTAGATTTCGCGCGGTTCCTGACCAGGATCAGTAACCCGATAGAGGGCAGAGGCAGTCAGGTTGGGAAGGTCTGCCCAGCGATAAACGCGAAGTGCGTTTGAAGGAGGGAGTTCGGACTCCGGGTTCTGCTCGGTATTCATGTTTATTCACCTTGGTCGTTGCACCAAGGGCGATAAACGGTTACATTCACAACTAATCCACTAGCCGCAATCGTATACCGCCCGCGCCCTGATTGGGGTGCGGGTTTCGTTTATGCGGCGGCCTCTTTCGACTTGGCATCAAACCAGCGGTCTAACTCGCCATATTCGATACGAGTGGAGTTGCCGATTTTTACATATTTGAGGCGCCCGGCTTTCATTTCCTCATAGAGGGTACTCCGGGACATTCCGGTGTAAGTAACCGCCCCTGACACATCCGTTGCGCGTGGGCGGACTTCATGTTTTCCAATAATATCCATGCTCGTTTCTCCGTATCCGAGTCGATACGGAGGAAGCTAAGCCTCTAAATTTGCTTTGAGAGGACCAACATTACCGGCGCTTTCCGTTGGCCCCTGCTACACTCCATCCTTGTCGGTTCCGTAGAATCCCCACTTCCGGTAAGCTTCACCTGCGCGCCTGAGTTCTTCCCTTAGCTGTCCGGGTATCAGCCTCGGGTCGGGGACCCCACGAAGTCTTTTGTCTTTTTCTCGCATCCACTTTTGAACAGTTTGGGGCTGGACGCCAAATGCTTCGCAGACCGTCCGAGTGTGCCGCTTGTCATTAATAACACCGGCCTGCGCCGCACTCTTGTAGCGGATCGCAACCGCAATACACTGACGCTCACCCAAGGAAAGCGCGCCTTTTTTCTTGGCGTCCGTGACAACCGGGTGAATGCTTCCGCCGGCAAGACCCTCGGCTATTTTTGCAAGCCTTGCGATTAGAGCTGTCGGAAATGGGTTAATTTTTTCGTTTTTTGCGCCTCTGTTGTTTATGGCGCGCAATATCTTTGCGGAGACTAACCACCAATCGCGTACCAACCTTGCCTTCACCTCCCGGTTGCCATCGATAGAGTTATCCATTTCAATCAACCTTTTGAAAAGAATTTCAGAGTCTTGAATCAATTCCTCTAAGTCGGTGTCAATCACAGGCCAACTCCAACTGAAACTACATCCGCGCTCTCCTGAGTCACCAGTTCTGCCCACTTGTTCAATGCGACCGCGCGCTCAGATAACAGTTCAGCCTGATTGTAGACACGGGCCACAGCGCTGGCTTTTGAAGCTGTAGCGGCGTGGTTCAATACCCGATCCACCACAGATTCAGATATTCCGCGTTCAGCCATGTGGGTTGCAAACGCCGTCCTGAAATCATGTAGGCGCCATGGCTCGAAATCATCGCCAAGCAACTTATCAAGCCGGGCTTTCATCTTGCTCCACCCGGATATCGGGGTGCGGCCCGTGGTGGTGAACAGGAAATCTGATGTAGCGGATGTAGCAGGGGTCTTTCCGGATCTTTTACTCTTCTTAGCTTCTGCCTGAGCTTGCTCGCGGCGGGCTAGAACCTGTTCAATCTCATCCATTGCCGGGGCCGATAGGTGGGTGATGTGTCCTCGGTTGTTCTTCTCCTGAGAAATGGCTTTTTTGAATCGGGACTTTGAAAGTTCCAGTTCGCTTTTGCGCAGGTTGTTGATTGAGGTGCGGCGTTGGACGGTCAGCAGTAGAACGCGGACCGGCGGCCCCCACAGGTTCCCGAGTTCATAGGTTTGTTTCCAGATTGCCCGAATCTCATCCAGGCTAAGTACACGATCCCTGATTTGCTCCTTGGTGGCGCGTTCCAGCCGGTCGCCCACATCCTCACTCAGATACTCTCGACGCCACGCCCAGCGCGTGAAGTGTTTCAAAGCCGCTCTGATCCGGTTGGCCATAAACATCTTGCCTTCCTTCGCCTTATCATCAATCGGCTTTTGCAGGCTGGCTCGGGTCAGGTCACCAATTGGCCGGGTTAGGTGCTTGCGCAATGCATCCTCAAGCTGGCGTTTCCGCTCTCCCTGCCTTTTCAGCGTGGCTAGGTGCAATTCGTCGTATACGTCCAGAACGTCTTGAAGGGTTTGGGCGGTCGCGGCGGCGCGCTCATGATCCTTGCGGGTTTGCTGGGCTTCAAGGACGCGGTCAAAGCCCCGCGCAGCTTCGGCTTCTATCTCTAGCGCCAGAGCCCGTGCTTCCCCCAGCCCAAGCACTCCATCTTCACGCTTTCCGGTGCCGGACCATGTGCAGTAAGTGCCAAATGTGTGCTTGCGCTTCGCACCGCCTTTGACCCTCTTTTCATACATCCATACCGCGCGAGCGGGATACACCCGCAACCGCAATCCGATGCGCTTAGTGTCGGAAACCTCGACCCGCCCTTGGGCCGGGGGCTTAAGCTTCATCAGGAAAGCATTCGTAAGCTCTTTCTTCACGCTTTAGCCTCTGGGGGACACTTGGGGGACAAAATTCGTCGGATTTTGGCGGACAACTACGGACAAAGATAGATGCTTTCTCTCTGGGGGACAACATACAACCGGCCAGAAACCATTTTGAAATATAAGGTTTTAGGGACGCCAGTAGACAATTGTGGACGAAGACAGATTCAAGATTAAGAGAAGAGTATTTCTGACTTTTAATCAGTGGGTCGCAGGTTCGAATCCTGCACGGCTCACCACTTTTTACATAACACCAAGGCGTTACGCAGGATCAGATTGAAGCGAACGTATAGCCACACCGCATGTGCGATGATCTGCCGAGGAGATCCGTGGCGATTGTAGCTGATCGGCGATGGCTTCTTCGATGTCACCTTCGTCCAATAGCGGGTGTGAGAAACCAAACGGCAAGTTGACGGGACAAAGCCCTTCGAAGTGCGGAAATCACTTTACGTTCAAGTGGTTGCGATTTCTGCTGACCTCTGAAATTAAATGGTGCCTCAAGAGGGACTCGAACCCCCGACCTTGTCCTTACGAAGGACCTGCTCTACCAGCTGAGCTATTGAGGCAAGCGAGGCTCGTTTAAACCCTCGTGCGGGTGCTTGCAAGCGGTGAAACCCCGGGTTTCATGACCTCAGAAGCACCTGTTTCCGCATTTTGTTATCACCGTTCATTGAGAGTCCGGCGCGCACTGGAAATCGGAACCGGGTTGACTGTAGTTATATATTTCCATATTTCATGAAATATGGATATTATAGCAACAGAACAACTGGCGACTTTGGGTCACCCGCAACGGCTTTCAGTGTTTCGCATGTTGATGCGACGCTTTCCTGACGCTGTCCCGGCCGGAGAGCTTGCCTTGGGGCTGGGGATCAAGCCCAACACATTATCGAACTATCTGAACGCGTTGCGACAGGCGGGGCTGGTCCGGCAGAATCGGTCTGGTACCTCTTTGCTCTACTCGATCGAGATGCAGAATGTGCAGCAGATGCTGGATTACTTACTGAACGACTGCTGCCGCGGACGCCCCGAAATCTGTATCCCGTCAGGCTGGGAAAGCGACAGATCAGCGGACCGAAAATATAACGTTCTTTTCCTGTGCGTTGGCAATTCCGCCCGTTCGATATTTGCTGAATCTATCCTTCGCGCGCTGGCGGGTGAGCGTTTCAACGCATATTCTGCGGGAACGCAGCCTTCATCCGGGCTCAACCCTATAGCGGTGCAGGTCCTTAAGGACAAAGGGCATGATGTTTCGGCTCTGCGCTCGAAACATATGTCAGAATTTGCCGCCTCTGACGTGCCCGAGATGGATTTTGTCTTTACCGTCTGCAATCAGGCCGCGAATGAGGAATGCCCGGCATGGGATGGCCAGCCGATCAGCGGTCACTGGGGCGTGGTCGACCCGGTCATGGCGACAGGCACGAAGGCTGAAAAAAGCCTGGCCTTCCAGAACGCCTATGGTTCGCTCAGGCGCAGGATCGAGGCCTTTACCTCGCTGCCGGTCGAAAGCCTCGACCGGATCGCGTTGCAATCTGCTGTCGACGATATTGCCAGAACATCTGACGAGGACATGACATGACAACCTACGCCGTGAATGGCCTTGGCCGGATGGGCAAGCTGGCCCTGAAACCACTATTGGAGAAAGGCGCAAAGATTGCCTGGATCAATGACGGGATCGGTGATCCAGAAATGCACGCGCATTTGCTGGAATTCGACACGGTTCATGGCCGCTGGGAAGCAGATTTTGACTATGACAAAGACAGCGTCACCATAGAGGGTATGCGCTTGCCGTTTGTCGGTACCCGCGACCTGAACGCGCTGCCACTGGACGGGGTCGACGTGGTGATTGACTGCACCGGCGCCTTCAAAACCGAGACCAAGCTGGCGCCATATTTTGATGCAGGCGTCAGGAAGGTTGTCGTCTCGGCACCGGTCAAGGATGGCCCGACCGCCAATATCGTGATGGGCGTGAACGAAGGCACATATGATCCGAGCGCGCATCACATCGTGACGGCTGCGTCCTGCACCACCAACTGCCTGGCGCCGGTGGTCAAGGTGATCCACGAAAATCTGGGCATTCGGCACGGGTCGATGACCACGATCCATGATGTGACGAATACGCAGACCATCGTGGACCGACCCGCCAAAGACCTGCGCCGCGCGCGCTCGGCCCTGAATTCGCTGATCCCAACCACCACCGGCTCGGCCACGGCAATCACCTTGATCTACCCCGAGCTGACAGGCCGGTTGAACGGCCACGCGGTCCGGGTGCCGCTGCTGAATGCCTCGCTGACCGATTGCGTGTTCGAAGTGGAGCGGGAAACAACCGTCGAAGAGGTCAACGCGTTTTTCAAAGAAGCCGCCGATGGAGATTTGAAGGGTATTCTGGGCTATGAAACTCGCCCTCTGGTGTCGACCGACTATACCAATGATCAGCGTTCTTCGATCATCGACGCCCCGTCGACGATGGTGGTGAACGGCACCCAGGTAAAGATCTACGCCTGGTATGACAATGAGATGGGATACGCGCACCGTCTGGTCGACGTCGCGCTCATGGTCGGAGCCGCGCTGTGACCCAGCGGCCCGAAGGTTTGTCGGCCTATATCGCGGTCACGGCAGCCTATTGGGCATTCATGCTGACCGACGGCGCGCTTCGTATGCTGGTGCTGCTGCATTTTCATACGATGGGCTTCTCGCCGGTCCAGCTGGCCTATCTGTTTGTTCTGTATGAAATTGCCGGTATCGGCACCAATCTGGCGGCGGGCTGGATTGCGGCTCGGTTTGGATTGACCTCGACACTGTATGCGGGGCTTGGCCTGCAGGTGGGGGCGCTGCTGCTGCTGACTCAACTAGACCCTAATTGGGCAATTCCTGCCAAAGTGGCCTTTGTCATGATCGTTCAGGGTGCCAGCGGCGTGGCCAAGGATCTGGCCAAGATGTCATCGAAATCCGCTGTGAAATTGCTGGCTCCGACCGAGGATGGCGGCCTGTTTCGCTGGGTTGCCCTGCTGACCGGGTCCAAGAACGCGGTCAAAGGGCTGGGCTTTTTGCTGGGTGCAGGTCTGCTGGCCACGTTTGGCTTTAACTGGGCGGTGCTGGCCATGGCTATGGTGCTGGGCGTCATCATGATCGCGGTCGTTCTATTCATGCCGCCGGGCCTGCCCAAAGGGCGTAAAGGCGCAAAATTCTCTGAGGTTTTTTCGAAATCCCCCAATATCAACTGGCTGTGCCTGTCCCGCCTGTTTCTGTTTGGCGCGCGCGATGTGTGGTTTGTGGTCGGGATTCCGATCTATTTCTATGCGGTGCTTTCCGACGGGTCCGAAACCGGGAACCGAGCGGCCTTTTTCATGATCGGGACATTCATGGCGGCCTGGATCATCCTATACGGCGCAGTTCAGGCCAGCGCCCCGAAGATCCTGCGCGCCTCTGACCGGTCCGAGCCCCAATTGATCCGCGCCGCGCGCGATTGGGCCGTAGCCCTGTTCTGCGTGCCTGCCGCCCTGACCGTCGCTGTGGCCTTATCCTCGGGGCCCGCCACTTGGCTGACCATTACGCTGGTGATCGGCTTGCTGATCTTTGGAGTGATCTTTGCCGTGAACTCCTCGCTGCACTCCTATCTGATCCTGTCCTTTTCTCAGGCCGAGCGGGTCACGATGGATGTCGGTTTCTATTACATGGCCAACGCGGCCGGCCGATTGCTGGGCACAGTGCTGTCTGGCCTCACTTACCAGATCGGTGGTTTGGCAATGGTTCTGGGAACAGCCGCAACAATGGTCGCTCTGTCCGCGATGGCCTCGGACAGGATGCAGGACCGTTTGGCGGTGGGTTAGCATTCTCACCAAGCTTGCTCGCGAATGCGGCATGGACGTCATTATTTTTGCGGATGAATTCAGTGACGGGACAAGTGGAATTAGCCCCTACATGTTACGCTATCCGGTAGAAACGCTTTGTTGGCGATGCCGCAGGGCATTTCAGCGGATCCAATTTGTTGTTTCAAAATCTCAGTGGCACAATCGGGAAGCGCGCAAAGCCACGCGTTCGAAAGCTCACTGAAGCAAAAGACTATTTTGATTGGTACCCAAGCAATAAGGCTTGCAGTGGTTCGTGGCCGACCGCTCAGTCTTAACAATCCGATATCACTGCCCAGAGGCATTTGACCTGGAAAGCCACCACTCGAGTTGCATGAGGTCCGAGCATCAGCATTCCTTGGTCGGGTAGAAGTTAATGTCACACCACCGTGGCTATTCTGCAGCGTTCGGAACCGTCGCTTCTGCGTACATTCCCTTCACACGTTCCTTTGTTGGATCGAAATGCGGGAATGGCACGATCTTGGCTTTCAACCGCTTTTGTTGGCCGTCCAGCTGCCCGATTTCGATGTCCGCTCCAACGATGGCATGGGTAACCGAAACCCGACCCAAAGCGATGACCTTGCCGAGGATGGGTGATTTCATCGCGCTGGTAATCTCTCCGACCTGCGCTTTCCCAACGCGCACGCAGTCACCGGGCGAGGGGACAGTACCCCCTTCGATCTCAAATCCAACCAGTTTGTGGTGTGGGTGGGCCTTGCGCTCCTCTATCGCCGCCCGCCCGATGAAGTCGTCGGTCTTTGATTTCAGCGGCACAGTAAAGCCGATGCCGGCCTCGAACGGATCGGTCTGATCGTCGAATTCTGACCCGGCAAAGATCAGACCGCCCTCGATCCGCAACATGTCCAATGCGGTCAGGCCCAGAGGCGCAATGCCATACTCTTGGCCCACCTCCCAGACACGATCAAAGATTTCGACGGCATCCTTGGGATGGCAGAAGATTTCATACCCAAGCTCTCCGGAATAGCCGGTCCGAGAAATTACAACAGAAGTCCCCCGCACATCACCAACCCGCGCGACCGAAAGCCGGAACCACGGCAGTTCGTCGATCGTTGGTTGCTGAGGCGGTGTCCAGAATATCTTGGAAAGTATGTCGCGGCTATGCCGCCCCTGAACTGCAATGTTGTGCAACTGGTCCGTAGAGTTGCGCACCCAGACATTCATATTGCGTTTGAGCGCCTGTTCCTGCAGCCACAACCCGCTGGTGTCATTCCCACCGATCCAGCGGAAGTTCGTCTCACCCAACCGGTAGACGGTGCCATCGTCGATCATACCGCCGTGCTCATAGCACATGGCGGTATAAACGACCTGACCAACGCTCAGTTTTTTCATGTTGCGGGTCACGCAAAGCTGCATCAGTTCTTCGGCGTCAGGTCCCACGACTTCGTATTTGCGCAGCGGGCTGAGGTCCATGACAGCAACCTTGTCCCGGCAAGCCCAATATTCGGCAATCGCGCCATGATTGGTCATCGTGTTGGGCAGCCAATAGCCATTGTATTCGACGAAATCACGGGTGTGCCGTGCAAAGCAGTCGTGAAATGCTGTTTTCTTAGTTTCTTCCACATCCGCCTCCGCAGATTTTCTATAGCCATAGGACCGCTTGAATTCCTCGGTCGCCTTATAGGTTCGCACTTGAATGTCTGTTGGATTCCAGCCATTTGCCGGGTCGATATCGCAGGGACAGCCCGTGCTGACGCAAACCAGATCGGTCAGGGCGCGCAGCAGGACGAAGTCACCGGGTCGCGACCACGGATCGTCCATGCCAATGGCGTTGGTGTCATCCAGCATCGTGTTGAAAAAGAAGTTGATCGCTGGCCAGCCACCGCGCGGCTTGATGCCATATTGGTCCAGATCCTTGTTGATATTGTCCGAACAATTCACATGGCCGGGATAGCCAAGGTCTTCGTAATATCGCGCCGTACAGGCCAGACCGAACGTGTCATGGCGCCCACAGGTATCTTGAACGATTTCGATCAGAGGCTCTTGATCTACTGACCAGTACTTTGAGAAAATCCCGGGTTGAGGATACAAGCTGCCCATCAGGCTGCGTGTTGTTGTCGGGTCGATTTCACGCTCGATCCCCTGATCCAGTGCGCGGCGGCTGAATGCCTGAAAATCGGAACACTCTCGGCCACGTATATCGACGATCTGGATGAATTCACCGGCCTTCACTTCATATGAGTGCGCATTTCCCGGCTGAATATTGAAATCCTTAAGCGGATCGGCCAGCGGATCGGGCGGTCCGACATCAGGCTTTTCCAATCCGGGCGCTGAGCGCTGGATGTACAAGATGATATCCGTAGGAGGGTTGTTGTCCTCGGGGCGCATAGCCTTGCCTGGTGCAGCGACAATCAAAAGACCATCGCTTTCTGCCACGAAATGCACCATGTCGCCCGGGCGTGAACCGCCAGCGAATGCCCGGATTGCGTCACCTTTTCCGATGTCGAAGCCCGCGATTTCCAATGCACGCAGAACTTTTTTGCCAGATGCTGATCCATTTGCGAGGGTTGTGATCAAACCTTCGGGCCGTCCATGCCCCTGAGTGCCCAGCATGGCTGCATCGGAGCTTCGGTCAGGAGAAAAGAAGACCATCTCAGCCGGTTGCATCCCATCGCGGTCCAGCAGCGTGATGGTATCGCCCTTGGACACCGGTACCGCGCGCGACCCCATTCCGGGGATCGGGTGGCGTTCCGTTCCATGCGGCAGGATCGGAAGGCCGGGGACCAGAACCCCGCTGCGTTCGAATGGAACTTCGAAGGCCGGCTTCACATTCATAGTGTGTTTTCCTGAATGGCTTCGGTTGCACCGCGATGGGTGACCACCAAGAGGCATCCCGCCTCGGTTCGCGAATAGTGGCTGAACCCGGCAGCAAGGCTGACAAAATCGCCGCTGCGATATCGAAACCCGTCGTGGTCGGTCAGATCGCCCTCAAGCACAAAGAACTCTTCCGGCCCGTAATGGACATGAGGGTTCGAACGTGTGCCTGGCGCCATCTTCATCAGATAGCTGCCTTGTCCGGTTTCTTCATCGAAACTGATATTCTTCCACCAGACCTGCGCATCGGGCAGGCCGTCCATCCGCATCCGGACAAATCCGGGGTCATCGAAGCGGATAACGGTGCGTGCGCTCTGTTGTTGTGCCATCTTAGTCGAGCCCCAACCGCTTTTTGCGCTGATCAGCCCAGCTGCTGATCGCCATGTCGAAGGTAAGCGCCATCAGCGAGACATTCATGCCGAGCACAAAGTTCTTGCCCAGTTCGGTACCTGCCAGAGTTCGTTGAAGTTCCTGCCCCAGATCCTGCGTTCCAATGAAGGCCGCGATAATGACCATGAAGAAGGCGAACATGATGGCTTGATTAAACCCGACCGCCATAGTTGGCAGCGCCAGAGGGAACTGTACCGACATAAGTTTTTGCCGGCGGGTCGAGCCGGACATATCTGCTGCCTCGGTCATTTCCGGCGGCACGTTGCTGAGGCCAATAATAGTGTACCGGATCAGCGGGACGGCGGCGAAGATCAGAATCGAGAACACAACCGCGACATCATTGACCCCGAACAACATGATCGCAGGGATCAAGTAAATGAAGCTGGGGAAGGTTTGCGCAGTGTCGCAAGCCAGCAAAATGCTCTTGGACCAACGCGCGGACCGCGCAGCGACAACGCCCAGGGGGATACCGATCATGGTTGCCAGCGCAACGGCCGAGATCACGGTATACAAAGTAATAACCGACCGATCCCACCAGCCCGAGAACGCGACAATCGTAAAGAAGACTGCTGCGTAGATGCCGGGCTTTCGGCCACCAACCCAATAAGCAAAGGAAACAACCAGAAGGATGAACGCGGGAGTTGGAATGGCGAGTAGCGTATTCCGGAATGGAATCAGAACCTTGACGTTCAGAAACCAGCGCAACCATTCGGTTGTCCCTTTGATCATGTCGATGGCCAGGAACGACTTGATAACCACGTCGATTTCCTTGCCCTGGCTTAGATGCTGCTTGCGGCCAATTTCGGCCAGGATCGGGAAGACCTGAGACAGCAGAGTGAACCCAACAAACAGACCCAGTGCGACCAGCGAAATCTGGTGGCGCTTCCACCATGGGGTGCCGCGTTCGAAGTGCACTGGCTGTTTGACGACCCAGGCCTTTGACATCCGATCCAACGTGACAGCCAGAAGGACGATGGTTACGCCAATCTCGAAAGAACGGCCCAGCTTGAAACTACCCATCATCGCCAGCAGTTTCGCGCCAAGACCGGGCATTCCGATAAAGGCGGTCAGAACAACCATCGCAAGACACAACATGATCACCTGATTGACGCCGACCAGAACCTCGGTCCGCGCGGCTGGAACGTAGACGTGGCGCAACATCTGCCATTTGGTACATCCAGACATCTGGCCTGCTTCGATCACTTCGGGGCTGACTTTTTTCAAGCCCAGAGTGGTCATCAGGATCATCGGCGGGATGGCAAAAGTAATTGTTGCGACGGCCCCAGCTGTCGGTCCGACCTTAAAAAAGATCACTGCTGGCAAGAGATACGTAAAGAAGGGCAGGGTTTGCAGCACGGACAGCATGGGTTTCAGCATCCGCTCGAACCAGCGGTATTTCCAGGCGGCGATGCCCAGTATCAAGCCCAAAAGAAACGCCAGCGGTGCGGCAACCACGATGACAGACATCGTCTGCATGGCGATCTTCCACTGCCCGATCGCGGCCGTCCAGATGAAGGTTCCCGCGCCTAATGCGGCCAGACGCCAACCACCTACGGCGTAGCCGACGACGGCTGCCACTGCGGCGATTGCGGACCATGGGATCGGGCCTAGATTGGGCCAACGGCGCTTGCCTTCCAGAAGGTTCGCTGACGTATCCAGCAGGAACTCAAGCGGACCTTCGGCGATAAATCGTGTGACATAGATCAGGCCAAGATCATTTTGGATAAAGTAGAAGACTGCATCCAGAACCTGCGCCGTCGGCGGAATCGCGGCTTCGGGGATGCGGTTTAGCCATTCGGGCAGAACTCCGACAGCTTTGGCAACGATCAGCACGAAGGCGGCGGCCAGCAGTGTAGTCAGGACTCTGGTTTTTCCCCACGTCCCGTCTGAAGTGTCCGGTACTTCGGTGGACAGCGCCGCCATCATTCAGCTCCAAGCAGAACATTCAATGCGGCGTCACGTTCCAAAACACCGGTGACAACGCCTTTGTCATCCGCCACCGGCAAAAGAATGCGGTTGTCGTTGACAAGAACCCGCGCCAGTTCGTGAATGGTTGATCCACCATTGATTGGTGCGCCCTCCAAGGCATGACCGTTCACAGGTTTTGCCAGGCCTTTGGCATGTACGACCCGGGCCTTGTCGACATCTTCGGTAAACTTGGCCACGTACTCGGTGGCAGGGTTCATCACAATCTTGTCGGGGGTGTCACATTGTTCGACCGCGCCGTTGCGCATGATTGCAATCCGGTCTGCCAGACGTAGCGCTTCGTCAAAATCATGCGTGATGAAAACGATGGTTTTGCCCAGCATCTCTTGCAATCGCAGGAATTCATCCTGCATTTCGCGGCGGATCAGTGGATCAAGCGCCGAGAATGGCTCGTCCAGAAACCAGATATCGGGTTCAATGGCGAGCGACCGGGCGATTCCCACTCTTTGCTGTTGGCCGCCGCTCAATTCCCGTGGGAAGTATTCTTCCCGACCTTCAAGGCCCACCAACTTGATGACTTCCAGCGCGCGTTCGCGCCGATCATGACGATCTTGTCCGCGCATTTCCAACGGAAAGGCCACGTTGTCCAAAACCGTGCGATGTGGCAGCAGTCCGAAAGACTGAAACACCATGCCCATCTTGTTTCGGCGCAATTCAATCAGATCGCGCTCGCTCAGGCTCATGATGTCCTGACCGTCAACCTCAATCGTTCCACCTGTAATGTCGTGCAGGCGCGAAAAGCAACGTACCAGCGTCGACTTGCCTGACCCTGACAAACCCATGATGACCAGCATTTCGCCGCGGCCAACCTCAATCGAGACATCCTTGACACCGGCGATATAACCATCTGCACGGATTTCATCAAAACCGCGGCCAGCGGGCATGGACTTCAGGTAGCTCTCTGGCGAGGGCCCAAACAGTTTCCATACATTTTTGGCTGAGATGACAGGCGCTGTGGCGGACATGGCTGCCTAACTTTCTTGTTGAGCGCGGCCTTGCATCGATCAGATGGTCAAGGCCGCGCCAGTTTCGGTGGATGTAGCCGGATTATGAGCTGCAGGAACTGATCCAAGGATCGATGACAGCGCGGTTGGCGTCCAGCCATTCTTCGGCGGCTTCTTCCGGTTCAAGCTCATCTGTGTCGACCAGCTTCGCCATCTCAGCAATCTGCGGATTGGTGAAAGAAATCTCTGTCAGGGCGCAATACGCGGCCGGCCATTTGTCTTTCATACCATCCCAGGCTGCCTTTTTCAGGTAGCCTTTGGCGGGGTTGCCGCAATCATACAACGCATTCGGATTAGGACCCTTGGCCGGGTCTTTGTCGCATCCGTCTTCCCATGCTGGGAACTCAACGAACTCACCAGGCCAGACGGCTTCGGCAAAGTTTGGCGTCCAGTTAAAAACCAGTACCGGCGTTTTGTCGGCCTCAGCCGCGCCAATCTCGGCCCAAAGGGCTGCGGCTGAACCCGCATTGATCACGGTAAAGTTCAGATCAAGTGCTTCGGCGCGTTCTTTACCATGCTTCAACCAGTCAACTGGACCATCCAGATACCGTCCCTTGTCGCCGGTTTCGGCTGTCGCGAACAGGTGCGCGCAGTCGTTCAATGCATTCCAATCTGGCAGGCCCGGGCAGGATTCCTTGGTCCACATGGGATACCACCAATCCTCACGTGTAACGGCGTCATGATCACCTGCGTCATGCAGGCCACCTTTTTCCAATGCCGCCCTGTAGGACGCGCCAAACGCGCCTTCCCAGACTTCCATCTCCAACGCCACATCGCCCAGACGCACCGATTCATAGACCGCCTGGCTGTCGGTGGTGACGTATTCGACGTTGTTGCCCATCTCTTCAAAGATCAGGCCGACAACGTTCGACATCACGATCTGGCTGGACCAATTGTGAATTGGGATCACGATCGGGTCGCTGCTGTCTTCTGCAGTCGCCCCTGTTCCCGCTACTGCTGCCAAAGTTGCAGCAGAAAGGAGGTTTGTAAGTTTCATGTTTGCTCCCTGAGTGATGTTCATTTTTTAGGTTGTGGACTCTTCCGGCCCCGAATTTGTGCATTCTGCGCAGAATCGCCCCAGACGCAGAACAGAAATTTGAGGGTCTTTGGCTATAAATTCTTGAGGCTAACCCGACTTTTTGCTATCTTAACAATTAGTTGCCTGATCGATTGCCAGCAGATGAGGCCAAATGTTTTTCGATCGCTATAACGTCCAGTTCGGGAATCCGCTCTGAAATGCCAAAGAAAACTTCAGTCACAGGGAAAGTCCTTCCACCGCTCGACTATTTGTTGGCGTTTGAAGCTGCCGCAAAGGCGCAGAGCTTTGCGCAGGCCAGTAAGGTTCTGAACATCTCTGAAACGGCGATCAGCCGCAAAGTGCGGTTGCTAGAGCAACACTATGATGTGCCGTTGTTTGTGCGAGGGCACCGATCTGTTTCGCTTACCCAACAAGGGGCCATCCTGCTGGCAACCGTGGAGAAGTCGCTGGACCTGATGCGGGATGTCAGCCGGGATATGCTGGCCAAACATCAGGCCAACACGGTATCGATCTCCGCCACCAACTCTGTCGCTTCTCTTTGGCTGATGCCGCAACTTCGCAAGTTCAACAAATCAAATGGCCGCATCCGTATTTCGCTGGTCTCTTCTGACAGCGACGCAGAGTGCCTGTCGGATTCGATGGACTTGACGATCCTGCGTGGAGATGGCGATTGGCCGGGATACGAGGCACAGCTTTTGTTCGGAGAAACCGTATTTCCGGTCTGCAGCCCAGAGTATCTCAAGAGCAACCCCAAGGCGGCAGATATATCTGCGCTGCCGGAACTGGACCTTATTGAAGTGGCCAGTGGCCATGCAGAGTGGATGACATGGCGCACTTGGTTCAGTGGCAATGGCGTATCGACGTCCTCGATGGAACAGGCAGTGGAGTTCAATACCTATCCGTTGTCAGTGCAAGCAGCTGTCGATGGACTGGGAATTGCATTGGGTTGGGCCCATCTTGTTGACCCATTGCTTGAAAGCGGCACTTTGGTCAGACCGGTTCAGGGCGCATCAGTGCGAACACAGTCCGGATACTACCTGTTAAAAAGGCCTCTTCACAAAGCTTTCCCAGAGCAGCGCATCGTTGAAGATTGGTTGCTTGGTCTCAGCGCGGGTCGGAAAAGATACGCCTGATCGCTGTGGCCAGCCTCTGTTTCCTAATGATGAATCGAGTAGCACTTTCAGGGAGTGTTAAACTCGCATATTGACCCTAGGGAATAAATATTTACTTTAAAGAAAAATATATGCGAATCTGGTTCGGCTCCTTGCCGTTCTGGTTGGAACACTATTGGCCTATTTTATGCAGGGAGACCGAAACCCAATGAGCTATAAATCTGACATCGAAATTGCGCGTGAGGCGAAGAAGAAGCCGATTCAGGAGATTGGTGCGAAGATCGGCATCGAATCTGCTGATCTTCTGCCCTATGGCCATGACAAGGCAAAGGTGAGCCAGGACTTCATCAATTCGGTTCAGGGCCGTGAGGACGGCAAGCTGATTCTGGTGACGGCGATCAACCCGACGCCTGCGGGTGAGGG